>DATNFK010000020.1:0-66090 GCA_035606395.1 Terriglobales bacterium | reverse complement strand
CTGTTGTTTGCTCTCGTTCAAGACATTGCCCATAGCGAGGAAGCGTACCCGCTTCCCCGTCCGTCAATGTCCTGACATCACCCTCCCAGTGGCCGGTTTTGAACTGACCATCGGTGGCCGGTTTTGGGTGATCGCCGAGGCGTGCGACGGCGGCCCTTTCACGGCGATAACACGGGTTCGAATCCCGTCGGGGACGCCAATAGATGATTCAACCGCATAGTACGCAGGCGGTAGTTTTCGAAGTTGCGGAAGCCGAACTAGTGCAACATCGGTTCCAACTTAAGCAACGGCGCCACCGGTACCCAGCGCGCAGTGTCGCCTCACGCGCGCCGCGTAAGCAGATCGGTGTCGCGGACCAGATAGAGTCGTTCGCCCGGCTCCGCCGCCAGCCGCTGCAACTCGGGCGCGAAGCCGCTTAGAGCGAAAAGAATGTAACTCGGCCTGACGCGCCAGCGCGCCTCGGGCAGGCTTGCGACCTTGGCTTTCAGCGCCGCCAGATCGCTCAGACGCATCAAGCGCCCTCCGCGCCATTTGCACTCGCCGAACAGCAAGGTGCCGTTCTCCAACTCCGCCACCAAGTCAATCTCGGTCTGGCCGTCCCGGCTCCAATACCGCGCGCGGCTCCGCACTTTCAAGCCCAGACGCCGTCTCGCGTTCCGCTGCAGCCATTGGCCACAGATTTCCTCGAACACCGCCCCGCCCATGTAATCGGAAAGGTGCGGCGCGACGTGAGTGGCATACACGGCCGCCGGATCGGAAAATTGCAGATCGCTCGCCAACGGCGCCACGAACCGGTACCAGAAGGTGAGAAAAGGGTCGGCGACGCGGTAGAGGGCCCGCCGTTCCGAGTCGTCTCCGTGCGGGTGCTCGCGCCGAATCCAGCGCAGCTCGAGCAGCGTTCGCAGCAGAAACGACAGCGCGCCGCGCTCCACCCCGGTCGCCTGCTGAATGTCGTTGAATTTTGTTTTCCCGCCGGCGACCGCCGCCAGGATCGCATTGTAGGGGCCGGGATCGCGAATCTGTTCGCTGTTCAACAGGTAGCGCACCTCGTTCTCAAGACAGGCGAGCGGTTGCATCAGTACGGTGACAATCTCCTCCGCCGGGGGCCGCGTCGTGTCCACCAAGGCGTGATAGCGCGCCGTTCCACCCAGAACGCCATACATTAATAGCTTTTCCCTTACACCGTAATGGCGGCAGCCCTCGTAAAAGCAGGCCACGTCCTCATAGTGGAGCGGCTCAATGCGAAGATGCCCGGCGTTGAAGCGACCGTACAGAGGCTGCGTCGGTTCGCCGAGCTGAGCCATCAGGGAAAGCTGCGATCCGCACAGAACGACGAATAGCGGCGCATGCGCCCCTTCGCGATCCCACCAGGCTTGCAGAATCGAGGGCAACTCGGGCGTGCGCGACACCAGGTAGGGGAATTCATCGAGAATGAGCGCGAAACGTCCCGCGCTCCGCCGCCGCGCCTGCGCTTGGTCCGACGCATACCGCAAGAGCGCGTTCCAGGAGACGGCCAATTCGTCGGCGGTCACCCCCGCCGCCGGAAGCGCCGCCAGCAGCTGCCGCGCCAAACTGGCGCGTTGCGCTGCCGCCGTCGACTGCTCCGCCAAAAAATAGCAGTGCGGCTTTTCCGGTTCCTCCCCGCCTCCACCGGCGGTGAAATATCGTTGCAAGAGATAAGTCTTGCCGAGTCGTCGGCGGCCCAAAACCAGCGCCATCTGGCCCCCAGCGGCGCGCCGCCTCCAGGCACGGTCCAAGGCGGCCAGTTCGCGCGTGCGATTGAAAAAAGGATCCGGCTTGATTGTACCGCTCGCCATTGTCACCGCACCCTCTTCCCTGGTTGCATCCCCCAACTTGTCAAAATCTAACTTGTCAAAGTATAACTTGTCAAAGTATACATAGACAAGTACCTGGGGGCGAAGGGCCGCGCCGAACCCTGGCGGCGGCCTCAACCTCCAGCCTCGGTCGAAACGCAGTCGCGATCGCTCTTCGGAGTCCAAGGCCCTGTGCTCCCCTGGATGAGTTGAGTCGCACTTCCGCTACGTTCCTTCCCCTCAATAGTAAGCAACTGTGCGTTTTCTGGCCGCCTAGACCTGCGCACCGGGGGCGCTTTCCGTCGGTCGAACGACGCTGGGCACTCGCCATCGCCAAGATTGGCGCGATTATAGAATGGCTGGGAACAGGGATGCGCCGCCAAGACGCCAAACGAACTGCCGCGATGCGGCTCCGGCTTCATGATCTTGACCTGGGGTTTGCGTCCCATCGCTTGCCCCACGCCGGCGCTGGCATTCGTGCCCGAGCCATCTCGGCCACGCTGGACTTGATTCCGCGCGGCAAGGTCGCCACGTATGGACAAGTGGCGGCGGCGGCGGGCTTTCCGCGCCATCACCGTGCGGTTGCCAGCCTGCTGCGAACCATGGCTCCGGACGAGTATCCGTGGCATCGCGTCGTCGGCGCGGGAGGCGAGATCAAGGTGCAGGGAAGCGGGGCGGTCGAGCAGCGCCTGCGGCTGCGTATGGAAGGCGTGACCTTTGCGGGAAAACGGGTGAATCTTCGCCGGCATCAGCACGTTTTCGAGCTGGATTGACGGCTTCTCTTTCCTCTTGACAAACTAGAGGAGAAGGCGCAGGGTAAGGCCATGGCGGAAATGACGCTGGTTCCGGGCACGCTCGAGATGCTCATCCTGAAAGTGGTTGCACTGCAGCCGCTGCACGGGTTCGGCATTGGACAGCGGATTGAGCAGATCAGCGGCGGCGTGTTCGCGGTGAATGCGGGCTCGCTGTTGCCGGCGCTGGCACGTTTGGAACGTTCGGGCTGGGTGACGAGTGAATGGCGGGAAACCGCCAGCCATCGCCGGGCGAAATACTATCTGCTGACCAGGGCCGGGCGCAGGCGGTTGGCCGAGGAAGCCAGCGGCTGGGAACAGCAGGTGGCCGCGGTGGCGCGCATCCTGGAGGCCAAATCATGATCGCCGCCATGATCGCTTGGGTGCGTCGGCTGTTGCTGGGCCTGCCGGCGCTGGTGCGACGCAAGCGCCACGTCCGCGAGTGGGAAGAGGAGTGGGACAGCTACCTCGCTTGCGCGACGGAGCAAAAAGAAGAGAGCGGGATGGACCGCGTGACAGCGCGGCGGGCGGCGCAGGCCGCGTTCGGCAGCCCCGACGCGATGCGCGAGCGCATGCTGGCCGCAGGCTGGGAGCACCGGCTGGAGCAAGCCGCGCGCGACTTGCGCCACGGGTGGCGGAGCCTGCGGCGCAATCCGGCGGCCTCGCTGGTGATCGTCTTGACGTTGGCTATGGGCGTCGGCGGCAACTGCCTGGCGTTTGCCTGGATTTATGCGGCAACGATGCGCCCGCTGGCGTTTCCGCAGGCGCAACGGCTGGTATGGATGGACTCGACAGCGCGCGGAATTCCAGCGGCGGGAATCTCGGGGCCGGATTTGCAGGATTGGCAGCCGCGGCTGGATGCAATGTTTGAGGGCCACGCGATTTTGCGGGGCCAGGGCGAGAGCACATGGCGGATGGGCGACATGTCCTGGGAAGCGAGCCGGAGAAGGGTAAGCGGAAACTTTTTCGCGCTATTGGGTGTGCGCGCCCAGGCGGGACGGCTGCTCCTGCCCAGCGACGCGGCGGCCGGCCAGGGCGCGGTGGTGGTGCTGAGCTACGATTTTTGGGAGCGCCAATTCGGCGGCAACCTGGCGGTGCTGGGCCGCACCATGAGCGAGCAGGAGGGCGACTATCCGGCTTACACCATCGTGGGAGTGCTACCGCCGTCGTTTGCGTGGGAAAGCACGGCCGATATCTGGGTTCCCGAGCAGCCCCTGGCCACCTTCGTTGCCCGGTTGCGCACTTCCCGGCCCTTCTACGTTGTGGGAAGGCTGCGGACCGGAACCAGCCTGGCAGCGGCGCAAGCGGGCGTGGATGGGCTTGCCCAAGCCGAGGCCGCGGCGCACCCCAGCACGGATGCGGGCTGGCGCATGGAACTGAAGACGCTGGACCAACACGAACATGGCGGCGGCGCGCCAGGGCTGGTTTGGCTGTGTGCGGCCGCGGGGTGCTTGCTGCTGATTGGCTGCGTGAATGTGGCGCATCTGTTGTTGGCGCGCGGCCAGGCACGCCAGGGCGAGATGGCAATGCATATGGCGCTGGGCGCGTCGCGGGGGCACATTGTGGCGCAACTCCTGACGGAAAGCGCGCTGCTGGCCGCAGGCGGCGCGGTCCTGGGATGGGCGGGGGCCGCGGCGGCGCTGCAGTTGTTGCGGGTGTGGGGCGGATGGCTACTGCCCGCGGCGGTGCTGCGCGACATGGTGGGATTGCATGCCACGGTGCTGGCGCCCTGGGTGGTGGCCTACACGGCCGGCAGCGCGGCCGCGGTGGTGTTGCTGTGCGGATTGGCGCCGGCGTTGCAGGCGCTGGGGGCGCCGCTGCGCAGCGAGGCTGCCATGGTGTGCCCCGGCGCGACGCGGAAGAGTTGGGCGAACGGGCTGGTGGCGGCCGAGGTGGCCTTGACCATGATGCTGATGGTGGGCGCCGGCCTGCTGCTGCATGGCTGGCTGCGACTGGCCAACGTGAATCCTGGGTTCGCGCGGTCGCAACGACTGAGTTTCCTGATCCAGCTGCCATTTCCGATGACGGTCGGCAGCGCCGCCGACGGCGGGCAGAAGGCGGCGTGGTGGCAGTTGCTCGAGCAACGATTGCAAGCGGCGCCGGGCGTGAGCGCCGCCGGGGCGGCAAACGACTTTCCGGTATTGGACCCTTCCGGAGGTTGGATCATCGAACGCAGCGGCAAAACTCTGCCGGAGTTGACCATGGCCCATGTGACGCCGGGCTATTTCGCCGCCATGGGTGCACCCATCGTTTCGGGCTCGGACTTTCCGTCCGGTGGCGATCTTGCGCGGGGCGCGAAGGCGGTCATTTTGAACCAGAGGCTGGCGGCGCTGCTATTCCCGGGGCAGAACCCCGTGGGATTGCACGTCGCGCTGCCACGCTGCGGAATCAATGTGCAGTCAATCCCGACGCCAAAAGCGGCGGCACCGGCGTCGTGCGTGGTCATTGGCGTGGCGCGCGACCTCCGCTACGAGCTGGCAAAGCCGGCGCCGCCAACGATGTATTTCGACATGGCGCAAGATCCCGGGCTGGCGGCTCGGTTCGTTTTGGTGGCCCGCGGCGACGTAGCGAGTGTCGAAGCAGCGGCGCGCGCGGTGGTGGCTGGAATGCCGTCGACGGGGGCGCAGGCTCCTTACATGTTGGAATTTGAGACGCTGCGGGCAGGCATGTGGCAGGCGCTAGCCGAGCCGCGCTTGCAGGGATGGCTGGCGGGCATGCTGGCCGGGCTGGCGCTGCTGCTGGCCGCCATCGGGATCCTTGGGGTGACAAGCTACTCCGTCGGGCTGCGGACGCGGGAATTTGGCGTGCGGCTGGCGCTGGGCGCGACTCGCGGCCAAGTGCTGCGCCTGGTCACTGCCGGCAGCGCGCGCTGGACGCTGCTCGGCATTGCATTCGGCCTGGCCGGGGGCGCGTTGGCAGCCCAGGCCCTGGCAACGCGCCTGGCGGGACTGAGTCCGTGGGATCCGGTGACCATGATCGCGGCGCCGGCTCTGCTGTTGACGGTCGCACTGCTGGCCAGTCTGGGCCCGGCGCGCCGCGCGACGCGGGTGGATCCGGCAACAGCGCTGCGGGCGGAGTGAACAGAATCCATTCTGTGCCTGCCGTACAGCGCTGCGACGCGCAGAGATCCCATAAGTCGAAAAATGTAGCATGGAATGCCGCCGAAGGGCTGTCGTGCCCCCGAAGAAGCCCACGCCCCAGCCGGCGTCACGCGAGGTGGTCTCGCCGCGGCCCCGGCCCCCGATGGCACCGTGGCGCGCAAGCTGGTGAGCACCGCCGACTGGACCTCGCCGCAGATGAAGCCCTACCTAACCGGCCTGACCCGCCAGAACTGAGCAAAGCGGCGATCCCGCTCAGTAGGAGAACACCGTCGCCGCCCGAAGCTGCGCCAAATCTGCTTGCACCGCTGGCGCCGGCACCACGGCAGCGCCGGCGTAGAAGCCCTCGATATTGTTGCGCAGCGCGATGTCAGTGGAACTGAAGCGTCCCGCGTCCAGCTTCGCCAGCCAGAGCGCATAGATGCTGTCGGCGAGCGCATACTCGCCCACGTGCGTGGGCTTGCCATCGTCGAGGTCATCGTTGGGCAATTGGAGCTTATCAGTCCGCATCGCTTCGAGAAACGCGCGATATTGGTCGAAGCTCGCGTTGATGCTTTGAATGTAAAGATTTTCGGTCTGGCTCGTGGGGTTGTTGAAGGCCAAGGCCCGGAAGGGGCCGACTTTAGGCATCAGGCGCAGGATCCAGGCGAGCATCCGGGCACCCAATCCCGGCCGCCTATAGTCATGGCCCCAATCCTTTTTATAGTCGGATTTCGAAAGCCGGTAGAGAAACGTTCGCCGCGAGAAGGTAGGATCCTCGCGGATCATATCTTTCTTGTGAATTTCGAGCGCCACCTGCGTCATCTCCGGAATCGCCCGGCTGACGCTCCACCGAAACGTTCCAATCGCCAAGTCTTCGTTAGGCAACACCTGCTGCAGCGGCAGGCCATAGACCACCGGGAACACCCGCTCCAACAACGACTTCGATACTTGAAAGCCGATATAGTCGTGGTACTGCTGAGGGGCGTAGCGATGCAGCGCTACCTCTTCCATGTCGAAGCCGAACTCGATTTTCAGGTGGTCGACCGTGTTCTCGTCGTAGGTGACGTATTTGCCGTATTTGGCGCGCAACTTCGGATACTCGATCGGCACCGCCTGGTTCACCGAACCGGGATGCCCCACCGTATCGCCCATATAGTGTGACAACACGCCGAGCGCAAAGGCGTACTCGTCCGGCGTCTCGCTCTGGCGTATCATTTCCGTGATGAAATCGCCGGTGCGCGCATAGTGCACCAGATTGCTGAAGAATGGGTTGCCGAGCGGATAATATCCCATGTCGGGAACCACGGCACCGCCATAGGCATAAGCGTGGGCTTCGAGGAGTTGGGCCTCGCTGATATCGGGGAAACGCGCGCGCATTAAGGGAATGAGTTCGGCATTCCACATCATGTCCACGAGTTGCTCGTGCGTGAGCACCGAATAACCGAACGCGGAAACAGCCAGCAGTTGTACGACAAACACCAGTACGCAGATTTTGCCGCAGTTTGTCACCGCCTCTGATGCTCACCCAATTCCGGCCGCATTACTGTTCAAGATGATACAGGTGGTGCCTCGCCACCGTTCACGCCGTGGCGCCGTTCTGGAGCGCAGCGAGGTTGAGCTTGACCATACCCAGCATGGCCCGCATGGCGGCAGGATGGCGGAGCAGTTCCGGCAGGCCGGCCGGCACCACCTGCCACGACAGCCCGAATTTGTCTTGCAGCCATCCGCACTGAATTCCGCGGCTGACAACGTGGAAGTTGTCGACCAGTTCATCGGCGGCGGCGGTGGCGAAGCGCCCGGCCCGCCCGTCGCCGGCCAGCACGCCATAGGCCTCGCGGAGACGGCGGGCGTTGTCCTCAAAGCGCGGCAAGGCGCTGCGCGAGCGCTGGCGCGCGTGGGGATCGACGCTCAAGCTCGCGGCCAGCGCCAAGGCGCGCTCCTCCAGCCCCTCGATCCCGAGGAGCTGGTCGCGCGGCGGCTTCTCGACCACCGGCGGGGAATGCCTCCAGTACCAGGCGCTGATGGGGGTCACTAGAGGGCGCCGCGCCGATTGGTCATGAGTCGATAGATGACAACGACGAGGGCCACGACCAGCAGCAGATGGATCAGACTTCCTGCAATGTTAAGGCTGAAACCCAACAGCCAAAGAATGATGAGTATAGCAACGATCGTCCAGAGCATAGAGTTATCTCCTGATTACCGGCACACGCCGCCCGCCGGACTTGCCCAAATATTCGACGTGAACGTACGCGCCCAGACGCACGTTATATGCGAGATACCAGCCGGCGTGATCTGGGTCCTCGTAGATGACGACGTGGTCGGTGTTCCAGTCCCAATCAGAGCAATAAACCACATCGACGGGGGCGACATCGAAGAAAAGGCCGCTGAAGCCGAAGCGGCTGGGGCCGCCGCCAGAGAGTGCCCAGACGTGGCTGGGGCCGAAGCCGCCCGTAAAGTGGCCATGTTGCCAGGGATGATCCAGACGATAGGAGGCGTCGTTGCGTCCGGTGTCGTGGCCGACCCAGACGCTGCCGCGGGCGGTGGTGTCGACGTGGGGGAGGTCGGGATGTCCGGGCTGGTCGCTAAAATCGCGCTGGACCCCTGCCGCCGGCGGCTTGCCCCGGCCCTTGGTGGCGGGCGGTCCTTTCTTGGGAACGGGCGGGGCTTTACGGGCAGCGGCGGCGCCGTGGGCCGGCGGCGTTGCCTTGCGGCCGTTGGCCTCTTGTGATGCCAAGGGAAAAGAAAACAAGAGCACAGCCAGCAATGTTCCGAGTAGTGTCCGCATGACGCAGCGCCTCCAGATACAAATCCGAGGTTACGCCGGGAGCAACCGCAGCGCTGTTCAATTCAGAACAACAGATCATCCAACTGAGTGATTGCGGCGTCAGGCGGGGCGGGTGGCGCTGGCGTCGGCGACGCTGGCGCCAAAGAGCAGGAATTGGACCGCACAATAAATCCACACCAGCAGCACTACCAGCGAGCCGGCGCGGCCGTAGCTGGAGACCAGGGTGGAGCGGGCAAGATAGACGCCGATGGGATGGCCGCCTTGGCGGCACTGAATAGCAGCGACGCACATGAGAGATCGAGGGTTGTATTCTTATAAACCTTGAAAAGAGAGCAGATTGTTTCTACGGGAAAAATCGGTGAGCTTTCGAGCCCAGGATTGAAGGGCCCGCTCTACCAGCCCCTTACGCGTGTGTGGCTCGCCAACTCGTGCTGCACTTGCAGCGCCGTCCGCGCCTACCGACATGTAGGGATAATAACAGCGTCTTCAAACTTACCGAGCTAAGCGTGTGCTCGCATCAACGGGCGCACAAGGTCGGCGGCCAGTCCGCGCTCGTGACATTTCCGCCAGCGAACTTCTTGTTTTTGTCGCCAGTTTAAATACCTCAGCCCGTGACGCACTGAGCTAGAATGGCCGCATGCGGCGACGGCGAACCCTCGGCCTTCTTTGTCTAATTGCATTCCTCACCGCAATCGCTTCGGCCCAGGCGCCGGCCGTGCGCTGGAGCGAGGCCCGCGCCAACGCCTGGTATGCCGCGCAGCCCTGGCTGGTGGGGGCCAACTACATCCCGCGCGACGCCATCAACCAGCTCGAAATGTGGCAAGCCGCCACCTTTAACCCCACCGAAATTGACCAGGAACTGGGGTGGGCGCAAGCCATCGGCATGAACACCATGCGCGTGTTCCTCCATGATCTGCTTTGGCAACAGGACGCGCCCGGCTTCCAGCGCCGCCTTGACACGTTCCTGACCATCGCGGCCCGCCATCACATCCGGCCGCTGTTTGTCCTTTTCGATTCCTGTTGGGAACCCTTTCCCAAGCTCGGCCCGCAGCACCCGCCCATTCCCGGAGTGCACAATTCCGGATGGGTTCAGTCGCCCGGCCTCGCCGCGCTTGCCGACGTGGCGCAGTACCCGCGCCTCGAGGCTTATGTCAAAGGAGTGGTCGGCGCTTTCGCCAACGATCCTCGTGTGCTGGCTTGGGACTTGTGGAACGAACCCGATAATGGCCCCGACGCTAAGCTCAAAGACAAGAACCATTACGTCGAAATTCTCCTGCCCCAGGTGTTCGCCTGGGCGCGCTCGCAACACCCCTCTCAGCCGCTCACCAGCGGTCTCTTCCACGACGACTGGTCCCCCAACGACCACCGCACCCCGACCGAGCGCATCCAGCTCGACCAATCCGATGTGCTCACGTTCCACAATTACGGTTGGCCCGAGAGCTTCGAAAAACATGTCAAGGAGCTGCAGCCCTACCACCGCCCGATCCTTTGCACCGAGTACATGGCGCGCAGCCATGGCAGTACGTTCGACACCATTCTCCCGCTGGCATTGCGGTATCACGTGGCGGCGATAAACTGGGGCCTGGTCAACGGCAAAACACAAACCAACCTGCCTTGGGATTCCTGGCAAAGACCCTACGTCACCGATCAACCCGCAATCTGGTTTCACGACATTTTTTACAGCGATGGCCGGCCCTACCGCCAACGCGAAATTGATCTCATCCGCTCACTCACGAATCAAGCCAATGCGAAAAAATAAACTCGCCCTCCTCGCCACGCTCGTTGCCGCTGTTCTTGCCGCGCTTTCCTCACTCGCCGCCGCTCAAAATCCACTCGCCGCCCTGCGCTGGCGCATGGTCGGTCCCTACGGCAACCGCGCCGCGGCGGCGGTGGGCGTTCCCGGCGACCCGGCCACCATGTACGTCGGCGCCGCGTCGGGCGGCGTGTGGAAGACCGAGAACGGCGGGGTGGATTGGAAGCCGGTTTTCGACGATCAAAAAGTCTCCGCCATCGGCGCCCTCGCCGTCTCGCAGTCCTCGCCGAATGTCGTCTGGGCGGGCACCGGTGAAACGTGGCTCATCCGCGCCTTCTATCCCCTGGGCGACGGCGTCTACAAATCCATGGATTCGGGCGCGCACTGGCGGCACATGGGCCTGGACGCCACCGGGCATATTGGTCGCATCGTGATTGATCCGCGCAACCCGCAGCGGGTGTACGTTTGCGCCCTGGGGCAGCTCTTCAAGGCCCAGCCCGAACGCGGTGTTTACCGGAGCGAGGACGGCGGCGCCACCTGGAAGCTGGTGCTCGGCCCCAACTCCGACACCGGCTGCTCCGGCCTGGCCATGGACCCGAGCGACCCTAACACGCTCTACGCCGGCCTCTGGCAACTGCGCATTTACCCGTGGAAAATCGATAGCGGGGGCACCTCGGGCGGTATTTACATCAGCCGCGACGGCGGCGACACCTGGCATCAGGCCAGTGGCCACGGCCTGCCCCCGGCGCCCCACGCGGTCGGCCATGTGGATGTGGAAGTCGCACCCTCCAATCCGCGCCACGTCTACGCGCTCGTGCAGGACACGCAGCCGTCGCTCTACAGCTCTACCGACGGCGGCGTCAACTGGACGCTTATGAGTCACGACCACATGATGATGCAGCGCGATTCCTACTACGGCCGCTTCGGCATCGCTCCCGACGACGAGAACCGCCTCTATTTCATGAGTCCCAACTACACCATGTCGCTCGACGGCGGGCGCACGTTCGTCCGCCCCGGCGCCGCCAACGGCTTTGCTTCGGCGGGCGGCGACAACCACGACGTCTGGCTCGACCCACTCAATCCACATCGCATTCTCGTGGCCAACGACGCCGGCCTTTCCGTCTCCCTCGACGGCAGCCGCAGCTTTGCCCACATGCGCCTGCCCATTGCGCAGGTCTACCACGTGTCGACCGACGACGCCATCCCGTACCACATCTACGGCAATCTGCAAGATGCCTCGTCCTTCTATGGCCCCAGCAACAACCTCGCCGGCGGCGGACGCGGCGGCAGCATTGGCGCCGGCGACTTCCAATCCGTCGGCGGCTGCGAAAGCGGCTTCGCCACCCCCGACCCGACCGACGCCAATATCATCTGGTCGGGCTGCTACGAGGGTGTGATCACGCGCATGAACCTTAAGGACGGCCAGGTCCGCGACGTCAGCGTCTGGCCCGATGTGGACGACGGCTGGACCCCGCGCGACGTCAAGTACCGCTGGGACTGGACTATCCCGCTCTCCATTTCACCCTTCGACCACAACCGCGTCTACGTCGGCAGCCAGTATGTGCATGAGACCACCGACGGCGGCCAAAGCTGGAAGACGATTAGCCCCGATCTCACCCTCAATGACAAATCCCATGAAGGCGATTCCGGCGGCATCACCCACGACAATTTGTACACGTACGACGCGGCCATCATTTATGCGGTCGAGGAATCGCCGGTGAAACAAGGCGTGATCTGGGCCGGCACCAACGATGGCCAGGTCAGCCTCACCCAGGATGGCGGCGCTCACTGGAAAAATGTCACCGCCAATATCCCCGGCCTGCCGCCGATGGGCACCATCTGGAACATAGACCCGTCCCGATACGATGCCGCGACCGCCTACATCACCGTCAATCTCGAACAGATGGGCGATTACAACGCCTACGTCTACAAGACCGCCGATTACGGAGCCACCTGGCACCTGATCAGCGCCGGCGTTCCCCAAGGCTACAACAGCTCGGCCCACTGCATTATGGAAGATCCGGTTCGCAAGGGCATGCTTTACCTCGGCACCGACAGCGCCATCTACGTCACCTGGGACGATGGCGGTCACTGGACCCAGCTCAACAACAACCTGCCCTCGACTCCCGTCTACTGGATCACCGTACAGCCGCGCTTCAACGATCTCGTCATCGCGACCTACGGACGCGGCGACTGGATTCTCGACGACATCACCGCCCTTCGCGCCTACCGCCCCGAAACCAGCGCGGTGACCCTTTATCCGCCGCGGGCCGCCTACCGTTTTCGCACCGTCGGGGATGGACGCCTCGCCGAACCTGGCGCCCGCGTGCAGGGTCAGAACCCGCCCTATGGCGCCGATATCAACTTCTTTCTCCCGCAGGCCGGACCGGCGACAATTACCATTACTTCGACCGATGGCAAACCCGTTCGCAAGCTAAGTGTTCGCGGCAACGCCGGCCTCAACCGTGCCTGGTGGGATCTTCGTTATGAGAACGGTAAAATGCCGCACATGCTGGTCCCGCCGCCCGGTGCGCCCTGGGTCCAGAACGGCCCGGGTGGCTATCACATTTTGACCGGCATCATGATCCCAAACACTGTCACCGGCCCGCTCGTCATTCCCGGAAAGTACACGGTCGAACTCGCGGCCGGCGGCGCAACTCAAACCGCGCCGCTGGAAGTGCTGGCTGACCCCGGCTCGCTTGGAACACCGGCGACGCTGCGCGCCCAACTCGACTTCAAGCTCACTCTGGAAAATGAGATCAACACCGTCTCCGACATTATTGAGCATCTGGAATGGGTGCGCAAACAAGCCGCCGATGTGGCGGCGCGCTATCCCGATAGCTCGGCCAATCAACTCGCCGAGCAGGCGACCGCGGTCGAGGGCAAGCTCATTGATGTGTACTTAACCGATGGCAATGAGGATCTCAACCGTCATCCCAGCGAGTTGTACCAAAAGCTGACCGCGCTTTACGACAAGGACGAAGCCGACCTCGGCCCCACCGCTCAGGCCGTCGCCGTGAACGAAACTTTCAAGGCTTGGATCGCCACTTCGCAGGCGGCGCTTGCGGCCTTCAACACCCACGAAGTCGCGGCTTTCAACGCAGCCCTCAAGGCGAAAGGCCTAACCCTCGCCATCGAGCCTTAAATTAATTGTTCGGCTTATTGGGGGCGCCCGGTGTTGCCAACTGACTGGCGACGGGCGCGCCTAATGGATGCGCTCGCGTCATCGCCGCGGCGAGGGTGATACCGGTGCCGGTCAGCGGCTCTTCGGCCTGGTGCGCGAATTTGAGCGGGGATGAAACGGTGATGGCGCGCGAGCGCCCGCGGGCGACTGCGCTCACGACCGCTGACTCCGCGCTGGGCCCGTTTCCGACGACAATTGCTTGTCCGGAGCGGAAGCGAAACGGCGCCGTTACTGGAATCACGCTTGTGCCAGCGGGGACGTCGGTGGCAATTGCTGTGCCGCCGGGAGTGCCAACCTCCGCTACGGTCGCCTGCTCGTTATCAATGAAGATCGTCTGACCGGTTTGGAATCCAGTGACATCCGACACTTTAATGTTGGTGACTCCCGCCGGCGCTTCGGCCGCCAGCGTGGCGACCGCTGGCGCGTGGAAGTCGCCGCAACTGCTGCGGCTGTCGGCGCCATCAGGGTAGCGGCCCGCGCTACGGTTGGTCGCACCCGCAACTTGCAAAGCCGGCGCGGCACAGCCGCCCTGTGCCGCCCATGGGTCCACCAGCAGCCCGTAATTGACGCTGTCAACCACCTGGCCCGAGGCATCGCGCAACACGATGGCTCCCGCCGCTGGCGAAAGCGCGGGGCCGCCAAACCACTGGTTCGGCGCCGGCGTACCCTGATAGCCGGCTTCGGTATCGGCCGTGTCGTGAACCACACTGTTGAGGGCGTGATCGCGGCTCAAGGCCGCATCCAGCGTGATGCCAGTGCCAAGCGCCTCGACTGGCTCATTGCTGCGGTGCGCAAATGCGGCCGCCGGCTCGAAGCTGATGCCGGTTCCGCGATCGCTAAACGGAAGATTGGCGGAGTGATTGAAGCGCAACGGCGCCGCCAAAGTAATTTCGGAGCCGGTTTGGGCGACGGTCACCGTTTCGGTGCCGTGCCCCGCACTGGCGATGTCCAGGCGAATCGTGTCGCCCGGCGAGATGTTGGCGCCGTTCGTCACCTGCAGCGTGGTCGAGCCCGCGGCCGCGGCGGCTTTGAGGCGCGCCTGGGTGCCCTGCTTGCCGACCGCGGTGACCGTGACCACTTCGTACTTTTCCGGCTCCGGTGCGACCACTGGGTAATGCGCGCCGTAGCCGAGTGCGATCTTCTCGCCAGGTTCAATTCCCGAGATATTTGTGACGGGCAAATTGGTGGCGCCCGCCGGGACTGTAATGACCGGACCATCCGGCAGCGGCTGCCATAACGTGGTGGGGCTCGCGGCGGCTGTTCCCAGGCTTGCAATCTTGCGGTGTTCGGCTTGAACGCCGTCGCCAATCGCAATCTCATCGCCGCTCTTCATCCCCACCGTGCTCCTGACATAAATCGTGGTGTCGCCGGCGCGCGCATCCACCGCCAGGCCAGAGTTTGACAGAGCCAGCAGGTAGAACCCACGCGCCGCCAGCTTCGTGCCAGACGGAATGTGGACGCTTGAGAAGATCGCCTGCTGCGCCGCGTGTTCGGTCAACGTCCAGTTCGAAAGATCAACCGCGCGGGCGCCGGCGTTGTAGAGTTCGATGAACGGTTGCGTTGGGCTGGCGCTGAACTCATTGATCTTGATGTCGCCGTGGCCGCGCGCCACGGACATCGCAGGCGAAGCGGGCGGCGGCGCAACAGCATACCCGGCGGCGACGATGTTCGCTTGCACCAGTTGATCGGTGGCATTGGTGGGGAAGGTGCCGGCTGCGGTCATGGCTCCTTCATAGAAGGTCCCCTGCGAGCTGTCGCTGTTGTCACCACCGTTGCCGAGCAAAATTGCGCCCTGCTTGCGCATCGGATCGTACGTGCTGTTTACGCGTGGTCCATCGAACATGACGGAAAGCCGTCCCTGCTGGGCGTCGCCGCCAAGCGAAGTCCAGTGGTGCGCTTCGCCCTTGGCCATGGCTGTCACGAAGCGCCATGTAATGGTGGGTAGATTCGGGCAAAGCTTGGATTTGTCGCCTTCCGGATTGACACATCCCACCAGATTGTTTTCCTGATCGGTCATCACCCAGGGACCGGGCCCGACGCCGTGGTACCACGCGTCCGCATTGCCGAAATAAAGCGTCTCCATGGTGCCGTTATCGTCGTCGCGGCTGTCAATTTCGGCGTTGCCATAATCGAAGCAGCAGCCGGAATTAAAATGCTGTCCGTTGATGACCCAGTACTGGCCCTCCGCCTGGTCGTCCACCGCCGTCCCTCGCGGATGGTCGTTGCGCATGCCCATGCCGGGCTCGATCAGGACGCCGTAAACCTTATGCCCCATCACGGTAACCGGCGCCACGCCAGCCAGTGGGATGTTATCGAATCCGCCCATGGCGGGTCCGCTGAATCCCCCGCGCGGCGGCTGCGTGAGGTCATTGTGATTTCCCGACTGGTCGTAAATGGTTGTGATCCAGCAGAATGTGTGAGCGCAAAACGCGTCCTGCGCGGCGGCATTGGCATAGCCGCCGGCGTCCATGGCGCTGGGCGGCACCACGCCGACATCGAGCGCCTTGCCATCGGATTGGCGCAGCAGCCGGTAGAGCGGGCCGTTATAGGCGGAATAGAGCGCGCGGGTGGTGCTATGGGCCGCTACGCAGGGGTCGCCGGCGCGGGCGTAAATGTCGCACGGGCCGTCCGGACGGCGCAGGGTGACCGAGCCAACGAAAGCCAGCGAACAGACAATCGGCAGTAGAAGTTCGATTCGGGTTTTCAAACGCTATTGCTTCGCGGGAGGCGGCACGAACTCGGCAGCGTCAACCGGAGCATTCAACTTGATGGCCGACACCTTTCGTTCCCAGGTCCGGGTGTGATCGCTCCACTTGGTGTCGAACGGCAGCTTCACCCCATCGACGGTCTGGTAATCGGAAAAATCCACCTGCAACGGCAGCGCACCCAGATAGGTCGGAGCGCCGGTGACTTCCCGCACCAGCAGGCCGCTGTCCTTGTCGAAATAGTAGCGCGCCGCCCCGCCGGGGCCGCGCACGGCCAACAGGTAGGCGGGTTTTCCATCGATGGGCGCCTCGCCGAACACGCGCGCGCCTTCGGCCTTGAGGTCGGCGCCTGGATACAACGGCACATCGGCCGCCAATGTCGCCTGAGCGTCGCTGCGAGCTGGGCCGGCCGTGCCGTTCCAGTAGGAGCTTCCGTCGAAGCCCGACTTGATTTTGTTCCCGCCCCGCTCGTCGGTAATCAGCAGCTTGCCGTCGGCGCGGACCACCGACTCGGGCGCGCTGTTATCCCCCGCCACCCGGGTCGCGGTGACAGTTTCGCTTTTGATTCCGGCCAGCGCCGCAGCCCCGCCCAGCGCGGCTTGGTACTTGTCAAGAATCTGCTGCGCCGTGGGCAGTTCCGGCTTGGCCCCGCCAGGAGCCGCCGGCGGAGCGGGCGCCGCGGGTGCCGCACCGGCATCGGCGGCGATGCTCAGCGTGCTGGTCGGGCGCGAATGTCCCTGATGGCAGGTGAAGCAGTTGATTTGGTTGCGGCCGCCGAAATTGTCCTTGTTGATGGCAAACACCATCTGGATCATTTTCCGCGCGGTGGCCTTCTGCGGCTTGGTGTCGGCTGAGAACGGCGCCGCATGACAGAAGGTACACTCGACCCCGAGCGAACTCGCCATGAAATTCATGGTGGGAATCAGCTCGTTCGCCGGCTTGCCCTGAAACACTTGAATGTTTTTGAATTCCTGCTCGGCTGTCTTCTCCGCGGGATTCGACTGGCAAACGGCGGCCGCCCCGAGGGCAATGACCGCGGCAGCGATGAGGTAGGTGTTACGCATCCACCTAATTTAACTCAATTCGGATCATTTGACATGCCGGGCCTTGATCAGTACCCCGAGAGTGTCATTGCGGTCATTCCAGAAATCCAGCCGGATGCGTCCATCCGGAAGCTGCCGCACCGTCGCCGGCGCCGCGCTGTCGGTCACATACCAGCCTGCCGGCAGCACCACCGCGTTCCTCGGGCGCCCAAAACTCCGGTCAAACACCAATTCGTCTCCCTCCAGCCGATAACTGGCCGGCGCCGTGTAGGTCTCTGAAATGCGTAGCCGCACCGATGCGCCGGCCTTGACCGGCGTGAACGGAATCACCACCACCTGCGTGTCATCGCCCACCGGTTCGCCGGGGTTGATGTGTGCCGCCTTCATCGCATTGCCGGTCATGACCCTGGCGTCGAGCTTCTCGCCGGTGTCCAGGATATAAGCCGATGGCTGCGACACCGTGCTGCCCTCGCGCACAACATTGTAGTAAGCATGCGCCGCCGGATCGCTTTCCGTGTAGTCGTGATAGAGATTGAACGCGTGCGTCTCGGGAGATTCGAGAAAATAAACGATGTCCCGGTCCTGCTGCGCCCGCTGGCTCAATCGCGCGCGTTCGGTCGGCCCTTGGCTGGGCGGCGCCTCCCAGCTTCGCTGCGCGGTCAGTGCCCGCGGGGGCGTGGCCGCAGCGCCCAGCCGCGCGTGCAGAATCAGCGGCGCCTCGCCCGAACCCGCGTGCATGAAGCTGATTGCGATGCGCCCATCCGGTTGAATCAGCACTTGCGACGGCACGTTGCACGAGGTGAGCTGATACCCGGGCGGTAGCACCACCTGATTCCGCTGAATGCCCAGCGGGCGGTTGAACACAATCTCGTCTCCCTGCCGGAAATAGCTCTTCACGTCCTTATAAGTCTTGATAATCCGAATCCGCCCCTGGCCGTCCTGCGGCATCGGCCGCGCCAGCGTCACCCTGATGTAGTCCATCGAATCGTTCGCGCGCGCCATCATAGGATCCTGCCGCGCCTCCGCCGCCGTCACTACGGCAAACGTAAGCGGCTCTCCGGTCATGGCGTCATACACGGCTTCATCGCTCGCCGTGCTCCCCGCCCGAATCGGGTTGTAGTAGTACTTCGCGCCCGCCGTGGTGGCGGTGATCTCGTAATAAATTTTGAAGCTTGCCGAATCCGGCGCCAGCAACTCATAGCGCGTATACGCATCGGCTTCGGTCTGGCGCGGCGCTTGCTGCCCGGCGGCGACAGCGGCCACCGCCAGTAGCAGCGAAATTAAAATGGAAATCTTTCTCATCGCGCAAGAATACACCAGTAAGATGGGTCAGAATGACCCTCTGCGATAAAGCCCAGACGCTGCGCCGGCTGCACCAAGGGCCCGACGTACTACTCCTGCCCAACGCATGGGATGTCGCCAGCGCCCGCTTGCTCGAGGACGCCGGCTTTCCCGCCATCGCCACCACCAGCGCCGGCATCGCCTTCTCGCTTGGCTATCCCGACGGCCAACGTATTCCCGCGATCGAAATGTTGGCCGCCATCGCACGCATTACCAACGCGGTTGATGTGCCGGTCACCGCCGACTTCGAAGGCGGCTACCACCTCGAGGGCGCCGCAATTGCGGTCGAGTTAATCACCGTCGGCGCGGTCGGCCTGAACATGGAAGATGTCGCCGACGACGGCGCAAGTCTCATCGGTCTGGCCGCGCAAGCCGCGAAAATCACACAACTCCGAGATGCCGCGTCGGCCGCCGGCGTGCCGCTGGTCATCAACGCCCGCACCGACGCCCTCTTTCTCAAGCCGGCACTGCCCGGCGCCTTTGCCGAAGCTGTAAAACGCGCCCGGGCTTACCGCGCCGCCGGCGCCGACTGCATCTTTGTGCCCGGCCTCTCCGATCCCGAGGGCATTCGTTCGCTGCTCGCAGCCAGTCCGGGCGCACTCAATATCCTGGGGACACCCTCCGCGCCCTCCGTCGCGACATTACAAGCACTCGGTGTGCGCCGTATCAGCCTCGGCTCCGGCCCTTACCGCGCCGCTCTCGGCGCGCTCCGCAATGTTGCCCAGGAACTCCGCGGTACCGGTTCCTATACTGGTCTCGCCGCGGCACCCAGCTATGACAGCGTGAACGCAAGCCTCAGCGAGCGCACGCCGTGAAAAGTTTCGCCTGCCTCCTCGTCGTCATAGCCGCTACGTTCGCGCCCGCCCCGGCGCGCGCCTGGGGATGCCGAGGCCACCAGATCGTTGCCCTCATTGCCTGGCGGCATCTGACCCCTTCAGCGGCCCGGCAAGTAGACCGGATTTTGGCCTCGGGTTCCTTCGCCGCCATCCGCGGCTGCCCCAAGGACGGGCTGCCGCTCATCGCCGCTGTGGCGTCCTGGCCCGATGGGCAGCGCCAAAACAGCCACGAGCACTACATAAATATTCCACCCGTTGCCAAACGCACCACCGATTACTGCCACGGAGATTGCGTCACCGATGCGATCGCGAAATATACCCGCGAGTTGCGCAATCGTGAAGATGCAGCCGTCGCGCTCGCCTACATCATCCATTTGGTCGGCGACGTTCACCAACCCCTGCACGCCTTCGATGACAATGATCGCGGCGCTAACTGTGTGGAGACGCGACTCCCCCACTCCCGCCGCAGGATCAGTCTCCATGCCGATTGGGATACTGCGCTGGTCCCTTCCGGCAATACCCCGGCTCTCGCCCGATCGCTCGACCGTACCTACGGCCGCCATTTGGCCCTGGGCTCCCCCTCACCGGACGACTGGGCCTGGGAGTCGCATATACTGGCGGAGCAATACGCCTACGGCCCGCTCCATTTATCATCCGGATGCGACCCGGCACCGGTCGAACTCAGTCCGGCCTATGTCGATGCATCGCGTCCGGTTATTGACCGCCAGCTCGTACTAGCCGGCCAGCGTTTGGCCCGCCTGATCAATCAAATCCTATGAACTTCTCATCCGCGCGCCTCGCCGCAAGCTTGTTGTTGATCGCCAGTGGTTGCCTCGTTGCCCAAGCCCCGCGTTCCATTGGGCCTGCCTCGACCGGCGGGCGCATTGCCGACTTCGCTGTCGCCACCCCGCCCGGTAAAGCCGAAATCATGTATGTAGGGACCGCCTCGGGCGGCGTCTTCAAGAGCGATAATGCAGGTGTTTCCTGGTCGCCGATTTTCGACCATGCAGGCGCCATGATGTCGATTGGCGCCGTCGCCGTCGCTCCTTCCAATCCGAATGAAGTATGGGTCGGCACCGGCGAGGTGGACAACCGCCAAAGTTCATCCTGGGGGGATGGCATCTATAAGTCTCTCGACGGCGGCGCCACGTGGCACCGCATGGGTCTGGAGCCGACGCGCCACATTGCCAAAATCATCGTTGACCCCAACAACGCCAACATTGTCTATGTGGCGGCGCTGGGCCATCTTTGGGGATCGAACCCCGAGCGCGGCGTCTACAAGACCACCGATGGCGGCCTGACCTGGAAGCTCGTGCTTTTCCACGACGACAATACCGGCGCCACCGACCTGGCCATGAGCCCGACCGACCCCAATGTCATCTATGCCGCACTCTACCAGCGCCAACGCAAAGGATGGGGATACAACGGCGGCGGGCCTGGCAGTGGCATTTATCGAACCAATGACGGTGGCGCCACTTGGAAACAGCTTACCGTCGGCCTTCCCTCCGGCGACAAGGGACGGATCGGCCTCGCCACATCTCCGCAAAATCCATCTCTCGTCTATGCCATTGTCGAAGCCGACCCGCCCGCCGGCCGTGGTGGCGCTCCGGGCGCCGGACCGACTCCTGGCGGTCGAGGCGGCCGCGGCGGCCGCGCCGGCGCCGGCGCCGCTCCGCCCCCCGCCCGCGGCGGCGTCTTCCGCAGCTTCGATCAGGGCGAAACCTGGGAGCACCTATCGCCGCTCGATCCACGGCCCAGCTACTACAGCCGCATCTACGTCGATCCACGCGACTCGCAGCGCGTGTACATCATGGGCTCCGAGCGCGGCTTCTACATCTCCGACGATGGCGGCCGCAATTTCCGGGACGTCTTCAGCCACGTGCACGGCGAGGATCACGTCCTCTGGATTGATCCCAGCGATCCGAACCATCTCCTCATCGGTGGTGACGGCGGCGTATCCATCTCGTACGATCGCGGTGAAACCTGGCTCTTCCGCAACGGCATGCCCATCGGCCAGTTCTACGAGATCTCAACCGGTTTCGGGCCCGCGCCTTATCTCATCTGCGGCGGACTGCAGGACAACGGCAACTGGTGCACCCCCTCCGCCAGCCATCTCAGCCTCGGCCTCTCCAACGGCGACAGCTTCAACATTGGCGGCGGCGACGGCATGTACGCCGTCTTCGATGGCGACGACAAGACGCTTCTGGTCAGCTCGCAGAATGGCAGTACCAACCGCTTGACTCTCCCCTCGTTCCAGCGTCAAAGCATCACCGTCAGCAACCCGGCTACCGTCCCCACCGGGACGCCGGGCGAGCCGGCCCTGCGTTGGTACTGGACGGCGCCGCTGATCGTCTCCCACTTCTCTCCCCAAGTCATCTACACCGCCGCCAACCGGGTCTTCCGCTCCGCCGATCAAGGCCGCACCTGGCAGCCCATCAGCCCCGATCTCACTGCCCACATCAATCGCGACCAGTTGAGTATGATGGGCGCACCCATTCCCGCCCGCGCCCTCTCCAAAAACGACGGGCAGGACAACTTCAGCGCCATCACCGCCCTCGCCGAGTCGCCGCTGGACGCCAAGCTGCTCTACACCGGCGCCGACGACGGTACGCTCCAGGTTACCCGCGACGGTGGCGCGCACTGGACCAACCTCACCCATAACCTGCCGGGTCTTCCGCCCATGTCCAACGTCAGCAGCATTGTCGCTTCGCAGTACGCGGCCGGACGTGTATACGCCACCTTCGACGCGCATTTCAACGACGACTACCATCCTTATATCTACGCGAGCGACGACTACGGCGCGACCTGGCATGCCATGGCGGCCGGGCTGCCTGAGAGTTCAGTTCACCGCCTGCGTGAAAACCCCGACCATGAGGATTTCCTGGTTGCCGGTCTTGAGGATGGCGTTTACTGCTCCCGCGATCGCGGCCAGCATTGGGAAGCCCTCGATCCCGACATGCCCCCCGTGCCGGTCTACGATCTCGTCTATCAGGCTGCGACTCATGATTTGGTGCTTGGCACCCACGGCCGCGGCATTTGGGTATTCGATCACTTTGGCGCCCAGGCCGCGCTTACCCCGGCCATGCTGGCAGGTCCGGCACAACTCCTGCCCACGCCTCCCGCCCACCGCGAAACGATTTACACACCCCAGGCCTGGTATGGCGCAGGCGAATTTTTTGCTCCGAACCCGACCCCCGGCGCCGCTATTAGCTTCGTGCTCCCGCCCTCCGCGAGTGGCGCGGCGACGGTCTCGATCGATGACTCTGCCGGTCAACTGGTCCGCGAGATCACTGTCACCGCCAAGCCCGGACTTAACCACGTCGTTTGGGATCTGCATTACAACCAGGCCGGCCCCACCGCCGCTCCCGGCCGCTATACGGTGAAGCTGCAGGTGGGCGCCCAGCCGGCGCTCACCGGGTCACTCGAAATCATCCCCGACCCGGCCTCAACTGTCAGGGCCGGCGATGCCGCCCGCCGCCAGACCGAGCTGATGGCCGCCTACCACCTGTCGCTCGACCTCGCCCCAGCCCGAGACGCGGCCAATCGGGCCATTGAACAACTCAATACGCTGCGCCCCTATGCTCCAGAAGCCGCCGCCGCGGTGGACCAGCTCACGCCCATCGCCGGCGAACTTGCGCGCCTGAGCGCTCAAGCCGCGGGCCTGGTGCGAGCTATCGACGGCTACGAAGGCTTGCCTACAGCCCAACAAAGCGACCAACTCGCAACCCTGCGACAGCAAGCTCGCACCGCCGTCATCGACCTGAATCGGCGTCTCGCCGCCATTCATGTTGCGCCGCAATGGCATGCGCCGCCCGCGCTGAGTGTCCCCGCCGGCGGCTCCCTATGACAAAATAACGAAAATGGTGCGTCATGCCCCGGGTGCCACCAGGCCTCATTATTTCGGCGTACGCTGCCCTTGCGGGGCCTATCTCGTCTTCGAAGAGGTGCGTGGCGACCCGGCCCGCGCCCGCAGCGACCGCCTCGATCAGCCTGCCTGGGTCATTTGTGACGCCTGCGGCACCGAGCGCCAGTACTTTAAACGCGACCTGATCCTATTTACCTGGCCACCCGCGCCCCCAAATTTTTAACGTGGGTGGGGAGCGGGATACCCGAAGGCAGTGCCGGGTCGACCACGGGCGCGCCATAGACGGTTGTGACCGGTACCACCCCAGCCCAGATCGGCAGCGTGTAATCGTCCGCTTCATCTTTTGGCGGCCCGGTACGAATTTTGGCGCTGGCTTCAGCCAGGGGCAGCGCCAGGACTTTCGTCGCCTTGAGCTCCTGCGCCGTCGGTAGTCGCGCCGCCTGCCACCGTCCTTTAAGAATCTGGTCGCTGATCGTCTCCAGCGCGTCCATTTTTGCGCCTTCCGTTTCCAGCACCCGCGCCCGTCCGAAAATCATCACTGAGCGGTAATTCATCGAGTGGTGGAACATTGAACGCGCCAGCACCAGCCCGTCAAGCAAAGTTACAGTGACGCACGCCTCGACCGTCGCGCCCGCTAACGTCCGCAGCATGTGGCTGGCTGCCGAGCCATGCAGATAAAGGGTTTCGTCGTTTCGTCCGTATGCGGTAGGAATCACGACCGGGCAGCCGTCGGCGCCGGCAAAACCAACATGGCACAGAAAGGCCGCGTCCAAAATCGCATGCACCGTCTCACGGTCGTAGGCACCACGCGCCGGCAGACGCCGCACCTGAGTCCGGTCGGAGGGCGGAGGAGTCAAATTCTGCATCGCTTCAGCATACAAGCTATCCTATTGGGTATGAAGCTCCTGTTTGCCTCCCTCCTGGCGTTGGTCACCATTGGCGTTGCGGCCGCCCCCGCGCCGGTGCAAGACCCTGTGGTGGGCAATCCCAAGGCGGCGGTGCGGGTCATTATCTATCAAGACCTCGAATGCCCCGACTGTGCCCGGTGGCATGGAGTTCTCCAGAGCCAGACGATCCCGCGCTTCAGCAGCCAGGTTGCCTTTGAGTTTCGCGATTTCCCGCTGCCTCAGCACTTGTGGTCGTTCAACGCCGCCGTTTTGGCTCGGTTCTTCGACACCAAAGCGGCCCGCGTCGGTTTGGCTTGGCGCGACTACTGTTTCGTCCATCAAACCGACTTCACTCCCGACAATCTGCTCGACAAGGCAGCCGCTTGGGCCGCCCCGTACGGCATTACCCGGGCCCAACTTGAGACCGTCTTCTCCCGCGGTGATTTATTCGCGCTGGTTCAGGCTGACCAGCAACGAGGCAAGCGCGACAACGTCCAGCACACGCCCACCGTGCTCGTAGATGGAGTGGAGGCCCAATCGCCGGAACAGCTCGAGCAAATGCTGGCTCGCGCCACGGCCAAATAGCCCGCTCCCGTTTTTGTACTTCTTCTCCATCGCCCCGTCTGCCCCTTTCGGTCCGTTCCACACCATTTTCCGCGCTCCCCTCTTACTCCCTTTCGCCCTCCCCCGCCACTCCTATCGCGCAGGCACCTCAGCCTACGAAAAGGAGTCCACCATGCGTGAAAATTCAAAACTGGCAACGGCGGTGCTCGACACCCTATGGAAAAGTTCCCTGGTCGCACTCGCCGTCTGCGAAGCCGCGAGCGGTCGCCTCAAAGACGCCAACGGCGCGTTTCTTGACCTGCTCCCCAGCCGCTACCGCACCAAGAAAACGCTCGGCACCGCGCTCGATGATTGCCTCCCCGAGCTCGAACTCTCCGGGTTGCGCGACGCCTTCCGCCGCTGCTTCTCGACCGGCATGCCGGTCCATCTCGACGCCGTGCGCTTCGGCCCGCCCGACGGCGCGTCCTTCTTCGTGAATTGCATCTTGCTGCCGCTGCTCGCCGGCACCCCAGCCTCAGACGGAGTCGAGGCCCCTGTGGCGCCGCCGACGGCGGTCCTTCTGGTCGCCTCCGAGCGGAAAACCGACCTGCCGCCGCTTGATGCCGTACACCTGGTGGATCTCCACGCGCGCCATGCCCTGGCCCATCGCTTTCACCTCTCGGCGCGGGAGATTGACATTGTCGGTGAGTGTATGCGGGGCAAGAAGAACCGCCAAATTGCGCATGATCTGCACATCGGCATCTCTACCGTCAAACGCCACCTGGAGAGTGCCTACCGCAAAATGGGCATCAGCAGCTCGCGTTCACTGCCGCTCGCCATCCTCAACGTGGTCCGCAGCCTGAGTCTGACGTCGAACGCCGGTGGGCCGGCAAGCGCCTATGACGCCCTCGCCCCGGGCTCGCATCCGGAGCGCGCCGACTTCCAAGCCGCTTAATGGCCGGGCTCATGTTCCAGTGCCGTCAGGGCCTTGAACATGGGCGCCAGGGTCTGCCCTACAGCCGAATCCGCGGCCGCGTAGGGCAGCGCCTCGGGCCCTTGGCCACTCATCCAAACCAGGTCGCCATCCGGATTCACCAGCCGTAGGTTCAAGCGGTAACGGTAGCGGCTCAAGTCCACATCACTGTTGTCTGCGCCGAACGTCGGCAGCGGCGTCAAGGTCGAGTCGCTCCCGTTATCGGGCGTGGCCGCCGGCTTGCGGGTGGTTGTGTCGCGCGAGGTCCCGCGCGCGCGCGCCAGCGCCTCCCGCGTTACTGTCCCCTTCAAAATCACGCTCGCGTTGTTTTGATTTTCCGTCACCACCACCTGGCCTGACTGGAAAAGCGCCTGATTAATTAAACCGGTCAGCGCGCTGGCGTCGGTGCCGGAAATGTTATCAACATAAATCCGGACCACGCTCGCCGGCGCCGCAATTTGTGCGCTCGGCTGTGTTGGCGTGGTAGTCGAACCGGTCGTTGCCACTCCGCTCGCGGGAAGGTTCGTGATGTCGCGCGCGCCGACGGGTGGCGTCTGCGCCCAGGCGCCTGCCGTTAATCCAGCCAAAAACAACGTGCCTAGTACGGTACGGATGTGCAGCTTCATGCTCGCATTCTATCCTCGTTCGAGCTAATTGATTCTGCTTTTTCCGGTTTTCGGCTACACTCATTGGGTTCACAGCCTCATCCACTGGAGGGAACCACAGTGCAGATTTCCAAAATGTTTAAGCCCTTGGCCATTTCGGTCGTCGGTAGTGCCTTACTGCTCGCCGCCGCCGCCCAATCGCCTTCCACTTTTGGCGCCATGCACTGGCGCGAAATCGGCCCGACCCGCGCCGGACGCGCCCGCGCCCTCGCCGGCGTTCCCTCTCAGCCCAACGTTTTCTATATCGGCTTCGACAACGGCGGCGTCTGGCGTTCCACCGATTACGGTTCCACCTGGCATCCGTTATTCGATCACGAGCCCACCGGCTCCATCGGCGCCATCGCCGTCGCGCCATCCGATCCCAACGTGATCTATGTTGGCTCGGGCGCCGGCATCATCCGCCCGGACCTCTCGGTCGGCGACGGCGTTTACAAGTCCACCGACGCCGGTCGCACCTGGACGCATCTCGATGCCCTGCGCGGCACTCAAATGATCGCCATGATTGACGTGGATCCGCGCGATCCCAATCGCTTTTTTGTCGCCGCCCTCGGCCATCCCTACGGACCCAACCCCGACCGCGGCATCTTCCGCTCCACCGATGGCGGCGCAACGTTCGAAAAAGTTCTCTTCAAGGATGACTACACCAGCGCCAACGACGTCCACATCGATTCGTCGAATCCTTCCATCGTCTACGCCTCGCTCTGGCAGCAGCAGCAGGGCTTCTATGAGAACGGCGAATTCGGCGGCACCGGCGGCGGTATCTTCAAGTCCACCGACGGCGGCACCAACTGGACGCAATTGACCCAGGGCCTGCCCCCGGTGATTGAAGCCAATCTGGCCATTTCCCACTCCAACCCCAAGGTTATCTACGCCACCGTCGCTGCCGGCTCGACCGGTGCCGCCGCCGCCGGACGCGGCGGCCGGGGCGGCGGGGCCATCGGCTTTTACAAATCCACCGACGGCGGCGAGAGCTGGGCCATTTCCGGCCACGATCCGCGCCCCATGGGGCGCATCGGCGGCGGCGATCTGCCAACCATTTTCGTAGATCCCAAGGACGAAAACGTGGTCTACGACTGCTCCACCGTCTTCTGGCGCACCATGGATGGCGGCGCCACCTGGAGCGCGGTGCGCGGCGCCCCTGGCGGCGACGACTACCAGAAAAGCTGGGTCAATCCCGACAATCCCAATATCATCCTCCTGGTCAGTGACCAGGGCGGTGTCGTTTCCGCCAACCGCGGCCAATCCTGGAGCAACTGGTATACCCAGCCCACCGCCGCCATGTACCACGTCACCGCGGACAACGCCTTCCCATACCGTCTCTGCGGCGGCCAGCAGGATAGCGGCTCCGCCTGCGTCGCCTCGCGCTCCATGGATGGCGAAATCACCTTCCACGACTGGCATCCCGTCAACATCGAGGAGTACGGTGTTGCCGCGCCCGATCCGCGCGATCCCGACCTCGTCTACGGCGGCAAAGTGACGCTTTACAACCGCAAGACCGCCCAGACCTCGCAGGTCGGACCGCCAGGCGGTGGCCGTGGCGCCGCTCCGGTTCCGGGACTGCCCCCCGCCCGCACCGTCCGCACCCAGCCACTCATCTGGTCCTCGGTGCCCGGCACCCACACTCTCTATTACGCCACCGACGTAGTCTGGAAGACCACCGATGACGCCCACAGCTGGACCCGCATCAGCAGCGACCTCAGCCGCGGCGCCAACTGGACGGTGCCCGCCAATGCCGGCAAGTACGGCGCCGATGTGCAGCCCACCGCGCTCGGTACTGTCACCGCCCTGGCTCCCTCGCCCGTCGATGCCAACGTTATCTGGGCCGGCACCGGCGATGGCAACATTCAGGTCACCCGCGACGGCGGCGCGCACTGGAGCAACGTCACTCCCAGCGGCATCCCCG
The DNA here is from genome assembly GCA_035606395.1 of Terriglobales bacterium. Lineage (GTDB taxonomy): Bacteria > Acidobacteriota > Terriglobia > Terriglobales > SCQP01 > SCQP01. The sequence goes on along the minus strand of DATNFK010000020.1, from coordinate 37,922 downwards.
CCTGGGCCCGCATCTTCAATATGGATGCCGGCCACTTCGACACGCAGACCGCCTATGCCGCCGCCAACACCTTGCGTCTCGACGACATGAATCCCCACTTCTGGCGCACCCACGATGGCGGCAAGACGTGGACGGAAATTGACCGCGGCATCGCCGCCGGCGCCGTGGCCAACTCCATCCGCGAAGACCCCCGTCAAAAAGGACTGCTCTACGCCTCGACCGATACCCAGGTCTGGGTGTCGTTCAACGATGGCGACGATTGGCAATCGCTGAAGCTCGATATGCCCTCGATCTCGGTTCGCGACATTGAAGTGAAGGACGACGATTCCTGCCTCTGTTCCGACCTGGTTGCCGGAACCCACGGCCGCGGTTTCTACATCCTCGACGACGTGACCCCGCTCCGTCAGCACGCCGCAGCCGTCGCCGCTTCGTCCGCCTATCTGTTCCGCCCCGAGACTGCCGTCCGCGTGCGCTTTGCCACCAACGATCCCACTCCATGGCCGCCCGAGTTGCCAGCCGGCGAGAACCCGCCACCCGGCGCCATCCTCGACTACTACCTGGCCGCGCCTGCGAACGGTGACGTCAAAGTCGAGATCCTCAACGCCGCCGGCAAGGTCGTGCGCCACTATTCGAGCGCCGACAACCCAAGCGGCCCGAACCCGGCTGAGGATCAAGCCGCTTACAACGAGCTCTGCAAGCAGGACCCGACGCTCACCGACTGCGGGCTGCCGCTTTACTGGCCGGCTCCGCCGATGCGTATTGAGACCACCACCGGCATGCATCGCATTTGGTGGGACATGCATTACGATCCCATCGCCCCAAGCGGCGGAGGACGCGGCGGCGGTGGTGGCGCGCAAGGCGCCGTTCCGCATCGCACCTATCCCAGCGTCAACGCGCCCTGGGCCACACCCGGCGCCTACACCGTCCGCCTCACAGTGGATGGCAAGACCTACAGCCAGCCGCTGACCCTGAAAATGGATCCCCGCGTGCACACCCCGCTGGCGGGCCTCAACCAGCTTTATACGCTGTCGAATGAGATGTATGCCCTTGCCGCCTCGACCCACGCCGCCTACGAAGAGGCACGCGCGCAAATCGCGGCTGCTTCCGACCCGGCGCTCAAGGCGAAGCTCGAGGCGCTGGCCCCCGCCCCGCCCGCGCGCGGCGGCGGCGGACGCGGAGGACGCGGCGGCTTCGGCGCCCCCTCTCCGGCCGGGCCGCCCAGTCTGAGCGCGGCAAGCTCCGCCGCGCTGGCCGCCGCCATGGCCATGCAATCGGCCGATTACGCGCCCGACGCCAACGAAATCGCGGCGTGCGAACACGCCCGCGCCGAGGCCAACTCCGTCCTTGCCCAGTGGACCGCTCTCAAAAAATGATCCTGCGCCAGTTTTATCTCGGCTGCCTCGCTCACGCCTCGTATTTAATAGCCGATCCGAGCCATGGCGTGGCAGCCGTGGTGGATCCGCAGCGCGATATTGAGATCTACGTCGAGGCCGCGCAATCGTTGGGTGTGGACATCACCCACGTCTTCCTCACCCACTTCCACGCCGACTTCATCGCCGGCCACCTCGAACTTCGTGAGCGCACCGGCGCGGAAGTTTGTCTCGGCTCCCGCGCTCGCGCGGGATACCCGTTCCGCGCCTTTGGAGACGAGGAAGAATTGGCGCTCGGCGATATAAGGCTGCGCACGCTCCACACCCCCGGCCACACGCCTGAGTCCATCACGCTTCTCGTCTACGAATCCGGCGCGTCCAATCCACACGCCGCGCTCACCGGCGACACACTGTTCGCCGGCGATGTCGGCCGGCCCGATTTGCGCGCCGCCCTGGGCTGGTCGGCGCTCGACCTTGGGCGCCTGCTCTATCAATCCATCCAGACGAAAATCCTGCCTTTGCCTGACCAGACGCTGGTCTATCCCGCCCACGGCGCCGGCTCGCTCTGCGGCAAGAACATCAGTACCGAACGCGTGACCACGATCGGCGCCCAGCGCCAGTTCAACTACGCTCTGCAACCCATGACCGAGGACCAGTTCCTAAAAATCGTGCTCGCCGATCAGCCCGAGGCGCCCGCGTACTTCACTTATGACGCGGTTCTGAACTCACAGGAGCATCCCAGCCTGGCGACCGCGCTCGAGCAATCGCTGCGCGCGCTCAGCGCCACTGAGCTGGGGCAATTGCAAGGGCAGGGAACAATGGTGCTCGACACCCGGCCCGCGTCTGAATTCGCCGCCGCCCATTGGCCCGGCGCCATAAATATCCCGCTCGATGGCGCCTTCGCCACCTGGTGTGGCACCGTGCTGCAGAACGACGCGGGAGGACGCCGCAGCCTGGCGATCATCGCCAATCCCGGCCGCGAGCGCGAATCCGCCCTTCGACTTGGCCGCATCGGATGGGACGCCATCTCCGGCTATCTCGATGGCGGCATGGCCTCGGCGCGAGATGTAGTCAGCCATCCCCGCCTACCCGCGGCGCTGGTCCCCTCCGATGCCTGGCTGCTCGACGTTCGCACGGACAACGAACGCGCCCACGGAGCGTTCGCCGGAAGCGCGTCAATCCCCTTGGCGCAGCTACCCGCGCGCCGCGCCGAGCTGCCCTCGGACCGGCGCATCGTCGCCTTCTGTCAGAGCGGATACCGCTCCAGTATCGCCGTCAGCCTGCTGCAATCCTGGGGATTCGACGCCACCGACATCGAGGGCGGCTACGCTAGCTTGTCAGTGATGCCAACACCCGTTCCGTTTCCGCCAGCACCGCCGCCGCACCGTTAACGGCGAACGGAAGCTTAAGCACGCCCTCGGGTGTAAACTGCGCCCCCCGCGCCCGTTTCAGCAGCGCCGCAATCCGGTCCGGGTCCACCCGCGACTGCGGCGTGAACTTCAGCCAGAGCTGATCCCGCCGCCGCTCCAGCGACTGCAAGCCCAACGCCCGACAAACCGGCTTGAGCCCGGCATAGGACAGCAAGTTCTGCACCGAAGCCGGCGGCGCGCCATAGCGGTCGCGCAACTCCCGCAGCACATCCTCACGCTGCTCCGCGGTTTCCGCCTCGGCCAGCCGCTTGTACATTCGCAGCCGCTGATTCTCCTCCGGCACGTACTCCGCCGGAATGCGTATATCGAGCCCCATGTGCAACTGCAGGTCCGCCGTCGGCTCCTCGGCTTCGCCTTTGAGCTCGCGCACGGTCTGCTCCAGCATTTGCACATACAAGTCGAATCCAACCGCGTCCAGATTTCCGCTCTGTTCGCCGCCCAGCAAATTGCCGGCGCCGCGCAGTTCCAGATCGAGTGCCGCGATTTTGAAACCGGCGCCGAGTTCGCTAAACTCGCGCATCGCCGCCAGCCGCTTGCGCGCGATCGGCTGCAGCTCCGCCTCGGCCGGCACGAGTAGATAGGCGTAGGCCCGGCGATTCGACCGCCCCACCCGTCCCCGCAGTTGGTACAGTTCGCTCAAACCAAGCCGGTCGGCGCGATTGATAATCATCGTGTTCGCCAGCGGAATGTCCAATCCATTCTCGATGATGGTGGTGGACAGCAACACATCCGCCCCGTGCTCCACAAACCGCAGCATTACCTTCTCCAGCTCGCCTTCGTCCATCTGCCCATGGCCGACCGCGATGCGAACCTCTGGCACCAGCCGCTGAATCAACGCCGCAATTTCCCAGATCGTGTCCACCCGGTTGTGGACGAAATAAACCTGACCGCCCCGCGCCAGCTCCTGCTGGATCGCCACCGCGATCAGGTGCTCATCCCAGGCCGCGACCACGGTTTGAATCGCCAGGCGGTCGCGCGGCGGCGTCTCGATCACCGACATGTCGCGCAGTCCCGCGAGCGACATGTTTAGCGTGCGCGGAATCGGCGTCGCCGATAGCGCCAGCACATGCACTTCTTTCTTGAGCTGTTTCATGCGCTCTTTGTGGCGCACGCCAAAGCGCTGTTCCTCGTCCACCACCAGCAATCCCAGATCCTGGAATTTCACGTCTTTCGATAGAAGCCGGTGGGTTCCGACCACGATGTCGAGTTTTCCCTGCGCCAACTGCTCCAACGTTTCTTTCTGCTGCGCCTTGGTTCGGAAGCGGCTCAACATGCCCACTGTTACCGGAAAAGCGCGAAAACGCTGCCGGAATGTCTGTTCGTGCTGGAACGCCAGCACTGTGGTCGGCGCCAGCACCGCAACCTGCCGCCCCTCGCTGACAATCTTGAACGCCGCCCGCATCGCCACTTCCGTCTTCCCATACCCGACGTCACCCACCACCAGACGATCCATGGGGCGCGTGCTCTCGAGATCCTTCCGCACGTCGTCGATCGCCTTCTGCTGGTCTTCGGTTTCGTTGTACGGAAAGGCATCCTCGAACTCGCGCTGGAAATTGCCATCGGGAGCGCAGGCCGCGATTTCGACCGCCTGGCGCGCGGCGTAAAGCTTGAGCAGCTCGTCGGCCATGTCCTTCATGGCCTTCTTGACCCGGGTCTTGCGCGCCGCCCACTGCGTGCCGCCCATGCGGTCGAGCGCCGGCGCGGCGCCCTCGGCCGAGCGGTACTTCTGCACCAGGTCCATGCGGGTTAGCGGCACGTAAAGCTTGGCGCCCTCGGCGTACTCGAGGATCATGAACTCGCCCGAGCGCTCCGTCCCTCCGCTCCCGCTCGGCCGCTCGAAGCTGGTCAATCCCACGTACCGGCCGATGCCGTGCTCGACATGGACCACGAAATCCCCCGGCGTGAGATCGCGGAAATCGCTGAGGAAGCTCGAAACCTTGGTCCGCCGCGCGGGCGCGCCGTATCCCGCGCCCTCGGTTTGAAACAGATCGTTCGAGCTGTAAATTGTTACCTTGTACTCGGGCAGCGAAAACCCGCGCAGCAGCGGTCCCTGCGCGATGACCGCCGCCGGCGCATTGGTCGAAAAATACGCTTTCTCCGACAGGTAATCGGCGCCCGAGCGTTCCGGACGCGCGCCGAACTGAAACGTCAGGCTGTACTCGGTGAACAAATCCCCCAGCCGCTCGACCTCGCCGGCGTTGGCGCCGAGAAAAAACAGCCGCTGCCCCGCCGCCAGCTGGTCGCGCGCTTCGGCGATCATGCGCGCCACCGCCCCTTGATAGCGTGTGGTCGGCCGCGATGGAATCGTAACCTGTTGCCGCGCGGCGTCCTCGATCGTCAACTCCCGCATTTCGATCGCTTCCCGTTTTTCCAGAAGATCGCGAAATTCCTCCGGACGAAAAAAGAGCGTCTCCGGCTCCGGCCCCTTCTCCGACGCCTCCGCCCGCCGGGTTTGCATGCGCAGCCACCACGCCTCGAGCTCGGCATGCACCGCCTCCGGTTCCGCGATCAATACCAGCGGCTCCTCCGCCAGGTCGAATGTCGAATGCTGGAACCCGTTTGCGCCCGGCGTAAGGAACTCGGTGCTCAGCGGCAGTAGAAGCGTCTGTTCGACGGCTTCGACCGAACGCTGCGTCGCGGCATCGAACTCGCGGAGGGTTTCGATCTCATCGCCGAACAACTCGACCCGCACCGGGCGCTCCGACTCCGGGCTAAACACATCGAGCAAGCCGCCGCGGATCGAAAACTGCCCCGGCATCTCGACCGGTTCGGCGCGCACATAGCCGACAATGGCAAGATGCTCGGCCAGGCCTTCGAGATCTAGAAAGTCACCGCGCCGGAGCTTGCGCGCCAACTTCCGGTAGCTTGCCGGCGGAGGAAGCCGGGTAGCCGCCGCGACCGCTGGAACAATGAGGAAGGGAAGACCTTCACTCGACCGCCACAGTGCCAGCGCCCGCTGCTCAAGAATCGCGGCATGCGGCGCCATGCCTTCGTAGGGATCAATCTCGAAGCTCGGCAACACCAGCGGGCGCTCCGCGTCGGCCCCCGTCAAATCGGCGAACGTAGCCAGCGTCGCCCACCGTTCCTCAGCCGCGCGGTTGTCGCCGACGACAAGCATAACCGGGCGCTTCAGCCTTCGGCCCAACTGCGCCGCCACCAGCAACTGCGCCGACGGCGTCAGCCCACTAAGCCGCCGCGCCAGCGGAATTTGCCGCGCCAGCTCCAAAAAAAACTCGCGCACGAAGCCTAATGTCATGAAGAGGGAAGTACCAATTTTATCAGGTACTTGCCGAGCGCCTATAAACTATGGTTATGCACGCCCACACCCATGGCCATGGACGCCGCGCCCAGCTCATCCTGAGCGCCAGCGCTGTCGCCACGCTTGCCTATGTGGCGCTGGCGCTGTTCATGGGTCTGCGCGCGCACTCGCTCGCCCTGGTTTCTGAGGCCGGTCATAACCTCACCGACTTCCTGGCGCTGCTGCTCACCTTCACCGGCGTCTACTTCCAGTCGAAGCCGCCAACCGCGCAAAAAACATTCGGCTTTCATCGCGCCGGAGTGCTCGCCGCGCTCGCCAACGTTGTCAGCCTTTTCGTCATCACCATCCTCATTGTTGTGGATGCCGTTCATCGCCTGGCCTCGCCCCAGCCCGTCGCCACGGGACCCATGATCTGGGTCGCCGCGGTCGGCCTCGTAATGAATACCGCGATCGCCCTGCTCCTCGAATCCGGGCGCAGCGATGTCAATATTGGCGCCGCCTTCCTGCACATGGCCGGCGACGCGCTTGCCACCGCCCTGGTGCTGATCGGCGCGGTCGCCATCCGCCGTACTGGCATGTTCGCGATTGACCCGATCCTATCGCTGGTGATCGCCTCGTTGATCGTGGTCTCGGGATGGAGCGTGCTGCGCGACACCTTGAACATTCTTCTCGAAGGCGCGCCGCGCGGCATGCGTCCCGACGAGGTCCGTTCCCAGCTCATCGCCCTCGAAGGCGTGGCCGCTGTGCACGACCTGCACATCTGGAGCCTCGGCTCGCACGCCCACGCCCTCAGCGCACACATTCAAATCGCCGACATCCCGCCCTCGCAAAGCGAGCAGATCCGGCGGCGCTGCTGTGCCATGCTTGCCCAGCGCTACCAAATCCGCCACGCCACTCTCCAGTTTGAAAACGCCGCCTGCGAGCAGGGAGACCAATGCCGCATCGCCCCACACGAACATCACTGATAGCGTTTGCACTGCTGGGATGCGCATTTGCCGCGCAAACGGTGCACAACTTCGAAGCTGCCTCGGTCAAGCGCGACACCCAGTTGGGACTCTCCATCACGCGTTCCTGGCAGGAAGATCCGCAGCGCATTGCGCTGCATGCCAATCACCTCAGCGATTATTTGCGACGGGCATTTGAACTGAAGCCTTACCAATTGCATGTTCCGGGCTGGGTCAGCAGTGATTTTTACGATATTGACGCGACCACGTCCGCGCCCGTTTCAACCGCTGAAATGCGCGTTCTGCTCCGGTCGCTGCTCATCGAGAGGTTCGACCTTCACTTTCACTATGAGTCGAAATCCATCGCTGTCTATTTCCTAAGCCAAGACGGCGCGGGCCCTGGATTGCGGCCGGCCGGGCCAACGAGTTCATCCTACCCGCGCATCAGCTCAAGCCGTAATCGATTCACGGTGAGCAACGCCAGCATGGACGACATTGCGTCGAGTCTGGCCGACATTGTCCACCGCCCAGTGTTCAACCGAAGCAAGCAGGCCGGCAACTTTGATTTCGACATTGACTTCGCCGCAACCGACTTAAGCGCCGACACCGACCATGCTTCGATTTTCACCGTGCTCCGCCAGCAGCTTGGTTTAAAACTGACGCCGGGCAAGGCCTCGGTCAAAATGTTCATTCTGGATCGCGCCACGCCGCCGAACCCCAATTGATGGAACGGCCGCCCAGTTCATCGCGTGATGCTTTTACTGCAGAGGTAATTCCGGATCAGGCGCCGCTTCGGCTTCCTCGGGCGGCAGCACGCTGGCGGCGGCGACCTGGTCGCCCTCCTCCAGCCGCAAAATGCGTACCCCCTGGCTGGCGCGCCCGACCTCACGAATCGAGCTCGATCCGCAGCGGATGATTTTGCCCTGCTGCGAAATGATCATTACCTCCGGCGTCTCGTTGATCGCCATCACCGCCACCACTTTGCCGTTCCTTGCCGTGGTCTTGACGTTGATGACGCCCGAGCCGCCGCGCGATTGCAGCCGGTACTCGTCGAGCGGGGTCCGTTTGCCGTAGCCGCCCTCGGTCACGCTCAAAATCAACTGGCTGGGGTTGTTCGAAACCTCCATGCCCACGATGAAATCGCCTTCGTCGAGCTTCATGCCGCGCACGCCGGTCGCGACCCGCCCCATGCCGCGCACATCCTTCTCCTTGAACCGAATGCTCTGCCCCTCGTGGGTCGCGAGGAAAATCTCGCTCTTCCCGTCCGAGAGCTTGGCCTTGACCAGTTCGTCGCCCTTCTCCACGCCCATGGCGATGATGCCGCGCGCCATCGGGTTCGAGAAATCCTTGACCGGCGTCTTCTTAATCGTTCCCTGGCGCGTCACCATCACGATGAATTCGTTGGTGCTCTCCAGATCCTTAATCGGCATCATGGCCTTGACTTCCTCGCCCGCCTGCAGCGCCACCAGGCTCTGGACCGCCTTGCCCTTGCCGGCGGCGGCAGCGTCGGGAATTTCGTAAACCTTCAGCCAGTACACCCGGCCGGTGTTGGTGAAAACGAGAATATAGCTGTGCGTCGAGGAGACAAACAGGTGCTCGACAAAATCCTCGTCGCGCGTGCCGGCGCCCTTGCGCCCGCCACCGCCGCGCCGTTGCAGGCGATAGGTCGAAATCGGCGTGCGTTTCAGGTAACCCGAGTGCGTCACCGTGATCGCAACCGTCTCCTCCTTAATCAAATCCTCGATCGCGATTTCGGCCACTTCCGCCTGAATCTCGGTTCGTCGCGGATCCTTCTCGCCGCCGTAATCCTTGCGAATCTCCTTCAATTCGTCGGCGATCACGCCGCGCAGCTTCTTGTCGCTGCCCAGAATTGACTCCAACTCCGCAATGCGCAGCCGTATCTCCTCGAGCTCGGCCAAAATCTTCTGTCGCTCCAGTCCGGTCAGCCGGTGCAGTTGCAAATCCAGAATCGCCTGCGCCTGGCGTTCGCTCAATTTGAACTTCGCCACCAAGCCCTCGCGCGCTTCCTTCGGGCTGCTCGACGCCCGGATGAGCGTGATCACCGCGTCCAAATGGTCGAGGGCAATCTTGTAGCCCTCCAAGACGTGCTCCCGCTCCCGAGCCTTGCGCAATTCGAAGGTCGTGCGCCGCCGCACCACATCCACGCGATGATCAAGAAAGAGCTGTATCGCCTGCGACAATCCCAGCTCGCGCGGCTGTCCGTTCACCACCGCCAGCAGGATCATGCCAAAGCTTGTCTGCAAATTCGTATTCTTGTAAAGCTGGTTGAGAATCAGCTCCGGCTGCTCGCCCCGCTTCAATTCGAACACGATGCGCATGCCGTCGCGGTCGCTTTCGTCGCGCAGGTCGCTGATGCCTTCGATCCGTTTTTCCTGCACCAGCTCCGCCACCCGCTCGATTAGCCGCGCCTTGTTCACCTGGTAGGGAATCTCGGTGACAATAATCGCCTTGCGGTCCTTGCCCAGCGGTTCGACGGCGGCCCGCGCCCGCATCATGAACGATCCCCGTCCGGTCGCGTACGCCTGGGCGATCCCCGACTTGCCGTACAAGATACCCCCGGTGGGGAAATCCGGCCCCTGCACGTGCGCCATCAACTCGGCCAGCGTTGCCTTGGGATTGCGCAGCAGTTCCAGCGCCGCATCCAGAATCTCGGTTAAATTGTGCGGCGGAATCTTGGTTGCCATCCCCACCGCGATTCCGTCCGACCCATTGATCAGCAGGTTCGGTATCCGCGTCGGCAGTACCGTCGGCTCTTCGGTGGATTCGTCAAAGTTCGGCACCATGTCCACGGTGTCCATGGCGATGTCCTGCAGCATCTCCTCGGCGATCTTGGTCAGCCGCGCTTCGGTGTACCGGTAGGCGGCCGGCGGGTCGCCGTCGACGGAGCCGAAATTGCCTTGGCCGTCGACCAGCAGGTACCGCAGATTGAAATCCTGCGCCATGCGCACCAACGCGTCGTACACCGGCGCGTCCCCGTGGGGATGGTACTTCTTCAACACTTCGCCCACGACGCCCGCGCACTTCGAATATTTTTTGTTCGAGAGCAGACCTTCGCTGTGCATGGCGTACAAAATGCGCCGATGCACCGGCTTCAACCCATCGCGCACGTCGGGCAGGGCGCGCCCCACGATGACCGACATCGCGTAGTCGAGATACGACCGCCGCATCTCGTCTTCGATATTGACCGGCTGATACGGCTTGGCCCCCTCCGGATTGGTCGGGCTATTGGAACCGTTGAGGGGAAGTTGCTTGTCGTCGTCCGCCATAAACCCTTATTTTACCAAAACTTAGCCCATTAATCCAGCCCCGAATTCGAGTCGCTTTCACAATGCAGGGAACAATGTTGCGCGTGCCCATTGTACCGGGTTGTGCGGCTCCGTTCGGGTTCGCGTCGGGGAGCCCCTTGGGGGGCGGCGGGCGGGCCTGGCAAACTGCCTACAGGCCGGGGGCGCGGGCCGGGGCGGGCGGCGACATAACGCAGTCATGTCGATCGGCGCGGGGTTGGAGGTGGCGCGCCGCTTGCCCCGCCCAGGAATGCGGTGCAGCCGATGCCAAGGGCAGGAGCGGCGTCCGTCGTAATTGAAATGGGCACGCGGGCGGCATCGAGCACCCAAGCCGATTAAGCGTGTTGGGTGCGGCCACCGGCCGACGATGTATTTGACCGCTGCCATCACCCATAGGGACAGCCGTGCGATCCCATTCTTGCCATTGCTACTCTCTTGCGGGTCGGGAGCTGGCGCACTTGTTCGCAGGCTCGACCGTATCCTACGGGAGCATGGCACCATTAATTAATGGCAATGGGGCTCCCACGCTGGTGGTGCGCGTATGCGGACGCCCGGCGGCAACCGGGCGGGCCCGTGCCTGGTAACGACAGGTTCACAACTTTTTCTGCCGGCGAGGGTTAATTTAGACGAGGAACTTGCCCGTATGCGTGCCCGCCCCACCCTTGTTGCCGCCGTTGCGGGTCTAGCCTTGTTTTTCACGGCCGCAAGCCCGGTTCCCGCCCCCAAACTCGACCACGGGCAGCAAATTATTCAAGCCCTGAACCGCCTCACCTGGGGAATCGCCCCCGGCGACATCGAGCTGGTCCAGAAAATAGGCCTCAAGAATTGGATTGACCAACAGCTTCACCCCGAGCGCGTGGTTGAAAATCCGGAACTGACCCAAATGCTCCAGCCGCTCGACACCCTCTTCATGAACCCGGTCGAGATGAATCAGCACTATCCCGACGGTCAAATGATCCAAGCCATGGCCATGGGGCGCCAGCCCCGTCCCAGCGACCCCAAACTTCGCGCCGTAGTGGATCAGGAGATCGCGCGCTACCGCGAACGCCTCGCCGCCAAAGACGATAAAGCTGACAAGGCTGGCGAGAAGGCCGGCGACGTCAAACCCAACCCGAACCAGAGCGCCGATGCCGACGAACCGGTCGAGCCCAAAGCCCCGGCACTCTCCACGCTTCTCTCCGCCGATCAGATCGCTCAGCTCGAAACCGGCGGCCCCAAGCAGCGCGTCGCCGCGCTCGAGAGCATGCCCAAGCCTACCCGCGACGCCGTCCTCGCCGCGCTGCCGCGCAAATATGCGCGCCAGCTCGAGCCCTGGGTGCCCATTGACCAGGCGCATCAAATCGCGTCCTTGATAAACCCCCAGCAAGTGGTGCCACTCGATCTGCTCGGCGCCAAGGTGCTGCGCGCCGTTTACACCAATCGCCAGCTTGAGGATGTCCTCACCGACTTCTGGTTCAACCATTTCAACGTTTACATCAACAAAGGCAAGGATCGCGGCCTCATCACCTCCTACGAGCGCGATGCGATTCGCCCTCACGTTCTCGGCAAATTCAGCGATCTTCTACTCGCCACCGCCGAGAGCCCGGCCATGCTTTTTTATTTGGACAACTGGCAATCGGTGGACCCGTCGGCCGAGGCCCGCCTGCGTAATTTCCGCAATCCCCGCCGGCCCGCGGCCGCGGCGGCGGAAAAGCGCGGCCTCAACGAGAATTACGGCCGCGAAATCATGGAACTCCACACCCTCGGCGTCAACGGCGGCTATACCCAAAAAGACGTCACCGAAGTCGCCCGCTGCTTCACCGGGTGGACGCTGCGCACCCCCCAGCTTGGCGCCGAGTTCCAATACAACGACCTCCTCCACGACAAGGGCGCCAAAGTCGTGCTCGGCGTCACGATCCCCGCCGGCGGCGGCATGGACGATGGCCTCAAGGTGATCCAAATCCTCTCCCGCAGCCCCGCCACCGCACACCACATCTCCTACGAACTAGCGCAGCGCTTCATCGCCGATGAGCCGCCGCCGGCGCTGGTGGAGCGCATGGCCGCGACCTACATGAAGAGCGGCGGCGATCTCCGCCAGGTCATGCAAACCATGATCGCGTCCCCCGAGTTTTGGGATCCCGCATACTATCGCAACCAAGTGAAGTCGCCGCTCGAGCTCGTCGTCTCCTCGGTGCGCGCCCTTGGCGCCGACGTCAGCAATCCCGCTCGCCTCACCCAAATCGTCGCCGCCATGGGCGAGCCCCTGTATGCCAAGGAGCCGCCGACGGGCTACACCAATGTCCGCGCTGATTGGCTCTCCAGCGGCGGCCTGGTCACCCGGCTAAATTTCGCTATGCAACTGGCGGCCAATCAAGTCCCCGGCGTCCAGGTGGACATCAGCAATTTCGCGGTCGGCGAGGCCCGCCTGCCCGATGTCGAGCAGAATGTTTTCCAATCGCTGCTTTTCGGCCAGGCCTCCGATGCCACCAGGGCCGCCATCGCTCACGATCTCGGCGGCGATCAACCCGACGCCGCCACGCCCGCCACGCCCGCGCAAGTCCAGCGCATCGCCGGGCTGGCGCTCGGCTCGCCCGACTTTCAAAAGAGGTAAACCGCCATGCCCACCACTCGCCGCGTCTTCTTAAAAAATTCCGCCCTCGCCATGGTCGGCATCGGCGTGCTGCCGCGGTGGCTCGCCCGCTCCGCTTATGCCTCCGAGGTTGGCGGACGCAAAAAGATTCTGGTCGCCATTTTCCAGCGCGGCGCCGCCGACGGCCTCAACGTGGTCGTCCCCTACGGCGAGCAGGTGTACTACAAGCTCCGCCCCTCGATTGCGATCCCTCGCTCCTCCGTGATTGACCTCGATGGCTTCTTTGGGTTCCATCCTTCGCTTGCCTCGTTGAAGCCGCTGTGGGATCAGGGGCATCTGGCTGCCATTCAAGCCACCGGCTCGCCGGATCCGACCCGCTCCCACTTCGACGCCCAGGACTTTATGGAGTCGGGAACCCCCGGCCTGAAGTCCACCGACGATGGCTGGCTGAATCGCGCCATTGGTCTTGACCCCAGCGCCGGCACCTCGCCCTGGCGCGCCGTTTCGATGACGGCCCAGGTGCCGATGACACTTCAGGGACGCGTCCCCGCCGTCGCCATCAACAACCTCAACGGTTTCCAACTCGGCAAACAGGCCGACGATTTCGAAGCCCTTTACAACCAGGCCAGCTTTCAGCAGGACACTTTCCAGGCGTTGCACCTGCTCAAGGGTCTCGATCCCAAAACGTATCAGCCCTCCGGCGGCGCGGTCTATCCGAATCAGCCCTTGGGCAATAGCCTGAGGCAGTTGGCGCAGCTCATCAAGGCGGATGTTGGCGTCGAGGTCGCCTTCGCCGACGTCGGCGGCTGGGACCATCACGTCAACGAGGGCGCCATTCAGGGCCAGCTCGCCAATAGCCTGCGCGGCTTCGCTGAGGCCATCAACGCCTTCTGGACCGACCTCGGAGACCGCCAGCAGGACGTCGTCGTCGTCACCATGTCCGAGTTCGGCCGCACCGTCCACGAAAATGGCAACCGCGGCACCGACCACGGCCACGCCAATGTCATGTTCGTGCTCGGCGGCGAGGTCCAGGGTGGCAAGGTATACGGCCGCTGGCCCGGCATGAACCCCGGCCAGCTCTATCAGGATCGCGACCTCGCCATCACCACCGATTTCCGCGACGTGTTAAGTGAAGCCGTGCAGCGCCACCTCGGTGTCACCCAGCTCGGCGGCGTGTTTCCCAATTTCCAGTCCGACCCCAGGAACTTCAAGAATTTCCTGAAGGCCTGATGCGCCTTATCGCGTCACGAACTGGTAAATCGTTACCTGCCGGTAGCGCTGTCCCGGCTTTAACTCGGTGGTTGGAAACTGCGGCTGGTTGGGCGAGTCGGGGAAATGCTGGGTCTCCAGACAAAACGCCGAGTGCCGCCCGTACACGCGGCCGTCTTTGCCGTGGATCGTCCCGTCCAGGAAATTCGCCGTGTAAAGCTGAATGCCCGGCTGCGTCGTGAGCACGCGCATCACGCGCCCGCTATTCGGCTCGTAGGCCTCCGCCGCCAGCGTCGGCGTGGCTGACCCGCCGCTATCCAGAACAAAATTGTGATCGTAACCGTTGGCGATCTTGATCTGTGGATAGTCGGAGCCGATGCGCTCCCCAATCGCCGTGCTATGCGTGAAGTCCATCGGCGTTCCCGCCACCGGCTCGAGCTTGCCTGTCGGTATCAGGTCGGGAGATACCGGCGTGAACCGGCTCGCCTTGAGCATCAGGTCGGTCTTGAGCACGTCGCCATTTCCTGCACCCGCCAGATTGAAATAGCTGTGATTGGTAAGGTTGAGCACCGTGTCTTTGTCGGTCGTGGCCGTGTAGGCGATTTGCAGTTGGTTATCGTCGCCCAGCGTGTAAACAACACGCACCGTCAGATCGCCGGGATATCCTTCCTCGCCGTCGCGGCTGAGGTAACTCAGCTCAAGCGCCGGCCCGCTTGCCGTCGAAACATCCCGCGCTTTCCAAAGCCGGCGGTTGAACCCTAAGATGCCGCCGTGCAGGGCGTTCTTGCCGTTATTCACCGCCAGATGGTAGGCTCGCCCGTCGAGCGAGAACCGCCCGAGCGCGATGCGGTTCGCATAACGCCCGATCAGCGCTCCGAAGTACGTGGATGTGTCACCGAGATAGCCGTCGAGCTTATCGTAGCCGAGCACGACATCCCCCAGCTTCCCGTGCCGGTCCGGCACTTCCAACGATTGCAGGATGCCGCCATAGTTGGTGATCGAGGCGCGCATTCCATGAGCGTTGGTCAGCACATACATTTCCGCCACCCGTCCGTCGGCGAGCTTGCCGACGGCGTGGTGGGTGATTCCTTTGGGTGTTGCGGCCATGAGGGGACCAGCCAAAGCCAGGGCGAAAAGCATCTTCATCCCGTCCAGTGTAGTCGCTCGCCGAAGGCTCCGCAAGATCGATGGGCGGCGGGCTCCTCAGGCAAATCCGGCCTGCTCGCCGGGTCTGGCCTGGGCGGCCGCAAAATCCATCCGCAGCGATTCGCCTGTGGGCAGGTTGTGCCAACGCTCGAACAATGCGGCGCGAGTTGCCCGCACCCGCTCCAACTCGGCTGGGCTGAGTCGCCGGGGCAGGAACTGGTTGAAATCCGCGGCCGACCATTTTCCCCCGCAGGCGCGCTCGGAATCAAGCGCACCTACGATGGATTCAACTTCGAGCGCTTGAGCGGGCAGCGAGCCGCGAGCGCCAAGTCCCATGGTATCGTCGATTTCCCAACCAGCGGCGATCAGTCCGAAAAAACCCTGTCGGCATCCGAGCGCGGTCTCCACGGCAAAATGAGTCATGTCGTGCATCGCGAAATGCTGTCCGTGCCGGGATTGCTTTTGCCAGGCGATGCTGCCGTCATCACGAATGCAGCGCAGAACGCCCGTTCCGTCACCCCGCTTTTCGATTTCGACGATCACAGCTCTTATGATAAGTGGTTCAAGGGTGATACTAGAGCAATGGTGGTAATCGGCGAAAGCGCGCCAGCGATAAAGTTTCTGGATCAGGATGAGGTTGAACGGCGGTTAACCGACCTGACCGGGCCCAACGGCCTCGTTTTGCACTTCTACCGCGGTTTCTGGTGACCGTTCTGCCTCCACCAGTTGGTGGCTTACGCCGAGCTGTATCAAGACTTCCGCGCTGCGGGGTATGCGCTGGCAGCGGTCTCCGTGGATACTCCGCGACGCTCGGCGGCGCTGCGTACCCGTCTCAACTTGCCCTATCCGCTGCTTTGCGATCCACAAAAGAATGCAATTAAGGAATGGGGTCTGTTCAACCGCTTTGAACATGGCGGCATAGCGAAGCCCGCGACATTTGTCCTCGACCCTGTGGGCACGATTACCTGGGCGAACCCCACGTCGCATCGCGAATCAACGGCACGGCGCGCGCAACCTGCGGGTTTGCTCCAATTCCTGCGCGGCGGGAATGCGGCACCGAAGCCGCGCGGGATCTGGCCTGGCTTCCGCGACTTGATACGCGCCATCCGGCATTGATTGGCGCCGGGACCCAATCACTATATCCTCTGCAACTTCACCACGGTTTCGAGGTGAAACGTCTGAGGAAATAGGTCGAACAAGTGTACTTCTTCAAGCGTGTAGCCGTGCGCCACCAGGGGCTTGAGATCGCGGCCGAGAGTCGCCGGATCGCAGGAGACGATATGCACCCGCGCCGGCGCCAGGGTTATCAATGCCTGCACCAGCTCTTTGCCTAAACCGGCACGAGGCGGATCGGCGATCACCAAGTCAGGCGAGGACTGTTGCCGGCGAAAAAAGGAAACAGCGGAGCTGGCGACGACCTCAATGTTGGCCGAGCGCTTCGCGTTCCAGCGCAAATCGTCAACCGCCGCCGGCGAGCCCTCCACGGCAAACACGCGGTCAAAGCGAGGAGCCAAGGGCAGAGCGAATAAACCCACACCGCTGAAAAGATCGATTGCGGTACCGCCTTCCTGCCCACCCGTAACGGCTTCAACCAGTTCCGATGCCAGGAACCGGTTCACCTGGAAAAAGGAGCCATCGCTGACCCGAAACTCAAGCCCTGCGGCGGAGAAGCTGGCGAGGGCGAGCTCGATCTCATGGCCGGCATCATTCGCCAGCATGGGAATGGCCGCGCTCAATTCGGGATCGGCGATGGGGCAATGGCTGATGGGCAGCACGCGATGGCTGCCGGATTCAAAATATCCCCAGCCTGCGCCCGACCGGTGCAGCCTAATGCGATTGCGGTAACCCCACGGATGCGCCGTATGCATGGTGATCGGCCCCGTCCATGCAACGCCGCCCGTCCGCTGCAAAGTTTCGACGAGAACCTCGCGCTTGATCGCCACCTGCGCGGCGTAGCTCGCGTGCTGCATCTGGCATCCGCCACAACGACCGAAATATTCGCAAGCGGGCTCGACGCGGTCGGGCGATGGCTGCAAAATCTTGATGACCCGCGGCGGGTCGAGCTCGGCCAGCACGCGCTCGCCGGGTAGCGTTCCCGGCAGAAACACAACCTGGCGCCGGCCTCCGCGCTCGGGAAGCCGAGCCAGCCCGGCGCCTCCATAGACTACCTTTTCGATGGTGAGTTCGTTCATGGCATGTAAAACAGGCTTAGTCGCGGCAGCCGCGCGCGCTCAAGAAGCCGCCGATGCAAGAACTGGCGTTCGATCAGCGCCAACTGCTCGGCGCGCAGCTTGCGGCGATACGGCGCCAGTTCGCTCTCCAGCTCGGCGCGGATGGCGACCATCGCATCCACCGAAGCCGATTGCTGCAAGTGCAAGAATACCTTGTCGTCGAGCACGGTGAGGATGCGGTCCACCTGCTCCAGCCCCGGCAACTCGCCGGCCAGCAGCTGGTCGAGCGCCTCGATCACTTCGCCCGGCACAGCATCGCGCAATGCCGTCCGCGCCGAGGTCAGGAAGGCAACGATGCGTTCCTGGCTAAACGCATCGCCATGCGTCTGCGCCAGCCCCGTCTCGCTCGGCGCCGCCCCCACCGAGGCCGCCGCCATTGCCTCCGCCGCCTCGAGCACCGCCGGTGCGCAGTACGCCAGCGCCCGCGGACGCTGTTTATCCTTGCGACGCCCGGAGGCGAACTTCTCGAACGCCTGGTCAATGCCGGCGATGACCGCCGCCAGCGGAATGCCCGCCTCCCGCCATGAGGCGATCAGCGCCCAGTCCACGGGTGACAGCAACACCTGGACCCCCCGGGCTCGCTGAAAGTGCTCCTCAATTTCGGTGAAATAGTTGAAATAGTTCAAGCGGCAATCCGGAACCAATAATAGCCGTACGGCCCCAGGCTCAACTGGTACGGCTGCGTGCCGATCGGCGGAAACACCACCTCGCCGAACATCTCCACCGGCGTCGCCCCGGCGAAGGCAGACAAATCGAGTTCCACCGCCTGCGAGCTGCGCGAGAGGTTGGCCACCACCAGCACCTGCGCCCGCTCGCCCTCATGACGCCGCAGGTACACCAACACTCGTTCATTGGATGGATTCAGGAACCGGGTCTCCCCGGTGCCGAAAAGCGGCGTCTTGCGCCGCAGTGCGATCAGTGCCCGCATCCAGTGCAGCAGCGAGTTCGGGTCCTGGAACTGGCGCTCGATATTCACCGCCTGGTAGCTATAGACCGGATTTTGTATCAGCGGCGCGTACAGCCGTTCCGGCGGCGCTTTCGAAAAACCGCCGTTGCGGTCAACATTCCACTGCATCGGCGTGCGCACGCCGTTCCGGTCGGAAAGATAAATGTTGTCGCCCATCCCGATCTCATCGCCGTAATATACGATAGGCGTGCCCGGCAGCGAAAACAGCACCACGTTCATCAACTCGATCTCCCGCCGGCTGTTCTCGACAATGGGCGCGAGGCGCCGCCGAATGCCGATGTTCAGCTTCATCCGCGGATCGCGCGCGTACTCGTAGTACATGTAGTCGCGTTCCTCATCCGTGCACATCTCGAGCGTCAGCTCATCGTGATTGCGCAGGAACAATCCCCACTGGCAGTTGTCCGGAATGGCCGGCGTCTGCGCCATGATGTCCACAATCGGCCGCCGCGCTTCCTGCCTGATGGACATGAACAACCGCGGCATCAGCGGGAAATGAAACGCCATGTGGAACTCCGGCGCGGCGGCCGACCCGAAATACCGCACCACGTCCGACGGCCACTGATTCGCCTCCGCCAGCAGCACCCGGTCCCCGCCGTAGCGTGCGTCCACCTGGCGCCGCAACTCCTGCAGGAATTCGTGGGTCTCCGGCAAGTTCTCGCAAATCGTTCCCTCGCGCTCGTACAAATACGGAACCGCGTCACACCGGAAACCGTCGAGCCCCATGTCCAGCCAGTAGAAAACGATGTCCATCATGGCCTGGCGAACCGCCGGCTCTTCGAAGTTGAGGTCCGGCTGATGGCTGTAAAAGCGATGCCAAAAATAAGCGTTAGCCACCGCGTCCCAGGTCCAGTTGCTCGACTCCGTGTCGACGAAAATAATTCGCACATCCCGATAACGGTGTGGGTCCTGGCTCCAGACGTACCAGTTGCGATAGGGCGATTGCGGCGAACTGCGCGCCTGCTGAAACCACTGGTGCTGGTCCGAGGTGTGGTTCAGCACCAGGTCGGCCAGCACCCGCATGCCGCGCCCATGCGCCTCGTCCAGCAGCTCCCGGAAGTCATCGAGCGTGCCGTAGTCGGCTGACACGGCGCGGAAATCGGCGATGTCGTAGCCGTCGTCCCGCAGTGGCGACGGGTAGAACGGCAGCAGCCAGATGCAATCCACCCCCAGCCACTGCAAGTAGTCCAGCTTGTCAATCAAGCCCCGGAAGTCGCCGATGCCGTCGCCGTTCCAGTCGGAAAATGCGCGTACCGGTATCTCGTAAAAAACGGCGTTTTGAAACCAGCGCGGGTTGTTGGATTGGGAATGGGGGCGCACACTCATCGCTTTATCTCGGTAAACTCACTCGAAACGTTGTTCCTTTTTCAGGCACGCTCTCCACCTCAATCGTACCCCGGTGCAGTTCCACCACCGAGCGCGCGAAATAAAGTCCCAGCCCGGTGCCGAACTCACGCCCGCTCAGCGGGTTCTGAATGCGGTTGAATTTCTGAAACAAGGTCGGCATCTTGTCGGCCGGTATCCCCACCCCGGTGTCCACAATTTCAACCACAACCCGCGGTCCCTCCGCCCGCGTGCGCACCGTCACCGTGCCGTGCTCGGGCGTGTACTTCACCGCGTTGTCCATAAGGTTCGAGAACACCTCGCGCAGCCGCACCGGATCCCCCGGCACCACGCACTCGGCCGGGTTGGGCTGCGGAGGCTCGACCCGAATCGTCACCTGGTAGCGCGCCGCGCGCGCCTGCAGGTCCGCCGCCAGGCCGCTGATCACGTCCGCCACCGCCACCGGCTCCGAGCGCAATTGCAAACTGCCCTGTTCCAGGCGGCTGATATTGAGCAGATCGTTCACCAGCGCGATCAGCCGCTCGTTGGAGTCGTACGCCCGCCGTAGGTAGGCCTGTTGTTCCGGATTGAGCGGGCCCAGCACCTCGTCGAGAAGCAGCGACAGCACGCCCTTCACGCCCGTCATCGGCGTGCGCAACTGGTGGCTGGCGATCGAGATGAATTCATTCTTCATCCTGTCCACCTCGCGCTCCTGGCTGGCGTCGCTGAACACCACGACGCAGCCGTTGACCCCGCCCTGATCGTCCCGCACCGGCGCCGCGCTCAGCGTAATCGGCAGCCGGCTGCCGTCCCGCCGCACCAGCGTCAGGTCGCGCAGAAAGCGAAACGTGCGTCCCTGCAATATGGTCTGCCGCACCGCGTCGGTTCCCGGCGCTCCATCCGCGACTCCACCCTCGCTCAGCGTCATCACCTGCTCATAGGGGCGTCCCAGCGCGGCGCTCGCTGATACTCCGGTGAGCGCGGCCGCCGCGCGGTTGAACTCGATAATCCGCCCCTCGGCGTCCACCGCGAAGACGCCGTCCCCGATCGAGCCCAGCAGCGCTTCCGTCTTCGACCGCCCGCTCTCCACCTCGCGGTTATAGCGCTGGTAATAGCGGAACGCCGCCCGCAGCAGCAGCCCGGTCGCCACCGCCAGCAGGAAAATGATCACCGCAATCAGCGCCAGCTTGTCGTAAAAGACCTTGTAAATATAAAACCCGAACCGCACCGGGCGCACCACCAGCAATGCCATTGACTCTTCCGGCAGCGGCGCGTAGGTTATGGCTTCGCTCTCGAGCTGTATGGCGGTGACGAAGTCCCCGCTGCCCGTGTGCCCCGCCAGCGCGTCGGCGGCCGCCGGCAGGGCGGCGATCTGCACCGCGTTAAACGGACCTGTCGGGGGCGCGAACACGACCCGGCGCGCGGCGTCCAGAATATAGAAGTACCGGTCCGGGCCGACGTTGATATGCCGCACCCAATCCGCTACCGCCAACGTAGGCAGCACGCCGACCAATATTCCTGGCGGCGTGTTGATCGTCAGCGGCGGCACCGCCACCGCAAAATCGATGCGGTTGGGCAGGGAATTGGTGCCGATCTGGAGCGGCGAGGTCGCCGATTGCCCCGCTAGCGCATTCCGGAACCATTCCGGTTCCGCTCCCGTGAACATCGTCCCCACCGTGGCCGGGGCGGTGGCGAGCAGCATGCCGTCGGCGCCATAAAGCTGTACCGCCAAAAATTCCGAATGCCGCCGCCGTAGACGCGCCAGACTTGCGGCCGCCGCGCTCAGGTCGCCCGCCTGCCGCCGCAGATTTCTCGCCGTTGGCTTGAGGGCCATCGACGCCAGCGCCCGTTCGAGCGAGGTCTCATCCGACGCTCCCGCCAGCGCGTCCCGTTCGCTGCGGAAGTTCGTTCGCAGCAGCGACACCGCGAAATCGCGCACCTGCCGGTCGGCGTTGTTGGCGTCCGCCTGCGCATTGCGAATGCTGGTCGCGACGATGTAATACGTTAAAAGTAAGATCGGAACAAACGTGAGGATGACGAATATCGCCGTCGAGCGCAGCGCCGTCGCCGTCAGCCAGCGCAGCCGCCGCTCCGCAAAGTTGGAGAGTGGATTCACCTCAGCTGCCCGCGGGCGCCGCCGATTCCCGGCACGCCGGGCAGCGCAATCGCACCCGGAAACTGCGCGACCACGGGTCGGAGAAGTCGCCGTCCAACTGCAGCATCAAATCCGCTCCACACTGCGCGCAATGGTAATCGCGCGGATACCCGAGCAGCGACGCCAGCGCGGCCGCGTCTCCGGCCCCGGGCTCGACCTTCAACTGGAAGCTCGCAATCGGCCGCACGCCGGGCGTCGCCACCAGTAGCTGCCGCACTCGCTCCACCACTTCCGCCGGCGCCACCTCGCTCTTGACCAAATAGTCGGTCGCCCCCAGCCGCGCCGCCATGTGCTTGTCCATGTGCTGGCTCAGATTGGTGAACAATACGACGGGCGTGGTCAGAAACCGGCGGTCGCTCCGCAGCGACTTCAACACCTCGAGCCCGCTCAAGTCGGGCAGCATCACATCCAGCAAAATCAGCCGCGGCGGCGATTGCCGCGCCGCCCGCAACGCATCCCGCCCCGTCGCAGCCTGCGTCACCGCGAATCCTTCGTGCTCCAACCTCCGCGCGTAGGTATCGCGGATCAGGTCCTCGTCTTCGACGATCAGGATGGGGGCCGCTTCGCTCATGCCATTGCTTTCGCTCGCCGCCGCGGGCCGACGTAGGCCGCGACCTCCTTCTGAAATATCTCCTCCACACGGCCGGCAATCGGCCCCAGGGCAATCCTGGTTTCATCTATCCGCGCCACCGGCTGCACCTCTCGCGTGGAGGAAGTGATAAAAACCTCTTCCGCCTGGTACAAGTCGTCCACCGTCAGCGCCCGCTCATCAATGTTAAGTTGGTGCCGCGGCCCGCACTCCAGCAGCACCTGCCGGCTGACGCCTGGCAGCGCGCCCGATGAGATCGGCGGCGTCGACAGCCTGCCTCCTTTGGCGACAAAAATGTTCGCCGCCGTGCACTCCGCCACCTCGCCGCGCTCATTCAGCAGGATCAAATCGTCAAACCCCTGCGCGTTGGCCTCTTCCACCAGCACCAGGTTATGCGCCCAGGTCAGCGTCTTGGTGCCCGCCAGCGGCGCCTGCGAGTCGCGCCCGTGTGGCTGAACCCGCAGCGCCGCGCTCGCCCCCCAACTGCGCAAGTCGCGCGTAATGATGAGCAGGTCGGTTGCCCGGCGCCCAGGAACATCCAGCAGACCACCATGGTTGCGGATCAAATAAATTCGCGCCACGGCGTTCAACCGCCCGCCAGAATCTCCATTGGCGTCAATCACCGCCGCAAAGCCCGCTTGCGCCTCATCCCAGAGCTCATCCAGTTCGACATGCAGCCGCTGCCCGTCCCTCCGCAGCCGTTCCCAGTGCGCCTCCAGCGCAAACGGAACCCCGTCGTAAATGCGCAGGGTACTGAACAGTCCCCAGCCCGTTAGCAGGCCGGTTTGAAATGGTGAAAGTTGGATGTCGCTGGCCGCCACCAGCCTCCCGTTCCACCAGGCATGGGAATGTATCGGAGAAGCCACCTGCTTCTAGGGTAACGCCAACTCGTCCTGCTGCAAAAACTCCTGTACGATCGGGTCCTGCGATGCGTCCATTTCCTCGATTGTCCCGAAAAAGCGCACCCCGCCCTCGTGCAGCATGATCAGCCGGTCGGCCAACTTCCGCGCCAGCGATGTGTCGTGGGTGACGACGATGCTCGTCAATTTGTACTGCCGCTTCACCCGCTGAATCAGCTCGGCAATCGTGTGCGACATCAACGGGTCCACCATCGTGGTGGGCTCGTCGTAGAGTATCGCCTTGGGCCGCGCCGCCAGCGCCCGCGCAATCGCCACCGCCCGCTTCATGCCGGTCGAGAGGCTGGCCGGGTAATCGTCGCGATGCTCGTTCAGATCCAGCATCGAAAGCAGCCCGCTGACCGTGCTTTCGACCTCCGCCTCACTCTCGTGCTCGCGTTCGCGCAGCGGAAAGGCCACGTTGTCGAAAACCGTCAGCGAGTCAAACAGCGCTCCGCTCTGGAAGACCATCGTGATCTTCTTGTGCATCTGCGTCAGTTCGGCCTCGGTCAGCGCGGGTACGTCGATGCCATCCGCGATGATCTGCCCGGAATCGGGTTTGAGAAAGCCCATGATCAGCTTCAACGTCACGGACTTGCCCACGCCGCTGCGGCCCATGATGCAGACCGTTTCGCCCGGACGCACGTCAAAGCTCACGTCGTGCAAAATCACCCGCCCGTCAAAGCCCTTGTAGACGTGGCGAAATTCGAAAAACGACTCCATGGCGTTAGGCCAGTATCAAAATATCGGCGAACATTTGCAGCGTCTCCGCCTCGTCCGTCCACTGCCGCTGTACGTCTTCCTCCGGCTGCGCCGGCGCGATCACATCTTTATAAAGTTGCTCCGCTTCCGCATCGTCATTGGCGAGCACGGTAAAGACCCCTTCCCATTCCACTCGCACCGCGGCCGCCACCGCGCCCTCCTGTCCGACCCGGCGCACCACCAAATAAGGATCGGTTCCCCGCGCCCCCATGTGAACCACGCACAAATCCCCGCTGCCCGCGCCCAGGCGAAACTCCGGATTTTCGCAAATGCCGGTGATCGCAAATACCTGCGTCGGCTGCGGCGCGTGCCCGTTTGGACGCAGGTTCGGCAGCGGCACTCGCATGGCTAAGCCGAAGCGCCCTTCGCCGAATTTCGCAGCCTCGCTATCGCCGCGCCCGGCCCGCCCTCGGCGCCAAACACCGAACTTCCAGCGACAAAAACGTTGGCCCCGGCCTCGCGCGCCCAGCCAATCGTATTGGCGTCCACGCCGCCGTCCACCTCAATGTCGCACCGCAATCCGCGCTGGTCGAGCGCGCTCCGCAGCCGCCGGATTTTGTCCAGCACCATGCGGATAAATTTCTGCCCGCCAAAGCCTGGCTCTACCGTCATCATCAGCACCATCGTCGCCTGCTCCAGCGCGTCCTCGATCATGCTCAGCGGCGACGCCGGGTTCAGCGCAACCGCCGGCTTTGCGCCTGTCGCCGCGATCGCCTGCAAGAGGCTATGCAAATGCACCGTCGCCTCGGCGTGCACAATAATATGGTCCGCCCCGGCTGCGCGCACCGCCTCCACCCACTGCTCCGGCCGCGACACCATTAAATGTGCTTCGAGAGGAAGCCGCGTCAGCCCCCGCATCGTCTGAACAAACATCGGCCCCATCGAAATGTTGGGCACGAAATGGCCGTCCATGATGTCTATCTGGAACCGGTCCGCGCCCGCCGCCACCGCGGCCGCAACGTCGCGCTCCAGGCAGCCAAAGTTGGCCGAGAGTATCGAGGGGACAATCAACATCAGCGCGCCGCGCCTCCGAGCCCAGCCAACAGCGCAACGCCCCGCTTCAGTGACGCCTGATACAGAGGATCGCCTCCGCCTACCGACAGTTCCTCGTCCAGTGTGTCCACCTGGCTGCGCAACTCCCCAACCGCCGGACTCGACCATTCCCCCAGCTTGCGTGTGCCGCTGTGTACGTCAAGCGTCAAGCGCTCGCCGCGGTGCTGTATGACCACCGACAGCCCCTGCTTCGGTCCATCGCACTCCACCACCAAACGCCGGAACAAGCCGTGCTTTTCCTCCGCCGGGCAGGCCCCGAACCGCAGCCCGATTTTTTTCCCGCTGGGTGAGTGCACTTGTAAGCCTTCGCTGACCCATTGTAATTGATGTCCCAGCCAACCCGCGAGCAGCGTCGTCGCCAATCCTGGGCGCTCGCCTTGCCGCCGGTGCCCCGAAGTTATACTCACCTGCGCAATTTCCCCCCACGCATCCGGCATGGTCTCCAGCCCCTGGCACAACAGTTGCCGCCACGGCGTGAGCCGTGTCCAGGTCAGGTCTCTCACCGAGATGTGGTCCCCAAGCTTCCTCTGTAACTGTTCCAACTGTTCGGCGCTCAATCCCATCCGGTACGCATCGAGCAGCACCTGGTCGGCGATCGCCGACCACTGCGCCAGCTCGCCCTCATTCGCGCCTTCGCTGCGCCAGAGCAGCACCACCGGCAAGTCCGCCGCCAGCAGCGGTTGCACCAGGCTCCGCGCCCGCTCCGGCGCGATCCCTATTTGCACGAATTCCGACCCCGGCGACTGCGCCGCCACCCGAGCCTCCATGTCCGCGCCTTCCCGCCCTGGGCTTACGAGAAAAATCCGGCTCGGGTGCCGCGGACCAATCTGCGCCAGGAACGCCGCCACACGTTCCGCGTCTCCCGCGTCGTTGACCCGGCAAATCAGATTCGCCGTCAACGCACCGCCGTGGCTGCGCAGCGCCGCCCACCTCCGCTCCACTCCCTCCAGGGACGGAATCGCGTGCCAGTCGAGCTGAACCGAAGTCGCCATCAGGGCCGCCTCCATTCCCGCCCGTCCCGGCGCATAAACTCATCCGCCGCCTCCGGACCCCACGTCCCCGCCGCGTAGTTCGGAAAATCGCGCGGCGTCGTCGCTTCCCAGGCTTCCAGCAAAGGCGTGGTCAGCGCCCACGCGGCCTCCACCATGTCGTAGCGCGCAAACAGCATGCTGTCGCCCAGCATCGCGTCCAGTAAGAGCGTCTCGTACGCTTCCGGCTGCTGTTCGCCAAAGCTCGTGCCGTACTGAAAATCCATCTTCACAGGCCGCAGCCGCATGTCGGTTCCCGGAACCTTGGCCTCGAAACGCAGCGAAATTCCTTCATCCGGCTGAATCCGAATCACCAGAACATTGGCCTCGATGCTTTCCGGAAATACATCCTGAAACATGAGAAAGGGCGGCGACTTGAACCGAATCGCCACCTCGCTCACCCGCTTCGGCAGCCGCTTCCCGCTGCGCAGGTAAAACGGCACTCCGGCCCAGCGCCAGTTCTCAATCATGACTTTCAGCGCCACGAACGTCTCGCGCGGCGAGTCCGGCGCCACGTTCGCCTCTTGCCGGTACCCCGCCACCGCTTCGCCGTTGCTGAAACCCGGTCCGTACTGCCCCCGCACCGCGACGGAGTCATAATTCGATGCGCCCGAAGGCAGCAACTCCCGAATCGACGTGATCAGCTTTACCTTCTCGTCGCGCACCGGGCCGCCCTGAAAGCGCACCGGCGCTTCCATCGCCACCACCGACAGCACCTGCATCAAGTGGTTCTGCACCATGTCGCGCAACAGCCCCGCCTCTTCGTAATACTTTCCCCGCGATTCAATCCCGATTGACTCCGCCACCGTGATCTGCACGTGGTCTATGTAACGCCGGTTCCAGATGGGCTCAAAAATCCCGTTGGCGAAGCGGAACACCACGATGTTGCGCACCGTCTCTTTGCCCAGGTAATGGTCAATCCGGAAGATCTGCTCTTCCTTGAAAAATTGGTGCAGTTCCTGGTTCAACGCCCGCGCGCTCTGCAAGTCCCGCCCGAATGGCTTTTCCACGATGATCCGCGTCCAGCCCTGCGGCGACGATTCCGTCAACCCCACCCGCCCCAACTGCTCCGCCACCGTTCCGATCGCGCTCGGCGGCACCGCCAGGTAGAAAAGCACGTTCCCCGCCGTCCCCGGCACCGACTTCAGCGTTGACGCCAGCTTCTGAAACAACCCCGGGTCGTCGAATTTACCTGAAATGTATTGAATGCGCGCCGCGAACGATTCCCACGCCGCATCGGTGCCGCCGGCGTCGTCGGGAATCGAAAACTCCTTGATCGCCGCCTTCATGTTGTTCCGGAACGTCTCCGAATCCCAGTCCGAACTGGCCACCCCGATAACGTGAAACGTGGGCGCCAACCGCTGCATCTGCGCCAGCGCGAAGATTGCCGGCATCAGTTTGCGCTTGGTCAAATCGCCGGAGGCACCGAAGATAACCAGCACGCAGGGCGGCGCGGTGCGCTGCATTCTCAGCCCCGCGCGCAGCGGATTGGGAGCGATCACATCGGTCGTCGTCATAGCGTCCGCAAAAACTCACGCAGCCCCGCCCCCGCGTCGCCTTGCAGCGCGACCCGCCCGATGCGGCGCTGGTGTTGCACCAACGATTGATAATCGCCCGTCGCCTGCGCGACGAGCAGTGTCGCAAAGCTGAACTTCTTACCCGGAATCGGCAGATCGCGCTTCGGCGTATAGGTGAATTGCAGAAACACCCCGGTGTTGGGGCCGCCCTTGTGCAACTGCCCGGTCGAGTGCAAAAACCGCGGGCCGAAGCCCACCGTGGTCGCCACCTTGTACCGGTCCCGCAGCGCAATCCGTATTTCTTCCAGCAGTCCTTCGATCTCGTCGGTCCGCTCCAGATATGCCATGAGCGCTATGTAATCACCCGGACGAATCGCCGCGCTCCAGGCCTTCAATTCGAAGGGCGGCGGCGCCGCTTCCGGCTTTGCCTCGGCCAGCACCCGCACCGTGTTCTCCTTGCTCTCCTGCACATTGGGCTCGTCGAAGGGATTGATTCCGAGCACCGCCCCCGCCGCCGCCGTCGCGAACTCCCAGCGGAAAAACTCCCGCCCCAGGTCGTACCGGTCCCGCATCGGAATCTTCACCGAGGGCGATCCCTCCGGCGCCGCCGGAAACGAATTGCCGATCCCGATCCGCACGAAAAGCCGGTCGTTCCCGTACACCGAAGCCGGCCCAATTGCTTCGCCCGCGATCGGCACAATGCCTTTGCCCTGTTTTCCCGTGCTTTCGGCGATCAACTGCTCCAGCCACAAACCCAGGCTCTGCAACTCCGGGTGGGTCAGGAAGGTCAACTTGTCGCGCCCTTGCAGCGCGTACCGCCCCACCGTAACCCCCAGCGACAACCCCTCCGCCGTTGTATTCGCCTCGTCCACCGCGTCCAGGAGGCGGCAAATATCCACCCCCTGCAGCGCCGCCGGCACCAACCCGAAATAACTCAACGCCGAGTACCGCCCGCCGATATCGCCGGGATTGGTGAACACGCGGCAAAACTTGTGCTCCTTCGCCAGCGCCTCGAGCGACGTGCCGGCGTCGGTGATCGCAATGTAATGATCCCCCTCCGGCAGCTTCGACCAGAAATACGCGAAGAGACTATTCGGCTCAATCGTCCCGCCGCTTTTGCTGCTGACGATGAACAGCGTGTTCTTCAGCTTCAGCCGCGCTTCCAGATCGGCGATCTGGTCGGGGTCGGTCGTGTCCAGCACATGTACCGCGAGCCCGGTCTCGTGATCGAACGTCTGCGCGAACACCTCCGGCGCCAAACTGCTCCCGCCCATGCCCAGCAGCACCGCGTCAGTCAGGCCCTTCCGCTTGCACTGGTCGGCGAAGGCCACCAGACTTGGCGCGGCCGCCCGCATGGTGCGCAATATATCGAGCCACCCCAGCCGGTTGCTGACGATTTTCGCCGCCGCCGGATCGCTCGTCCAGAAGCTCGTGTCTTTCTGCCAAATTCGGGACGCAATCTTGTTCCCCAGCCCGCGGATCAGCTCGACGTACGATTTCTCGAATGAATCGACGCCTTCGTCCTGTAGCTCGCGCGCCACCAGGTCCATGTCGATGCCGGCCTTCGCTAAGGCGTCCAGCACCGACTGCACCTCCTTCGCATAGTTGGCCATGGCCTCATTCAGCCGGTCCGCCGGCTTTCCGTGGTCGCGAAACGCCTTGATCGTCTGATCCGGCATTGTATCCACCGTGAACGGTCCAATTAGCGCGTCGGCATACAGTGTGTCCGGGTATTTCGGGTTTTTGGTCGACGTCGAGGCCCACAGCAGCCGTTGCGGCTGTGCCCCCTTGGCCACCAGTTTCTCCCACCGCGGTCCGCTGAACTGCTGTTGAAAGTGATGGTACATGCGCCGCGCATTGGCGATCCCCGCCTTGCCCTGTAGCTCCGGATGCGCCTCAAGCCTGGGGTCCACTTTCGTGTCCACCCGGCTGACAAACAAGCTCGCCACGCTCGAAAGATGGTTGATCGCCTGCCCCTGCGCGACTCGTTTCTCAAGTGCCGTCAGGTACGCTTCGACCACGTCCCGATAGCTGTCGAAGCCGAACATCAGCGTGATGTTGATGTTGATGCCTTCGCTCAGCGCCGCGTGAATCGCCGGAATGCATTCCGGCGTGGACGGAATCTTGACCATCACATTCGGCCGCGACACCTTGGTCCACAACATGCGCGCCTGTTCGAGTGTCCTCTCCGCGCTGCGCGCCGTGTCCGGAAAAACTTCAATCGACGCAAATCCATCGGTCATGTTCGAGCTGTCGAACACCGGCCGCAGCACATCGCACGCGCCCTGAATGTCGTCCGCCATCAGCCCAATGAACAGCTGCGCCGCCGGCTGTGACCAGTTCTTGAAAATGTCGGCGTCGTACTCGCTGCCGCTGCTCAGCGCCTTGGCGAAAATGGTGGGGTTCGAGGTCAGCCCCCGCAGCCCATCCTCGCGCACCATGCGTGCCAGCTCGCCATTTTTCAGCAGCTCGCGGCGGATATTGTCATACCAGAAACTCTGGCCAAAGTCGTGGAGTCGCTGCAATGGGTTGGGCATGTTGGTCTCTATTTAAAGGTTAGCGCGTTCGCCTCCAGGCGCCGAATTTTTTCCAGCCGACGCACGTGTCGCGCCGCGCCCGAAAACCTGGCCTTCAGCCAGATGTCCACCAGGTCCGCCGCCAGCTCCGGTCCGACCACCCGCGCGCCCAGGCAAAGCACGTTGCAGTCGTCGTCCTCCACCCCCTGCCGCGCGCTGAATGAATCGTGGCAAAGCGCCGCTCGAATGCCCGGCAGCTTGTTGGCCGCCACCGATGCGCCCACTCCTGAGCCGCATACCAGCACGCCCCTTGCCGCCCGCTTCTCGATGATGGCGCGCCCCAGCGCCTCGGCATAATCGGGATAATCCACCGGAGCCGTGCTGTCGGTTCCCAGGTCCAGCACGTCATACCCGGCAGCTTCCAGCGCCACCAACAATCGCGCTTTCAGCGGAAATCCTCCGTGATCGCAGGCAAAAGCTATGACCGGCCGCGGCATGCTTCAAGGTTAAACCTTTTCACGCCGCCTGCGCCAATTCCGCCTCTTCGCTCTCAATCCGCACAGGCCGGCGCCGCGCGCCTTTCATCTGCGCAATGACCACCGCGCTGGCAGTCATCCCAACTAAAATGCCGGCCAGACTGTCGCAGACGAAGTGATAGTCGCCGTGGACCACACTCACCGCAACCAGCACTCCATACGCCAGCGCCATGCCTCCCCACAAGCGCTGGCGGTAATAGAGAAGCGTGCAGGCGACGGCGATCGGTCCAGCCACGTGCCCGCTCGGCAATATCCCCCACGGCACCGAACCATGCGCCAGCGCAATCCCGTTCAGCCAGCGCCAGGTTCCCGCCGCCGGCGCCGTTACCAGTTGAGCGAAATACAGCCGGGGCGTGATTGCCGGCAGCACCGGGTACAGCGCGTAACAACTTAGCAGGCCTGTGATCAGCGCCCCTTCCACCGCTCGCAACAAGCGCGGGTTACCGCGCACCATGACCCAAATCGTGACAATGCCAAACACGAATAGGTAATTGCCCAGGTACACCGCCTCCAGCAAACTGCTCCAGCCGCTGCTCGCCGCTGGGTGCCGGAGCGCCCAATTCATTCCAAACCAATGGCGGTCCACCCAAATCAGCACCGGCTCAACGCTGGGAATCAGCCGTGTGCCGTAGTTCCCGGCCTGGTTGTAGGCAAGTGGCAAGACAATCCACAATCCGGCCAGAGGACGCATCCAGCTCCGTCCATACTGGCTCGCTGCGATCACTGTGCAAAGCAGCGCGCCATCCCCGGCCAGCCACATAAGCGCCCAGGAATCATGTGCGGCAAATGGGAGCAATAACAGCACCATCCACGCCAAAAACGCCAGCGTCGCCTTCTCTGATGGCGTGCTAGTGTTCCACATACCTCCTTAGAGGACACAAATCCCCCATCCGGTTCACGCAAAAGTGCTATCTAGCATCTAAGTTTTTATGAGAAAACGCCCCAACGCCGATGCCGCCGGTCAATCCGGTGGCGACCAGGGTTTGGCCACTCACCCCGCCGCCGACTCCGAGAGCGTCACTGAATTGGTGGACGAAGGCAACGCCTACGAGGCCAGCATTGTGAGCGGTGTTGAAAACGTTCCCGATGCCGACAAGGCGGAAGTCACGACCCACGAATCGCCGCAGGACGACGTTCCCGAGGAGTACCAGAACCCGGAGCGGTAACATCCGGCGCGTAGCGCGCCCCGTAGAATAGGATCAACGCCGAGGCCGCGAGCGCGACCAGCGTAATCCCCAGCCCTGCGCGCAGATTCACCGCGTCCGACACTCGGCCAATGAGGTGGGGCGAGAACGCGTCTCCCAGCGCGTGAATCACAAACAGATTAATCGCAATTGCCGTGGATCGAATTGACGCTCCGATCGAATTCACGATCGCTGCGTTCAGCGGCCCCGTGCTCAGAAATAAGAAGAACTCCGCCACCGCCGCCGCTGGGATGAAAGCCGCCCTCGGGCCAAAGAAAACCATAGCCGCCGCCGGCAGCGCCAGCAACGGACTCCACGCCGATACCAAATAAAGCGCGCGGTGATTGGTGCGCGACCAGCGCTGCGCCACCCAGCCTCCCGCCGCCGTGCCGAGTATGCCGTCAACCACCGTGAGCGCGCCCGCAATCAGCCCCGCTTGCGCCACCGAGTATCCGCCGAAGCGCACGAAAAATGTCGGCAAGAACGTTGATATGCCGCCCACCGCAAACGTCCACATCGCCATGCCCAGCGTCGCCGTCCAGAATGCCGGGTTGTGCATCAACCCCGAAAGCGTGGTGCGGTCGAGCGATGGCGCCAACTGGTCGACCGCCCCGCGCCGCGGCTCCGGAACCCGCCACCAAAACAGGAGCGCGATCACCAGACCCGGCAGCGCCGAAACAAAAAAGGGGAACCGCCACCCGTACGCCTGCCCCAGCACTCCGCCCAGCATGTACCCCAGGGCCCCGCCCACCGGGATGGTGAGATAGAAAATGCTCAGAATCCGGTTGCGCTCGCTCTCCGGATAAAAATCCGCCAACACCACCGGCGCGAACACGCTGAATGTGGCCTCGCCCACCCCGACCAGCGCGTGTCGCAGTAACAGCGTCTGGTAGCTATGCACGTAGGCGGTGAAGAGCGTCGCCACCGACCAAATCAATGCCCCGCCCACAATCAGCGGCTTGCGCTGGAAGCGGTCGCCCATCCACCCAGTGAGCGGCGCGACCAGCATGTAGGTGAAAAAGAAGGCGGTGGTCAGCAGGCCAATTTGCGCGTCATTGACGCCAAACTCGCGCTGGACGAGCGGCTGTACCCCCGGCAACACATAGCGGTCAATGTAGTTGAAGAGATTGAGCGCGACCAGCAGTCCCAGCCCCACCGCCGCCACCGACGCAGGCACGGGACGATTCGACGCAACGCTCGCGGCCGGTTCAGCCATGCCCGTATTCTACTCGCCGCGGCCCGCGACTAATTTCGCCCTTTGTTTCGCAAAATCAAGTTTCGCGCTGGGCCTCCGTCAGCGGGGCCGGCGCCGCGAACGCGGCACATGCCGCGGCCTCGGCGGTGGCGCCGCGACGCCCGCCGGACGCGCCGGCAACCCCGCCGGCAGCGGCTGCCGGTCCAGCCGGATTCCCAGTTGCTTCTCCATCCGGTGCAAATCGCCGATCTCGCTGCGGCTGACAAACGTCGACGCCAGCCCCGCCACCCCGGCGCGCCCGGTGCGGCCCACCCGGTGCACGAAATCGTCCGGCGCCTCCGGAAAATCATAATTAATCACGTGCGCGACGTCGTGAACGTGGATTCCGCGCGCCGCCACATCCGTCGCCACCAGAACTTGAAACGTACCCCGCTGGAAGCCGTGCAGCGCCGCCGTGCGCTGCGCCTGCGAGCGGTTGCCGTGAATCATGGCGGTCGCAAACCCGTGCCCCTGTAACGATTTCGCCAGCCGCTCGGTGCCGCGCTTCGTGCGCGCGAACACGAGGCATCGCCCGCTCTCATTGCCCAACAGAGATTGCAAGAGATCGAGCTTGCCGCCGTCGGCCACTTCGTAGGCCTGCAGTTTCACCGAAGCCACGGGCTTGGTGGTCGAACCCAGCGCCACCCGCACCGGCTTGGCCATGCAATCACTCGCCAGCTTGGCGACTTCCGGTGCCATCGTCGCCGAG
Organism: Terriglobales bacterium; assembly: GCA_035606395.1. GTDB lineage: Bacteria > Acidobacteriota > Terriglobia > Terriglobales > SCQP01 > SCQP01. The sequence goes on along the minus strand of DATNFK010000020.1, from coordinate 3,993 downwards.
AAGCAAAGCGTCTGCCGTCCTGCGCCCGCCTTGGGCAGCACCGCGATCACGCGCCGTATCGCCGGAAAAAATCCTATGTCCAGCATCCGGTCGGCTTCATCGAGTACCAATAGCCTTACCCCATCCAGGCGCAGCAATCGCCGCTGCAGCAAATCCTCGAGCCGCCCCGGCGTCGCCACCACCAGCATCGCGCCTCGCCGCAGCGCCTCAATCTGTGGACGCTCCGACACGCCGCCCACCAGCAGCGCCGCATCCGGCAGCTTGGGAGTGCGTATCTGTGCGTACTGCGCCGCTATCTGCATCGCCAGTTCGCGGGTTGGCGTCAGCACCAATACGGTGACCTGCCGCGCATGCTGCTTCATCAACTGTTCGATCGCCGGAATTAAAAAGGCCAAAGTCTTACCTGTGCCGGTTTGCGCCGTGGCCAAAACATCGCTGCCGGCCATAGCCGGCGGAATGGACGCCACTTGAATCGGCGTGGGTGTGGTGAAGCGCGACGCGGCCAGGCGATCGAGCAGGGCTGGCGCAAGCGCCATGTCAGAAAATGAATTCATAAGGGAAAAAGAAGAACCTCGCCACCGGAACGGTGGAGGTCTTATTATAGCAGGTAATATGAACCCCTACGCCAGCCAACTCGGTGACCGCGATCCCATGCAAGTCATCGCCGCCACCCCCGACGTGCTCGCCTCGCGCCTCGCCGCTCTCGGCACCGGTGCCGAACAGCCGATCGCGCCCGGCAAATGGAGTCCCCGCCAAATTGCCTGCCATCTGGCCGATTGCGAAATCGCGTTCGGGTTCCGCTTCCGCCAGGCACTGGCCGAAGAGCGCCATGTTATTCAGCCCTTCGATCAGGATCTATGGGCCAAACCCTACGCTGCCTCAGCCGGATTGACCGCCGCCGCCGCCCTCGCCGCCTTCAAAGCTCTGCGCGCCTGGAACATCGCGCTCCTGCGCGGCCTCTCCCCCGAGACCATGAAAAAGACGGTCGTCCACCCCGAGCGCGGCGAAATGCCCTACCGCGCCCTGCTCGAGACCATGGCCGGCCACGATCTCAACCACCTTGGCCAACTCCCGCGCGCGTAGGGCGCGTTTCTAGCGCGCGTCCAGTTTCCGCCCGGCGTTCAAGTGGTCGAAGTTGAGAATCGTGTTCAATACCAGCGAGTAATCGCCACGCGTCTCGCCCCGGTACACGGGGTTGTTCGAGAACATCACTACGTGGCCCTCACCCATGGGTACGTCAATCACCGCGGCGTGATCGGCGATCGCATCGCCGCCCTGAACCAGTCCTGATACCAGCAGGTTGCGCGCGTTGGCGTACCGGAAGATCACCCGCGGACGCAGCGCCGGCGGAATGACCGCATTGCTGTCGCGCGCCTCTTCCTCCGTAACTGGCGCCGCCTCCCAGGCCTGCACCACCGGCTGCGCCGGCGGCGCCTGATTCACCCGGCCAATCACCGAGTCCGTATCCTGCGCCGTTCCCCGGCCCGTCACGCGCCCGCCAATGTTCGGCCCAAGCTGCCGGCCGCCCCGCCCGCCCACCATGCTGCTCACGCCAAAGGCCGGGCACTGGTTGCAGTACATCGATAGGCTCGTCCCATATCCATAGGCAATCGGGCTCGCCGCGTCCACGATCTCGCTCCGCACCACGGTGCCGATAATGCGTTCCGTCGCCGGCTGACTCACCGTCACGCCGCGGGTAAACCCGAGCGCCGTGGCCAAACTCGCCGTGTCCATGGTGGTGACCAGCACGCCCCCCTGATTGATGAAGTTCTGCAGATTCGCGACTCCCGTCCATCCCAGCCCAGGGCGCATGTCCGGCGTCGAGTCCAGCTTGCCCAAATTCGGGGTTTCCGCCGTTGTCTGCCACGGCAGCGCATTACCCCACGCCGTTGACACTCCGTTCACCATCTGGTCCACGCTCGCGCCCCGCCCCACCGGCGGAAACAAAATTACGTCGTATTGCGAGCGCAGGTCAACTTCCTTCGAAACCGTTTGCGTGCTGATGTAGCTGAACGGAACCTGCATCATGTCCAGCGCCTCGCGCCACCAGCCTTCGGTTTGCGTGTTGGTCCACGTATGCAGCACCGCCACCCGCGCCGCCCGCGCCGGATGCGTCGCCACGCTCGGCGCCGCCCCCAGGCTATACGCCTGCAGGTGCAATCCCTTGACCGCTGTCGTCAGCTCTGCCGCCGACAGTCCGCTGGCCACGAAACTGCCGGCGCCAAAATGATGCCCGTCGGCGTCGAACGCCGCCTCGGCAATCTCGAAGTTCGCCTTGGGCAGCCGGTACCGAAGCCGCGCCAGCGAGGTGTCGGCCGTGTCGGCGATGGCGAACACCGGCCCCGCCCCGCTCACGCCGCCCGCGCTATCCAAATCGGTGACCGGCTGCGCCGCCACTTTCAGCACCCCCGGGTCGGTGACCCGCGCCACGCTGGTGTTGAACAATTCCCCAAACGTCCACCCCGTATCGTCGTAGGGCGTGCGCTGGGGATCGTTCGGTGCCCAGTACTGGTAGTCGAGCAGCGCATCGGCAATCCGCGAATATGGCTGGTCCATGCGCAAAATGTAGCTCCCCGCCGGAAAGTTCTGCCGGCTCGCGCCCGGCTTCGCCCCCGCCACCGAAAACGCCTCGGTCGCCCGCGTGATCTCCACATGCTGCAGCTTCATCACATTCAGCAGCTCCGCCTGCATCTGCGGACGCGGATCCGCCGCCGACAATACATACGCCGCCGGACCCTCATTCTCCGGCTTGGTGATCGAGCGTTTCGATTTCAAATAAAAATTGTGCAGAAACTGCACCCGGTTTTCGGCGAAGAAGTGCAGCGAGGTCAGCAGCCCCGTCTCCTCGTAATTGTTGTTGTCCCGCTGCGACCACAGCACCGAGGGAAGCGGCGGGTTCTGCCGGAACCAGGTCTTCGAATATTCCGCCGCGCTCAACGTGCGCTGCTCCGTGTCCGCCCCGCCGTTGCCGAAAGTTTCGTAAAGCCGGCTGATGCCGTTATGCATCGCCGCCAGAAACATCAAATATCCCGGCGACCAGGTGTCGAAGTCGCCATGTGTAAACACGCCCGGCATGCCGTACTCCTGCATGTCCTGCACGTTCCGCCAGGCGAGTATTTCCCACTCGTTGGCCAATATCGGATCCACCCACGCGTTGAACGGTCCATCGCCCGCCGTGTTGTCGTAAAGGTACGGCACCGACTCGTGCAAATCGTGCAGCACCTGCGCGTGCCAGTCCACAAGCGTATTGAGCACGTTTCGGCTCAGGGCCAGCGTCATCCCCATCGAGTCCCGGTTGTTGTCGTGCGCGACGTAGTGACCCCAGTACACCAGCGATGGCGCCTTCTCCGTCGGATGATCGCGGTGCCACTTATAAAGGTCCGCCATGCGGTCGCGCCCATCCACCTCGACAATGGGCGTAATCAGCGTGATCTCGTGGTCGCGGATGTACTGAATGTACGGGTTGTTGTCCACCGCCAGCCGGTAGGCCATCTCCATGAGCGCCGTCGGCGCGCCCGTCTCGGTCGAGTGAATCGTGCCCGTGATGTAGTACACCGGCACCGCCTGGTTGGCGATCTGGTCAGCCCGCGCGTCATCGAGCTGTATCGTTCGCGGATCGGCGAGCTGCGCCAGCAGCTTGCCATTGGCCTCGAGGCGCCCGAAATTCTCCTCCGAGGTCACCGCCACCGCGATCATCTCCCGCCCTTCCTCGGTGTGGCCAATCGTGTAGACCCGCACCCGGGGTGAAGCCGCCGCCAGCATGCGCATGTATTTATAGACCAGGTCCGAGTGCGGCAGAATGTTCGGCGCGCCGGCGATATCCCCCAGCACCGCCTCCGGCGTCGGCACCGTGGTCGAGGCCGGCAAGTACGACACCAGCGGCGAAATAAAGTATGGCTCGGTGGTGTACTGATGTATCTTCGCCGTGTAGGCTTGGTCGACCGGCTGCGTGCTCGACTGTTGGGCGGCCATCGCGATCGGAAGAAGAAGCGC
>DATNFK010000019.1:0-70950 GCA_035606395.1 Terriglobales bacterium | reverse complement strand
CACTTATCAACCCTTGTCAAACCGCCTTCGCCGCATACACGACCGTCCCACTTTTATCTGTGCCAACCATGGGGCGCACTCCAGTTTACCCGCTCCTGCCGGCTCTTCACCAGTGTCATATTTAGACTGGTACAGTCTGGCGGGCAACACCAACCGTGTGCCACCGTCAACCTCAGCGCTGCTAAAAATGTCGGCCGAGGATGGCACATTTCGAGCCCTTTTTCTAATGGTGTGCACCCCAAAAGTGAGACACGAAACGTTGGCGCACCAATGAACCAAATTGCAACGCTCGCGATTGCTCAACCGGCCCGGAGCCGGCTGACCGATAATGGTTTTACTGGATGAGTCCCGACCTATATCCTGTAGCCGTTACCGGAGCATCCGGTTTCATCGGAAGTGCTCTCACCCGCCATGTCCTAAGCAATGGCCGGGGCCCAGTCTGCGCGGTTGATGATATAGGCACGGACGGTCGCTTCCAAGACCTATCCGGTCTGGCGCTGGCCGATTTCTTCGACTCCAGCGATTTCCTGCGCCGCATCGAGTTGGACCGCGGCCTTCCGCCTCTGCGTGCCATCCTTCACCTCGGCGCTTGCAGCGATACCACCGAGACCAATGGCGATTTCCTGATGCGGAACAATTTCGCCTACACCCGCGCCTTGGCGGAATGGTGCCTTGGCCACGGCGTGCGCTTCATCTACGCCTCCAGCGCCGCCACCTACGGCGACGGCGAGCTCGGCTACGACGATGATCTCGCGCTGTTGCCACGCCTGCGTCCGCGCAACAAATACGCTTTTTCCAAGCACGCTTTCGATCTCTGGGCGCGTGAGCACGGCGCCTTCACCGGTCCCGGCGCCATCACCGGGCTGAAATACTTCAATGTCTTTGGGCCCAACGAGTACCACAAGGGCGAGATGCGAAGCATGGTGCTTAAGGCCTACGAACAAATTCAGGCCACGGGCAAGGTGCGCCTTTTCAAATCGCACCGCCCCCAGTTCGCCGACGGCGAGCAGGAGCGCGACTTCATCTACGTCGAGTGCGCTGTCGCCATCACCGCCTGGTTTCTGGACCACCCCGAGGCCGCCGGCATCTACAACATTGGGGCAGGCGTCGCCCGCACCTGGAACGATTTGGCAACAGCAGTATTTGCCGCGCTGGGACGGGAACCGCAAATCGAATATGTCGCGATGCCGGAGGCGATCCGCAACGCCTACCAATACTCCACCCGCGCCGACCTCACCCGGCTGCGGGCCGCCGGCTGCGGGTTGCCCATCCGCTCGCTGGAAGAGGGCGTTCTAGACTACGTGCAAAATTACCTGACCACCGCCGACCCCTATTTGCGGGCCAGTTCCATATGAAATCGGCAGCGCTCGCTACGACGAAGATCAGCCGCCAGCTCCGCGCCTTGCGGGGCAGGCGCGTGGCGGTGATCGGCGACGCCATTCTCGACGAATTCCTGTGGGGCGATGCCACTCGGATTTCGCCGGAGGCGCCGGTGCCGGTGGTCTTACTGGAGCGTCGCAGCCATTCCCTCGGCGGCGCCGCCAATGTCGCCGCCAATATCGTCGCCTTGGGCGGCGAAGCGCTCCTCTTCGCACCGGTGGGCGCCGATGATGCCGGAGACAGGTTGCGAGCCTTGGCCGGCGACGCCGGAGTCGGTACGGGATGGCTCGTGCCTCAACCCGACCGCCCCACGACGGTGAAGCATCGTGTGTTCGCCCGCAACAAACATCTGCTCCGTTTCGACCAGGAAGTCACCGCGCCTCTCGCCGCGACCGCTACGCGGCAACTTCTGGCCGCGCTGGCGGCGCTTCCCCGGCTCGACGCCGTGATCGTTTCCGACTACGCCAAAGGCTGCGTCACCCCAGCGCTCGTGAGCGGAATAAGTCGTCTCTGCCAAGCCCGCCGCATCCCGTGGTGCGTCGACCCCAAACTGGTGACGCTCCGCTATCGAGGAGCAACGGTGATGAAACCGAATTTGGTCGAGCTGGAGCGCATGGCGGGCGCCCCCGCTTCCGACCTGCCCAGCCTCCGCCTCGCGGCGGCGCGCGTGCTGCGGCAACAGCGGTGTCTCCATCTATTGGTCACCCGCGGTCAGCACGGTATGGCGTTGTTTGGGCCGAACAACAGCGAGACGCTGATCGATGGCGCCGGTCAACTGGTGGCCGATGTCACCGGCGCGGGTGATACGGTGAGCGCCGTGCTTGGACTGGGACTGGCTGCCGGCCTCGCCGTATCGGAGTCGGCCGCCCTTGCCAATCTTGCCGGCGGCTTTGTCGTGAGCGTCCCCGGAACCGCCGTGGTGCGCCCCGAAAACATTCTCGCCCAACTGTAGAAATCCACGTTCCGGTCCCATCTTAGCGGCGCGGTGGGCGCGGCCAGATCGATTCTGGCCGCGCCGGTCGCGCCGTTTTGTCTGTTAAACTAACAACTTCGGCGGCGTAGCTCAGCCGGTTAGAGCGACGGTCTCATAATCCGTAGGTCAGTGGTTCGAGTCCACTCGCCGCCACCAGGCCACACGACGCGCAACGCGAATGAACCCCCTATGAATCCGATCGATTCGCTGTTCCGCGCGAACTTCGAACGCAGCCAGGCCGTAAAGGCGGCCACGCTCGAAGCGCTGCTGCCGGCCATGCTGCAAGCGGCCGACGCCATGGTCGCCGTTTACCAGGCTGGCGGCAAGGCGATCTTCTGCGGTAACGGCGGCAGCGCCGCTGACGCCCAACATCTTGCCGCCGAGTTTGTCGGCCGCTACCTCGCTGAGCGCCGGCCCTTGCCGGCGCTCGCGCTCCACGCCAACGCCAGTTCGCTCACCGCCATCGGCAACGACTACGGCTACGAGCATTCCTTCGCCCGGCCGCTCGAGGCGCTGGCCCGGCCCGGCGATATCGTCGTCGGGCTTACCACATCCGGCAACTCCGCCAACATCGTCGAGGCCTTTCGCCGCGCCCGCGCTCTCGGTTTGACCACCATCGGCATGACCGGCCAGGGCGGAGGCAAGCTGCGTGAGCACACCGATATCCTGCTCGACGTCCCCAGCCGCGAGACGCCGCGCATCCAGGAGTGTCATATTTTGATTGGCCATTGCTTATGCGAAGCCGTCGAGAAGGCGCTGTTTGCCTGAGCGTCGCTTCGTCGTAATAGGCGCTCGCGGCCAGTTGGGCCAGGAGTTCTTGCGCGTTCTCGGCGAGCGTGCCGTCGGCCTCGATCGTTCCGAGCTTGAACTCGGCCACGGAGTCGAGGCCCTCGCCCGCGTCCTCGCCCCGCTGCGTCCAGCGGCCATCATCAACGCCTCGGCCTTCAATCAAGTCGATGCCGCCGAATCCCAGCGTCGTGCCGCGCTCGCGGCCAACGCCGTCGGACCCGGAGAACTGGCCCAGCTCTGTGCCCAGCGTGACTGGCCTCTGTTGCATTTCGGCACGGATTACGTGTTCGGCGCTGACGGCCTCACCCGCCCGCGCACCGAGGCCGACCCGCCGGCCCCAGTCAACTTCTACGGCTATTCCAAATTGGTGGGCGAAACCGCGGTGCTGCGCGCCCACCCCCGAGCTCTCGCCGTCCGTGTCGCCCATCTTTTCGGTGGTCATTCGCTCGCCGCTGGGCGCGCCAACCTGGTCGAACGATTCGTCGAACTTGCGCGGCAAGGCAAGCCCATTTACGCCACCCGCGGCCAAGTGCTCAATCCCACCTCGGTCATTGACCTTGTTCCCCGCTGCCTGGAATTGCTCGACCGCCAAGGCTACGGATTGTTTCACCTGACCGGCGAAGGTACCTGCACGGCAACCGAATTCGCCGCCGAAATTCTTCGCCTCGTCCGCCTCAATACGGCCATTGTCGAAGTCGACCAGGATGCCCGCCCCGCGCGCCGCTCCCACTACACCGCACTCGAGAACCGGCGTTGGAATGATTCCGGAGCGGTGCCCATGCCGCACTGGCGCGAATCGCTGGCGCGCTACCTGTCCCAACCTCAGTTCACGTGAATGCTTCCGCTGCCGGCGTGCGCATCAAGCGTTGCCCGCACCGCGCCGCCCGCGCCGTCGCCCATCACGCCCTCCCAGTGATGGCGCTCGATACGCCCCTGCACGCGCACCGGATGGTTGACATAAATGCCGCCCGACCCCGTGTCCAGCCTTACGTCTGCCACCGTTTGCGACGGCAATGAAAGCTGAATCGCGCCGGAAGAGGTCGAGACATCCCAGCGGTGGGCGCCCACCAGATCGCCGCCCACGCGGATCGTTCCGCTCGAGGCGCGCGCCTCGAGGTCGCCGCTGACCTGGTCGAGCTCCATGCCGCCGCTGGCGGTATGCACGTCGCCGCCATTGTCAAGCCGACGCACGTTAATGCGCCCGCTACCAGTGGACGCGCTCAGGCGCCCGCCCACTTCGTTGCCCTCAATCGAGCCGCTGCCGGTACTGAGTCGCGCGTCGCCCGATACGCGGTCAAAACTGATCCGCCCGCTGCCGGTTTCGGCCCGCAGGTTGCCGCCCAAGTCGCTCACTTGTAAGTGTCCCGAACCAGCCTCCAAGTCAGCGCCTCCGGTGATGCCGCTCACATCGATGGCGCCCGAGCCGGAGTGCGCCCGCACTTGGGTGTTGGCCGGCGTGGTGATCACATACGAAATGGATAGATGATCGCCCCAGCCGAAGTCAACGCCTTGCCGCAAGTTGTGGATCACCACCGAGTCGCCCGTCTGCTCGACCGGCGGATTATTCTCAATCTGTTTTACGCGCCCCATGTCGGGACTGGCGAACCAGTCGTCGCTCTGCCGGATAGTCGCGTCCACCATGACTGTTTTTCCCTCACCGCGGGCGATGCTGATCGAGCCCGACCCAGTCGAGACGTCAAGCCTGACGGCGCCTGATACCTTGAATGTCCGGTGAAAGCTTCCCACCACATCGTCAGCATGGGCCGGGCAGGCGGCCACCCATAGAGCGGCGGCGCAGGACAGGGCGAATACAACCGTGGATTTCATGGCTAACCCTGTATACGCTCCGGCCACCGTTTCAGTTCCTTGAGCTTAATCCGCCGCCGTCAACTGTTCGCCGCCGGGAAGAGACGCCCACTTCTCCAACAGCGTGAGGCTGGCGGCATAGTCGAGCTCGCCCAGGCCTTCTTCGGTGGCGACCGCGTAAACCTCTTCCACCGTCTCCAGCGCCGGCAGTTTCACCCGCAGCTCCCGCGCGTGGTCGAGCATGAGGTGGATGTCCTTTAACATCAACCGCAAGGGGAAATTAGCCTTGAAGTCGCGCTTCTCGATCGCCGCAGTCTTGTAATCACTGACCCCGCTGCGTAGCATGGTCGCGCCCATGATGGAAAGCATCTGCTCCGGCGCCACGCCGGACTTTTCCGCCAGTACCAGGCCTTCGCTCAATCCTTGGTAAATCAGAACGATGTTAAGGTTCATGGCCAGCTTCGCCGACAATCCCATGCCATTGGCGCCGATATGGAATACCCGCTGCCCCATGGCCTTGAAGAGCGGCTCCAGCGCTTTGACCGTCGCCTCGGCGCCGCCAACGATAAACACCAACTGGCCCGCTTCCGCCCCTTTACGCGAGCCCGTGACCGGGCAATCAACCATCGTTGCCCCGCGCTGAGCCAGCTCCTGCGCCAATTCCCGGCTGACGCGGGGAGAGATCGTGCTCGAATCCGCCACCAATAATCCCGGCCGTGCATGGGCAATCACGCCGTCAGGTCCGCGCAAGACCTCTTCTACCGCGGCCGTGTCACTGAGGCACAGCCAGACTACCTCGGCGCCGTCAGTACCTTCCCCAGGGCTCGCCACCCAGTTGGTGCCCGGAATGTCAGCCTTTTCACGGGTCCGGTTCCATACCCGCACCTCATGGCCGGCTTTGGCCAGATTGGCCGCCATCGGCCCGCCCATGATGCCCGTCCCCAAAAATGTGATTTTCATGCCCTGCAATCCCCAATTTCAACGGTACCACGCACTACACTTGATGCCATGCCCCACCTGAGCGGACTGATGGCCGGACTGAGCCATCTCATCATCAATCTCATCTCCGCCCTGGGCTACTGGGGCGTTGTGCTGCTCATGGCTATCGAGTCGGCATGTGTGCCCCTGCCGTCTGAAATCATTCTGCCGTTTGCCGGGTTTCTCGCCTCCACCGGCCGTTTCCGCCTTTTTTGGATCGCAATTGCCGGGGCCTTCGGCTGCAATCTCGGCTCCATGGCCGCCTATGCTGTCGGCTACTACGGTGGCCGCCCGCTCGCCCTTCGTTACGGGCGCTGGCTCTTAATTGCCCCCGGCGACCTCATCCGGGCCGAAACTTGGTTTGCCAAGCATGGCGAAGCCACTGTATTCATTAGCCGCATGCTGCCCGTAGTCCGCACGTACATCGCCCTGCCGGCCGGCGTCGCCAAAATGCCGCTGGGGAAGTTTCACGCCTACACCTTTTTGGGTTCTCTTCCGTGGTGCTGGCTGTTGGCGTACGTAGGTTTCCGTTTGGGTAGCAGGTGGGAGAATATTTCGCCCTACTTCCATAAATTTGACATGGTCTTTGGACCGGCTCTGGTTGTGCTCATCATTTTTGTCGCGATCCGTCATGGCAGGTCCCTGCGAATTTCCCATTCCTGAGACAAAAATTAACTTTTAGTTATTTATGAACAACAGTCATAAAAGAGAACTGCTGGTCATGTCAATGGACAAGCGGAAAATGCTGGTTTCGCATGGGGTTTATCGCTTTCCATGACTTTGGCAAGCCAGTTGCTCATAGTATTGTCGAGACAGCTTGACCTCGAAAGCCTGCTGAGGTTGAGTAAAAAAAAGAAAGCCGACTTTTCCGGGGGGAAGCGAGTCGGCTTTCTTTTTTGTTTTGGTACTCCAGCGCGGCTCCCACCACATCTAAGCTTTGAATGTCGATGCGGCCTCATTTAGCCGTTCTCGTCTTGGCCTTGGCGCTCAATTTCGCCCCTGGGCTTGCGGCGCAAGCTCCGCCTTTGGTCGCAGTGCAAGCAGCGGTAAACAATCTCCAAACAGCGGTGGCCGCGCTGGACCCAGCGACACTGCACGGCAACGCGGAGCAAAAGCAGGCGCTCGCCGCCGGGCAGGCGTCGCTTCAACGCAACTTGCAGAATGCAGTGCCGGGACTGATGACCGCATGGCAGGCTGCGCCGCAGGACGCCAGTGTTGGGTTCCGCCTTTATCGCGATCTCGAAGCTGTGCTGACTGTCGCCCAACGGGAGTCGGATGCCGGCGCCGCATCGCTTGCCCCCAGTGCCGATCAGCTTCGTACCGCAATCGACCAACTGGGCGATTGGGTTGAGGCACAGTCGGCGGCGCAATTCACCGAACTCACCCGCGACCGCCAGCAACTGGCCGCCGCTGCGGCCAAAGTGGCGCCCGCGCAAGCGCCACCGCCGCCGCTTGTGATTAGCGATGCCAATGGGACATCGTCAGGTGCATCGCACGCGACCTCAAAACCCGCCAGCAAAACCAAACCGGCGGCCAAGCCCAAGACGAGCTCGCCGCCGGCTTGTTGTAATTAGGTTCGGCTATCCCCGCATTGCCGGCACGGAAACCTCGGTCGGTGTCTGCCGCTCGATTCGCATTCCGTAGAACGAACGGTAAACGTAGACCAGCGCGATTATGAGGAAAACAACCGCCAGCACATGACCCAGGAATGAGCCGTTGCGAGCGGTCAGCGAAACCGCCAATTCGACCGCCAACAATCCAAACAGGGTCGTGAATTTAATGATCGGATTGAGCGCCACCGAGGAGGTGTCCTTGAACGGATCGCCGACCGTGTCGCCGACCACGGTTGCCGCATGCAGAGGTGTGCCCTTCTGCTTCAACTCGGTCTCGACGATTTTCTTGGCGTTGTCCCATGCGCCGCCGGCGTTGGCCATGAAGATCGCTTGGTACAGTCCGAAGAAGGCAATCGCCACCAGGTAGCCAATGAAGAGGAACGGCTCGGCAAAGGCGAACGCCAGGGTGAGGAAAAACACCGCAATAAAGATGTTGATCATGCCCTTCTGTGCGTACTTGGTGCAGATCTCAACCACAGCCTTGCTGTCCGACACTGAAGCCTTCACCACATCGGTCAAGCGAATGTTTGCCTTGATATACTCCACCGCGCGGTAGGCGCCGGTGGTCACCGCCTGTGTCGCCGCGCCGGTGAACCAGTAGATCACCGCGCCGCCGGCCAGGAGGCCCAGCAGAAAGGGAGGATACAGTATCGAGAGCTTGTCGAGGTTGACCGTCAAGCCATTGGTCAGCGCCACAATGATCGAGAAAATGAGCGTGGTCACGCCCACCACCGCAGTGCCGATCAGCACCGGCTTGGCGGTGGCCTTGAAGGTATTGCCCGCGCCGTCGTTCTCTTCCAGGTTTTCCTTGGCGCGCTCGAAATCGGGAGCAAAGCCAAAGCGCGATTGCATTTCCTGCCGAATGCCCGGCACCTGCTCGATCAACGACAGTTCGTACACCGATTGCGCGTTGTCGGTCACCGGTCCATAGGAGTCCACAGCGATCGTCACCGGCCCCATGCCCAGGAATCCGAAGGCCACCAAGCCGAAGGCAAAGACGGCCGGCGCCACCATTAGGTTAGGGTCGGCTAGGCCGTAGGTGCTCACGCCATAGGCGGCGGCCATCAGCGCCAGCATCGTGGCCCCCAGCCAGAATGCGCTGAAGTTCCCGGCTACAAAGCCCGACAGAATGTTCAGCGACGCTCCGCCCTCTTCGGATGAAATCACCACCTCGCGTACGTGCCGCGATTCGGTCGAGGTGAAGACCTTGACCAACTCCGGAATCACAGCGCCGGCGAGCGTGCCGCAGGTGATCACCGTTGACAGCTCCCACCACAGCGACGGGTTGCCGCCGATATCGGGAATGACATAGTAGGAAACGATATAGGTTGCGATGATGGAAACGATCGAGGTCAGCCATACCAGAGAGGTCAGCGGTTTTTCGTAGTTGAACTTCTCCGCATTGCCATACTTGGCCTTGGCAAACGCCTCGTTGAGAAAGTATGATCCGCCGGCGGTGAGAATCATCACGATGCGCATGATGAAGATCCAGACCAGCAGTTGCACCTGCACCAGCGGGTTCTTCACCGCCAGAATGATGAAGGTGATGAGCGCCACGCCGGTCACGCCATAGGTTTCAAAACCGTCCGCCGAGGGCCCGACCGAGTCGCCGGCATTGTCCCCGGTGCAATCGGCGATCACGCCCGGGTTGCGGGCGTCATCTTCCTTTACATTAAAGACAATCTTCATTAAATCGGCGCCGATGTCGGCGATCTTGGTGAAGATGCCGCCCGCCACGCGCAGCACCGCGGCTCCCAGCGACTCGCCGATGGCGAAGCCGATGAAGCAGGGGCCGGCATAGGCACCGGGTATGAACAGCAAAATAGCCAACATGATGGTCAGCTCGATCGAAATCAGCACCATCCCGATGGACATGCCGGCGCGCAGCGGAATCGCATAGCAAGGAAACGGCTTTCCCTTGAGGCTGGCGAAGGCGGTGCGCGAATTAGCGAAGGTGTTAACTCGAATGCCATACCAGGCCACGGCATAGCTGCCGCAAATGCCGAGCAGGCTAAACAGCAGGATAATGATGACCTTGGCGGCGGAGAGCTGGTCAAAATACCCGAAATAGATGACGATGATCACGCCGATCAGGCATTCCAGCGCCAGCAAAAATTTGCCCTGGGTAAACAGATACGTCTTGCACGTCTCCCAGATCAGTTCCGATACCTCGCGCATCGACGAGTGGACCGGCAGGTCGCGCAGCTTCGAGTAGGTGATAAAGCCAAAGATCAGGCCCAGCGCGCAAATCAGCAATCCCCACATGAGGATGGTGCGGCCGCTCGTTCCCAAAAATGTGCCCTGATTAAGGTCGGGAACAATTAATTGTGCCTCACCCCCACTGGGTGCCTGGGCAAAGCCGTGGGGAACGGCAATGGCGACAAAGCCGAGAACCAGCAGTGCCGACAAGACCAGCCGCACGGAACGGCGGCGGAAAAGAGCGGTGACCGGATACACATAGGGCGCAAGCGCGCGATTCATGAACAAGGGGTAGTCCTCCAAAAATAGGTCGGCGAGGCGCGCCTCGGACGGCGCTTAAAGAGGATAGCGCAGGTGCCGCGATTGTGCAACCCGCATCGAATGAGAGGCGTTCCGCCCAGCCGCATCGCCTCTCGCGGGGCGGAGTAAGACACCAGTCACCCCGTTTCTGCCGCAGACTAATGGGGCGAGGCCATCTGGCCTCATCGGGCCTTAATCAATATATTCTGTTTGTAAATATGCGGATTCTTTGGTATATATTGTAAGCGGTCAGAGGAGGATGTGGATTTATGCGGTCATTTAGTGTGGCTCGTTGGATTATGAATGTGTTTCTGGTCGGCGCCCTCGCGGCTACGGCGTTCGCGCAAGTCAATAGCACGCTCAGCGGCACGGTGACGGATGCCAGTAAGGCTTCGGTTCCCGGCGCCGCCATCACGGTGGTAAATCCCAGCACCGGATTGAAACTGAGTGCTTCCACCGATGCCCACGGATACTGGGCCCTACCCGCCATGCCCGCCGGCACCTATGAGGTGACTGTCACCCATGTCGGGTTTCAGACTCAGTTGGTCTCCAACGTCAAGCTTGACGCTGGTGTCCCTGCCGCGGTGAATGTGGTTCTCAAGGTGGGGGCGAATACACAGTCCGTGGAAGTCACGGCGGGCGCCGAGGTCCTGCAGACTACCACCGCCGCGGTCACTTCGACCATTCAGGGCGACCAAATTGCCGAATTGCCCTTCACGAGCAGGAACGTCACTGAACTTATCGCGACCCAGCCCGGCACCCAGACCGGTGATGCGGTGCGACAGTCGCTGATCAACGGCCTGCCGCAATCGGCCATTAGCCAGACGATGGACGGCATCAATATTCAGGACAACAGCGCCAAGAGCACGGACGGAATTTTCGTTTCCGTTTTTCCCCGCACCGACGCGGTGCAGGAAGTGACCGTGAACACCGCGACAGAAGGTGCCGATAGCCTTGGTCAGGGTGCTGTGCAGATGAAGTTTGTCACCCGTTCGGGAACCAACCAGTGGCACGGAGACCTGTTCGAACAGAATCGTAACCGGGCACTGGAGGCGAATTACTTCTTTAACCAAGCCTCGGGCCTGCCCAAGGACAAGCTGAACCTCAACGAGTTTGGCGGCGCCGTGGGTGGACCACTCCTCAAGAATAAAGTCTTCGCGTTCTTCACGGTGGAGGCGTTCCGGTTGCCGCAGTCTTTTCTGATCAACAATCAGAATTGGCTCGAGCCGTCGGCGGCGAGCGGTATATTCACCTACAAGGATTCGAATGGCGCGGTTCAAAATGTGAACTTGTACCAATTGGCGGCGGCGCAGGATGCCAAGCTGCCGAGCAACGTCCGGCAATTTCCCACCGCCCCGGATCCGCTGCTCGCCAAAACCGAAGCCCAGATCCAAAGCCTGGTGACACAGAGTGGACTGGCGCAGGTAAGCCGGGTTGCCTCGAGCAACGATTTCAACCGCTACAACTTCAGCTCGGCGCCGGCGACCTTCAATAATCGCAATTTCCCGGTGGCGCGCTTTGACTGGGACGTCAATTCGAAAACGCGACTGAGCTATATCACCAATTGGCAGACTAACGACCGGCATCCCGATGCGCTCAACGGCACGGTACAGATTTTGCCGGGAACGGGCACGGTTCTGGGATCGCCCGAGGTCGCCGATCAGATCGGCGAGGAATTCACTGACGACTGGCAGGCGCGGACCGTCTTCTCGCCCTCGATCACCAACTCCTTCAACATCGGTATCGAAGGCGGCAATGTCTGGTTCAGCTCGGGCCTGTCGCCGGCGCCCTACGCGCAGTGGAACAACGTGCTGCCCAGCTTCAACGGCTACATCACCAATCCCTACCGTTCGACAATTGACAGCCAATCCAAGCGCAATACGCCCGTGCTGGATATGAGCGACTCGGTGTCGTGGCTCAAGGGCGGACACCTCATGCAGTTCGGGGTGGATTTCTCCGATGTTAGCGGTTATACGTCCGGCAACGGTTCGCAAATTCTGCCCACCCTTACCCTTTCGAACCTGAGCACCGATCCGGACAATTCAGGCAGCACAAGCTTGTTCACCACCTCAACGCTGCCCAATAGCAGCTCGACCCAGCGTTCGGATGCCGCGGCGCTGTATGCCGTACTGACCGGCCGCGTCTCGGCGGTGGCCGCATCAGCCGCCCTCGATCCAACCACCGGCACGTATGGCAAGTTCCACGCCGTGACCGACACGCGCCAACGCGAGTTTGCGGTATATGCGCAGGACAACTGGAAGGCGACGACGCGACTGACGCTGAATTACGGATTGCGCTTCGATAAGCAGTTGCCATTTGAGGATCTCTTCGGCACGACCACAGATCCCGGTCTAGCGGGTATGTATGGCGTGAGTGGAATCGGCAACCTTTTCCAACCGGGAACGTTGACGGGTGTTGCGCCCGCTTTCCAGCAGGTGGCCAAGGGTTCCTATTCCTATAACCAGAGCTACAAGTTCGACCCGACCTTCGGCTTCGCCTATCAGTTGCCACAATGGGGCGGGCCCATGCGCGCCTTGCTGGGCTCGAACTCAGTCGTGCGCGGAGGCTTTGCCATATCCAACATTCAGGAGGGCATCGGCGAATTCCAGGGCGTTCTTGGCCGCAATCCGGGTGGAACGCTTTCGATCTCGACCAGCCCCACCACCACACCCTCGGTGTTCGCTCCGGGCAGCGTCTATTTCAGCGATGCCAGTTTCCCCACTCTGGCCCCGGCGACAATTGATCCGGCGTTCCCAAAGACAAGTTACCCAATACCGGTGCAGACGAGCAATTCGCTGAACAGTTACGACCCCAACCTGAAGATGGAATACGTTTCCTCCTGGGACTTCGGATTCCAGCGGGCGTTCGGCGCCAACACGGGGCTGGAGATCCGCTACGTGGGCAATCACGGAACCAACTTGTTCCGCACCTTGAATCTGAACGAAGTCAATATTTTTGAGAACCACTTCCTGAACGAATTCCAGGGAGCGCAACAAAACCTGGCCGCCAACCAAAAAACAAACCCGAATTCGACTAGTTTTGCCGGCGCCAACCCCACCCCAATCTTGGCGGCGGCGCTGGGAAAAACAAGTGATCAAACCACAGCCACTCGTTTGCAGGAGGGCGCGGCTGGAGCTTTAGCCGCCAGCATAGCCACCAATTCGGCCGAAATGGCCAGCCTGGTCAAGGCTGGCTTCCCGGCCAATTTCTTCGTTGTCAATCCGGCGACCAACGCGGCGGTGAACTTGACGACCAATGGCGGCGATAGCACCTACAACTCCTTGCAGTTGGTTCTGACCCGGCGCATGGCCTCGGGCCTCCAGGTGCAGGGAAGCTACGTGTGGTCGCATTCGCTCACCAACACTGGCAATGCGCCGTTCACATTGCGCGACTTGGCGGCTGACAAGGCGCCGTCCTTCGGTGACCAGCGGCATGCCATCAAGTTCAACTGGATTTATCAACTGCCGGTTGGCGCCCATCATTTACTGCTGGGCAACTTGAAAAGCGGGCTAGCTAACGGCTTTGTCTCTAATTGGTCGTTCGATGGCGTGGCGCGCGTGCAGAGCGGTACGCCGGAGGAGCTCGGCAGTGGCACCGCCTTCGCGACAGTGAACAACAACGATCCCGGAGTGGTGCTGCACAATCTGACGCCGACCCAACTGCAGGCGGAGATGCGGCCCTACATCGTGGGCGCGGATCCGAACGCGGTTGTCCAGTACCTGCCGCAGGCGCTGATTGACAACACCAAGGCTGCCTTTGGAGTGGCGGGAACCTTGAACCCGGGCGCGGCTTATATTGGCCCGCCGACGGCAGGCCAGTTCGGGCAGCGTGTATATCTATATGGTCCTTGGACGAACAAGTTCGACATGAGCTTGGCCAAGAATATACCCATATACGAGCGCCTGAATCTCAATCTGCGGGTCCAGGCGTTAAACGTGTTCAACGCTATTAACTTCCTGCTGCCAACGCAGGGGCTCTCCTCGGTGAACAGCCAAACCTTCGGACAGACTACCAACTCCTTCCGGGATTTCAGCAACACCAACGACCCCGGCTCGCGGACGGTTGAGTTCGTGATCCGGCTCGTTTTCTAACCAAGGCAAGCCTCCTTCACAATCGAGGCGATCCGGCGGATCGCCTCGACCCGTTTCATCCAACTCGAGCGTTTGGCGGACCGCCAGGCCGGCGGCATGGCCGTGGCCCGGGATGGTCACTTCATCCGCCACACTCACGCGTTAGTCCGTCACACCGCATTCAAGTACGGCGCGCGCCGCTTCGTGCTAACATCTCCGCCAGTTATGCCGTATCTGGTCGCAAACAGCGGGCCTGAGTCAGGACGGCGCATTCCCATACCACCCCAGGGATTGGCCATTGGGCGCGTTGCCGATGCCAACCAGATGGCGATCGCCGACCCCGGAATCTCCCGCCGGCACGCCCGCATCACGTTCTCCTCGTCGGGCGAGGCCCGGCTCGAAGATCTTTCCGTCAATGGCAGTTATGTGAACGATCACCGCGTTCACGAGCCGACGACACTCGTATCCGGCGACGTCGTTCGTTTCGGAACGCACAGCTATACCTACGAGGGCCCTGTCCCAGCTCGCGCACCAGGGCCCTCATCATCCTTCGCCGCCGCCGCTCCGCAACGATCCGCGGCGTCGCCGCGCGCCGGGGCCGAACCCCGATGCTGGCTGCAACTGGTCGTAGATCAACGATCGTCGTCGCAAATCGATCTGCATCCGCCCGGGTTGCGGATTGGACGCACCGCCGGCGCCGGGCGCCTGCTGATCGCCCATCCCACCGTCTCCACCACCCACGCCGAGATTGCCGTTGATGCTGAAGGCCACGCCCGCTTGCGCGACCTCGACTCCACCAACGGTACGTTCGTCAATGGCGAGCCGGTTCACGATCACAGCCTGGAAGAAGGCGATCTGATCCAGCTCGGATCCTGTGAAAGCCACCTGCTATTGTTCCGCGAAACCGAGCGCCGCCCGCTGCGTCTCACGGATGTGGACGTCTCGCGTCCGCAGGTCACATTGGGCCGTGCCTCCGATGCCGGCATCTGCCTCGATCATCCCACCGTCTCGCTGCGCCACGCCGAAATCCGCAACCGGAACGGCGCCATCACCATCGCCGACCTCGGCTCCACCAACGGCACCTTTGTCAACGGCGTGGCGGTTCACGGGGCGCAGCCGCTGCGTCCCGGCGACCGCGTGGCGTTGGGCGCGCTGCAATTTGTGTTCGACGGCAGTCACTTCGAGGGCGCCTCCGATGCCGGGCGCGCCTCCTTGAGCGCCGTTAATCTCCGGGTGGAAGTCCGCGACCGCGCCAGCCAAAAAACCAAGCGCCTGCTCGATGACATCTCCATGGTCATCGAACCTTGCCAATTCATCGGCCTGCTGGGCGGTTCCGGCGCCGGCAAATCCACCCTCATGGACGCGCTCAATGGCGCCCGCCCCGCGCAAAAAGGCCGGGTCATGCTCAACCACGCCGACTTGTATAAGGAATTCGCGGCGCTGCGCTCCATGATCGGCTACGTTCCCCAGGACGACATACTGCACGCCGAACTCACCGGCCGCGAATGCCTCTACTACTCCGCCCGGCTGCGCCTTCCCGACGACTACGGTGAGGCGGCGCTGCAGAGCCGCATCAGTGAAGTCATCGACGTATTAGAACTAAAAGACCAGGCCAATCTGCCCATCCGGAGCCTGAGCGGGGGCCAACGCAAGCGCGTCAGCGTCGGCATCGAATTGTTGAGCAACCCCAGCATCCTGTTTCTCGATGAGCCGACCGCCGGCCAGGATCCCAAGAACGAGCAACAGATGATGCAGCTTTTCCGGCGCATCGCCAACAAGGGCGCCAGTGTTATCATCAATACCCATTTGCTCGGCTCCTTCGGGCTGCTCGATCGCGTTGCCGTCCTGGTGCAAGGGAAAATGGCGTACTACGGTCCGGCTGAGGATATGCTGGGCTATTTTGAATGCGACGAGCCCCACGAGGTCTACTACCGCCTGAAGGACGGTGAGACGCCGGAGGAATGGGCCCGGCGCTACCGTCAGTCGCCCCAGTTCCGCGAGTACGCGCTGCCCTCGGGCGCAGCCCGCATCACCACCGATCCGTCGCTCGATACAGACGACCCGATCAGTGAAGCCCCGGCGCCGCGCCACTCCGCTTTGCGCCAGATGGCGACGCTGCTCTCCCGCCAATTCACCCTCAAGCTCAAGGATAAGACCTCGCTCGCCACCCTGCTCCTGCCGCCGAGCATCATCGCCATACTGATCGGCGTCATGAATTGGCCGGTCGCCAACTCCGCCGGTAAGCTCACCTTCTCCGCCAATTCACCCATGACGTTGTTCATGATGGTGTTGGTGGCGCTCTGGTTCGGCTGTTCCTCCACCGTCCGCGAAATTGTGGATGAGTCGAAGATCTACCGCCGCGAACGCCAGCGCGACTTGAAGCTTTCAAGCTATCTGGGTTGCAAGCTGGTGTATCTGGCCGGCCTGGCCGCGGTCCAGAGCGGCCTATTTATGCTGGTTGTGGGCGCCATGGGGGTGCTCGCCAACCACCTGCTGACGGCCTGGGCGCTGATGTGGATGCTGACCGTGCAGGGCGGGCTGATCGGCTATCTTATTTCCGCCGTCGCCGACTCCGCGGAAAAGGCCCTCTATGCCTTTCCGCTGGTCATGATTGCCGAGCTGCTTTTTGCCGGCATGCTGGTGCCCACCGCTCCCCTGCATCCCGTCTATGCGCATGCCGATTACGCCCCCTCGGGCCAGGTTCGCGCACTGACCATCTACGATCAGCCTTCGTGGCTGCCCATGGGCCAACCCATGTCGGCCAAGCTGCGCGACACCCTATCCGCCGTGATGATCAGCCGCTGGAGCCTGGAAGCCCTGGCCTCTCTCTATGCCGACGATGTCGCCCGCATGCCCGACTGTTTTGCCGAGCAGGCCGACGCCGCCCGCGCCTATAACTGCGGCTACCCCCTGGCGCTGCTGGACACCGTGGCCCTTACCTTCCGCCCGCAAGCGGCGTCCAGCGCCCGCGCCTATGTCGCGGCGCTAGGCGACGCGCTGGCCCACCCGGCGAGCCCCGCCAGCGCGGCAGCGCCGGCGATGCCGCCGCAGCCGCCCTCGGCATTACCCATGTATGCCGCTGTCGAGGCCGGCTTCGCGATGATCATGATTGCGCTGACGGTATGGGCCATGCGACGCCGCGGCGTTTCAGGATAATCGACCCAAGGAGGTTCTGTATGCCGATTGAAGTGGAACTGGTAGGCGGAAAAAAAACCTGGCGCTTCGAGCGCGGTACGGTCACCATCGGGCGCGACCCGGCCAGCGGCATTGAACTGCCGGCGGCAAAGTTCCCCGGCGTCTCGCGCGAGCATGCGGTACTGCAGCTGGACGGCGCCTCGTTGCGCGTGCAAGACCGCCAGAGCGGGAACGGAACTTTCCTGAATGGCGTGCGCATCACTGTCGCCGACCTCAACTCCGGCGATGTCTTACGGCTTGGACCGGAGGGCCCGGAGCTGCTTATCTGCGTGCCCGGCGTCCAAGCGGCCACGGTATTGGGCGCGCCGGCGGTCACGCTGCCCTCCGCCCACCGTGCCGCCGCGACCGTCGCCGCCCCGGCCGCGCCGGCCACCATTGCCTCCCCCCCGGTCGGTGCGGCGACGGTCGCCGCGCCCGCCGCCTATGCTCCGGCCAGCTCGATTGCCGGCATGGCGGGTACGATTGCCGTGCAGGAGGCCGCCCCCCGCGCCCGGACCACCGATCGCGCCCGGTCGGCGCAGCGTGAAGATCGCCAGGATAGGATGGATCCTGCCCCACCCGCCGCCCCGTCCGGTGTCAGCAGCGAGCAATTTGCTTCGCTCGAACGCAGCCTCGGTGCCCTGCGCCGCGCCACGGCCGGATTGCTGTTGCTGGTGGTCGTGCTGCTCATCTTTGCGTTCTACCAGAGCTCGCAAATCAGCGCCAACCGCGATGCCCTGGCTCGCATGCATACCGAGGCCCGCGGCGCGGTGGGCGCGGTGCTGCCGGAGCTGGATCAGCGCCTGCAATCCTTCAACGCCCGCATGGATGCGGTGGATGGCAAAATCCAGGCGGCGGAAGACCACTTTGTGGTGCGCTTGAATCAGGATCTGCCGGCGCTGCTCGATCGCTATATCAGCCAAAAAATGGCGCTGATCGGCATCAAGAAATAGGACTCAGTCCCAGCGCTTTCAACGCCGCCGCCACGCCAATGGCGCCGGCTTCGCTCTGGATGATGCCAACAATGCCGGCCGGCCCAATGAGCGGTGAACCAAATGCACCCGCGTCGAGCGGCGTATTCAGGTGAAACGTGTCGCCGTCGCGTCCCGCCGCCAGCAACAGAAGCTCCGATCGTCCACCGCTCCCATCGCCGACCCATCGGAATGCCCCGAGGTCGTTCCACATGACCTGGGAATTCGCCGCATCCAGATCGGGTGCCGCCGCCGCGTCGGAGTCGGCGGCGCCGACGATCTCGAGTAACGCCAGATTACCGGCGGAATCCGCGCGGCCGACCCGCGTGCGCGCCGGGAGTCCGGCGCTTTGCGGTACCAGAATGGTCTGCATTTCGTCCTTGGCGACGCGCACCAACTTGAGTTGGCCGCGGCTTTCGCTAAATTCCCCCGCCCTCACATCGTATCCCGCGGCCGGGATCTGAAAGTGCCGCTGCTGCACGTCAGTCGCGAGCTCGGCGTCAAACTCCCATGGGCGCACCAACTGTTTCAATACGATGATGCGGTTGCCGCCAATGCGCAGCCCCATGCCGACGCTGGTATAGCTGTGACGGCCCCCATGGGGATCGTCCAACTCGAAACGGGTGCGCACCGGCACCACCCAATTCCGGTAATGCGCATTCAAGGCGCGGCGTTCGCTGAAAAGAATGCCCAGCGCCGAATCCGCATCCGCCGATGCCGTGGTCAGCAGCGAATTCGCCGCCGCCACCGCCGATTCCGCCGCGCTACGCAGGCCCTCGCCGCCGGGGAACTGCAGTGCCACTTCGTTGTGGAACGGCACCACTACCTGTCCCTGATTGGACTTCAGAAAAACTTTTTCCGCCAGATTCAATCCCACCGCCAGGCTGAGCGTGCCTTCAATCGTCGCGCGGCTCTGCGCAAGCAGGTCGCTGACCGGCTGCAAGGTATCGAGGTCGCGAAAATACAGATTGATGGCCAGCGGATGCGGCATCGCCGCCGCCTGGTGTGCGGTCAAGTGCACGGTTTCCGGCGTCGGCGCCGAAAACAAAGGCAACCCATTCAACCGCAAGCCGCTGATCCGAATCTGGCTTAAGTCGGCGTCGCGGTCGGCGAGCAGCGAGAGCGCGATTGAAAACTGCAGATGATCGCTGGCGATACTGGCCAGCTCGACGCGGCCGATGCTGGCTTGCACCGCCTGTGGCGCCGTGGAGGGCGCCGCCGCCGATTTCGGCATCTGGGCCGCCGCGGTCAGAGCTGCCGCCACGAGAATGAAGCCGGTCCGCATCAAGCGTGCGGCCTCCGCCATAAGTGAATACTATGGTCGCCGCAGCCGGCCGCCAATACGCGTCCATCTTCACTGAACGCAACCGATCGCACCCCTCCGGCGCCGGCGCTAAGAGCGGTGACCTCTTCCCAACTTGTCGTGTCGATGAGGTGTACCGTGTTTTCGGCGGTTCCGACAGCGAGCCAATGTCCGTCCGGGCTGAACGCCACCGATTGCACGGAACCTTTGCCCGACAGCAGTACCCGCCCACTCTGTCCGCTCAGGTTCCAAAGTCGCGCGCTGGCGTCCTGACTGCCGGAGACCAACCAGTGTCCGCGCGGGTCGAACGCGACT
Organism: Terriglobales bacterium; assembly: GCA_035606395.1. Classification (GTDB taxonomy): domain Bacteria; phylum Acidobacteriota; class Terriglobia; order Terriglobales; family SCQP01; genus SCQP01. The sequence continues at coordinate 51,079 of DATNFK010000019.1, read as the reverse complement.
GCCTGCACGCTGCCGCTATGCCCGCTCAGGCTCGTCTGCGAACCCCCATTTGCCATATTCCAAAGGATGAGTTCGCCGCCGTCGTCGCCGGAGGCAATCGTCGATCCGTTCGGGCTGTAAGCCACGGTTCGAACCGCGCTATTATGTCCGCGCAAGACTTGCGAGGCGTGGGAGGCGACGTCCCACACACGCACGGTTCGATCCTCGCTGCCCGAAACCAGGTGCGCACCGTTGGGGCTGTATGCCAGCGAATTAATGGAATCGCTATGTCCGGTGAGCTGGGCTGCGGACTGCCCACTGGCCACATCCACCAGGTCAATCACCTGGGCCCAGTTGGCCGCCGCGATCTGCCGCCCACTGGGACTGAAGGCGACGCTGGCGACGTCACTTTCGTTCAGCGCTATGGTGCGCGACAGTGCGCCGGAAGCGTAGTCCCACAGACGGAGGGTGAAATCCTCGCTGCCGGATGCAAGCCAACGTCCGCGCGGACTAAAGGCCACCGACAACACCGCGCCGGTATGCCCGTTGAGCGTGTGCGCGAAGGCTTCGCTGGGCGGCCCGGCCGGCGGCGGCGGTTCGGCGGCGGCTGGTACCGGCGTTGTTACCGGGGTGGATTTGGCCGTAGTAGCCGGCATTGTCGGCGTGGGCGTAGGCGCGCTCACCGCTTCCGGCGGCGCGGCCGGCGGCGCGGCCGGCCGGGAGTGAAGCCAATAATAGTAGTAGCCGCCCGCTCCCGCGAGCGCCAACACGACTAATAGAGTCACCCATAACCCGCTACGGCGGGGCGGGGCGGAAAATTCCTCAGCAGATGTTTCTAATTCAGCTTCTGGTTCGGCTGCCGGTTCTACCCAAGCCGGTAGGGGCGGCGCTACCTCTTCCCGGTGCCGTGAGGGCACTCGCCGTGCGGGTTGTGCAGTGGGCGGACGCGCTGGTGGCGTGGTCCCCGGGCGCCGAGCCGGCGTCGCCGGTGGCGGCGTTGTCCCCGACCGCCTCGCCGGGGTGGGCGGTGGCGTGGTTCCTGGCCTCGCTGCCGGCGTGCGCCGCGCGGGCGATGGCATGGTTCGCTGCGGCATGGCCACCGTCGCTTCGCCCCAGGCCGGCGTAACGGCCCGTACTGGGGAAGCTTCGATCAGTGCCAACTGCTGGATTACTTCGCGCGCGTTCGCCGGGCGCTGCGCCGGATCTTTCTCCAGCAGCCGTAGCACCAGGTCATCCAGCCGTGGGTCGACCTCCAGTGCCGGGTTGAAATGGCTGGGAGGCTCCGGTATGCGATTTAAATGCGCGTACATCCACTCCCGGTCGACCGAGACGTTGAAGGGCGACCGCCCGGTCAACATCTCGTACATGGTCATGCCCAGTGCGTACAAATCGGTACGGCCATCCACAGGATGGTCGGGGTCCGGCTGCCACTGCTCGGGCGCGGCGTACTGCGGCGTGAGCAGCGGCGTCTTGCTCATGGTGGCCGTGCCCTCGCGCATCTTCGCAACGCCAAAATCGGTTAGTTTCGGGATGAACTGCCCCCCCGGACCGCGCTCCAGAAGCACGTTATCGGGCTTAATATCGCGGTGCACGATGCCCAGCGCATCGGCCGCCTCCAGCGCTTCCGCCATGCCCCGCGCTATAGCTAATGCCAGCGGCACCGCGAGTGGACCCTGGGCGGCGTGCAACATCTCCCGCATCGGCATTCCATCGACAAATTCCATGCCAATGAACAGCCGCCCGTCCTCGGCCTGGTCGACGTCATCCACCCGCACTACATTGCGATGCTTGAGCTTGCGCTGGCGCTCGGCTTCGACATAGAAACGGCGGACAAACTCAGCCTCCTGGCTCAGCCGGGGACTCATTACTTTCAGCGCCCACAAATCCTTGAAAACCAGGTGCTCGGCCTTGTAAACAATCCCCATCCCGCCCCGGCCTATGCAGCTGAGAATGCGGTATTTATTTCGGATCACCGTGCCCGGCGCCCACTCCTCCTTGTCAATCAGCCGGGCCCCGTCCTGGGGGCAACGTTCGCGCGTGTCTACATAGTCGGTGGTGCAGATCGGGCAGTATTTCATGGCCGGCTGCCGACACTATAACCTAATGTCCCGGCCATGCCAAACTACAATTGACCGAGAGACTCGACGCGTGCTAGAGTCAGCCGTAATCATAACGGTGAGTATATGTCGGTCCATCGCTATTTCCTGATTCCGCTGCTTGGCCCCGCACTCGTTTCCGCTCTCATCTCCGCCAGCCTCGCTCAGGCGCCTCCGGCTGACAAGCTGGCCTCCCTTAAGAACCAGGAGCTTGCGGCCGAGATGGCGGCCAAACAAAATCTTGCCGATGCGCAGGAACTGGAAACAGAAGCCGCGCTAGTCACTTCGCCCGACGAGGCGAGTGCCGCGCTGTTCGCCCACCAACGCGCCCAGCAACTGCGGGCCGATGCGGCCAGCGCCGACGCCCGGGCTCAGCAGCTTCGCCAGCAGATTACCAGCCTTGAGGCTCCGGCCGCGCCTGCGCCGACGGTTACGGCCGCGGGTGCGACCACGCCAACGACCGCCGCCGCGCCGGCTGCGGCTGGCGAAAGCGCGTTCACCAGTCCGGTCTCCGTGGCCAGTTGCTACGGCATTGACGTCCAATTTTCCTCCAGCACCGCGCCGGACGGTGGCGAGCTGGTGAAAATGCATTTTCTCAATCACAACGCTTACGCCACGTCGGTCTCTTTTCGCCCGGTTTTTCAGGGTACCAGTGGCCAACACCAGCCCACCGCCGGCGACACCACCGTCCGCCTCGATCCGACCGGCACGCGAGACCTGACTTCGCCGTTGGTTAAGTTCGCCATCGCCGAGTGGGGCTTGGGCAACATGTCGGTCAGCGAACTCGATAAGAACGGCAATGTTGCCGTCACCCAGCCCTGCCTGGTCCGACCGACCAGCGTGCACTAGTACCATGCGACCTTTCGTCATTTTCACCGCTCTGTTCGCAATCGGCCTCTCAATCGCCGCCGGCGCCCAGACCGCCCCGTGCCGTGTTGCCATTGATGCGCTGGCGCCACGCCGCAGCGCGCTTCAGCAAGCCTTGGCCGGGGTCAATGCCGAGAATATCGCGGCCAAGAAACAACAGGCGGCCACCGACACCGACACCATGGTTCTGGTCGGTAATTACTATGCCGCCAGCCATCAACTCGACGAGGCGGCGCGCTGGTGGAATCAAGCCGCCCAGAGCGGCAATCCGCTCGGCTTTGAAGCTCTGGCCGTGCAATCGAGCGGCGACCTCGGCGCCCGCCGCCGCGCCTACGCCCAGGCCGCCCAGCATGTTGACCCCGAAGCCGAACGCGCCTACGGTGCCATGCTGCTCAAAGGCGAAGGTGGCCCCCGGCTCCAGGTCCTTGGCCGCGAGTTTCTGATTAAGGCCGCGCAGGACGGGAGCGACGCCGCCCTGGTCGCCGTCGGAGGCGCGCTTGTCGGCCTCCCCGATGCCGAGTTCGCCAATGCCTTTCAGCCCATTAAGGACGCAGCTCTGGGCAACTGCTATCTCACCGCCGCCGCCAGCCACGATAGCCTCGGCGCTCGCCGCGCCCTGCGCCAGGCCTACGACGCCAACCTGCTTACCGATCCCCAGCCCACGCCACGGCTCAGCGATACCAATGCCTTCATGAGCTATCTGCAGAGCTACGAACCCGCCCGCCAGCCCGAGGTGCTGAGTCAGGCCATCGCCCGTGATCCAAACGGTCCCAATACCCGCCGCGCCCGCGAAGAGTTGGTCTGGCTCGAACCGCCGCCTACCCCCGGCGCCGCAGCCTCACCTGCGCTGCAAATTCTGCTTGCCCAGGATCCCCACAACGCCACCGCCCTTTACTTTTCGCTGTTGGCGGACCTGCCGTTGATCCCTCACGACGCCTCCCGCAATGGCGCCGCCACCCTGCACACAGATGCCACCGTCACGCTCGGCGCCAAGCTCACCGAACAGGGCATCGCCGGACTCGCCGACCTGGAAAATCCGGGCATGTCGCTCGGCCTCGATCAGGATGTCTATCAACGCCGCCTGGTCTCGGTCAAACGCGCCTTCCAGGAAGCCGCCGACCTCGCCCAGCCCGTCGCCGCCGGCCGCCTGTGGACCCATCCGCAAACCGCCGACGACGTCGTCGCCGATTATATCTACCAGCGCGGCGGACTGGACAAACTGACCGGCATTGCAGCGGCCCACTTGCTTGTGAAGGTGACCGCCCGCAATCACGGCAAGGACGATCAGGATTGGCAGCGGGAGTTGTGGGTGGCTCAGGACTTTGGCCGTTACAGCTATTCCAAGCCCAGCGACTCTTCCTCTCACAGCAGCGACGATTTTACTCCGCCGCCGCTTGATCCGGACACGGTCGAAGCGATCGTCTCGAACGGACATGGGTGGGCTATGAAGAACGACTACGGTCCTACGGGCTGGACACCCGATATACCGCCGCACAAGCGCGACAACCACGCGCCCGCCGAATTCGGTCCGCTGCATGCGCCCTGGGCTGGTGATTTGGACGGTCCGCTGGTCGATTACGCTCGGCGCCGCGCCGCCAACAACAATCCCCCCGCCATCGAACTTGTCGGCAAGGAAGGCAATGAATACCATCTTCGCATCGCCGCGGTCGGCGACAGCGCGCCTGCTTACGACGCCTACGTTGATGCCGGCAACTATCAGCTCAGCCGCCTGATGTGGTCGTGGGAGATGGACGACAAGGGCAATCCCAAGGATACCCAGATCGTCGATTACAGCGATTTCAGCCGCCAGTACGGCATCCTCGTGCCCCGCATCGCGCGCCTGACCTCTTATACCGGCAACCACGCCGACGATCCCAGCAATCAAAACGTTGAGACCGATCAAATTGCGTCATTTGAAATCAATCGGCAGTGGGATCCGTCGCTGTTCACGCTTACCCGCAACGAGGCGGGCAAATTCAAACAGGCCCTGGAAAAAGCCGCCGACGACAAAAAGAAGCGCGACAAAGGCAATTAAGCAAAGTCAGCGGTTCTTCTTTTCCGCCACCACGGACTTCACCGGCGCCAGTTGAGCCAACAGCGTCTGCACCGCGGCCGCCAGTTGCGCGTCATTGCCGGCCGCCCAGGAGCCGATCGGGTTCTGCACCTCGACATCCACCGCGCGCGGATGCAGTTCCATGTCCTTGCCCAGGTGGTCGAGGATGCGCGTCGTCGGCAATCGCAGGTTCGAGCCGTCAATCAACGTCGCGGCCGAAGTGAAAATGATCCAGCCGGCGGTCGGCGTGCCGACCACCTTGCCCAGGTTCATGGCGCGGTAGCCTTCGGTGAAATCCTCGGAATCTGAAAGCGTGTTCTGGTTTGTGATCAGCACGGTCGGCTTCTCCAGCGCGCGCTGACCCAGCGCCACTCGCGCCGGACCGGCCGGAAAACCGCGCGCGACCATCGTGAGATAGGGATGCCGCGTCAACACATCGAGCGCGTACGCATTAACGAAACCGCCGTTGTTGTTGCGTACATCCACGACCACGCCCTCGCGCGCGAAGTTCAGCGAATCAAGGTCGAGGTACAGCTTGTCCAGAGCATTCTGCGACATGTCAATCATGTGGACATATCCCAGCCGCCCATGGCTCAATTGATCCACTTTTTCCCGGTTGTGCTCCACCCAGGCTTCGTAGATTAGATTCTTGCCGGTGGCCGCATTCACCGGCTTGAGCGCCACGCTCACCGGCGCTCCCGCCCTGATCAACCCGAGCGTCACCTTGCGCCCGATCGTGTCATCGAGAATCTGATCGAGATTGGAGCCGCCGTTTACCGCTTCGCCGTCCACCGTTGCCAGGCAGTCACCCATATGCACGTCGGCGAGCGCGGCCGGGCTGAGCGCCACAACTTCGGTAACACATAACTGTCCCGCCGATTCATATTTGGCCCGGTCAAACATGAGGCCCAGATGCCCGGTCGAGGATCGCCGTGCTCCCGGCGCCGCGATGCCGGAGTGAGAGCTGTTGAGCTCGCCAATCATCTCCGAGAGCGCCAGGCGCAGGTCGTCGCCGGTGCGCGCCGCCGCGACCACGGGCGCGAACCGGGCGCGAACTTCGTCCCAATTGGCGCCATTCATCTTCGGATTCATGTAGTTGTCACCGAGGTAATTCCATGCCTGGTGGAATACCTCTTCTTTCTGTTGGTTAAAGTCCACCTCCATCTCCGCGCTGACGCTGATCGCGTGGGGCTGCCCTCCCTCGACCGGCACGTGGCTGATGCGCCCGCCGTCGAGATAAAAGATTTGTTTGCTGTCGGCCGTGAACTGCAGATCGCGCTTGGCGCTGGTCGTCGACGTTAACTGTTTGGGCGCGGCTTCGTTCGGCGCGCCATTGCCGACGCCCCGGCCACCGGGGCCGGCATTGAGCGCCGCCGCCGGATCGAGCGAATAAACGTAAATGTTGCCGCCGCGACCGCCCTCGCTGGCAACGTAGGCAAGCCACTTTCCGTCCGGGCTCAGACGAGGACTGCGGGCGTCGGTCATGGGCAGTAGACTCATGCGTTCGCCGATGCCGGCGTAGGTGATATGTGCCTCGGGCGGCAGTGTCGCCGCGGCGGCGTTGCCCGCCCCGCGCGCCCCACGTCCCCGCCCGCCCTCGGGCGCGTTCTCGAACAATGCCTGGAACTGATCTTCGCGGAACAGCGGCGTCTCCGGCGTCAGCGCCACCCGCGCGATCCGGCTCGCTTCCGTGCGCTGGCTGGTCTGCAGCAGCAGGTATTTCGCATCGGCGCTCCAGGCCAGTGACCCGCTATTCGAATTCGGCAGGAAGCTGACCTCGTGGCTCTCGCCGCCGGAGACTGGCACCACGTACGCGTTGCGGAACAATCCGCCGGTCTCGCTAAGGTAAGCCAGATAGTCGCTTGCCGGAGAAAATGCGAACAGGCCGCCCTGACCGAGCGGCGGACGCTCAAAGTAGCCCTGCGCCAACACGCGCTCGGCTCCCGTCGCCGTGTTCATAATCACTAAGTCGGTCAAGCCGCGCTGAAACGCAAGCCACTTGCCGTCGGGCGAATACTCCAGATGGCTCTCATCCGAAGCGCCGCTGGTCAACGCCCGCTCCTTGCTTTGCGCGAAGTCGTATTCATAGATGTGGTCGCGCCCGTCGCGGTCGGAAACGTACACGATTTTTTTCGAATCCGGCGACCAGTGCAGGTCGAATTGCAGCTTGCCGGTGTGGGTCAGGCGCAGGCTGGTGCCTCCTTCGGCGGCCCCCACGGCGAATACCTCGCCATGGGCCAAGAAGGCGACCTTTTTGCCGTCGGGGGAAATCGCAAACGAGTCCGCCGCATTCACCGTTACCGCACTCACCGCCGGCGATGCCACCGCGCCGTCGAGGTGAATCTCCAGCCGTGTTGCATGTCCATTACCAGTGTCGAACTTCCAAATGCCAAAATCGCGCTCAAAGACAATCGCTTTGCCGTTGGCCGAGATGGAGGGCCACAGCACCCGGCCATCGGCAAATGTTGTGACCGCCCGCGCCGCCCCCGCGCCCTTCATTTCCCAAAGGTTTTCGCTTCCGCCGCGATCGGACATGAAATATAACTTGCCTCCGTCGGGCGACCACATCGGCCAAATTTGTTTGGCGCCATCGCTCACCAACTTTTGGTACGCGCCCGTCGCCGGCTGCACCCGCCAGATTTCGGTCTCGTCAATATGCGCGTCGCCCTTGCGCCACCATTGCGAGGAAGCGAGGCCGCGGGCGCAAAACGCCAGGCTGCCGTCCGGCGCTGGGGCGGCATAAAACTCATTAACGTAGCGTTCGCTGGTAACTGGCAGCGGCGTGCCCCCGCTGATGCGCATCCGATAGATGTCGTTCATGCCGGCGATGTTATGGCTGGTCGAGTCGAAGTAAATCCATTGGCTGTCGGGCGACCAGCCATCGAGCGCATCCATGCCGTCGTCGTAGGTCAGCCGCGTCAACTTGCCCGTCGCCCGTTCGAATAGATACACATCGCCATTGCCGGTGCGAGTCGAGTCGAACGCCAGCCATTTGCCATCGGGCGAATACAGCGGCCGCGACGCGGTTGCCGGATCGGCGATCAACAGCCGCGCCGTCCCGCCCGACGCCGGTGCCGTCCAAATTGCCGATCCGGAGACGAATGCCAGTTGACTCGCGTCCGGCGAGAGGGCCGGCTGCGTTAGCAGCGGGGACTGCGCTGATAATCCACTCAGAAATGCGACAAAAAGAAACAGGCCAAAGCGTACTCTCATAGCGCCCGATTATACTCGAGCTACCACTCATGGCGATTCACCACCTGGAACCTCAACCCGACAATCTTTGTTTTGGATGCGGCGCCGCCAACCCGCTTGGCCTGCGGCTAAGCTTTGAGCTCGACGACGCGGCGCGCCGGGTTACAGCGCGGGTCCGCCTGCCCATCGCCTACCAAGGCAGTGGTGGCATTCTCCATGGCGGCATGACTGCGCTGCTCTTCGATGAAGTAATGGGAAAACTCAACCGTCTGCACGACGTACGCGCCGTCACCGCCGAGTTGTCCGTCGCCTATTTGCGCCCTGCCGCATGCGAGGAGGACCTCGTCCTCACCGCCACCGAAATCAGCCGCGACGGTCGCAACTTGAACTATGAGGCTGAAATGCACGACGCCGGCGGGCGGCTGTTGGCCCGGGCCCATGCGCGCTTCGTCGCGCTGGCGCCGCGCGCCTAGTTTGTCTTTCCGGTCAGACGCAGCCGATCCTGGTTGTCGACCGCTTCGCCAAACGCGCGGAAGGCGGCGTAATTCGCGGGCTGAATCAAGGCGGCCTTGAGATACATTATCCGGTCGAACGTTATCTGCGAGCCGGTTTGGGAGAAGGTCGAACTGAAGCGCCCAAACTGATTCTGCAGATTCACCGCCGGCGGCAATGACGCCGATCCAAAGCGCGCCGGCAGAGTCAGCTTCACCGAGGTCTGCTCGAACGTGTCTCCGGGTATGACCAGCGGCTCATCGCGGAAGGGCAGGGGCGCATATCGCGCCAGCACGCCCACCGCGCCCACCAGGTGCTCAATGTCCCAGCCCGCGCCCGGGCCGCTGCCGTTCACTTGAATGAACCCAGGCACGGTCGCGTCAATCGCCACAATTAGAGGCAGAGACGCCGCTCCATCGCCCGCCGGCGCCAGATTAATCAGCTTGCCGCCAGTCGCGGTGGCGTTGGGATAGCTGCCCAATAAGAGTTGCTGATACACCTGCGGCAACTGCGCGTCGGTCTGGTTGCGCAGCGCCTGGCGCACCTGCTCGCCGTTGGGACCGCGAAACTCCATTTCGAGGTGCAGCTTGGCGTCGCCCGCATCGTCCACCGTGCCGCTTACTGTAAGCGCCACGCCGTCCAGCGGCGACTCATACTCGGGTACGTGGGTGAACTCGTTTTCGCCGGTTTCACCCGTGATCATGGCCATGCCGCCGCGCACGCCGGCGGCAATGTAACCGCGTTGGGCAAAGTCGCCATTGAGGTCATACCAACCTGTGCCGGGCGGGGCCTTGGCTTCGCCCGCCGCTGAGCCCACCTCGATCAATGGATATTGGAACTGAAACACGCTCGGTATCTTGGTCGAGCTGTCGTCGGTCACCCCGCGCGCCATGACGAGGTGGTCGGGCACGTCGACCGCGGCCAACATCCCTAGAAAGGTCGCGATGCGGTTGCCTGACCGGTCCTGAAAGAACTGCCGCGCCGGCACCAGCATCGCGCCCTCGCCGGGTTGAATGTTCTTCGCCACCCAATCGAACAGTGCGTCCGCGCGTGCCACATCGGTCGTTTTGCCCGCGGTCAATGCCTTAGCCTGGGCACGCATCTCCGGTGTTACCCGCTCCACGGCAAACTCATGATCCGCGTAGTAGTTGCTGATATCGTCCCAGCTGGTGGCGCCGCTCACCCATACCTTGGGCACCAGATTCTGTTCCGGTGGCATGTTGGGCTCGGTCACTAGTACCCTGGTTTTTTGAATCAACCATTCCCGCGCGGTGTCCCCATTGGGCAGCGTGGTGACTTTCGCCGGGGTGGGGAAGCGCTCCTCATCCACCAGCAGCGGATAGTTCGGCGGCGTCAGCACGATGTAATCCGAGTAATGAAACGGCTGCTGCGAAGAGCTGAACACGAAAAACTCGCTGTTGTCCAATGTTCCCGCGATCGCAGCCGAGGCCGGTGTGTGCTGCACATATTCGACCTCGATGTAGTCGCCCGCCTCGAGACCCGGCATTGTGATGCTGGTCAAATTGGCGACCGACTCCGGCAACAGCATCGTGCCGTCGGCCTTAATCGTGCGCACGGTGATCAGGTCGCTGCCGGGGGTGATCGTCTTCACATCCCCGAGTTGGGCGATGCCCTGCGCGTTTAATACCCGAAAGATTTGGTGGATGTACTGGTCCTGCGTCGAGTCGGCATTGATGCGGTTCACCATCTGGTCGAACACCAGAATCGAGTTGGCGTTCGGATACTCCGCCTTGCCGGGTGCGTCGGGAATAATTTCCGCGGCCGCGTGGTACCAAGGCTGCCAAAATTGCGCGCCGGTGAGGAAGTCCGCTTCATGCCGCAGCATGTTGCGGTTGTAGTCGGTTTGACGCAACTGCGCGATGCCGCGGGCCGTGTTCTCGCGCAGCGCCACTTCATCCGCCTCGGCCGCGATTCTCCAATCGTTGGGGAAATCCTGAAGCGCTGTTGAGGCCGCCTTCGCGGCCGCCGCCGTGTCGCCCGCCATGAGCAGCGCTTCCATATATTGCCTGCGGACATTTACATCCGACGGCTCCGCGGCCGCCGCGCGCGCCAGAAGGCGCGCCGCCTCCGCCGCCTGGTCGTGGCGCAAATCATAGCCGCCGGCCGCGACCGCGGCTCGGGGATCGCCGGCCAGCACCCGCTGCCATTGCGCCAGCTTGGCTTGGTCGCCGACCGACGAGTAGAACTCCAGTCCGGCCACAATGTTGTTCCAGTTCGAGCCCGACTCGGCCAGCGCATGCCCCAGCGCCGTTTCCGCTTCCGGCACCCAACGCTGTTGTGCCGCCAAACGGAACTCCGCCCAATCGCAGTCGGCGAAGCCTTTGCCGGCGCATTGCGCGTACTGTTGCGCCGCCTCCGGCATCTTGCCCTGTGATTGATAGACATGTCCAAGCGCGTCGAACGCGCGCGGGTTGTGGGGGTCGAGCTTCAAGGCGTGCCGGCTCGAGGCCTCCTCTTGCGATGCCGTCCAACTCTGGCTGGCATCCGGCAGCAGCGTATAGGCTCGAGCCAGATCCAGCCAGGCTGCCGCGGATTCCGGTGCCAACTCGGTGGCCTTGGTCAGCGCCACGCGCCCATGTTCGGCATCGTCGTCCTGCATCAGGCGTATACCATCCGCCCACTCCGCCACGGCGTCCTTGCCGTCCGCCGTTTGCTTCTCCGCCCATACGGCGAGCGTTCGCGGCGCGGCCAGCAATTGCGGGTCGCCCGCCAGCTTGCTTCCGCCCGGCATTTGCGCCGCGTCCGTCAATGCCTCTCCGGTCGCGCCCATGGCCTGGCTGGGCCGCAGCATCAAGTCGAAATAACGCGATGCCTCGCCCGCCAGCTTCACCACCACTCGGTTCCAGCCCGCCTTCAATTCGACAGCGGCGTTGCTGGTGGCCGGCGTGTAGCTCCGCCGCCGGTCGTTGCGCAAGACTTCGACTCCGTTGATCGTCACCACCACCGATGCCGGCGAATATATCCGCAACAGCGCCCGCGTAGCGTGAGCCGCATTGACATAACTCACCGCCGCGTCCATGCCCACATTGTTCCAATCCTCGGGCATGCTGATGGTGTCGCCGGCGCTTTCGAATTCTTGCGGCCGCCTCACCTCGTTGCCGTCCGTGTAGGTGGGCGCGATCGTTGTTTCCACCGCCAGCTTGTGGTCGAAATCCAGGTTTTGCCACTTACCAAAGGGGCCATAGAGCTGCCAATGCGGCAGCCGCCCGGAAAGCTGTTCGGCCCGCGCCTCGGTCAGTGCGATGCCGGGCGCGTTCACCGCCGCCAGCAGCATATGGCCCAGCATAAAGGCGGTCACCGGATTTTCGATCGGCTGGCTCAATGCCCGCTCGATGACTGGAACCGCGTCGGTCAATCCGCGCCCGCGCGACTCGATCTGACCGCTCAAGGCCCGCACCGCCAGCTCCGTCGCTTCGTCGTTGGGCGCCAACTCCACCAGGCGCAGCGCGGTGCTCACAATCTTCTCGTCATTGCCCTGGGCGTAGGCGGCGATAAACTCCCGTAGCGCGGCGCTGGCCGTGCCCGCGGCGACGGTTGCCGCCACGGCTGGTTTCGCGCTCAAATCAGCCGTGGTCAGTCCCGCCAGCAGGCTTTGACCCTGCGCAAAAGTTGCCACCGCCAGCAAAGGTAGAACCCAACCCAACATGGCCGCTCGACGGCTCACTGTGTGCCTCCTTGTGTGCCCGCCGGTGTGGTCGCGACGGCGCGACCCAGCGCCGCATCCACCTGCGCCCAAAACGTTCGGAACGCCGGATACTGCTCCGGCGTAATCAGCGATTGCTTGGTTTCGATCCGGCTTTGCAGCGTTAGCGTTGTGCCGTTCATAGTTGCCGCCGCGTTAAAACTGGCAAAACGCTGGTCGAGTTGGCTGGCGGGGGGCAGGGCGGCGGTGTAGCCCGGGGGCAGTGCCAGGTGCATCACTTCCTCCAGAATCTCCGGTGGGTCGGTCAGCACGTCATACCTCCTGGTTGCCAGCGACGCCATCTGCGGTAGCCACGCGGTCGGCAGGATTTGCCGCGGTATCAACAGCGTTGATCCGTTAACTGTGGCGAAGCGCGGAATAACGCCTTCGCACTGCACTTCGATGGGTTGATCCCAATTGTTGTCGTTTTTCACCGTTGCCCGCAAAATCGTGATGCCGGGCAGGCGATCGTGCAGCATCGCCTGCAGCACACCCGCCTGGCGGTCGGGCACCTCGAGCGATTGGCGGAACAGCGGAGCCCGGCCGCCGAGCAGCGTCCAGGTCAATGAAAAGTGCAGATCGCCGTTGGCGTCGAGCTGCCCATTCAAGACGCGCTCGCTGCTGTTGCGTTCCGGAGGCTGGCTCCCGGTCACCACCGGCGCCAGCGGATCGTCCGTCGTTTTGGTGGCGGCCACCGCTCCCGACGCCACCGGGATCGGCATCGGTATGCGCAACACGAATGCCCGTTGGTCGCCGGCCGGCAGCTCGTCGGCGCCGTTGAACTCGGCCGTGCCATCGAGGTAGCGGTCGAGGCTGGGGACGTACACAATCGCGTGGTCGAAATCCGCCACCGACGGAATCGTGGGGTCGATTACGCCCAAATCGCGAATCCGCACCAGCACAAAGTCGCTGCCCACCCCCGCCTCGCGTAGCATCGCAATCAGAAGTGACGCCTTGTCCTTGCAGTCGCCGAAGCGGCGATGAAACACCTGCGTCACTGGATACGGCCGGTAGCCGTGGATGCCAAACTCCAGCGCAACGTAATGCGTGTTCTCGATCACCCAGCGGTAAATCGCATCCACCTTGTCCGCCTCCGTTGTCTTGCCGGCAACGAGAGAGTGCACGGTGGCTACCATTTCGCTGTCCATCACGAAGGTGTCGCGGATCAGCTGCTTGTACCAGTCGCCAAACTGATTCCAGTTTTGGAAGCTGGAGACGGCGATGTACGGTGATTGCTCGATCGACGGCGGCGCCAGCGGCTCTGCGATTTGCGCCGGCAAATCCCGCGCTGACCAGCGGTACACGGTTTGGCCGTTCGCGGTTTGCTTATCGCTCGCGCCGGCAAAGCGGATGGCCTTGAAGTACAGCGGCTGGTTCGCGGGCGTGATTACAACGTATTGCTGAAACAACGTCGCCGCCGAACTGCCAAATTGATCGAGCTCACCGAAATACTGGCCGTAGAGCGATTCCAGCGTTGTCGGCAACACCCGGTAGGCGATCTCGACGAAATCGCCCACCCGCATCGGCGGCATCTCGACGAACTTATTGCGAACGTTGTAAAACGTTTCATACCCGACCGATTCCCGAATTGGCTGATCGCCGGCTTCCGGCGCGTCGGCCGAGCTGCCGTCGGCGTGGACAACGTGCGCACTTAGAAACTGCACCTCCTCCACCGCGGGATCGTAAGTTACCGCATAGGTGGCTAACGAATCGGCGCCGCTGGTATTGTTGATGCGAAATATTTGTTGCACGTAGCGCCCGGTGTTGCCCGAAGGAAACACGTTGGCGACATTGGTATCGGCCACCACCACCACCGGACCGCTCTCCAGCGCGGCGGCGCCGTCCGCTCCCAATGACGTCAGGCGCTGCTGAAAGCCGCTCATCGCCTTGGCCAGGTCTTGCACGTACGGGCCCTCGAAACTGGTTTCCGCCGCGGCGCTCGAGCCGCGCGCAATCTGAAGCCGGTCGCGCAGGCCCGCATCCTGGGGATTGAGCGCCAGCGCCGCTTGCCAGCTTGCGACGCTCGCGGCATCGCGTCCGAAGTGGCGCGTAATTTCCCCCTGCGCGATCCGCAGGTCGGGAGCATCGGGCGCCAACTTCACCGCCGCCGCGATGCGCGCCAGGGCTTCTGGTTCGCGCCCCAATCCGGCCAGTGCGCGCGCCTCCACCTCCTGCAGCATGGGCGGATCGCCGGTGACCGCCTCCGCTTGTTCGAGCGTCGCCAACGCGTCCGACAATGCGCCCGCCGAGCGCTCGGCGTCGGCCAGGGCGAGGCAGATATTCAAGTTGCTGGCGTCGATCGCATGTGCTCGCCGCAGCCAGGCCAGGCTCTCGCTGCCCGCGCCCATGCGCCGCATGCTATCGGCAATCGCAGCCAGCGTATTGGCGGGCAGCGTCACCGCGCCCCCGGGGTAGGCTCCGCGCAGTGCGTCAGCCCAAGCCATCATCTCCGGACGCATTCCCGCCGCACGGTAGAGCAGCACCATTGTCGCCGCCGCCTGCGGCGCCCGCTGAATGGCGTCGGCGCTGGCGATCGCATCCGCCGCCGTCAATCCCAGCACCGGCATCAGATCCGCCCGCGCCGGCCACAATTCATTGCGGCCCAGTTCCAGCGAGCCCAGGTCGCGCCGCGCACGCAGGTTCGCCGGCTGCGTTGCGAGCACCTTCTCCAGGTTTTGATAGCTGCGGCTAACTTCGCGGTCGCGCTCGGCAAAATCGAGAATCAAGCCGGTATTGTTGGGCGCGGCGGCTATCGCCGCCAGAAACGCATTCGCATCGTCGTGGTCGCCGGTATTGAAGTTCTGCTTGCGCTGCAGCACCCAGGCGTAGTCGGCGCCCCCGGCCGCCTTGGCCAACGCCGTCAAATCGCGCACCGCCGGCGGCGGCGCCGCGTAAGCCGTCTGCGTCGCGGCGACACCGCCGGGCGGAGGCGTCGCCACATCGTCGCCCGCGGCCAGCACGATCGGCTCGCCCGCCGGCGTGGTCAAGCGCAAATCAAAATGCCAATCGGCGCTCTCGGTGTCCCCCACCTTGGCCAGAATTTCATTCCATCCGGCGCGGAGTGCGGCTCCGGCGGCGTGCTGGTCAAACGCTTCGCTGGGATGATTGGCCTGTTCTTCGAACACAGGCGCGCCATTTACCCACAGCCGGGTTGCGCCGTCGTCCATGAAGCGCAAAGCCACCGGTCGCGCCGCATCGCTGCGCACCCAGGTCACCAGGTAGGCCGACACGCTTTGCGATGGACTCAGATAATCCGCCAGATTGAGCTCCGCTCCCGCGGCAGCGTACGGTATGGGGCGCCAACTCACGGTGCGCTGCTTGCCCGCGTAGTGCGCACTCAAGTCAATCGCACCCGGCTTCAGTCCGTCGTCGTGCAGGATCGCCACCGGACTCGCGTTGTCGAACGGTCCGATCGCCTGCCAGTTCTCCAGTTCACCCAGGCTTCGCCAGATCGCCGCCGCGCCGCTGGCATCTCCCGCCTGTTGAGCGAGGTCCGCTTTCTGGCACTCAATTTCACCTTTAATAAGAGGATCAAGCCCCGCTTGTGCTTCCAGCCGATTGAGCGTCGCGCTCAAGGTCGCGCGCGGCAGTTCGGGACTGGCATCTTCTTCCAGCCGGTACAGCGCAACCAATTGTTCCACCGGCGTACGGGCAGCGCGAAAGGCTGCCTCGGCATCCGCCGCCCGCTCGGCTGGCGATCGCAATCCTGTGGCTTGCGCTAGGGAGAAGCTGACGAGCAGCCCCAAGGAAAACAAAGCGCGGTTGAAAATGCGCATCCTTTATCAGAATACAAGATCAACAGGCCATTTCCAGCCCTATTCGGTAACCTGCATGCTTGTAGAACGTATTAGTTGGGAATGGCTCGACTCGGCATTCCAACTTCCTGCGCCCTGGCTTTGGTTCTGACCCCATTCCTGGCTTTCGCTCAATCGCCCGCGCCCGCCTCCGGCACGCCCCAATTTGTGGCCACCGTTGCTGGCACGGTTGTTGTGGAGGGCGTTGCCGTCCCTGGCGCCACCGTCACCGTCACCGATCCGGCCAGTGGGAAAATGTTCGTTACTTCGACCGATGAGGCCGGGCGATTCCAGGCTAAGGTTGCCCATCCCGGTGAATTTGACATTTCGACCTCCATGGTCGCCTTTGCGCCGGCTGAGGCCAAGGTCACCGTGCCGGCCACTCCCGACAATCCGAGCGTGGCGCCGGTCGAGATTTCATTGACGCTGGCATCGCGCGCTCCCGCGCCCGTGGTCGCTGCGCCCGCGCCTGCCACGCAATCTGCCAACTCAAACAAGCCTCAGTCCAAGCCGGCGGCGCCGGCCGCCCCGCCTTCTATTATTGCCTCCGCCAACACCCGCCCCTCCGGTCGCGGTAACGCTAACCGCGGCAGCCGAGGCCAGGCCGGCTTCCAGCAACTCGATCTCAGTCAAACCGCGGACCTCGCCGCCGGCGGTGACGCCGGAGCGGGCGCCGACGCCGCGGCCGGCAGCGGCGGCATCGCCGGCATGAACGACAACGCAGCCACTGATTCCGCCGTGGTTACCGGGCAAGCGAGTCAGGACGCATCACCCATGGGCGGCGACGCCATGGCGGCCGCACTGCGCCAGGGCGGCGGCGGTCCTGGAGGTGGCGATTTCGGCGGCGGTGGTCCCGGCGGCGGTGGTCCGGGTGGCGGTGGTCGCGGCGGCTTCGGCGGCGGCGGCGGCGGGCGCGGCGGCGGTGGTGGCGGCTTTGGCGGCCGCGGCGGCAGCTTCAATTTCCGTCAACTCAACAACCGCTTCAATCAGCCCCACGGTAGCGTCAATTATCAGCTCTCCGATTCGGCGCTCAACGCGCTGCCTGACACCATCGGCGGCACCTCCAGCACGACCAACCCGCCCAACGCTGCCAATCAGCGCTACTCGGCCACCGTCACCACCCCCTTCAAGATCCCCCATATCTACGACGACAAGGGCAAGACCAGCTTGACCGCCAGCTATAACGGCGTTCATGACGCGTCGCTCTCCACCGTGACCGCACTCGTCCCGACCCTGGCTGAACGCAGCGGCAATTTCCAGGGCGTTACCGATGCCCACGGTAATCCGGTTGTGGTTGTCGATCCGACCACCGGCCACCCATTTAACGGCGACACGATTCCCACCGGCTCCATCTCCCCGGCGGCGGCTGGGCTCTTGGCCTTCATCCCCACGCCCACTCCCGGCGCTGTCGGCCGCTTTAACTACGACAACACAGTCAATTCGCTTTCCACCAACAATAACGTCTCGCTCCGCATCAATCACAGCTTCAGCGGTCCCCTCCAGGGCGGCCGCGGCCGTGGCGGCCGTGGACGCTCGCTCAGCTTCAACATGAATTACAGCGGCGGCCACCGCGACAACCCGGGCACGTTTTTCCCGTTCGTCAGCGGCGTTACGACCACCCGGGGTCTCAACATGGCGGTCAGCTATACCCAGCCGCTCGGTAAGTGGCTCAACATCGCCAGCCTCAATTACAACCGCAATCGCATTGACGCGACCAATCTCTATGCCGGCGTGCGTAACGTCACCCAGGAGCTTGGTATCAACGGAGTCTCACAAAATCCGCAGGACTTCGGTCTGCCCACCATCAATTTCTCCACCTCCGGCTTGAGCGGCTTGAGCGACACCACGCCGAGCTTCATCCGCACCTCCACCGTCTCGTTTTCCGACAGCATGGTGCGCCGCATGGGCAAGCACAACATCCGATTCGGCGGCGATTTCCGGCGTCTGCAAAATAATCCTCAAACCGATCAGTCCCCGCGCGGCGCGTTTACCTTTGACGGTCAGTACAGTGGCTACGACTTCGCCGACTTCCTGCTCGGCGACGCCCAGCAAACCGCTGAACGTTTCGGCGGCGGCGTCTTCTACTTCCGCCAGAACGAGCCCGATCTTTTCTTCAACGACAACTGGCAAGCCAAGGGGACCTTCACTCTGAGCTACGGCCTCCGTTGGGAGTACATCTCGCCCTACACCGAGAACTTCAATCGCCTCACGAACCTCCTCGTTGCGCCCGGATTCGCCGCGGTTACGCCGGTCATCGCCGGGCGGGGCGGTCTCTCCGACTCCATCCTCAAGCCCAACTATCATCACTTCCGCCCGTCGCTCGGCTTTGCCTGGAAGACCTGGGACAACATGATTGTTACCGGAGGCGCCGGCATGAGCTATAACACCGGCGCGTATGCCAACATGGCCACCGCGCTCGCCTACCAGTCGCCCTTCATTACCACCCAGACCAATCTCGGCGGCGCCACGACCCCGCTCAGCCTGACCAACGGGTTCACCTCGACGAATGCGGTGCTTAACACCTACGGCGTCAATCCCGACTACCAGGTTGGCTACTCCTATCTCTGGAACTTCAACGTCCAGCGCCAGGTCGGGAAGGCGTATGTCGTGAACCTCGACTACAGCGGTACCAAGGGCTCGGAGCTCGATCAACTGCGCGCCCCCAACCGTACCCCCACCGGATTGCTCAATCCCAATCTTCCGGTGTTCCTTTACGACACCACCGGCGCCAACTCCATTTATCACGGCGGCTCGCTCATCGTCAGCCGGCGCATGTCACAGAGCGTTTCGTTCCGCTTCCGCTATACGTATTCGAAAATGATTGATGACGCCAGCCAGATTGGCGGCGGCGGCGGCGCCAATGGATTGATCGCGCAAAACGATCTCAACCTTGCCGCTGAGCGTTCGCTCTCTTCGGGGAACCCGGCCCAGCGGCTTAACGGCAGCTACGAGTGGCAGCTCCCCTACGGACTCAACCACAAGTGGGGCGATCACCAGAGCGTGATGAATTCCGTGTTCGGCGATTGGCAGATGAGCGGCACGGTCAATTTCAACAGCGGCACCCCGCTGTCTCCGATCGTCAGCAACATCTTCTCCAATGCCCAGGGCCTGCAGGCGCTCGGCGTCAACGTGCCGTTGCGCGCGAATCTCACCGGCCAGCCCATTGCTCTCGCCAACCCCACCGAGACCGCGTTCTTCAACACCGCCGCCTTCGCCGCACCCGCGGCCGGCAGCTACGGTGACGCCGGACGCAACATCATCATTGGCCCCGGCCAGATCACGGTGAACGGTTCGATGAGCAAATCATTCCGCCTCAGCGAATACAAGAACCTCGAACTCCGTTTCGACGCCAACAATGTGCTCAACCACGCCAACTGGGCGGGCGTTGACACCGACTTTAATTCGCCGACCTTCGGCGAGATCAACCGCATCGGCCAAATGCGCCAGGTCACTTTCAACGCCCGCTTCCGCTTCTAATCACCATGCGCCGCCCTTTCCTCTCCGCTGCCACCATCGCCCTTGCTCTCGCGCTTTCCGCGCAGCAGGCGCCCAAACCGCAGAAGCCGATGGTCGTCTTCAAGGCCACGACTTCGATCGTTCTCGTCAACCTCAGCGTGAAAGACGCGCAGGGCAAGCTGGTCAAGGACCTCAAGCCCGGCGACATCACCATTCTTGAGGACGGCAAGCCCCAGCACATCGCCAGCTTCGACTTCGAAAACGTGGATGCGCCGGTGGCGCCCGCCGCCGAGCCGGAAACGACCCCCTCGGGCACCATCGTCAACGGCACGCCGGCTAAGCCCAAGCCCGCCGCCGCGGCCTCCATTGCGCCCGCCGCCGCCGACCAGTACCGCGACCGGCGCCTGATTGTTCTCTATTTCGACCTGACCACCATGCAGCCTGAGGACGTGCAGAACGTCATGGAGCAGGCCCAGAACTACGTCACCAAGAAAATGCAGCCCGCCGATATGGCCGCCATCGCCACCCTCGGCAATACGCTGCAGGTGAACCAGGATTTCACCGCTGATAAAGACGCGCTGATGCGCACCCTGCGCGCCCTCAACCCCGCCACCTCCACCGGCTTCACCGACGGCGGGACCGGGAGCACCGACGGAACCGCCGACGATGGCTCGACGTTTGCCGCCGACGACACCGAGTTCAACATCGCCAACGCCGACCGCAGCCTCGAGTCGCTGCAGTCCATCTGCGACATGCTCGGCGGCATCCAGCAGAAAAAATCATTGATGTATTTCTCCAGTGGCATCCAGCGCTCGGGCGTCGACAACGAAATCACCTTGCGCTCCGCCGTCAACTCCTGCGTCAAGGCCAATGCCTCCATCTACAGCATTGACGCCCAGGGCCTGCAAGCTCTGCCGCCCGGCGGCAACGCCACCAGCGGCAGCGTCCGCGGCTCCGGCGCCTTTAATGGCGGCGCGCAGTCCTCCGCCCAGGATTCACAGTTCTCACAGCAGGAGACCATTTCCACCCTCGCGACCGACACCGGCGGCAAGGCCTTCCTCGACTCCAACGACTTCACCCCCGCCTACACTAAGGTGCAGCAGGACACATCGTCGTATTACTTAATCGGCTATAGCAGCGCCAACATGCGCAAGGATGGCAAGTACCGCCATATTTCGGTGAAGTTCAACCGCGCCGGCCTGACCGCCATCAATCCCCGCCCCGGCTACTACGCCGGCAAAGATATTGACCACCTGACCACCGCCGATCGCCAGCAACAGCTTCAAGATGAGCTCAACTCCGATGTGAGCGATCACTCGCTCGATCTTTACCTGGCCGATGGCTATCTCCGTCTCGACAAGAACCGCTACTACGTTCCGGTCTCGATTACATTGCCCGGTTCGGAAATTCCGCTCCACGGCATCAACCCGAAAGCTACGCCCGAGGTGGACATTGCCGGTGAAGTGCTCGACCAAACCGGACGCCAGCTTGACCACGTCGGCCAAACCATTCGCCTCACCCCGGCAATAGCCGGCCCCGGCCAGCAGCTTCAGAATAAGAATCTGCAATACAACACCGGCTTCCTCCTCGCACCGGGCCAGAAGTATCAACTCCGCTTCGCCGCTCGCGAGAACCAGACCGGTCAGATGGGGGCGTTCGAAGCCGTGCTCACCGTCCCTGACCTCACGGCTGACGAAGCCAAGGCGCCTCACATTTTGACTACCAGCTCCATCCTCGTCGGCAGCCAGCTTAGCCCGGTTCATCCCGAGTCGCAGAATCCGCTCACCGCCACCGGCAACGCCCTGGTGATGAACGTCAATCACGTATTCACCTCCAGTCAGCACCTCTACGTTTACTACGAGGTCTACGACCCCAAGATCACGGCCGGCAATGACGGTATCAAGTTGCTCACCAATGTGGCGTTCTTCCGCGGCAAGCAGAAGGCTTTCGAGAGCCAGCTTCTGACCACTGAGCAGATTACCGATCCCAGCCGCCACGCGGCCGTGATTCAAATTGATATTCCGCTGGCACAGCTCAAACCCGGTTACTACATGTGCCAGATTAACGCGGTGGACGATGCCGCCGGCAAGTTCGCCTTCCCGCGGGTGCCGATACTAATTCGCCCCGCTCCCGCCGCCGCGGCGAGCGTTGCTGGAACGGCAAAGAACCTATTACAATAGGCTTAATGCGTAGTCTGGCCGTCTGGTTTTGTCTGCTGGCCGCCGCCGCGGCCTCTCCGCTTACTAATCAGGGCCTTGATCGCGGCTACCGTCAGCTTTATAACCTGGAGTTCAGCGCCGCGCATCAGACCTTCGCGGATTGGATCGCCTCCCACCCCACCGACCCGCTCGGCCCCGCCTCCAACGCCGTCGCCGACCTATTCGCGGAGATGGACCGGATGAAGATCCTCCAATCCCAGTTTTTCACCAACGACCACGATTTTCTTTCCGGCCCGACCGGGCCTCCCCTGCCCGATTTCGAGCGCGAGCTGGGCCAGGCCGAGTCGCTTGCTGCTCGCGCGCCCGCCAACGACACCAATGCGCTTTACGTCCAGGCCCTCTGCCACGGACTGCGCGCCGACTATCTCGGCGTGCTGCAAAAGCGCTATCTGGCCTCGGTCAGTGAAATGAAGCTGGGCGAGGCGGTGGCCCACCGGCTGTTGGCCATCGACCCTGGCGTCGCCGACGCCTATCTCGCGGTGGGCATTGAAAACTACATACTCGGCCTCAAGCCTGCGCCCGTGCGCTGGCTCTTGCGCCTTGATGGCGCCTCGACCAACAAGCTGGAAGGGCTGCGGGAGCTTCGCCTCGCCGCCGCCAATGGACACTATCTTCAGCCCTACGCGCAGATACTGCTCGCCATTGCCGCCCTGCGCGATCACGATCCCGCCACCGCCGCGCGTCTGCTCGAGGGATTGACGGCGGAGTTTCCGGCTAACCCGCTCTATGCAACCGAGCTCCAACGCTTGTCATCCACGGTCACACTCGATCCGGCGCGCACCGAAGTTCGGTTCACCTTATCGGCATTTCTCCACACCGTCCACGGCAGCTTCAAGTTAATCCGCGGCGGACTCGAGTTCGACCCCGCGACCGGACGCGCCAGCGGCACAATTCTCCTCGATGCCCGCTCGGCCGAGACCGGTAACTCCGATCGTGACAAGACCATGCACGCCAGCGTGCTCGAGTCGGGCAAGTACCCGACCATCACCTTTACCATCAGCCATGTGGACGGCTCACTGCCCAACGTCAATCTTCAGGGCGTGGTCAAGCTGCACGGCAGCGACCACCCGTTGACCATCCCGGTTCACGTGCAACAAGACGGCGGCCAATTCACGGCGAGTTCGACCTTTGCCGTCCCTTACGTTGCCTGGGGCCTCAAGAATCCCAGTAACGCGCTGCTCCACGTGAAGGACGCGGTCACGCTCGAAATCGCAGCCGTCGGCACCCTGACCCAGCCGCACTGATTTAAGCCGGGCGCTTCAGCTCATCGGCGAGGCCAGCCTCGCCTCTCCTTGCGCTTCGATAGAAGAACATGGTATCTTCCTATCGAAGTACAAGGAGTCGCGATCCGCATGCACGCCAACCCAATGCCTCGATTGGACCTGCCGCAAGGCACCCTTGACCTGCTCATCCTTAAAACAGTGGCGCTGGAGCCCCGCCATGGCTGCGCCATTGCCGATCGCATCGCTCAGATCTCCGCCGGCGCGGTCCAAATCCCGCCGGGTTCGCTCTACCCGGCGCTGCATCGCCTCGAGCGGAGGGGATGGCTCAAGCCGCAGTGGGGCACATCCGAGGCCAATCGCAAGGCCAAATACTATGCGCTCACCGCCGCCGGCCGTCGCCAGCTCGAGGCCGAGGCCGGCGCCTGGAAGCGCCTGACCTGGGCCGTGGGCGAGATCATGGAGAGCAACTGAGGTACCCGCCATGAACACGCATGACCTTCGCCACCGCCTCCGCTCGCTCTTCCAGCGTTCGGCCGTCGAGCGTGAACTGGCTGACGAGCTCGCCCACCATGCCGCCTTGCGCGGCCCATTGCGCGGCGCTGACGCTGTCGCCGAAGCCTGCCGCGACGCCCGCGGCGTCGGCCCCTTGGAAACGCTGGCGCGCGACCTCCGATGGTCCTGGCGCAGCCTGTTCCACGCTCCCGGTTTCACCATCCCGGCGCTGCTGACGCTCGCGCTCGGTTTGGGCGCTTCGGTGGCGACTTATTCCGCAGCCGACTCGATTCTTCTCCATCCCCTCTTGTACCCCCAGGCCGATCGCCTGGTGCTGTTGCGCGAGCGTCTGCCGATGCTCTCTGCCGCTCCGCTGCGTGTATCGTTGCCCGACGTCCCCCTCATGGCCGAGGCGGGAACCGCGTTTACGGGAGTGGGTGCGTCGGTGGTGGGTAAGATGGATCTTTCCGGGCAGGGCGCGGCCGAACGTATTTCGGTCGGCCACATTTCATCATCGCTGTTTCCCCTGCTCGGCGTGGCCCCGGCCCTCGGTCGGGGCTTCACCGCGAGCGAAGACCATCCCGGCCCCCACGTGGCGATTCTGAGCGATTCATTCTGGCGTGCGCACTTTGCCGCGGATCCCAATGTCGTCGGACGCGCCGTGCGCATGGATGGAAGCGCCTATACCGTAATCGGCGTCATGCCGCGGCAGTTCCAATATCCGCCCGCCGGTTTAGCGCGGTACGGTCAACCGGCCGCGCTCTGGGTGCCATTGCAACTGACGCCGGCGCAGCTGGCCGACGTAGGGGACGATTTCGATTACGCCGCCATCGCGCGGCTCCGGCCCCAGGCCACAATCGGCGAAGCGCGCGCGCAGATGCATGCCGCCGCCAAGGCAATTCTCGACATGTGGTCCGCAAAAGCCGGGCCGCTGCCCGGGCTGAAGCTTGAGGTTGTCATCGATCCGCTCGCCGGCCAGGTGGTTGCCGAGACGCTGCCGTTGATGCGTCTGTTATTCCTTGCCGCGGGATTGCTCATGATATTGAGCTGCGCCAACGTCGCCAACCTTTTCCTGGTGCGCGCCGCCGGGCGGCGCCGCGAATGGGCGATGCGCTCGGCCTTGGGCGCGGCCCGCGGCCGCATTGTGCGCCAATCGCTCACCGAATCCGCGCTGCTTGCGCTGCTGGCTGCCGTGGCCGGCCTGGTCTTCGCCCAGTTCTGCCTGGCGGGACTGGCTGCCGTCGCGCCCAGCACCCTGCCCCAGTTCCAGGCCCTTCATTTAAGCTCCGGCGGATTTGGGTTTGCCGCTCTCCTGGCGCTCGCGATCGGCCCTCTTTGTGGCGCGCTGGCAGCCCGGTCCGCGGCTGGAGACGGTCTCGAATCCGCGTTACGCAGTGCTTCCCCGGCGTTGGCCGGAAGCAGCCGTGACGCCCGCTGGCGCGCCGCCCTGGTCGCCGCCCAGGTCGCGTTGGCGTTCACTCTGGTGTGCGGCGCCGGGTTGCTCATCCGCAGCTTCCGCTCAGCCCTCGCCGGCGGTGGCGGGGTGGATGCCGGCGGCCGCACCGTCGCCACCATCGCGCTCCCTCACCTCGAATACGCCGATCCTGCAAATGTGGCTGCGTGGGCCGACCGGCTGCGCGCCGATCTCGCGCGCCAGCCCGGGATTGAGTCGGTCGCCCTGGCCACCAACCAACCCACGAACGATAATTGGGATCATACCTTCACCGTCGAGGGCCGCGCCCAACCGCCAGGCGCCAAGTTGCCTGATGCCCAGTCGGCTGAAGTCATCGGCCCGTATTTTCGCACCCTCGGGATTCCGGTGCTACAAGGTCGCGGCTTCACCGCGTCCGAGACAGCCGGACACGCCGCCGTTGTCATTGTCAGCGCGACGCTGGCGCGCCACTACTGGCCCGAGCAAAACGCCGTGGGCAGGCGTTTGAAATGGGGCGCCGCGGATTCACATTCGCCCTGGCTCACCGTCGTCGGCGTGGTTGGGGACGTCAAGGGCGAGGCCTTGGACCAGCCGGTCAGTCTCACGACATACTCGCCATACCGGGCGAATTGCACGGCCGATGCTCCCTACCAGATCTGCGGCACTCTCAACCTGACGGCTCATTCCGCCCTGCCTGAAGCGGTGGTAGCCAGCCAGATCCGGCGTGTGGTGGCGGGGATCGATCCCTCCGTACCGGTCACCGGCGTTCAATCCATGGCATCGCTGTTGGACGACTCCCTTGTGCCCCGCCGTTTCAATACGCTCTTGATTTCCTTCTTCGGCATCGCGGCGCTGCTGCTCGCCGCGATCGGCCTCTATGGCGTCCTGGCATTTGTGGTGGCGGGCCAGCGCAAGGAAATTGCCATTCGCATTGCCCTCGGCGCGCGGCCCGCCAGCGTGCTCTCGACCACGCTGCGCCGCGGCCTGGCCTGGTCGTGCGCGGGCGTGATTGCGGGCGCCGCCATTGCGTTTGGATCGCGCAATCTCATCTCCGGCCTTTTGTACGGCACCCCGGCGCTCGATCTCAGCACCTGGAGCGCAACCGGCGCCCTGATAATGGTGACGGCCGTGTTTGCCTGCGGGCTGCCCGCTTTCCGCGCCAGCCGCACCGATCCCCAGTCGGTGCTGCGCCAGGGATGACGGTGGCCGCCCGAACCAGGCTTCAATTGACTACTCGCGGCAATTGAGCGTAATCGATGATCAGCTTGTCGACCGTGGTTTTGTCGGACTCGAACTTCAGGCCGAGCTGGTCCTGAACGTCGGAGATTGCGGACTGCCAATTTCCGATGAGAGATTTCATGTTCGCATCGGCGCCGGGACGGTTGTCAAAAATATTCAGCGTCAAATCATAGCGCCCGCGCAGCCCGGTCATGTCCCGCACCGGACGCCCGATCGATGGCAGGCTGGAGAGAAACTGCGCCAGGTCAGCCATCGAATAGCCCTTCAGGATCATGGCTGAACCTGTAAACTCCGGAATCGCACTCGCTGCCTCCTGCGCCGAAGGGTGCAGCTTGGGTCCGTGCTTGCCGACAACGAGTGCGAACCCCGGTGCTTCGGTGTGGACGCTATGAACTTTCAACTGGAAGCGATCGGTCAGAAAGGCGCGCAGCATCGCGAGAAGTTGCGCTTCCGTCGTGGTCGAAGGATTGTCGGCCTCGGCCTCGACATCGAAACGGTGGGGGCCGTCCCAGTCGGGAAAGCCGGAGAACCTTTGCAGCGGCATGGCATAGGCGATGCTCATGAGGTGGCTGAGCCGCCCCGCGGTGATTACGCACCGCCCCAGTGGCACATCCCGCCCTGGGTCGTCGGGCGCAAACTTCGAATCAATGCCGTGGCAGCCGCCTTCGACACCGCCATGCAGCGTATCCGGCTTCAGCGTTGCGGCTTCGAAGCGCGGCGCCTGCTGCGTTACCGCCAGCGCGCAACCAGCGAGAACCACCAGAATCGCTGCGCCAAATGGCCGCCATAAGCGCGGATCGCGTGGCTTTGCCGCGCCAGGCCCCGCGCCAATGAATGTAAGCCGCTGCGTCGTTTTCATCGTGGCCTAGCCCGCCTTCACCAGCATAGTTTCGAATATATCTCGAATGCCGACAAGTAGGCGGGCGAGCCTTCACTTATGCTTTCAAGTTGGCATGATTTCCGAGCTCTTCACCGCCCGCCTGCACTTGCGGTCATGGCGCGATTCCGACCGTGCTCCCGTCGCTGCATTGAACGCGGATCCGCGTGTGTCCGAATTTCTACCCACGCCCCTCGACGCCCAGGCCAGCGACGCGTTCCTGGACCGTATCGAGTGCCACTGGCGCGAGAATGGCTTCGGCCTTTTCGCCGTTGAAGCGCTGGACATCGCCCAATTCCTCGGCTACATCGGACTCGTCGTGCCGGCTTTTGTAGCACCTTTTACTCCCTGCGTTGAGATTGGCTGGCGGCTCGCAGCGTCCCACTGGGGTATGGGGCTCGCGACGGAGGGCGCCCGCGCCGTCATGCACCATGCTTTCGCGGCCCTGCGGCTTTCCGAGGTGCTCTCATGGACTGTGCCTGCGAATGCCCGCTCGCGCCGCGTCATGGAAAAGCTTGTATGTCCCACGATCCGGCCGACGATTTTGATCACCCAGCGCTGCCGCCCGGCCACCCCTTGCGGCCGCATGTCTTATATCGCCTACGCTCCCCGAGCTGGTGAGCCGCGGCTGGCGCGGCGGCCGCAATTCCGTTCTTAAGACGCCTGCACGCCGTCTGGGTCCGCCGACTGCCGCAGCCGCTTGTACGGCTGCTACAATGAAAAAGATTGTCGCCATCGGGTAGAGGCGAAGTCGGAGAGGTGGCCGAGTGGCTTAAGGCGGCGGTTTGCTAAACCGTTGTACGGTCAAAAGCTGTACCGGGGGTTCGAATCCCCCCCTCTCCGCCAGAATTTAGAGAGCTTGCAGGACGCGCAGGAAGCGCAGGAAGAAGCGCATGGGAGTGATATACTTACGGGCGGATGAGCTCCGCCGCGGAAACCCGCGCCGGGCGAAGGAACCGGGGTTGGTCTTGCTATGAGGAACGAAAACGACACGAGAGGTAACGCCGCGATGGGTCTGGGTGTAGGGCTTGGAGCAGCATTCGGGGCTGCTTTCGGCATGGCGTTCCACAACATCGGCGTTGGCGTCGCAATTGGCGTAGGGATTGGAGTCGCGATTGGCGCGGCGATGATGCAAAGAGCGCGACGCGGAAAATCCTAAACGCCGGCCCTCTGGCACGTGCGCTGGCAATCGAACGAACAGAGCCTTAAATATTTGCCGGTTTTGGCGATGTCTGCGTGCTGAGCCCATCCCTCTCCCAACTACATGCGTTGTCGTATTCGACAATGAACCAGCGAATTCAGCTTCCCTCTTCGACAAGGGTCCGCAGCCGCTCAAGTGCGCCGTCCCACTGCGCCGATACCGCCGCCAGGTACTCCTGCAGTTCCATAATCGAATCCGGACGGAAGGCAAACCGCTTCTCCCGCCCGGTCCGCCGGCTGCGCACCAAGCGGGCCCGCTCCAGAACCCGGAGATGCTTGGTCATCGCCTGGCGCGTCAGCCGCGATT
Source organism: Terriglobales bacterium (assembly GCA_035606395.1). GTDB lineage: Bacteria > Acidobacteriota > Terriglobia > Terriglobales > SCQP01 > SCQP01. The sequence goes on along the minus strand of DATNFK010000019.1, from coordinate 22,458 downwards.
CCGCGCTCAACTCCGCAATCGAGCGCGCCGGCCCCTGGCTCAGCCGCATAACCAGCGCCAACCGAGTTGCGTCGCCTAGGGCGGCAAACACCTGTGCCGCCGCCCTAGGGGTTTTGCGCGACATACTCGGAGATATTCCGCACCTGGATGGCCCAGCCCTCGCCGTTGCGCAGGAAAGCCTCGGCCCGCCGCTCCGCGGGGATGTTCTCAAACCCCGACTCGCTGACCCATAGCCGTGTCCCTGCCGGTGAGGGCTCCAGGCGGAACTCCACCAACGTCGGCGTCTCCTGCGAATAATCCACCTTGGGATCAATGGCAAATGGATGCCAGGTAAAGGCGAAGTACCGCTCCGGCTCCATCGCCGTCACCTGAACCTCCATGACGAGGTGCTCGTAGCCGGGGTAGGCAATGTTGCCCCGCGCGGTCTGCCCCAGCGCAAATGGCGCCCCCAGCTTTACGCGGAACCACGCCCCGAACTCCCGGTAATCGGTGAGCGCGCGCCATACCCGCGCCACCGGCGCCTTAATCTCAATCTCTTTATCGATCCGTCGCTTGTCCATGCCCAAAGCCTCCCATTAATTATGCAACCAAATAGTTGCATATTGCGGGGCGGGTTGGCAAGAGAGTGTCGGCTGCAATGCCCCAAATGGGGGGATGCACGGACTGGGTTGGCTGCTCGATAGTGGTATGGTGCAGCCGATGTTTTATGGCGCCGTTGCGGTGGCCGTCGGAATCGTTGCCGCCGCCTTGCCGTCACCCGCGCCGGCGCCGGCGGCCTTGATCTGGGCCACCGCAGCCGCGGGCATCGCGGCCGGGTGCTTGGCCGTGAGTATCGCGCGTCAGCGCCGCATGGCCGCTGCCGCGCTGGGATTGGCGTTTTGCCTTCTCCTCGGTTTTGCGCGAGCGGCGTACGTCGCGCGCCATCCGCCAGCGGTTTCCGCGTTGGCGCGCGTCGTGGCCACGCTCGAGCCGGGAGTGCGCGATCGGCTCACGATGCTCGCCTATCTGCGTGACCAGCCGCAGCCGCTTTTCGATCACGGCGTTGTCAGCGCATTACGGCTCGACGTCTCCGCCATTGCCGCCGGTACCGGGTTGAACTCAGCTTTGACGCCGGTCTCTTCCGGCGTGCGCCTCTATGCCTACGCTCCGGTTGCGCCGGCGCTGCTGCAGCTTGCAGCCGGCGAGGGCATCGCCTTTTACGCGCATCTACGCCCCCTGCCGGCCTATCACGACCCGGGGGTGGCCGACTTCGCCGCCGCCGCCCGCCGCGAAGACATCGAGTTTTCCGGCACGCTCGACTCCGGCCAATGGCGCGCGTGGCCGGCCATCGCCGGCCCGCGCCTCGATGCCACGCGCGCCCGCCTCTGGGCCTGGATCAGCCAACACATTGACCAACTCGCCCCGCCCGCCGCTGCCAGCCGCGCCAACGCGCTGCTGCGTGGCATGTTGCTTGGCGACTTAGCCCGGCTCGACGAAACCACACGAACTTCGTTTCAAGAGGATGGCACCTACCACTTGCTCGTGGTCGCCGGCTTGCACGTGGGCCTGCTGGTCATCCTCCTCGGCTACCTGCTGCGGGGCCTCCGCATGCCGCGGGCATGGACCCATCTCATCAGCCTCGGCCTGCTTGGCTTCTATGCCTGGGTGATCGTCGGGCGGACGCCGACCGTGCGCGTGCTGCTGATGCTCGCCGTCTACTATGCCGCCGAGCTCTGGTTTCGCGATCGTCAGGCGCTCAACTCGGTGGGCGTGGCGGCGCTGGTCCTATTGGCACTGCGTCCTTTGGATTTGTTCAGCGCGGGTTTCCAAATGTCACTGGGCGCCGCCATACTGCTTGCCGGCGCCTCCGGGCCGTTGACGCCTCACGCCGCGCCGCGCTACCGGCGCTTTGCCGCGCATGTCGTCATCGCCTCACTAGTGCTGCAAATCGGTTTCGCCGGATTTAACACCGTGTACTTTCACCGCATCAGCCCGTGGTCCATGCTGGCCAACATGGTGCTGGTGCCCATGGCGTCAGTGCTCATCCCCATCGCCTGGGTTGCGGTCGCGCTCGGCCCGGTGGCCGCCCGCGTGACCGGCCCGCTCCTGGTCAGCTTCGCCAACCTGATGATCCGCGCGGCTGACGCTATGGCGCGCTGGCCCGGCGCAAACGGCCGCGTGCCCTCGCCCCCGGGATGGTTTCTCGCGTTGTTCGGCGTGGCGGTTGTGCTCTGGATCGTCGCTTGTGCGCGCAGTGGCGCCGGTCGCCCATGGCAATGGGCCTCCACCATCGCCATGGCGGCACTCGTCGCATTGCTGGCCGTCGCGCATTTTCCGCCTCGCCTGCCGCCTGGTTTAACCGCGACTGTGCTCGACGTCGGGCAAGGCGACTCCATCTTCGTTTCCTTTCCCGACGGACGAACCTTGCTCGTGGATGGCGGCCCGCGCAGCGCGCATTGGGACACGGGTGATGAAATCGTCGCCCCCTTTCTCTGGTCGCTCGGCCTGCGCCATCTCGATGCGGTGCTCCTCACCCATGGCCACAACGACCACATGGGCGGCCTCAGCACCGTCCTAACCGACTTTCATCCCGAAGAAATATGGTTCACTCGTTCGCTTCCCGGCGAGCCGGCGATGGCGGCGTTTCTGCGGCAGGCGCGCGCCTCGGGGGCGACATTGCGCCGGGTCAGCGCCGGCGACGCCTTTCTCGCCGGCGCCAGCCGGCTCGACGTCCTCTTGCCGGCGCCCGATTACCTGGCAGGCGACCTGGCCAGCAACAATGACTCACTCGCGTTGCGGCTGAGCTGGGGGCAAGAATCAATGCTGCTCACCGGCGACACCGAAGCGCCCGGCGAACGCTGGATGCTCGACCATCACCTCGCCCTGGCGAGCCCTCTCCTCAAGGTCGGTCACCACGGCAGCCACACTTCCTCGACACCCGATTTTCTCGCCGCCGTGCGCCCCTCGGCCGCCGTAATCTCGGTTGGCGCGGGCAACCTGTATGGCCATCCCTCGCCCGAAGTAGTCGAGCGTCTGCAGGCGTCGGGGGTGCGCGTATTCCGTACCGACCGCGATGGTGCGGTTCAGTGCCGGCTCAGTCAGCACGACCTCAGCATTTTTCTGTTCCGGCGCCTCCCCGGCGCCGGCTAATGCGGATAGGGGTGATTGGTTAGAATGGCGAGACCTCGATAAACCTGCTCCAGCAGCACCAGCCGCGCCAACTCATGCGAGAGCGTGAGGCTCGACAGCGACAGCCTGCCGGCGCAGATGAGTCCCGGCGCAAAACCATCGGGCCCGCCGATGGCAAATAACATCTCCTGGTTATAGGCCGACGCCTGCCGTTCCATAAAGCGCGCCCACCCTGGCGAATCGAGTTGCTTGCCGGATGGGTCGCACAGCCAAAGCCGCGCTTCCCGCGCCCGCCGCTCGAGCGCCGCCGCCGGATCCTTGCCCGCCAGTTCGACGCCCTCCACGGTGGCGAAACGCGCGAAACCCCGCATGCGGCCGAGATATTCCTCGGTCCACATCTTCGTCGCGGGATGCTTTGTCTTGCCCATCCAGGCAATGCCGATGCGCATCGTGCCATGGTAGCCTAATGGAATGGCTACCCACGAGGACGCGAATCTTATCCTTCGGCTCTATGAGCTCCGCCGTGAAACCGTGCTGCGCCAGGCGCGCAACTGGTTTGTGCGCGACTTTCATCCCACCAGCGCCGCCTCCATCATGGACGTGCTCAAGAGCGAGCAGAGCGCGTTCTTCCGCATGGTGACAACCTACTGGGAAATGGCGGCCACGCTGGTCGTGCATGGCACCATTGATGCCGAGCTGTTCCATGAATCCAATGGCGAGCACCTCTATGTGTACGCCAAGCTGGCTCCCTACGTCGCCGAGTTGCGGCAACTCTACAACAATAAACGCCTGGTGTTCAACCTCGAGAAACTGGTTCTCTCCATGCCCGACTGCGCCAACCTGATCAAGGCCATGCAGGAGAGGCAGGCGGGCGCCGCCGCCGCGCGTGGCGGACGCTAGCCCGCGCATGAAGGCCTTCATTCAGGTCGCGCTCAAACGGACCGTGCTCGACCCGCAAGGCAAGACCATCCAGGCGGCGCTACGCAAGCTCGGCTTCGACGCCATTGAAGACGTCCGCCAGGGCAAAGTTCTGGAATTGCGGTTCGTCCCTGGCACCGCGCCGGAGGAAGCCCGGCGCCAGGCCGAGCGGGCCGCCAGCGAGCTGTTGGCCAACCCTGTCATCGAAGAGTACGCCATCCGTTGGGAAGAATAAATTCATGTGTGGCATTGTCGGTTACATCGGCAGCAAACCTGTCGTCCCGGTAATTCTCGAAGGCCTCAAGCGGCTTGAATACCGCGGCTACGACTCGGCCGGCATTGCCGTCGTGTGTGACGGCAAACTCGCGGTCCGCCGCGCCGAAGGCAAGCTGCGCAACCTCGAAGAGAGCGTGCGCCTGCAGCCGTTCGAGGGCAGCTATGGCATCGGGCACACGCGCTGGGCCACCCACGGCCGCCCCACCGAGGAGAACGCCCATCCCCATCGCGACTGCAGCGGTGAAATCGTGGTCGTCCACAACGGCATCATCGAGAACTATCTCAGTCTCAAGCGTGAGCTCGCCGCCCAGGGTCACACCTTCCGCACGGAAACCGACACCGAGGTCATCGCGCATTTGCTCGAGCAGGAATGGAAGTCCGCGCCCACCGCGCCGCTGGAGCAGATCGTGCAGCGGATCCTGCCGCGACTGAGCGGCGTCTACGCCCTCGGCATCCTCTCCACCCGCGATCCCGATAAAATCGTCGCCGCCCGCAACGGCCCGCCTGCCGTGGTCGGCCTCGGCCAGAATGAATTCTTCATCGCCAGCGACATTCCCGCCCTGCTGCACCATACCCGCGACGTCTTTTTCCTCGCCGACGGCGATTTGGCGGTGCTGTCGCCGGCCGGCGTTCGCCTCATGGACTTCCAGGGCCGCCCCGTGAACCGCGAAGTCAGCCACATCACCTGGGACCCGATCATGGCGGAAAAGGGCGGCTTCAAGCACTTCATGCTGAAGGAGATTTACGAGCAGCCGCGCGCCGTGCGCGACACGCTGCTGGGCCGCATCTCGCGCGATCGCGGCGAGGTCTTTCTCGACGAGATGGAGCTCACCGCCCAGGATTTCCGCGGCTTCAACTCCGCCCGCATTGTTGCCTGCGGCACCTCCTGGCACGCCGCGCTGGCGGGTAAATTCCTGTTCGAACAGTTGGCCCGCATTCCCACCGACGTGGACTACGGCAGCGAGTTCCGCTATCGCGATCCGTTGGTCGATCCTTCGCAGCTCACGGTTCTGATCTCGCAATCAGGCGAAACCGCCGATACCCTGGCGGCGCTGCGCGAGGCGCGCGGCAAGGGTTCGAAGACGCTCGCCATCTGCAACGTGGTCGGCAGCATGTTGACGCGCGAGGCCAACGGGTCGCTCTTGACCCACGCGGGCCCGGAAATCGGCGTCGCCTCAACCAAGGCTTTCACCGCCCAACTGGCCGCATTGGTCGTGCTCGGTCTGTATCTCGGCCGCACCCGGGGCGCGCTTAGCGCCGATCGCGCGGTTCAGTTCATGGAGGAGTTCGACCGCGTTCCGGCCAAGCTCGAACTGCTCCTGAACCGCGACCAGGAGTACGAGGCGCTGGCCCGCCGCTTCTACCGCGCCCGCGATTTCCTGTACCTGGGCCGCGGCATTCATTACCCGATCGCTCTCGAAGGCGCGCTCAAGATGAAGGAGATTTCCTACATCCACGCGGAGGGCTACCCCGCGGGAGAGATGAAGCACGGCCCCAATGCCCTGATTGACGAGAACCTGCCCGTGGTGGTGCTCGCCGCCCACGATCCCCGGGATCCGGCCTCGGTGACGCGCTACGAGAAGACGATCAGCAACATCAAGGAAGTGAAGGCGCGCGAAGGCGAGGTCATCGTCATCGCCAACCAGGGCGACACCGATGCGGCCGAGGCCGCCGATCACGTGATTGAAATTCCGTCGGCGCCCGAATTGCTGCTACCTATTCTGGAATCGGTCCCGCTGCAACTGCTGGCCTATTACATCGCCGTCCGCCGCGGCTGTGACGTGGATCAACCGCGCAACCTGGCCAAATCCGTCACTGTCGAGTAACCGCCGCCGTTACTCGCACCGCAGCGCGACCAGCGGATCGACGCGCGTGGCGCGCCGCGCCGGCACCCAACAAGCGGCCAACGCCACCGCGATCAGGATCACCGCCACGGCCGCCAAGCTGGCCGGATCCAACGGCTTCACGCCAAAAAGTAGATTGCCAAGATACCGGGTTAGCGCCCAGGCGCCAGCCATTCCCACCACGATTCCGCACGCCGCCAATGCCAGCCCCAGCGACATTACCATACGCAGCAGCCGCCCGCGCTCGGCGCCGAGCGCCATGCGGATGCCGATTTCCCGGGTGCGGCGCGTGACCTCCTGCGCCAGCAGCGCGTACAGTCCAATGCAGGCGAGCAGCAGCGCGAGCAGTCCGAAGGTGCTCGCCAATTTGGCCAGAAGACGCTCATTGGTCAGCAGGCTGTCGATCACTTGAAGCTGGGTTTGCGGGTGGAAAACCGGCAGGTTGGGGTCGATGCCGCGCACCACGCCGCGCACCGCGGGCAGTAGCGTCATCGGGTCGCCGGCGGTGCGCACCTCAAAACTCGCGTAACCATTCTCCGAAGGCACGTAAACGGTCGGATCAATGGCAGAGCGCAAATTTTGGTACTTGGCATCGGCGACCACGCCGATAATGCGCCAGTATTCGCCGGCATCATCACCCGTCCCGCCACCAACCACGCGGCCGATCGGGTTGGTCGAGCCCAGGTAGCGGCGAACGAATGTCTCATTGACCACGGCCGCCAGCGGCACGCCCGAAGGCTTGGCGCCAGGGGCATCGGGCACGGGCACGAAATCGCCGGGGGTGAAGTCCCGCCCCAGCAGCAGCGGCATGTGCAGAGCGCTAAAAAAGCCAACACCGACCGACAGGATGTCGGTATCGGAATCGGGATCGCTCTTCTGCCCATGAAGGTGAAAACTCGTTTCGGACAAGCTTCCAGAAACCAGGGGGTTATCCGAGTAACTCACTCCGCGCACGCCGGGAAGAGCGGCAATACCATCCTGCAGTCGCTGATACAGGGCTTGTACCCGCGCTCCCTTGTAGCCGATGAGCGCGGGTTCCACGTTGAACAGCAGCAGGTTTGCGGTATCGAAGCCAGGGTTCACCGCCCGCAGATTCGACAGTGTTCTCACCAGCAGCCCGGCGGCGGCGAGCACCACGACGCAGAGCGCGATTTGCGCTACGACCAATCCGTTGCCCAGGTGCACGCCGCGAAAGCGCCGGCGTGTCCGCGTGTTTCCCACGCCGTCCTTAAGCGAGCTGGCGAGATCCGTGCGGGCGCCGCGCAGACCTGGTGCCAGGCCGAACAATACTCCCGTGGCCAGGGTTGCCGCCAGCGTGAACAGCAGCACCCGTCCATCGAGCGCGACATGCAAGGCCAGCGTTGTGCCGCCATCGCTCATCAGCGCAACCAACACGCGCGCCCCCCACCAGGCGAGGCCCAGGCCGACGACCCCGCCGATCAGCGCGAGCGTCACGCTTTCGGTCAGAAGTTGGCGCAGAATCCGACCGCCCCGAGCCCCGAGAGCTCGGCGCAAGGCGAACTCCTTTTGCCGGGCGCTGGCGCGGCCCAATAACAGGCCGGCGACGTTGGCGCAGGCGATTAGTAGAATCACGCCTACAGCCCACATCAATACGGTCAGTGGCTGGGAGAATCGTCCGCGAATGCCATTCATGCCGGTTTGCGCCGACACCAGAGTCAACTGCGGGTTGTCGCCCGGTTTGCTTAGTGGTTTGGCACCGGTCAGTAGCGTGGTCCGCCACAAGCCATTAGTTTCGGCCTGCGCCTGCGCCACGCCGACGCCGGGGCGGAGGCGCGCGAAAATCACCAGCCAAATCGAGTCGGCGTCCAGCCGCTTCGGATTCCACCGCGGCGTGAGCTGCGGCAGGCTTGATAGCGGAACCCAGCCATCGAACGCACTGCCGGGAGCGAGGCCATTAAATTGCGCATCGGCTACACCGACAATGGTGACTGGAAGATTGTTGAGCTCGATTGTGGCGCCTACCGCCGACGGCTCGCCTCCAAACGCCGTTTGCCAGTCGCGGTAACTCAGCACGGTTACCAGCGGAGCGCCGGGAATGTCGTCGGCCGGGGTGAACAGCCGCCCCAGTGCGGGCTTCACGCCGAGTACGGAGAAATAATTTCCCGCCACCGCCTGGTCGCGGGCGATGCTGGCCTGACCGTGGCCGCTCATATTGAACACCGCGTTGCCTCCCGAGGCGGTTACCGCCGCCAGCGTTTGGGTTTGCTGTCGGAGTTGGTCGAGAAACGGTTTGGAAAAGGAGCAACTCGAGGGAGATTGGTCGGAGAATTTAGTTTGGCAATCGCCGTAGCTCGAACTGCTGTGGTACTGCGGCCGATGGTTGGCCGTCCAGTGCAGCAGCATCAGGGTTTGCGGGCTCTTCACCGGGAGGGCTTGCAGCAGGAGTGCGTCCATCAAGCTGAAAATGGCGGTGTTGGCGCCAATGGCCAGCCCCAGCGTGAGCACGATCACGCTGGTTAAGCCGGGCTGGCGGCGCATGCCGCGCAAGGCGTAGAGCAGGTCCTGCAGCATAAGCTCGGAATCTCCCACTGGCTGGGACGAAATATTTCCATCAAAGTTAGCACTTTTACGCAAACCTTTTTCCGCGCTGATAGTACATATCTCTTATGAAGCCTCTCCGGACTCTCCTTCGGCGGCCTGCCTATGCGCTCACCGCGATCATGGTGCTGGCGCTTGGCATCGGCTCAACCGCGGCGCTGTATTCGATCGTGGACACAGTTCTCTTGCGCCCCCTGCCGTACCCGCAAGCCGACCGCCTGGTGACCGTGATGGAAGCCAACCCGGCCAAGCGCGCCAAGACCAGCCTTGTCGCCCCAATTCGCCTCGTTGATTGGAACCGGATGAACCAAAGCTTCGTCCCCGGCATCGGCATATCCGGCGCCTACGCGGAGAACTCGACCGACACCTCCGGCCCCAGCCCGGAACGCCTCGCCGCCCTGCGCGTTGAGCCCGGATATTTTCAGGTGTACGGTGCCGCGCCCCAACTCGGCCGCGTATTCGATCATACCGACGACGAAGCCACCAGCCCCGGAACCGCGATCATCAGCTACGGTTTCTGGACACGCCGATTCGCGCGCAATCCTGACGTTCTCGGCAAACGGCTGATTCTTGATCGCGTCGGCTACACCATCGTCGGGGTCATGCCGGCCAATTTCACCAGTTCCATCCTCGACCTGTGGCTTCCTGCCAAGCTGTCTGGCGTTGGCGGCCCCATGCAGCGCGAGGCCCGCTTCATTTCCGGGGTGGGACGCTTGCGGCCCGGGGTGTCAATCGCCCAGGCCACCGCCGATCTCGACCGTGTCCAGGCGCAACTGGGCCGGCAGTATCCCGCGACCGACGCCGGCTGGTCGGTTGAAATCGGCGATTTGAAGGAAGCCCGCGTCGGCACCTATCGCGGCACGCTGTGGATGATCTTCGCCGCCGTGGCGCTGTTGCTCCTGCTCGCTGTCGCCAATATCGCCGGACTGACATTGTCCCAATTGCAGAGCCGCGCTCGCGAGTTGGCGATTCGCGGCGCCATCGGAGCGTCGCGCGCGCAAGTGATTCGATCCGTGATGGGCGAGGTAGCTTGGCTTGCGGCATTGGGCGCTCTCGGCGGCGGTTTCGTCGCTTGGCTGGGGGTGCGCGCCATCGCCGCCACCACGCCTGGAACGTTGCCGCGCATGGCCGAGCTGCGCTTTGACGTGAGCGGTTGGCTCTTCGCGGTTTCGGTTAGCGTCTTGGCGGCGCTGGGCTTCGGACTCCTGCCAGCGCTGCAAGCGACCCGCGGCGGCCTGAGTTCGCTTCTCACCTCGTTGAGTGCCGGGGCGCCGGGCGGCCGTCGGCGCCTGCAGCGCGGCTTGGTCGTCGTGCAACTGGCGTTAACCGTGCTGCTGTTGGCCACCTCCGGGCTATTGCTGCGTAGCCTGTACAACCTGACGCATCTCGATCCGGGCTTCGATGCCGCCCATGTGGTCACCTTCCACGTAGGCGCAGGTTGGGGGGAAGACCGCGGTGCCATTGGGCTCTTGCAGACGCGGTTGCTCGAGCAGCTTCCCCGCCTGCCCGGAGTGCAATCGGCGGGGTTCGCCAACTTCCTGCCGGCGAGTGACGCCACGCTGCAGTACCAAATTCAACTGGCGGGCTTGTCGGGAGCCAGCGGCGGCGGCACCTATTCGGTCGGCGAGCGCACCACCAGCGCCGGTTATCTTCAAACCCTGCGGGTTCCCCTGCTCGCCGGCAGCTACTGCCCACCCATGCCCACCGATTTCAAACAGCCCGCCAAGGCACTGGTGAACCGCAGTTTCGTTGACACCTACATGCATGGCGAAAGCGTGCTGGGTCGCGAGTTTCGCTTCAGCCAGGATCCGGCCAGCGCTCCAGCCTCCGAGATCGTGGGCATTGTCGGTGACGTGCGCGAAAACAGTCTGTCGGTTCCACCCACGCCGTTCCTTTACGTCTGTGCCGCGGCCGGCGCCTGGCCCGATCCCGAATACGTGGTGCGCGTCGCCGGCGATCCTCCGCCGGCGATCGCCGCCATTCGCACTCTGGTGCGCCAACTCGCACCCAACCGCGCCCTCTTCGGCATGGAGCCGCTTGAAGACGCCGTCTCCGCCTCGCTCGAGCAGCCGCGCCTCGACGTGCGCTTTATCGCCCTGTTCACCGCCCTGGCGATGCTGCTGGCGGGCGTCGGTCTTTACAGTCTGATCAGCCTGATGGTCGCCGGCCGCCGCCGCGAAATCGGCCTGCGCATGGCGCTGGGCGCGCAGCGAAGTCAGGTGGCGGCCCTGGTACTAGCCGATGCAGCCCGCACCCTGGCCTGGGGTCTGGCCGGCGGACTGGCGCTGTCGCTTGCCATTGACCGCTTGCTCGAGTCGGAGCTGTACGGCGTGCGCCCAACCGACGCCCTGACCCTGACCGCGGCCATTGCTATGCTGGCGCTACTGACCGCCGCGGCAGCATGGCTCCCCGCCCGCCGCGCCGCCACCGTCGATCCGCTGACCGCGCTGCGGGAAGGCAGGTAGTGTCCGCGCGCCGGGACGCGGCGTCTCTGCTTTCGTGTTTTCTTTGTGTTACGATGGCTCGATATGGCGGCGCTGTTTCACCCCAGGATCGAAGCTTGGTTTAGCCAGCGCTTCGGCACCCCGACCGAGCCGCAGGAGCGGGGCTGGCCCGCCATCGCCACCGGCGCCGACACGCTGATCGCCGCCCCCACGGGCTCGGGCAAGACGCTGGCCGCCTTCCTCACCGCGATTGATGCGTTGGTCCGTCATCCCGACGCCGCGACCAGCGTCATCTACGTTTCCCCGCTCAAGGCGCTGGCCAACGACGTCCAAAAGAATCTCGAGCAGCCGCTGGCCGAACTCGGCCTGGCCGCTGAAATTCGCGTCGGGGTGCGCAGCGGCGACACGCTGCCCTCCGAGCGCGCCGCCATGCAGCGCCGCCCGCCGCAGATTCTGGTCACCACCCCCGAATCGCTTTACATCTTGTTGACCTCGGTCTCGGGGCGCAAAATGCTGGCCACCGCGGGCACCGTAATCGTCGACGAAATCCACGCCCTGGCCGGCAATAAGCGCGGCTCGCATCTGGCGTTGAGCCTGGAGCGCCTCGACGACCTCTGCGGCCACCCACTGCAGCGGATCGGACTCTCGGCTACGGTCAAGCCGATCGCCACCATCGCATCGTTTTTAGCCGGCGCCCGCCCCGAGCCCCAGATCATCGTGGTCGGCGACCGCCGCCATTTGGATGTCGCCGTCGAGACCCCCGCCTCCGAGCTGGGCCCCATCGCCACGAATGAGCAATGGGAGGAGCGCTACCAGCGCCTGACCGAGCTGGCCGACAGCCACCGCTCGATCCTCGTATTCGTCAGCACCCGCAAGATGGCGGAGCGTGTTGCCTACCGCATGCGCGAGCGCCTCGGCGAAGACGTCGTCGCCGCCCACCACGGTAGCCTCTCGCGCCCCATCCGCCTGCTCGCCGAAGAGCGCTTTAAGAACGGAAAGCTGCGGATGATGGTGGCGACCGCCTCACTCGAGCTTGGGTTGGATATCGGCACGGTGGACCTCGTCTGCCAGATCGGCTCGACCCGCCAACTCGCCGCCGCCTGGCAGCGTGTCGGCCGCGCCGGCCACTGGCGCGGAGCCATCCCCAAAGGCCGCTTCTTCGCCCTGACCCGCGACGACCTCATCGAGTGCGCGGCCCTGGTGCGCGGCCTGCGTACTCAGGCGCTCGACGCCATCACCATTCCGCCCTGGCCGCGCGATATATTGGCGCAGCAAATCGTTGCCACCGTCGCCGCCTGCGCCGACCCTGACGGCTGGTCTGAGGATGCATTGTTCGCCCTCGTTCGCCGAGCGTGGCCCTATCGCGACCTGCCGCGCGAGGAGTTCGACGCCTTGTTAGTTCTGCTCTCCGACGGCATCAGCAGCCGCCGCGGCCGCCGCGGCGCCTTTCTGCATCGCGACGGCGTCCACAATCGTCTACGCCCCCGCCGCGGCGCGCGCCTGGCCGCGATCACCTCCGGCGGCGCCATCGCCGAGACCGCTACCTACGCCGTGCAGCTCGAACCCGACAACGTCACCATCGGCTCGCTCGACGAGGATTTCGCCATCGAGAGCAATGCCGGCGACATCATTCTGCTTGGCACCCATTCCTGGAAGGTGCGCGGCGTTGAGACCGGCCGCGTCCGCGTCGAAGACGCCGGCGGGGCGCCCCCCACGGTTCCTTTCTGGCTCGGCGAAGCGCCCGGCCGCACCCCTGAGCTGTCGGCGTTGGTCGGCGATCTGCGCGCCGACATCGCTGCGCTGCCGCCGGGCGAGCAATCCTGGCGCTGGCTCGAAACCGAGTGCGGCCTTGGCGCCACCGCCGCGCAGCAGGCGATCGCATACGTGCACTCGAGCCGCGATGTACTCGGCGGCGTTCCCACCACGCGCCACCTCATTGCTGAGCGATTCTTCGATGATGGCGGTGGCATGCAACTGATCATCCACGCGCCCTTCGGCGCCGCCATCAACAAGGCCTGGGGCATGGCGCTGCGCAAGCGTTTCTGCCGGGGTTTCGATTTCGAATTGCAGGCTTCGGCATCCGACAACGGTCTGGCGCTCGCGCTTTCGGAACAGCACAGTTTTCCGTTGGAGACAATTTTCAGCTACCTCAACTCCGCCGGTGTGCGCGACATCCTGGAGCAGGCCGTGCTGCAGGCGCCGATCTTTCAAACCCGCTGGCGCTGGACGGTGGGCCGCGCCCTGGCTCTGCTGCGTTTCGTCTCCGGCCGCCGCCTGGCGCCGCAGCTCCAGCGCATGCGGTCGGAAGACCTTCTCGCCGCCGCCTTTCCCATGCAGGTCGGCTGTCAGGACAATCACGGCGGCGAGGATCTCGAAATACCCAACCATCCTTATGTGCAAGAGACCATGCGCGATTGCCTGCATGAGTTTCTCGATCTCGACGGCTTATGCGCCGTGCTGCAGGGCCTCGAGAGCGGCGCCATCACCATCGCCGCCATTGATACGCCCTCGCCCTCGGGTCTCGCCGCCGAAATCCTGAACGTCGGCCCTTACGGATTTCTCGACGACGCCCCGCTGGAAGAGCGCCGCTCGCGTGCGGTGGATCTCCGTACGCACGCTCCGACCGCCCTTCCTCCGGGTGAGCTCGATGCCGACGCGGTCGCCGCCGTCCGTTCCGAAGCCTGGCCCGAACTGCGCTCCGCCGACGAGTTGCACGATCTGCTGCTTTCGGTTGTCTGGGTGCCCGACGCTGCAATGCCAGCCGAGTGGCGACCGCTGCTCGACCAGCTCCGCACCGCCGCCCGCGTGCTCGACCACCGCGGCGGATGGGTCGCCGCCGAACGCTGGGGCATTGTCACCGCCGCGCCGCCGCCGGCCGCGCTCGCCGGCGACGTATGGCCGGGCGTGGAATTCCCGGGCGCGGCGCTCGCGCCTGAGGAAGAGGCCGCCACCCGCATCGTGGGCGGCTGGATGGAAATCCTCGGCCCAACCTCGCTCGACGACCTGGCCCGGCGTTTGCAAATGCCGCCGGCCACGGTGGAATCGGCGCTACTCGCGCTCGAAGGGCAGGGAAGGGTGGTGCGCGGGATATTCGGCTGGTGCGAGCGCTCCCTGCTGGCGCGCATTCACCGGCGCATGGTGCGGCGCCTGCGGGCGGAGATCGAGCCGGTGTCCCCCGGAATTTTCCATCGCTTCCTGTCGCGCTGGCAACACACCGAACCCGCCACGCGGTTGCATGGCCTCTCCGGACTCCAGGCCGTGCTCGAGCAGTTGCAGGGATTCGAGGCCGCGGCGAGCGCCTGGGAGTCGTCCCTGCTGCCGGCACGGGTCGCCAACTATGAACCGGCGCTGCTCGACGAGCTCTGCCTGTCGGGCGAGTTCGGGTGGGCGCGTATTACGCCCACCAGCGGCGCGCGGGTGACCCCCAGCCGCAATTCGCCGATCACCTTCTTCCGGCGCGCCGACATGGCCTGGCTGCTGCCCGCGGCCGGTTGGCTGCCAGATGGCGATGGGCGCGCGCTGAGCGCGGAAGCTGAATATGTTCTCCAGGTCCTCGCTCGCCGCGGCGCCAGTTTCTTCTCCGAGCTGTGCGGCGCGGGCGTGGTGAAATCGCAGGTCGAGGACGGACTCTGGGAGTTGGTCGCCGCCGGACGCGCCACCGCCGACGGCTTCGACAATTTGCGCGCCTTTCTCGATCCCAAGCGCCGCGCCGGCCAAGGCCACGGCAGTCAATCGCGCCCGCGCCACAGCGCCGGCCGCTGGGCGCTGCTGCGGATCGAAAACGCCGATGTTGCCGCCGGTTCACGCGGCGAAGCCGACCTCGCCCGCGCCGACTTGGCCGAGCGGCAGGCGCGGCTGTGGCTGCGCCGATACGGGGTGATCTTTAAAGCGCTGCTGGCGCGCGAGTCGAGCGCCCTGCCCTGGTACGATGTGCTGCTCGCCTGCCGCCGGCTCGAAGCCCGGGGCGAGATCCGCGGCGGGCGCTTCGTTTCCGGCTTCGCCGGCGAGCAGTACGCGCTGCCTCACGCCGTCGAGGCCCTGCGCGCGGTTCGCCGGCTGGGTGCAACGCCCTTTGCGAGCGAAGCGCTCGCCGCCTCCGATCCACTGCGCCTCGAGGGCGTCCTGCTTCCGGCTGCCGAAAACTGGATCAAGGCGTAGGTCCGAGCTACTCTTCCTCGTCGGTGTTCGACAGTTTCGCCAGCACCGAAAAATCCTCGAGCGTGGTCGTATCTCCCGCCACCTTGTGGCTGGTCACCAACTCGCGCAGCAGGCGGCGCATGATTTTGCCGCTGCGCGTCTTGGGCAGGCCATCCACCATGCGTACTTCTTCCGGGCGCGCAAATCCGCCGATTTCCTGGCCCACCCACTGCCGCAGTTCCTCGCCCAAAGCCGGCGTCGGCGTGGCGCCGCCCTTGAGCGTCGCGAAGACCACCAGCGCCTGTCCCTTGAGTTCATCCGGACGGCCGACCGCCGCCGCTTCGGCCACCGCGGGGTGGCGCACCATCACCGACTCCACTTCCATTGTGCTCATGCGGTGGCCACTGACGTTGATGACATCATCGACCCGGCCGAGGACCCAAAAATAGCCGTCACTATCGCGGTGGGCGGCATCGCCGGTGAAGTAAACGCCGGGATAGCGCGACCAATAATTCTCGCGGTAGCGCTCGGGGTCGCCGTACAAGCCGCGCAGCATCGAAGGCCAGGGCTTGCGCAGCACCAGATAGCCCTGCTGTCCATCGGGCACCGGCTCGCCCTTGAGATTGAAAATCGCCGCGTCGATGCCGGGCAGCGGCAGCGTCGCCGAGCCGGGCTTGGTCTCGACCGCGCCCGGCGAGGGCGAAAGCAAAATGCTTCCGGTCTCGGTCTGCCACCAGGTATCGACGATCGGGCAGCGCGACTTTCCGATGACGGTGTTGTACCAATGCCAAGCTGAAGGATTGATGGGCTCGCCCACCGAACCCAGCAGCCGCAGGCTGGAAAGGTCATGGCGATTGGGGTGCTCGTCGCCCTGGCGAATGAAACTGCGTATCGCGGTGGGCGAGGTGTAGAAAATATTGACCCGGTACTTGG
This sequence comes from Terriglobales bacterium, assembly GCA_035606395.1. Lineage (GTDB taxonomy): Bacteria > Acidobacteriota > Terriglobia > Terriglobales > SCQP01 > SCQP01. The sequence continues at coordinate 6,239 of DATNFK010000019.1, read as the reverse complement.
CGATGATCTCCCAGAAGCGATCGGGCCGCGGCCAATCCGGCGCGCCCTCGTACATCACCGTGGTGGCGCCCATGGCGAGCGGTCCGTAGATGATGTAGGAGTGCCCGGTGACCCAGCCAATGTCGGCTGTACACCAGTAAGTGTCGTCATCGCGCAGGTCGAAAACCCACTCCATCGTGGCCTGCACTTCGACCAGATAGCCGGCGGTCGAGTGAACGACGCCCTTGGGCTTGCCCGTGGTGCCACTGGTGTAAAGCACAAACAGGGGATGCTCGCTGGGTAACGGCACCGCCGGGCAGTGCGCGGCCACGCCCTGAATGAGTTCCAGCCAGTCGAGGTCGCGGCCTTCAAGCATGGAGATCGCGGCGCCGGTGTGGCGATACACAATGGCGTGGCGCACCGCGGGGCACTCCTTCAATGCGTCGTCGAGGTTCTGTTTTAGCGGAACCACGCGTCCACGGCGCCGGCCGGCATCGGCGGTAATGGCGAGAGTCGCGCCCAGATCGTCGATGCGGGTGCGCAGCGCTTCGGCGGAAAAGCCGGCAAACACGACTGAGTGAATAATACCCAGACGGGCGCAGGCGAGCATGGCCACAGCGGCTTCCGGAATCATGGGCAGGTAAATAATGGCGCGATCACCCTGACCATAGCCCAGGCCGCGCAGCGCCGCGGCGAACTGCGACACCCGGCGGTGCAATTCCTGATAGGTGAGGATGCGCTGCTGATAATCCTCGCCTTCCCAGATCAACGCCGCCTTGTTCCGCCGCCAGCCGGAGAGATGGCGATCAAGGCAGTTGTAGCTGACGTTGGTGGTGCCGTCGGCAAACCAGCGGGCGAAAGGCGGCTGCCAATCGAGCGTGGTCTGAAAGGGGCTGAACCAGTGCAGCCCCGCCCGCGCGCGCGCCGCCCAAAACTCCTCCGGATTGGCCAGTGCCTCGCGCCGAAGCGCGTCATACGTGCCGCGATCCATCATGACAAGAATCATAACGCGCGGGGCGCTGGGGGCTCCGGTGTGACCACGGACCCCGGGTTGCAGACTTCCGCTGACTTGCCCCGCGGGGCCGCGCAGCGGCGTGAGCCGAAGATTGTTGCGAGCCGGCGGCCTAGGCGCATACGGGTCGCCATCGAATCCATCGCGATTTCTGACGCACTACACTAGCCGGCTCGCAACCGAATATTCAATTGTCAAATCCAACCTGTGCTGGTGAGGCACGGCTGGACGTTGCATCCCGGACGATGTGCGTGGGCACGGCGTCCGTGGTCACCCCTGGGGGTGGCGCGGGCTAGCTAATCCCCGCGAGCAATGTGGCAATTTATGCGGCTCACTGGGAGCCGCAATCGCCAAGTCATATCAATTTATTGGCGCGGGGCCTGTCGCGGTTGCACCGCGCCACCCGCTTATGCTCGCGCGGGCGTGGGGGCCCACTGCCCCACGCCCGCGCTGCGCTTTTATTGGCGCGGGGCCTGGCGCGGTTGCACCGCGCCACCCTCTTATGCTCGCGCGGGCATGGGGGCCCTGTGCCCCACGCCCACGCTGCGCTTCCAATAGAACGTCGGGATCCGCGACGGTTTTCGCCGGACGAAGAGTTGTCCCGGTGAGACAACTCTTCACTTGCTCGGGCTTCGATTTATGCCGCTGGCGGTCGGAATTGGTGAGACGGTTAGAGTGAGTGGCCTGCTTAATTGTCTCGGTGAGACGATTTTGGTTGTGCTGGAGACGGGGTTCGGGTTGCGCGGCGTTGTGAACGGTGAGACGGTTCGCGCGGACGCGTGTTCGACTGCTTTGGCGGTGGGCGATGCAGCTATGGCGCCGCGGCGGAGCCAGTGCTTTACGGAAGACGCGGGCGACGGCTACCGGGGTGGGGAGGGCGGCAGGCTGCGTGGCGGTGGAAGCGTTCGAAAGTTTTGCATGGAATGTGCCATTTTCGCCGAAAGGCTCTAGCGCGGCTACAGTCTCGGGTTTCCCATCGAGCGGCGCCTGCGGGGGCTTGCCGTCGTCGCATTCGCTGGTGGGATCGAAGTGAAAATCGTAGTCGCGGTCGGCTTCGGGTCCGCATTCGAAGGCGGAGTTGTCGAGGGAGAACATGGCCTTTTGCCATTTCTGGAGCAGGGCGAGGCCACGGGGATCGAAAGTGAGGTCGGCCAGCGCTTTCCAGTAGCTGAACTTGTAGGAGGCCTTGGCGCGCGCCTGGTTGATGAGGGTGGTGCCCTCGGTGATGAGGCGCGCCGACCAGACGGTGGCGAACCAAAGGCGGAAATGGGGATTCTTGCACCAGTTGTAGTAGGTGCGGCGCCCGACGTCGCACGCCTCGCAGAACTCGCGCACGGTGCGGATAGATGGGTAGTCGTGGATCGTGTTCAGGAGCCGGCGCTGGTCGGCGGTGGGCCGAAAATTGCGCGCGGCTACAGGATCAAAATCGGCAATCGCTGTCGCCATAGGAATCATCCTTTCACCCGCTTTGATTCGAGAGTGAGGATGGCGGTGGCCACACACAAGATGACTTTACAGCGACTGAATTGTGACGGGCTGTAGATATTAGGGAGCGCGCTCGAAGGCCAGGCGGTGACAGTCGACGCCATGGGGCGCGCGGTGGGGGCGGCGGTGTCGGGCGGCATTCAGTTCGTTTACGCGCCGAACGGAGCTAAGATGGAGGTCATGAGCGGGTCCACGCTGCTGCGCGCCGACATCCCGCTGCCCGGCGGCGGGGAGGCGGTTTACAACACCAGCGGCCTGGCCTACTACCGCCATCCCGATCACCTCGGAAGCTCCCGGCTGGCCTCGACCGCTGCCCCAGCGCTCAACGCGGCGACCAGCTACGCGCCCTATGGCGAAGCCTACGCCCAGACCGGCGCCATCGATCTGAGCTTCACCGGACAGAAGCAGGACATCTCCGGCGGCCAGTACGACTTCCTGATGCGAGAGTACAACCCCATCCAGGGCCGCTGGTGGACTCCCGACCCGGCTGGCATGGCGGCGGTCAATCCCAGCAACCCGCAAAGCTGGAATCGCTATGGCTACATGGGCGGCATGCCGCTGAATGGAATCGATCCCTGGGGCCTGGCACCGTGCTGGAACGCGAGCCTGCACAAGCCGAACGACAACACCGCCAACAGCGATGACGCCGGGTCAAATTTCGGCCCAAGCGACAGCACCGACGAGCCAATGCAAGCCGCCGGAGGCGATTGCGGCGGCGGTTGGCAGCAGTGCAGCCTGGATGGCGTGAACGTGGACTGCGGCCTGATGTGGAATCTGGGCGGCGGTGGTGGGGGCATAGGCGGCGGTGGCGACGCCAGCACGCTCGATGAGTGTGCCTGGTACGACTGCGGCGTAACGATCAATGGCCAAGACGGAGATCCGCACCGCTACCAGTGGCAATGGACGGATAAGGCTGGACCGTGCCAACCGAACCCTCCCTTCGTCGGGTGCAATGGGCGTGCCTGGGGCAACGTGCGAGTCGAGGTGCAGCCGGGCTGCGGTTGGGACATCTCCTGCCATTTCTTCGTCGGCTTCGGCAATTTGTTTGTCAACGACCGGCCATCCGGCGCACTCGAACTCGGCGGCTCTCTTGCCGCTGGTTCGCTCGTCGCTGCAATTTCTGGCGCAGGCGGGGTGGCGGCAACACTTTTTTCCAACAGCGTGACTATTAAGCCCGGTTGCGGCGCCCCGCTTGCGGCAACCGGCGCGGGCGCGGTCGGCAGCGTGTTTACTATTGGTTCCGCATTAGCTGCGGATCGGATTCTCCCGGAAGTGTTCAGAGGAGCTGAAGGCTTAATGAATTTAGACCATTTCGCACCTGCTGGCGTCTCTGCCGTTCTAGTCCTAGGCGCCGGCGTGGGCGGACTGCAAGCAAACGGCTGCTTTTGAGAAGGGGAAATTGGTATGGAGGAGTTTAGTTCAGACCCGTTTCAGGAGGGCATTCGCCCGTGGCTGGGCCCGCTATTGTGGATTGCGGCTTTAATCGCTGTCTTTGTCCTACCAGCGCCCAATGCGCTATTCGGAACTAGCGCAGCGCCCGTGATCGCCGGTATTTTGGCGAGCGGCGCTATGGTTCATGTTTGGATCGTGCTGTTTATTCAGTCGGGCCACCGGACCGGTGCAGAAATGACCTACCAGATCGACGACTCCGGCCTTGTCCAGTTGCGTCCCAAGCATCCCGATTTGCGGATTGCCTTCGATCAAATTGCGAGTGCCAATGAGGACAAACAATGGCTGATCATCCGTTCGCGGATCGACGGGAAAGTCATGATGGTCTATCGGAAGGTAAATGATTACGGCAAACTCCGCCAGATCGTCGGCGAACATCACAAAATTCTAACCGGCCAGCCAATCCGAAAAAATACCTATTTTGCCGCAGCACGGTTGGCTGCACTTGTCATCGCGTGGGCGCTCTTCCTCCTGCCTGGCAATACACGATTGAGGTATGCGGCGGCTGTTGCGGTCGTGGTCTTTCTTGCCTGGGCTTCACCGGCCTATTGGAAACTCTGCCACAGGGTTTCGCGTTTGCGGGCAGCGGTAGGACTCGGCGCCGCGTGGGCTTGTGCCATCTATTTGCTAGTTGCATATTGGTCTCGCTAGAGACTGCTGCCAGTGAGTGTGGTGCGATCAGCTACTAAACGGGAAACTGGGCGTAGGGGAATGTGGCGCGGGGGAAGATGCGGCGTCAATCTCCCGGGCCAAGCGCGGCATGATCAGGCGTGCGCGATATTCATCCGGCGTACGAGCTTCAGCAAATCTTCCGGCGAGTTGGAACCGAGAAATATATTGCCGCACGGAGTCGCGATTTTCACGGCAGTCTTGCCCTTGAGAATATAGGCGCGATCCTCGCCGGACCAGCGCGCCCCCCAGCCACCGAAGTCGCGCGCCGGATGGATTGGTTCAATCGTTACCGAGTCAATGGCGGATGCAGGGACGACTTCCATCCGTCGAAAGCCCCAGTTGATCTGCAGGGCCGTTGGAGATACCAAATAGCGAAACCCCAAGGTTGTAATAGTCGCAAGATAACCCATCACCAGTAGAACGCAACCCATGACGATACGGAACGGCATGAAAGCTAATGCAATCCACATCGCCGCAAAAACCACGACAATGCTGCACAATATCGTGGATTGCAAGGTGGACCGGTGGGTACTCTCGCCGACGATATCGGACCCATCCGCAGGCGGCTTCAGGACCCGAGGCTTTCCTGGTATCGTGAAAGCCACGACGACTCCGAGAGCGGCACACGTCAAGCCAACCACAACGGCGACAGATGAAATGGCGCCGCCATGCAGGTTGTACCGCACCAGGCGAATCAGAATAGCTGTAATAAACCCGGTGAAACCGTAGCGGAACGCATAGCGCGCAATCCGCGAAATGCGTGTATCAGGACCGCGCTTGCGCGCCGCCACGGAAAAAATCAACGCCTCGACCACCAGAAGGAGGGTGCTGCTCGCAATGAAACCATCGCGCGGCAACGTGCCGTTCACGGCGCCAGACGCGGAGAAATGAACTGCCAGCCGGTCCGGAATCGAAGCCCAGTTTCGAACCAGCACCGCCAGGTATACCGGAATGCTGAGCCACAGCAGATAGGTTCGCCACTGATCCCATGGTCGTCGCATATTATCACCCCTGCATGTTTGGCAGGAACCAATTCTATATACGCCCTAACTTTACCCCGATTCATCCCCAACAGCCGCGCAATCCATTGATTGGCGCGGGGTCCCGCGCGGCTGTCGCCGCGCGACCCGCTTAGGCGCGACGCCGGAATGGGGACCCCTGAGCCCCAATCCGGCGTCGCGCCACGCGGGAACCGCGCCGCATTTCTTCCCGGGAGCGTCCGACTGCCACTGGCAGTCGGACCCCTTCGGGATTACGACCACCCCAGCGCCCAGAAGCGGCGCTGGGGACCCCGGTTCGCTGCCTTCCGCGCCTACTTTGCCCCGCGGTGCAAACATCGCGGCTCCCGCGTATGGGGGCGATGGCAGGTGCGGCCTTTGGTGAAATTCGCGGCTCGGTTATCGGCCTTCTTTCCGCAGGCGCCCGTGCTCTGGGTGGATTTACAATTAGTGAGCACCATGCGAATTGTAATTCACGAAAAGCTAACCCCGCAGAAACGCCTGTGAGTTCGCTATTCTGACTTGGCCCCGGATCGATGAACTAAATTGGCCCCACCTTCGGGCCTGAGCCGCTACCGTGGTTGTGACGAAGCAGCCACAGGAGGCGGATGACAAGGAGAACGAAGGTGGAGCTATTTGAGAGC
>DATNFK010000018.1:0-39812 GCA_035606395.1 Terriglobales bacterium | reverse complement strand
TGACTGCTCAAGGAACTGCCGCCGCTGTTGCCGATGAATAGCGGCACGCCGCCCTCGGCAAAGGTCGAGCCGGACACTTGCCAGCCGTTTACAATGCTTCCCAGCACGCCGGTAGTGTGGACGGGGAGCACATAGGTGTAGGACGCATTCGCAACATGGGTAATGTCGTTCGTGCAGTCGTCATAAAAGTTGCGGAGATTAGCTCCGCCGTTGTAGTCAAGGTAGGGAGTCTGCGTATTCAAGCAGTGGCTCCACGTGTAGTTAAAATTCAGCGTTAAACCGTGGCTAAGGCGATCCGTAAAGCTGCCTTGCAGCGCATCATAGCGGCCATATCCGTCGTAGCGGGTCTGGGTGTAGCTCAAGAATCGCGGATCAGGACTGCCACTGCTTCCGGTCGAGCTGAACGAGAACGGCGCAAAACAACCTTGGCAAACGGTTTCGTAACCGTTGTCGCCGACGTTGAAAGCATTGTGCTGCGATCGAGTGCCGACATAGCCGACGGAGAAAGACATATTCCGCCCCATCTGCTGCTGCACACTCAGATTGTATTGATATACCACCGGCGCATTCAGTCCGGCATTGGGCAGCGAGGAGACGCTGGCCGGCGGCACGCAGGTGGTGGTGGGGCCGGTGGAGGCGCAGGAAGCGGCGCCGGTGCTGAAATTCTTCTGGAATTGCGCGTTTCCGGCGGCGGCCGCAGAAACCGCGCTCCCCGGTTGGGTTGGGTCAAAAAGGAAGCCGCACTGGGCGCTGCTGCCGCCATTCAGGCCACACCCGGCCGGCGAGCCGTTTTGGCCGAGGTTGCCGGCCCCGATACCGCCGGTGAAGGATGGGAAGAAGGGCGGGTTGGTGGCCAGTGTCTCCGCCGCGCTGGTCGCCGCCACGTTCGAGAACATCCCCCAACCAGCCTTGATCAGGGTCGAGGTGCGCGGCTGCCAGGCAAGCGAAAGTCGCGGCTGCCATACGGCTAGCGGCACCGAACTCCACAATGGACTGCGGGCGGTGAAAACCGAATTCGGGGCGGTGGCCAGATTATTGCCGCCCAGATTCGGATGCGCGAAGGTCGTGAAGTCGGCGAACACACCTTCGAAGGGCTGTTTGTCCACCGGATTCGAATTGTGCGTCGCGCGGACGCCGTAGGTCAGCGTCAGCTTGCGGTTGATCTGCCAGGTGTCGCCGGCATACAAATCCAGCGAGAAGCTCTTGAACTGCTCCACCGCGGTGATCGGAAAACGCTGGCTCGCGCTCGAGGCGGCGCCGTACATCAGTTGCTGCCAATTTCCGGCGGTATCGCTGGCGAAGTTTCCAGCGAAGCGGTGATCATTGACGAGTTCGCGCCGGAAGTTTTCGCCCACCTTGTAGGAGTGGCTCCCCTTGGTCCAAGTCATGTTGTCAATGAACTCGTACTGGGTCACATTGCGTCCCTGCGGGAAGCTCGTCGAGCCAACGCCCGTCGTCGGCATTCCGACCGAACCCAAACCATCGATGGCGGCATGTTCAGCGGCGGGTGTGTTGAAGTCGAAAATAGCGCCGTACCAAAGGAAACCCGCGCTGGCATCGTTGGTCAAGGTCGGGGTGAAGACGTGCGTCCAGTCGAGCACTCCCTGGCGATCCGGCTGGAATGAATCTTCGTTAAAGACCGGGTTAATGGCGCTGATTCCGGTGGTCTGGGTTCCCTGGTCGTTACTGAATTTTCCCCAAACCGTGTTGTTTTGATTCAAGTTGTAGTCGATGCGGAAACTCGTCAATGTTTCCGGAGTCTTGGCGCTGGTAGTCAAAATGCCATTCACCCTGCAACCCGTATCAGACGGTATCGGATTGGTCGCGCTGGGCGTGGCCTGAGGGTTGAAACTGGGATCAACTCCCAGCGGATTGGACGAGGTGACGAACTTCGGGTCAAGGTTGCAGCCAAAGCTGGAAGCGGGGTTCGCATTGAACTGCTTGTTGCCGCGCGTTCCGATGCTGGTGTCGCCGTAGAGACCGAATATCTGCTTCAGGAACGGGGCCTCAGCCGGCTCGGCCGGCAACGGGCGGAAGGTGGACTTTCCCGAGCCGGTTGAGATATCGGAGTCGAAACCGCCCAGCAAAATTTGCTGTTGAGCATAAGTCTCGTTAACGTGACGATTTGAGCGCCTGACATTATTTACTTGCCTCACTAGAGGCGTTGGAGGCTTGCCCAAACGCCGAAGGGCGGAATGAGCTCGCGCTCATTCCGCCCTTCGGGTTGGGGTTGGATTGTCGGTCTAGAACACGATCTTGGCTTGGAAAGCGAGCATGCGCGGCGCGCTGTCGCCGCCGTTCTGGCCTAGCAAGCCATTGTTCGGCGAGGTCAGTGACGTGATTGCATCGCTGCCCGCCATGTCGGCCGTTCCCGCCGCCGCGGTCCTATCCGGATTTGCGAAATTGGGATGGTTGAACAAGTTGTACGCTTGGAAGTCGAGTCGCAGGTTAACGTGCTCAGTTAGCTGAGTTGACTTGGACAGATCAAAATTCGTCCATTGGAAGGTCGGCCCGCGCAAAGTGGTGCCATTGTTGCCGAAAAACTGGCAAGCGGCTGGGCTGGGCGCGACCTCGGTGGTCGTACCCGGCGCCATGCACTTCCCGGTATTCGGATCATAAAACGTCAGAAGAGCGGAAGGGTTCAACCACTGCACCGAGCCAGGGTTGGTCACGCCATTGATAAATGTATTCTTGGCATACGGGCTCACGCCGCTGGCCAACAAGCCGCCCCGCGGACCGGAGGTCTGAACGAGAACGCCGCCGAGCGAGCCACCGCCGTCCATCGTTATAAAGAGCGGAGTACCGCCTTCCGCCCAAGTCGCCCCTGAGATTTGCCAACCGTTGACGACTTTACCGGCAAAAGCATTGCCGACGTGAATTGGCAGCGCGTAAGTGTAGGACGCATTGGCAACCTGCTGAATGTCGGAAGAACAATCATCGTAAACATTCCGCAAGCTGGAGCCCGCGCCATCCTGGTACGGAGTTCCCGTGGTGAGGCAGTGGCTCCAAGTGTAGTTGAAGTTCAGCGTCAATCCATGCGACAGCCGATCAACGAGCCCGGCCTGCAGCGAATCGTAACGCCCGTAGCCGTCATACCGCGTCTGGGTATAGCTTAGAAAGCGCGGATCGGGAGAACCCGCGGAATTCTTGGCGAACAAGAACGGAGCAAAGCAGCCCGCGCATACCTTCTCAAAACCATTATCGTTGTAGCTATACGAGTTGTGTTGCGAGCGCGTGCCGACATAACCCAACGAAACTGAAAGGTTGCGTCCCAGTTGTTGTTGCGCCGTCAAATTGTACTGATAGACGATCGGTGACAACAGACCCTGAGCCGGAAGGGCGGCAATGTTCGCCGGCGGCACACAGGTCGTGGAGGGGCCGGTAAACGCACACGAGGGCGCGCCGCCGGTGAAATTCTTCTGGAAGCCCGCGTTGCCTGCAACCGCCGCCAGAACCGCGCTGCCCGGCAGGGTTGGATCCCAAAGGAATCCGCATTGAGGATTGCTACCGCCCGCTTGCGTACACCCGGCCGGTGACCCGTTCGCACCAAGATTGCCCGGACTAAAGCCCCCGGTGAAGCTTGGGTTAAAGGGGGGGTTGTTGGCCAGCGTGTCGGCAGCACTGGTAGCCGCCACTTGGGAGAACATGCCCCAACCGGCTTTGATGAGGGTTGAAGTCCGAGGCTGCCAGGCAAGTGCGAGGCGCGGCTGCCACACGGCAAAGTCAACTGAGTTCCAGAGTTTGTTCGATGCCTGGAATACGGCATTGGGCGGGGTCGCCAAATTTCCGCCGTTGAGATTGGGGTGGGTGAAGGTCGTGAAATCCGCAAAATTGCCGATGAAAGCCTGGCGGTCGATTGGATTGGAGTTATGGGTTGCGCGCAAGCCATAAGTGAGCGTGAGATTACGGTTCAATTGCCACGTGTCCCCGGCATAAACGTCGAGCGAAAAATCCTTAAATTGTTCCACCGTCGTAATCGGGTAGCGCTGGGTTGCGCTGCTAGCGGCTGCAAAGGCGGCCTCAAGAACGTTCGAGGTGTTGCTGCTGGCAAAGCTGCGCGCGAAATTGTGATCGTTCACCAGTTCCCGCCGGAAGTTCTCACCGATCTTGATACTATGGTCGCCGTGCGTCCAGGTAAGATTGTCGATGGCTTGATACTGCGTCACATTGCGGCCCTGCGGAAAATTGGTCGATCCCAAGGTGGAGAACGGACTGCCAATGCTCCCCAGCCCATCAACTGCGGCATGTTCCGCGGCCGGCGTGTCGAAATCAAAAATGGCGCCATACCAGAGGAACCCGGTGGAGGCGTCATTGGTGAGCGTGGGAGAAAAAATGTGGGTCCAATCCAACACTCCCTGACGGTCGGGCTGGAATGAGTTCTCGTCAAAGACGGGATTGATGGGGCTAATTCCGGTCGTCTGAGTCCCTTGATCGTTAAGGAACTTTCCCCAAACCGTATTATTAGCGTTGAGGTTGTAATCGATGCGAACGTCGGTCAGGGTCTCGGGCGTCTTCGCCGTGCCATTAAATACGCCCTTATTGGAACATCCGGTATCGTTCGGGAAAGTGCCGTTGGGACCAGGGGCATAATTTGGGTCGAGCGTACCGTTCGCGAGGATTGGGCACCCCAGGAGCGCTTTAGTCGAGGGGCTGATTTGGGATCCGTTGCGCGTGCCAACCGAGGTGTCCCCGAAGAGGCTGAAGAAACTCTTCTGAAAAGCAGCCTCTGCCGGCTGGCCCGGCAAGGGCTTGAAGCCATTGGCATCCTTTAGCGCCGGATTCGGGTCCCAGCCGCCGGTGGCGATCTGGCTTTCGGCAAACGCTATGTAAGCCGGCGTGGGCACGGTGAACGTCGTTTGCAGCGGCAAATCAATGCGCGTGCCTTCGCTGTCAAAGAAGAAAAATAGCTTGTTTTTTACAATCGGTCCGCCGATTCCGCCGGTCCAGTTGTTCACATTGTCAAACGGCTTCGCCAGAACGGGAACACCCGGGGTCGATTTGTCAAAGAAATCGTGGGCATTCAGTACGCGGCCGTTCCATTGCCACGACAGATCGCCGTGGAAGTTGTTGCTGCCGGACTTTGAAGAATAGTTGACCTGCCCCGCCGCCATGCGTCCCTGGTCGACGGCGTAGGCGTTGGTGTTGACAGTGACTTCTGAAACCGAATTCTGGCCAAGCAGCATGTTGCTGGGTCCGGAATTATTATCGTTGTTGAACGGATCATTGTCGTCCATTCCGTCGTAGGTATATTCGATTGCGTTTCCCTGCACGCCATTGAAACTCAGACCGGCGGTGCCGCCGCCCCCCTGAACGTGCATCACCGCGCCCGGCGAGATCTGCGCCAACATGGTGATGTCGCCGCCGGGGTTGGGCAGATTCTCAATCGCCTTGCTATCCAGCGTCGTGGTCGTGTTCGCATTCTGTGGTTGAATCAGAGGAGCTTCGCCGGTGACCTCCACCGTCTGGCTGGACGCGCCGACCTGCAACTTGAAGTTCAACGCACCTGTCGTGCTGACGGCAATTCCGACGCCGGACTGTTTGGCGGTCTGGAAGCCCGTCTTCTCAACGGTGATGGTGTATTGTCCTGGTTCCAACAATGGAATCAGATAGCCGCCGTTGGCTTGCGATTCGGTCGAGTGTACCGCCCCGGTGGCGGCGCTGGTTGCTGTTACTTTGGCGCCGGGAATGGAAGCGCCGGACGGATCGGTTATGTTGCCGGAAAGCGCGCCGGTGGTCAGGCTCTGAGCCATGCCGGCGACCGTCATCATGAAGAACACGAGCGCGAACGTTTTCAAGGTTCGCCCACACCACGTTGAAACCATGTATCCTCCGTTTTGTCATGGCGCACAGTAGATATCAAAACTGAACGCTCACTCTGTGTTATAAATTTTCGCGGAACGGAAGTCAATGAAAATGTTGCCTCCAGGCGACGATTTTTCAGCTCGAATCATTATTTGCTAGCTAGACTAATAGATTTCAGGACCATGCGCAGCGGCACCCCGGCGCGGCGGGCGGCGGCACGGCAATCTTCATACTCCGGCATGGATTTTCCGGCCGCGACCTTGACCCGGATCGCACCATATTCGGTCTCGATGGTGCGCATTTTCCGCTTCAGTACCACCCGAACGGAGGGCTCGACCCGCACCCCGAGAGTGGTGGTCTCGGTGAGCAGCAGTCGAACCAATACCTCGCGCTCGGCCGCGCGCGCCAGCAGTGTTAGCAGAACGCCGGGGCGATTCTTTTTCATCTGCGCCGCCACCGTGTAGGCGTCGAGCGCGCCCAGCTCAAGCGCCCGTTCCAGGACGTAGCCAATGACTTGCGGGCTCTCGTCGTCCAGCGTGGTCTCGATCTTGTAGATCTTTTCCGTAGTCATGCCTGGTTGGCCCGGATATGATCCACAATGACCTTGCCGTGGAAGCGTCCGTTCTCGATGAAAATTTCAGATGTGTTCCGGCCGGCCATCACCACGCCGCCCAGATACAGGCCGGATACATTTGTTTCATATGTCGCCGGATTGCAGGCCGGGCGCATGTTCTCTCCCAGCGCCACGCCGCACGCTTGCAGAAAATCAAAATCGGGATGGTAGCCGATCAACGGGAAAACAAAATCGGCGGCTACGGTGGCTTCTCCCTCGGGCCCGCGCACGCGAACGCCGTCGGGCAGAATCTCCAGCACCTGGGTTTGGAAGCGGGCCGCGATCTCCTTCGCCTGAATGCGGTTCAGTATATCCGGCCGCACCCAGTACTTGATGCCGGCGCCCAGCTCCGCCTGGCGGTGGACGAGAGTTACCCGCGCTCCGTGGCGGTACAGATCAAGCGCCGTTTCCGCGGCGAAATTCTTGCCACCGATCACCACCACGTTTAGACCGGCGAAGGCGTGGGCTTCTTTGAAGTAGTGATGGACGTGGGGAAGCTCCTCGCCCGGTACGCCGAGCAAATTGGGAAGATCGTAATAACCGGTGGCGATCACTACCCGCGCGGCATGGTACTGGCCCCGTTCGCTGGCGACTACGAACCCACCGTCTTTCTTCTTGACGCTGTTAACCCGCTCGTACTGGCGCACGTCGAGCCCATAATGAACCGCGACTTTGCGGTAGTACTCCAAGGCTTCGAGGCGGGAGGGTTTGGGCGCTCCGGTGGCGAACGGAACGCCGCCGATTTCCAATAACTCGGAGGTGGTAAAAAAAATCATGTTCGACGGATAGTGGAAAATCGAGTTCACCAAACAACCCTTCTCGACAATCACGGCCCGCATGCCCACCTTGCCGGCTTCGATCGCGCAGGCCAAGCCAGTGGGCCCGGCGCCGACAATCAACAGGTCGCAGTTCATTTCGACATTGTAGTATTCTTTGGATTGCCACCATGCTTATCGCACCCGCTTTTTTAGCCGCTTTTCTTGTCGTTCAAGCTCCCCAGCCGAAGCCGTCGCACACCCATGCCACGCACGCGACGCACGCCGCGGTCGAGCACCCACAGCCTAAAGGGCCAAAAACCGAAGCCGAACTGCAACAGGATTTGACGGCGGCGCTGCGTGCCGCTCCGCTCAGTGGCGACAAGGTCGAGCTCGTGATTTCGGGTAAGGACATTACCTTGAAGGGCGAGGTCCATTCCGCCGAGCACAAGGGTCTCGCTACCCGCGAGGCTCGCAAGGTTGCCGCTCAGGACGGTTGGACGTCCGTCCATGTCCTGAACCAGCTCGCGGTTCAACTTCCCCCCGTCTAGGCGTTTGCATCTATACTCAAAGTATGGTTGCCGGAGTGGTTCTGCTACTCCCGTTTTTCTCCTCCCCGCCGCGGATTACTGAAGCGGAACGCGTTGCCATCATCCGCTCGCTCATCTCCGACGTTGGCATTGCCCGCCGCCCCCTGCCCACCGACAAGAACGGGATCGAGGTTGATGCGAAGGGCGCCATCACGAACCCCGGCAACATGGATAACGGCGTCGCCGCGCGCGTCGGCGACAGGGTTGCCATCACCTCCATCGAATTCAAGGACGACCGCATCGTCTTCATGATCAATGGCGGCCCGCACAAGTCGCATTGGTACGATCACGTTTCCGTCGGCATGGGCACCGGCACGAGTTCGGTCACGCCTTCGCAGAACGCCGCCGCCGGCTCGGAAATAACCTTGCGCTTCGCGAAAACCGTGCCGGAGTTGACGCCCGAAGAGGTGCGCAAGGATTTGGGGCCGGTGATTGATTGGGATCCGCCCTCGAAAGCCGAGGAAATGGTGAAACGCTTGCCTGCTTCGGTCAAGGTTGCCATTGACCAACACCGGGTTCTCGTCGGCATGGACACCGATATGGTCGTTGCCGCGCTCGGGCGCACCGGGAACAAGACGCGCGAAACCGACCCGGCCACCGGCGATCAGTTTGAAGACTGGGTTTACGGCACCCCTCCGGATCCCACCGTCTTCGTGCGGTTCAGCGATGACAAAGTGGTGCGGGTGACGACCTACAAGAGCGATGGGACGCAAGTGGTTGACAATACGCCCGACCCCGCGCTGGCGGCCGTGAACCATACGCAAGCCACGAAAGCGGCCGCCGAAAAAGCCATCGAAGATGAGCCCGCGCCCACACTGCGGCGCCCTGGCGATGCGCCGCCGCCGGCCGGCAACGCAAAGAAAGCCACGCCCCCGCCCATGAATCAGCCCATGCCGCAATCGTTGCCGCAGCAGCCGCCCCAGCAAGCTCCGCCCGGCCAGGGGCCGCCCAGCTTTCCGCCGGTTTGTTGCGGTGGTGCTTCCTAAATAGCGCTTTAAACTAGCGGCCGCGACCGCTGCTGGCGTTAAGGGCTCGTAGCTCGCTATCTGCCTGGCGCGCGGCTTCGGTGCCGGAGTAGTTCTTGACCACGGCGCGGAACTCGCTGATCGCCGCCCCGCGATTGCCTTCTTTCGCCAGCGCAATACCCTTATACAACTCCGCCGGGCCGGCCTTGGGGCTATTCGGATACTGTTCGATCAGCCGCGTGTAGGCGTCGATCGCCTCCGGATACTGCTTGTTGTTGAAGAAAATACTGGCCAGATAATAGGTGGCGTCCGGCACCTGCGGGTCGTCCGGATAGGTACGCAAGAACGCGGCCAACTCGGCTTGCGCCGCTGGATTGCTGGCTTCAAAATCGCTTAACGCATTTTGGTACGCCTGCAGGGCGTTGGCCGGAGCGGCGGCTGGCGCAACCATGCCCGGCGCCCCCGTACCGCCGGCGGACACAGCCGACGCGCCTCCTGGCGGCGCGGGGATGGTTTGTTGCAACTGTTGAACCTGCTTGAGCGTATCGTCCATCGTTTTCAACCGCGCCTGCAAATCGCTGATGGAATCGGCCAGCGACTGAAACTGCTTCGAGACGTCGTTGGCCTGCTGGTTGGCCACCATTTGATTGCCGCTGAGCGCGCGCTGGATGCCGTCGAGCGCGCTGGTTAGCTTGTTCACCGTGTCGGTGTTCTGGGTGACCAGCCCTTGCAGCATGCCGAACTGGGTGTTCAGGTTTTTCTGCAGGTCGGTCACCTGGCTGATGAGCAGGCTGACCGCCTGTTGCAAGGCAATAATACCCTTGTCCTCGGCGGTGGCTGGTTTCGGAGCGATGACCCCGCACAAGGCCAAGGTTAAGGCCAGCGCCAACAGTTTCGTTCTCATGAAAACCTCCCGGTTAGGTCTAATGATAACGGATTACGTACTATTCGCCGCCGGAAGGAGCTTGGGAGAAATGTCCGCGCCGGTTCTGCTGCCGGCAATCGTCGCTGTCGGAGGTGCAAAACGGCTTTTCCTTGCCCACGCTCACCGTCTGGATGCGGTTAGGATCAACGCCCTGCGACACCAAATAATTTTTCACCGCCGCCGCGCGACGATCGCCAAGCGCCAGGTTGTACTCGGCACTGCCGCGGTCATCGCAGTGGCCTTCAATCAACACCTTTACGTCTGGATGCGCCTTGAAGTACTGGGCATCCGTCTGCAGCGCGGGCTCGGCGTCGGGCCGAATATCGCTCTTGTCGTAATCGAAAAACGCGTCGCGCACGGTGTCGGGAAACGATCCTCCGACGTCGTTCGAGGTGGGCGCTGGAGTGACGGCGGGCGCCGCCGGCTGCGTTACGGTAATGCGGGCGGCGGCGTTGGCCGTTTGTCCATCAGCGCTGCGGGCGACGATTTGGTAATCGGTGGATTGGGCGGGATTCACAGCCTGGGTGCCATTTAAGTTCACTGGCGCGCCGTTGAGTTCCACACGCACGGCGTTGGTGGACTTCCATACCAGCGTGGCTTGCGAGCCTGCCTCGATCGCGGTTGGGTCGGCGCTGAGCGTTATCGTGGGCGCGGTGGCGGCATTGGTGGTCGTGTTCTCCGCCGCCGGCGGCGTGGGCAGCGGCATGTTTTTATGGCCGCAACCGGCGATTCCAAAAGCAAGGCCGAGACAAGCGACGAGGGCGAATTTTTGTGTGCTCATAGCTGCAACCAATTATCCAACAATGCGAGACAATTGCAAGTCCTAATGCCAGCTCCAGTTGGGCATTTCATTGTTCCCCTGGGTGGTCAACTGCGCCGGCGCCGAGCCGTCGGCGGCAACCGTAAACAACTGCGTATGGTAGGACGGGCCCGACTGAAAAACAAGGTGGCGGTTATCCGGTGCCCAGCTAGGAAAATCGTTGCGTTCACCGTTGTGGGTCATCTGCTGGTATTGCTGTGTCGCCAGGTTTAGGTAGTAGACATCGAAGGCGCCGTCGTTCTCGCCGCCCGAGCGCACCCAGGCATACGCCAGCAGTAATCCATTGGGCGACCACGAGGGGCTGACCGCATAGCCACCCTGTGAAACGCGCTTCGGGTTGCTGCCGTCGTCACCCATGACGAAGATCTGTGGCTGCCCCAGCCGGTTGCTGACGAACGCGATCGTCGAGCCCTTGGGATTCCACGCCGGGGACAGATTGTCAATGGCAACGCCGCGGGAAACGGTCAGGCGCCGCAGGCCGGTGCCGTTGGCGTTGATGGTGTAGATTTCTACGTTGCTGCCATCCATATTCGAGGCGAACGCCAGTTTCTTGCCATCCGGCGACCACGCCGGCGACTCCGTGAGGTTGCCCTTGAACTTCGGGAACGGCAACAACTTGTTGCTCAGCAATGACAGCAGCCGGATTTGGGGCGAACCCGAGGCCGAGCTCATGAAGGCCAGTGTCTGGCCGTCCGGCGAGATGCGCGGCGAATAGGCAATGCTGTGCAGATGGGTGCGCTGTTGTTGATTGGCGCCGTCGTAATCCATGGTCCAGACTTCCTGGCTGCCGCTGCGATTGCTGATGAAGGCGATCTGCGAAGTAGCGATGCCAGGTCCGAATCCCAGCGCCTGCACTACGTCATTGGCGACCTGGTGGGCGATGGCGCGCGCCCCCGCGGCGGTCGCTGGGTCCGCATAGCGCTTGCCCATGAGCCGGCCCTGGCCTGCGGGCTGCGTCACGTCATAGAGGTAGGCGTCCACCAGCAAGGAGCCGTTATTAGCCTGCAGGTTGCCGAAGACGAGGCGCTGAATCGAGTTGGGCGCCGCCGCCCAGGCGGTGCGTGTAGCCGGATTATTGATCTCCGCCTCCGAGCCTGGCGTCGGCGCGGTATAGAGGCTGCGTCCCACCATGGTCACCACCGCCGACTGGAAGAGATCGTTCCAAAGCACCTCGTTGAAGGTGCGCTGCACGTCGGAGGGTGCCGCCGCCGCGCCGTTAAAATTGGGCACGGCAAGCCGGTACTTCGAGGTGCCGGAAATCACAATCGTGGTCTGGTCCTGGGCGGCGGCGCCCAGGCACGCGGCAATCAGTAGAAAGCAAAGTGCAATCCGGTTCATTGATTCCTCTGGGGTTCCCTCTGGGTTCGAATCAGGGCCACGAGAGCCCAAATTTCCGCGTCCGAATCCTGGTTCGACCAGGCGGGCATGCCGCTCATGCGGATACCGTTGCGGATGGAATAGAAGAGCGCGCCATTAGTCCTATTCTGCGTCATTCCGCGCAAATCGGGAACCTTTGGGTACAGCGACTGCCCCATGGTGGTGTGTCCGGAGCCATCATCGCCGTGGCAGAGCGCGCATTGCTCATGAAATTCCTGCCGCGCGCGGGCTAGGCGCGTCGGCGTCATAGGCTCGGGATCGCGCGCGGCGTTGTCGCCCGCCGGCAGAGCCAGGTGCCGGCTGAGGGCCGCCAATTTGGTTTCGATCCAACTCGGCGCCGCATTGGCGCTGAATCCATGCGCGCCGGCTGCCCACACATACCAGGCGGCGACCACAGCAATCAGCAGCCCGATTATGATCACAATGCGGCGCACTCTAATATTTGAACTTGTAGCGGACCTCAAGGTACAGCTCGCGCGGGTTGTTGAAGTGGGTACCTCCAAAAGTGAAGCTATTGTCAATCAACAAGTGGGTGTTCGCCACGTTAAGCGCGGTAAATGAGGTCGAAAGGGCGTCGCTCCACTGCTTGCCCAGCGTCACATCCACCGATGCATAGGCGGGCAAGTGCGCCGGCGGCGCATCGCCATTGGCGAAACCGGAGCCGTAGTAGACGTTGCCGGAGAGATAGGCGCCTTTCGGCAAAATCCAATCGACTCCGCCAGTCAAGGTGTTGCGCTGGTCGTGATCGAGAAGGAAAAATCCGGTCGGCGGCGAAAAGTCGGTGAGCCCCCCGCTGATGGCCCCCGCTCCTTCGGCGATCTGATTGGAGTAGGCCAGATGCACCTGTCCTTTGCGCCACAGCTGCGGCGAGCGCAGCGTGGCCTCGAAGCCATAAATTCGCGCCAGCGCGATGGTCAACGGGAAAAATACGTTCGAGTTGCCTACGTTATTGTGGTCGAAGAAATTGTTCGCACGGTTATGAAAATAATCGCCATCCAACACCCAGCCGCTGATCGGAATGGTCAAACCGGCCTGCCACTCCTCATCGCGCTCGCCACGCAGTGGAATGAAGCCAAGGTCCTGACTGGTGACGAACTGAAGTAACGGGCCGGCGGTGGTGACCAGAGGAGGAGCCTGATAGTAACGCCCATAGTTGCCGCGCGCCACCCAGTGCAAGCCGGGCAGCTCAAAGGCCACCCCCAATCGCGGCGAGGTGGCGTTTTCGGCGAAGCTGCCGCTGAAGTGCGATTGCCGCAACCCTCCCATCAGCGTCAACCACGGCGCCGGCTGCAGCTTCTCTTCCACGAATTCCTCCTCGAGGTTCCCCGAGGCGGGCTCCGTCTGGGTGAAATTCGGATGGGAGCCGTCGTTGTAAAGCAGGCGAAACAGTTGCTGATCGTGCTGGGCAAAGCCGTAGAAGCCGACCTCGGTGTTGGTCGCGCCGGAGATCGCGTTCAGCGTTGTCTGTGCCCCGGCGTAGTTCGAGCTCCGTTCGTCGGTGGTGGCGATGGGAAAATCGTTCGGCGCGCCTTCGTAGTTGGCGCTGTTGTAGTGATAAAACGGCGACACGGTGAGCAGGGTTCCGCTGTTGATGGTGCGCACCCAGCTCACGTTGGCGAAGGCATCCGCCTCCTGCTGGGCGTCGTGCAGCGTTCCCTGCTGGCTCAACGTATTGGGAATCTGGTAGAAGTCGCGCCGCTCGGAGGCGGCCAGGCGAAACTGGTCCTTGGCGTCGAGATTGTAGATCAGTGATTGGAAGCCGCCGACGCCATTTTCGGCGTCATGCAGCACCTCGGACCCGGGCGTGGACAAACCCAGGTTCGAACGGTTGCCGTTCAGGCTTGCATAGTAGGCGAATTTGTCCGTATGGCTGCCGAAATTGACTTGCGCGTTGGTTTGGTAAAAGTTACCTGCGCTGAGCACCAACTCGCCCTGGTTATTGATGTCAAACCCGGTGCGCGGCACGATATTAAAAACGCCATAGGTGCGGTCGCCGAACTCGGCGTCGTAGCTGCCGCGCAACGCGTCGAGCGACTCGATGTCCTTGGGGTCAAACTGCGGTCCGACGTTGCTGGCGATGTTGGTGTTGGGAACTGGAACGCCATCCACCAGCCAGCTTACCTGGTGGCCGCCGCGCACGTGAAGCTGGTCGTGCACCATATAAGCTCCGGGAACGTAGTCGGTAATCATAGCCAGGCTGTTGCTGCGGTCGGCCCCGGGGGTGCGGGCGATCTGTCGTTGCCCAATCATGGTCGTCGGCGTGGACGACTGCACGTCCACCGCGGGCGCCGTGCTTTCAACTGTGGTGGTTTGCGACGCCGAGGCCAGCGCCAACTCCAGATGCAGAATGGGCGCTTCATTCGACTGCACCGTTACCGCGACACTCGCTGGCGCGAATCCGGTTTGCGTGGCGGTCACCGTATATTCGCCCACCGGCACCCGCGGAAACTCGAACTCGCCGCTGGCATTGCTTTGACCGCTGATGCTAAAAGCCGAATGCAGCGCCTGGACGACGACTTTGGCCCCCGGCACGGGGCGATGTTGAGGATCGTGCACGATGCCGCGCACCGTGCCAAATAAGGTGGTCAGGGAAAGAAACACGAACGCCAAACGCATACCATCCTCCCGTAAAGAGAGCAGCCAGTGGACTCACGAGTGAGTTGTTGCGAGCGGGCCGGGTAACTTGAACCCGTCTCATAAATGGCGCCGAGCCCGCTTGCCCCGGTTCCGTATGGGGCTTTGACATCAGGAAAAGCCCCACTACGCCGTGCCCTCGTATCGACCGCCGGCTTTATGAGATGGGTTCTACGCCGCCGGAGGATGAAAGACGGCAGGGAGATAGCCGTCGGCGCCGGTGGCGCCGCTACCGCGGTTGGCTGCGATCGAGCCCTCCGCACCGGGGCGACCGGCAACGACGAGCCGCACCGGTACGACCGGAACCAGCGATGCCGGCAGGCTTAGTTGCGTCGCCTTCGACATGCAGGTCATGTGGCAGTTTGCTTTCGTTCCCTGCATTGGGCAGGCGCTGCCGCGCTCCAGCCCGGCGCAGCCGGGCAAGCCGCCTGTGCTGACCGACCAACTGGCCAGCGGCATGAGCAGCAACAACACTGCCAGCAATGACGTACGGAGTCGCACTCCAACTATTGTAGCTGAGTCGTTACGGCTTTCACGGTCGATTCCGAGGTGAGCGGAGCGTCTAAGCGGGCGTCCACGCTCTGCCAAAAAGCACGGAATCCGGGGTAAGTGCCCGGCTGGATTTCGTTGGCCGCTTGCGTAACTTCGGAGTAGGCGCTGAACCAGCCGTCGTCGCAGGAGGTGGCGATGTGGAGCGCGCCGAAGGGGCTCACCTCGTCAATCGGCTGGCTGGCGGCGAGAGCCAGGGGAGCGGCGGAGCAGGTCTGGCCCGCCGGTAGCTGCAGCGACCAGGCCTCCTCGGTGCGCCATCGCATGGGCAGCCGGAGCGATTCGCTGCGCTGCTCCTGCGCGGCCATGAGGCTGGCATAATGGCGCTGAATCCAGGCCGTGCTGAAGCCGCTGTTGGCGCCGAGCGTAGCCGTAAATCGCAGCCGCACCGTGTCGGAGGCGGGCTTGATGCCCTCGGCTTCAACTGTCTCGACCGTGGCATGGGGGAAATAGAGGCGCAGCCAATTGCTGAGCTCGCCGGTGCGCCGGCTGGGGTCGGCATACGTCTCGCGCATGCCCGGCGCGTCGGCGCCTTCAACTTCGAGGGTGCCGTCGGCGCGCCATCCGCCGCCGGGCGCGGGCGTAAGCCGAACCGTGCGCCGGGTTACGTTGGCGGTCGCGGGCGCGGTGGGAATGCGAACCAACCCGCGTTGGCCTGCCCGCACGATCAGCGCCCAGCCGCCTTGATCGGAGGCGGGCAGCTCGCCCCCCAGCAGTTCCGGCGCCGTGGTATCAATCCACTGCTGGGTCGAGGGCACATAGACAATGGCATGGTCAAAGGCGGCCATGGTGGCGGCGCCCCCGTCCACATCCGGCGGTGCCAGGCGCCCCATACTGGGCGTCCTCACCAGGGCGACATACGCCTCGATTCCTTGCGCGCGCAGCCAGGTGGTGAGAAGCAGGGCGCCATCCTTGCAGTCGCCGCGACCGGCCTTATAAACCATCGCTACCCGATTGGGGACGTAGGCGTGAACGCCCGATTCGTCGCCAAGATAACTGAGCCGCGGTGCCAGTGAGCGCCACACACGCTCGACCGTGTCTCTTGCCGGCTCCCGGCTCGGATAGCCGGCCAGCAAAGTGCGCTCCAGCGGCGGTTGCAACCGCGCTTGCCGGGCCAACACGTCACTGTACCAGTTGGCCATCGCTCCCCATGAGCTAAAGCCGGAGACCTGCACAAACGGCGATCGGTCGGTGATCGACGGCCCCGAGGGCTGGCTGAAGAAGGCCGGTTGATCGTCGGCGTTCCACTCCCAGGTGCGTAGGCCCTCAGGCCCAATACCGCGGCGCGGCGGCGCCACCCCGATCGAACTGTAATGAAGATCGCTCGCCGAAGCTACCACATAGCGCGCTCGCTCCGTCGGATAGCTGTCGCGGAACGCGAACAGATTGCCAAGATAATGCCCATCCAGCACCGACCAGTCATGGCTTGTGTCCGGCAGCAGTTCGTACACCAGGTTGACGCGGTCGCCCGCGCGCAGGCGGGGCAGACCGAGGCGGCGCGGCTGATTGCCGGTCGCGTCGGTGCGCAGGTCGCCCAGATCGCGACCCTCCTCGACGGTCACGCCATTAGTGGCGCCCCGCACAACCTCAGCCTGAATTAATTGGAAGTGATTTCGCGAACTGTCGTACCAAAGGTCGTCGGGCGTGAAAAGGTCCGCTGACTCGGTATCCCCAATTTGGAAGACGCGCTGTTCGACCACGGCCGACAAGCCGCTGGCCAGCACCTGCTCGTATCGCGCGTGGTATAGCTCCACCGCGCCCGACTGCGCCGCCGCCGGAAGCTGCTCCGGCGTGACCAGGTAGGGGGCTGCATCGCGCAGCAACGATGCGCTCGTCAGCGTGGACGGGGCGGCTGCCCAGTGCGCCGTTGTCCGGCTCGGCGGGGCAGTTAAATTGCTGGTCAGACCGCTGGTTCCCAGGGTGGCACCCAGTAGACAGACTCCGGCCAACACTAACGGAAATGGGCGACGAAGTGGCAAATCGGCGCTTGCTCCTAAGCTCCTGGTCAGTGTGCCAATTCGGCGCGCTCCGTCATATCAGGTAAACACCTTAGCCAGGCAACGCAAACCACCCATGTCAGCGGCAGAACGACCAGCCAGAAGTCCACGCCATAGACTTGCATTACACGCTGACGGCCTCCGCCCGGTACCAACGGCTCAATCGCCGAAACCACCATCGCAAACCAGAACCATCTCGGTCGAGCCCCGCGAAGGGAGGCGATCCAGAGCGCCGGAAGTAGCAGCGACTCAAGAATAAGCCGGTGTACATGCGGCTCAACGATCACCATGGCGCAGAACATGGCTGCCACTGCGCCATCGCCGTAGCCGCCGCGCACCAGCGCATAAAAGAAGCCGGCCATCAATAGGACAACGAGCACCCACCACAAGCGTTCGACGCCAATCGGTGACCAGTGCAGCCATGCCACTTGGCGATAGGCGGTGTCGGGCAAACGGCTATAGTCAACCACGGTCAGATAGCGCAAAAGAACGTCATGCAGCGATTGGCCCGGATACCAGATTTCATTGAGCTTGCCAATGGCACGCTCCTGCGTCAGCCACTGCCCCAGCAATGCCATTTGAGCTCCTGGACCGCGCCATAGGGCGGGTAGCAGCGTCAGCCCCACCACGCTCGCCGCGGCCCAGGCCAGGGCGCGCCAGCGCCGTGCGAAAAAAAGGCAGGGCAGGAATAATAACGGCCAGACTTTCAGCGCTGCCGCCAAACCCACGGCGGCGCTGGCCCTGAGGTGCAAAAGGCCGACAATGCACAAGGCGACAATGTAGAACTGCGCATTCCCGTAGCGCACCTCCTGCACGAAGTAGGGCGCAATCAATATCAACCCCGGCCAGAACGCCGCGCTGCTCTTTAGTCCCCAGCGCCTGCGCAAATGGGTGAGCAGCGCCCCCAGTGCCAGCACTTTGCCGGCCGCCCACAACGCCGCTCCCCACGCCAGCGGAAGCCACGCCAGCCCGCGGAAAAGATCGAGAAAGAGCGGAGGGTAGCGGTAAACGCCGCCAGCCCATCCCGTGCCGCTCGCCGGTCCGTACATCGCGGCGCCGGCGAAGTAGTGATGCGTATTGTCAAAATAAACCTGATAGTCAATCGCTTTCGCCGGGTGCAGAGCAACCGCGGCGGCCGCGGCCAGCGCAACGGCAACATAGACCGCCCACTCTTTTTGCGCCACATGATCGCGCCCGCCGCTCATGTCGTCGGGCCTGGCGAGCCCAGGTACTGCGCACGGTCGCGCGCCGTCGCGTACAGGCAGTAGGTGGCGGCGATCACCGTCAGGCGGCGAAGATCGGCATCCTCGGGGCTGGCGAAAAAGGCGTCGATCGACTCGCCTACGCCGGGCAGGCTCAGCGGGACCTCCAACGGAATAAAGCCGAATTCTCCGCGCTCGTCGTGGCTGACAATCATGAACGTCAACTCGCGGTCGTCGGCCGGGGTCGGCGGTTCGAGATGGGTCATGTAGATCTCTTTCACCCAATGCTGGCCGACCATATATTCCCACGGCGGAAAAACCAGGCACAGCGCGGGCGCGGGCGACCGAAACTGGGTGGTGTTGAGGCGTAAATACATTGGGTTCACGAATGCCTTGGCGAGCGCGAGTGGCACCCGCGCCAGCACCGCGCCGTATCGGCGATAGCACGTCCAGGTGTGGAGCATGTGCAGAAACATGTTCTGGTCGCGCTCGTCTTCGTGTTCGGCGGCGTAGGCGCGGTAGAGGGGCAGATCGAGATAGCTAAGCAGGTTGATGACCGGCAGGCCCGCGGCTTCAATCCAGGCGATGGTTTCATCGAGGTTGCGGTCCATATCCGGGTCATCAGCCCGAAGAATGTCATAGAGCGGCGCCTCGGGAATTTCTCCCCGCGGCACCACCAGCGCGGTGGGCTGGGAGTTTGCTTCGGTTGCCGGGGCGCACCGGAGCGCGTTCGCGGCGGGAAACGTCTCGACCAGCTCCATCGCCAGGTTGGAGTCGAGGCAGCGGCTGTAGAGTTCCTGCCAGAAGTCGCGTCCGGTTTGCTCGGCGTCAAAATCGTCGCCGGGGAAAACCGTCCGAAAAATCAGATCGCCGTCGCGCGCGGCGGTCGACAGCTCCGCGTGGAACGCAACCGCCAACTCGGCCGCCAAGGCCGCAAATGCCTCCGTTTGTTCAGCCAGCGGCGTATGGAAAATCCATTGAAACGGCACCGCTCAACGTAGCACGAACCCGGCACAGGCCCAAACCACCCGCCGATGCGCGCTCTGCAACGCATCCGCCCCATAGTCCAGGCGCGCGTCTTGTATCCTTGTGTTATGCGCCGCTACTGCGAGGTGCTGCTGCTACTGCTGCTGGCGGTTGGGCTACTGGCGTTGGCCGCCAGTGGGCGGCTGCCGGTCATGGTGGTCGCGGTGGTCGGGGCGCTGTATTTGCTGCGCATTGTGGGGTGGTGGCGGCACTGGCCGCTGCGTCTGTCGGGGCGCGCGCTCACCGCTGCCGGGTTGATGTACATTCCGATTTTCGCCCTGGATGGGCTGGTCCTTTCCGGTAGCTGGAGCGATGCCGGGCTGCACTGGCTCGTCATCGCCGGCGCCATGAAACTGTTCTCGCTGAGCCGTGGCCGCGATGCCCTAACCGTGGGCCTTTTCGCTTTTCTCGAGATGCTGGCAGCCGCCGTGTTGACCGTCTCGGGCGTGTTTCTGGTTTTGTTCGTCGTGTTCCTGGTCCTCCTGGTGGCGACGCTGGTGGCCCATGAAATGGCGCGTGCCGAGCAGGCCGGCCGGCGCGCGACCGCGCCGCCACCGGTGGTGGCGCGGCTACTGCGATTTTCGCTTCTGCTCAGCCTGGGCGTGGCCGGCTTTACGGTCTTAATATTTTTCCTGCTACCGCGCACCGCCCTCGGTGCTTGGGGTGGGCACCGCGCCATCTCCGCCCTGAGCGGCTTTAGCGATGACGTGCGCCTGGGCGCCATCGCCAGCTTGCAGCGAACCGATAACCCGGTCATGCACATCCGGCTTCTGCCCCCGCCGGCCGTAGCGCAGCCGGGCAGCTCGGATGATGACAACACCCTGCTCAGCCCCGAGCAGTTCGAACAGATCACCTGGCGCGGCCGCGGGCTCACCAGTTTTGACGGACGCCGCTGGTACGACCCCAATACCCCAAACTATTACGCTACCGACGGCGGGCGCCTCCAGGTGGCGGATAGCGGCACCGCCGGACCGGCGCGATTGATTCGCTATCAGGTAACCCTCGAGCCCATGGCCTCGCCGGTGCTGTTCTTCCCTTCCCGCCTGCTGCGCGCAGCCACGCGCTTTCCGGTGCTGGGTTGGGATCGCTCCACCTCCACCCTCACCAGCCCCGCCAATTTCATCGGCGAGGCCGAACAGCAACTCGGCGCCGGCCGGCCGCAATTGAGCGCCGGCGGTTTTGTCGGCACCTCCTACTCCGGCGTCTCTGACCTCGCCCAGCCCGGGGTCGAGCAATTGCGCGCCGCCGAGGCATCAACTCCGGTCCATCAGCGCGTCAGCATGTTGCCCTATTTGCAATTGCCTGACGATCTCGACCCGCGCATCCGCGCCCTGGCGCACACCATCGTCGCGCACGCCCGCCCCGACGACTACGACCGGCTGACCACGCTCACCGATTATTTACAAACCCATTATCAGTACACGCTCGACGACTTGCCGCAGGGGCGCGATCCGCTCGCCGAATTCCTGTTCGAGCAGCGCGCCGGCGACTGTGAGTATTTCGCCTCGGCTCTGGCGGTCATGGCGCGGACCCTTTCGATTCCCACGCGGGTCGTGAATGGGTTTCTCGGCGGCGTTTATAATCCGCTTTCGGGCGAGTACGTGGTGCGCGGCGGCGATGCGCACTCCTGGGTCGAGGCCTATTTCCCCATCGGCGGCGACACCGGCAGGCGGAGAGGCAATCGCGGCGTCTGGATCAGCTTTGACGCCACCCCGCCCGGCGCCGCCGCCCACGCCGGCATCTGGCCTAACGCCGGCATGGTGCTCGACGCCTTGTCCTCGCTGTGGCAGGAGTGGTTTGTCAATTACGATTGGGTGCGCCAGGCGAACACAGCGCGTTCGCTGCAATCGTCCCTCGGCGATGTCGCCAATCTGGCTTGGGAAAATGGACTCGCCGCCGCCAGTTCCGCCTGGCAGGGTTTGACCTCGGCCACTCGCACGAACGCCGCCGGCACCGGGTGGGGGCGCCCATACACGCTCGGCGGCGTGGGTATCGTGCTGCTCGGCGGCATATTCGTTGGCTTCGCCTACCGCCGTCGCGGATGGCCCTTGTGGCGCCCGCGCTCCGCCCCTGTCCCCGCCCATGTCCGCGCGGCGCGCGCCGCCTACGGACAATTCCAGCGGCAACTGGCACGATCGGGAATCGACGTCGCGCCACAGCACACCAGCGATGAACTGATCGCATTGCTCGAACAAAGCGCCGGCCCGGCGCCCTTCCGCGCCGCCGCCGCGGCCTTTGTCGCGCGCTACCAGGCGGTCCGCTTCGGCGGCGCGCCAGTGGACGGATTGGAAGCGCCATTGCGGGCTCTGCGGCGCGCCCGGCGGGCGCCCGCCGCATGAGCACCCGCTGCTGCGTCGTCATCCCCGCCTATAACGAAGCCGCGCATCTCGCTGCTTTGGTTCCCGCGATTTTTGACCAGGCGGCGCTATTGCCGGCGCACGAACTTTTTGTGCTCATTGTGGATGACAACTCAACCGACGACACCGGCAGCTTGATCGCGGCGTTGCAAACCCGTTACGCCAACCTGAGAACGTTGAATGGAAAAAAGCGCGGACTTGGCGTGGCCTACCAGCGCGGCTTCGCTTTTGCGCTGGAAACCTTGCGCGCCGACCTTATTGTGCAAATGGACGGCGACTACCAGCACGATCCGGCGGCGCTGCCGTTTCTGATTCATGCCTGCCAACCGGCAGTGGCCGCGGTGGTTGGTTCCCGGTTCGCGCCCGGCGGCTCAACCCCGACTTTCTCGCAGCGCCGCCGCGCCGTCAGTGTCGGCGGCAACTGGCTCATCCACCGTTTTGCCGGCCTGCCTCATTTGTATGACTACACCAGCGGCTTCCGCTGCCTGAGCGCGCCCTTGGTCGCGCGCTGCTTGGAGCAATGCCGGCTTGACCACCTCGCCACCCGCGGCTATGCGTTTCAGTCGTCCCTGATCGCCGAACTTCTGCTCACCCGCCAGCCGGTTATCGAACTGCCGATCGTTTTCGGTCAGCGTCAGCACGGCCACTCCAAACTGACGCTGCGCGATTATCTGGAGTTTGCCGCCAATCTGCGCCAATTGCGCCGGCGATCTCGCAAACGCGCCGCAGTGACCTCTTCCTGATGAAAAGCTCGGCAATCGCGAATTGTCACAATTCGGTAATCGGTGTGTCCAGATACCCCGCATCAGAATGTGTATGCGCGCCGGACTTGCCGTCTCTTTGGTTACTGTAACCAGCGGTCTGAACCGATCTCGTGGAAGGAACTAAATTATCTCACCCGAGACAATTTAGAGCGCGGAGGCGAAGCCGTCAAAATGGGGCCTAAAGCGAATCAACACGACAAGTGAAGTTGTATCGCAGAGACAATTATTAACCGTCTAATGTATGCCGGGCGCGCGCATCGGCAGCCGGGGGCAAAATCAAGACTGTGCGCTTATGCTGGTACAGCGTAGGGGGCAGGCTCACAGGTGTGCAACAGCCAAACGCACTGCCGCTAGGGAAAATCACCCGCAAATGGCACATTTTGAGCCCCTTTTTAGCGGAGCGCATGTCTGGTGAGACGAGGCTTGCAGTGCAATCAAGCTGTGGGAGGGATTGCCAGATCACGATCGTGGAGCTTCCAGTGCGGGCGCTCACGGGTTCGATGCGACCAGACCTGCGGGAGCCGGGCAATGGCTTGGGCATAGCCGGCATGGTAGGCGAAGTTGCCTTTGAAAAGCATTTGGGCCAACAGCAAATGGGCCCAGGCCAGATGCCACACCAGCGGTCCCCGGTCGAGGTTGCGCCAATGAAACAGCAGCCGGTTGCGCTCGGTGACCTTGGCCCGGTAATACGGTTTGCGGTGACGGTTGACGCTCGAACTCCGCTCGTGCAGCACCAACGTGCGCGGTTCGTAGACCAATTTCCAGCCGCGCTTGCGCGCCCTATAGCTCAAGTCGAGATCTTCGCTGTAATAGGGAGCAAAAATCGGATCGAACCCTCCGAGCGAAAGAAACACGTCGCGGCGAAAGGCGCAGAAGCCACCTACCAACATGAACGTCGCGCCCGCCGGAGCCTCGAAATTGCGCCATGTCTCCCAATGCCCCTTGCGCCAGCGGCCGAGTTTGCCGCCGGTGGCAAAACTCTTTTCAGGCCAGTCGCAGCCGCGGAAGGTAACGCCGAAAACCTCGGCATCCTCAAACCACGGCAGAACGAAATCCAAACCACCCGGCGTCATTTCCAAGTCGTTGTTGAGCAGCACCACCACCGGCGCCAGCGCGGCGGCGACACCGGCGTTTGCCGCCGGCGCGAAGCCCCGATTGCGCGCGCTCACAGTTTGCCGAACCGCGGCAAAACATTCGGCGAGCCAGGCCGAGGTACCGTCGGTCGAGCCGTCGTCGGAAACCACCACCTCGCAGCCTTGACCGTGCGCCTGCGCCCAACGCTCGGCTTCGGCCATGATGGAAGGCAGAAAGCGCTCCAGCAGTTCCCTGCCGTTCCAGGTTGGGATCACCAGGCTCAGCGCCGGTGTCACGGCAAAATGCGGTACACCGCCGTAATGTTGGCGGTCACCGTAATGGTTTGCGGGGTGAAGGATTGAACCGGCGCCGCCACCGCCCGACTTTCGGCCGTTGCGGCCATGGAGTAGGCCATGATGGGCTGCGGCCGCGCCACATCCACCGTGGCGTAGCTCAAGACGTCGAGATGTTTGCCGGCGGCGCGCGCCAATGCTTCCGCCTCCTGGTGCGCCTGGCGGTAGCCGTCGGCAATCGCCGCGGATTTTGCCGCTTCCTGGTTCTTGAGCTCGAAGCGCACGCTGCTGGGTCCATTGATTCCCTTGGCACTGATGCCGTTCAGCAAGGGACCAATCTTGGCGAAGTCGGTCAGGTCGAGTTCCATCGCCGTGGTCACGATGTAGCCCGTGACGCGCCGATTGGAGGTTCGGTAATCGTATTCGGGTTGGACGTTGAACCGGCTCCAATGTGCTTGCGCCGGCGTGAAGCCCTGTTCGGTCAGGAGCGCGCGCACCAAAGCCGCCTGGGACTGTGCCGCCGAGTAAGCGGTAGTCGCGTCGGCATCGTGACCCTGCACATTGATCGAGACCACTGCCGTATCCGGATCGGCCGACACGCTGCCCGAGGCCGAGACTTGAATCGTGTTGGCCGTGGCCGCGCCCTGGGCGGCCAGCCCCAGCGCCAGCGCCGTCAGAAGAAAGCCCAAACGAATTATTGCGTTTCTCACATTAGCCTCCGCGGTTCACTTAGGATATACCCATGGAAATGATGATCGTCGCCGGCGAAGCCTCGGGCGACGCGCACGCGGCCGAATTGATGGAGGAACTCCGCCGCCGCCACCCCGCGTTGCGCTTCTTCGGCTGCGGCGGTCCCCGCATGGCGGCGGCCGGATGCGAGCTGCTGGTTTCGGCTTCGGAGCTGGCGGTGGTGGGGCTGCTCGAAGTCGTGCGCCATTTGCCGCGCATCCACGGCCTGCTGCGGCGCCTGCGCCGCGCCTTACGGCAGCGCCGGCCCATGGCGGTGATCCTGGTGGACTTCCCGGATTTCAATTTGCGCCTGGCCGCCGCCGCCGCCGCCGCGAACATCCCGGCGATTTACTTTGTCAGCCCACAGCTCTGGGCCTGGCGCTCGGGCCGGGTGCGCCAAATTCAGCGTCACGTCCGGCGCATGATCTGCATTTTCCCTTTTGAGCAAGCCTTCTACAGCGCCCACGGGGTCGAGGTCGATGCGGTCGGTCACCCGCTGGTCGAGCGCATCGCTTCGGCTCGCGTGCCCACACCCGGGGAATTCCGCTCCGCCCACGGCATCTCCAGTTCCAGCACGATCGTCGCGCTGCTGCCAGGCAGCCGGCGCCGCGAGTTGGAGTTCCACCTGCAGTCCATGCTCGAAGCGGCCCGCTGTCTTCACGCCGAGCGCGATATTGAGTTCGTGCTCCCGGTGGCGGCCACGCTCGACCGTGAAGCCGTCGCGGCGCTGATTCCGCCGCCGATGCGCGGCTACACCCACCTGATAGACCCGGCCAACGCCTACGCCGCCGTCGCCCATGCGCGTCTCGCCGTGGTGGCCAGCGGCACGGCCACGGTGGAGACCGCGCTCTTGGGAACACCCATGATCGTGGTCTACCGGCTCTCGCGGTTGAGCTACCAAATGGGCCGCCGAATGGTGAAACTGCCGCGCTATGCCATGGTGAACTTAATTGCGGAGCGCGAAGTGGTGCCGGAATTGATTCAATCGGAATTCGAGCCGAGCGCTATTGTCGACTGGGCTCACCGCCTGCTTGACGACGGCCCCAGCCGCGCCCAAATGGTGGTGGACTTGGAAGAGGTCCGCCGCCGGCTGGGCCAACCCGGCGCCATCGCGCGCGCCGCCACCGCCGTCGAACGGGCTTTAGCCATGGGAACAGCCTAAAAATCCGAAAAAACCTGCAACCGGTGGGGCCTAAATCGGCTCTGCACTTATATAGGCTTGCTTAACCCTCGCGAGTCCCAGTGCCGAATGGCGGCTCATGTAAACTGAAGGAGTACGGCGCATGCGCAATTGGCCCAAGAACTTTAGCTGGTTGGCGGCCACAGCCGCCACAGCGATCATGGTAGTCGCGCTTCCGTTGCGCGCCCAGATTCCTCCGCCGCCCACCATCGTTCGCACCGCGCCCGCCACGCAGACCACGACGGCGCAGCCCGGACTTCCCGTCGCCGCGCCGGCTGACTTCACCATTTCACACTACGACCTTAACTTGCAGTTCAACTTTCCCGCCCATCAAATCGATGTCAGCGGAAAGCTGACACTCATGCCCAACGTAGAAATTTCGTCGGCCGCCTTGCACCTGAATCAGAACCTGCAGGTCCAGGCCATTACCGACGCCACCGGCGCGGCTCTCAGCCAGCAACGGCAGCAGGATCAGGTCATTGTCACCTTCGCGCGTCCCCTGCCGCCGAAGACGCCGGTCGAGATCGGGTTTCGTTATGCCGGTCCGTTGGCCGATGCCTCGCTGAGTCCGATCGCGGGCATTCGCACTGCCTACGTCGGCCCCGACGGCGCCTTTCTCCTGTATCCCGGCGAGTGGTTTCCGCTCAGCGGCTACGGCACCGACCGTTTCACGTCAACCATCACCGCCAGCCTGCCAAATACGATGACCATGCTGTCCAGCGGCGCGGTCACCGCCACGCCGCAAGCCGGCGGCTTGGTGAGCTATCGGTTCCAGCAGGCGCAGCCGAGCTTTCCCGGCAGTGTTGTGGTCACGCCCATGAAGCCGCTGGCGCCGCCCTCGGCGGGCGGCGTGACGGCAAGCTTTTATTTCAATCCGGATGTCCCCGCCGATCTGGCGACCAAGTACGAGGCGGCGGTCAGCGACATCTTTGGCTTCCTGGCCCAAACCTACGGCACGCCGCCGACCCAGACCCTGCAGTTCGTCGAGCTTCCCGCCGACGCGCTCCCGTCGTTCAGCTCGCCCGACCTGATTGTGTTGTCGCGCACCTCGATCGGCACCGCGGTCAATACCAACCTGCTGGTGGATGAAATCGCCCAGCAGTGGTTCGGCGTCATGGTCAGCCCAGCTTCACTCAACGACGCCTGGCTGCAATACGGCGCCGCGCGTTTCAGCGAGGCAATCTACATTCAACACTCCCAGGGCAACGCCGCCTGGCAGGATTTGGTGCAGCAACTCGAAGTGGGCGCGCTCAGTTACCCCGACACGGCATTGGCGCAATCGAGCCAGCTCTATGTTTTTTCGCCGCAGTTTCAGGATTTGAACTACGACAAGGGCGCGATGCTCTTCCACATGCTGCGCTGGGTTTTGGGCGATCAGCCGTTCAACAATTGCCTGCGCGATTTCGTCAACACCTATGCCTGGAAGGCGGCAAGCACGCGCGATTTTGAACAATTGCTCGAGAAGGATACGCACAGCGACCTGCGCAGCTTTTTCAGTCAATGGTACTTGGGCACCTCGGTTCCGACCTTTCAAAATCAGTACACCACCTATCGCCTGCAGAAGGGCGGCTACCGCGTGACCGGCAAGATTCAGCAAAGCCTCGATCTTTTCAACATGCCGGTTCAGATTGCGGTCGCAACCGATGCCGCCACCGAAACCCGCACGGTTCCGGTGAACGGCACAGACAGCACCTTCAGCATTGATATTGCGGGCCGTCCCCAGAAGATCACGGTTGATCCCAACAATTGGATTCTGAAGTCGAGCCCGGATCTCAACCTGCGCGTGAGCTTGTCGCGCGGCGACAACCTGGTCGCCGCCGGCGACACCGCCGGCGCGGTCAAGCAGTACCAGGAGGCGCTGAAGCTGAACCCAATCAGCTCGATCGCCCACTATCGTCTGGCCGAGGCCTACTTTCAGGAGCAGAACTACCAGAATGCCGCCAACGAGTATCGCCAGGCGATGAGCGGAGACATGAACCCGGCCTGGGTGGTGGTCTGGAGCCACATCCAATTGGGCAAAATTTTTGACACCACCGGCCAGCGCGACCGCGCCCTGAACGAATATCAACTGGCCATCGCCACCCACGATGACACCAACGGCGCGCAAGCCCTCGCCCGCCAGTATTTGCAGACACCCTACAAAGCGGCGGCCGGCAATTAAATGGCCAACGGTGATTGCCTATTCTGCCGGGTGATCGCGGGCGAGATTCCGTCCCGGAAGGTGTTTGAGGATGACCAGGTCTTCGCATTCGAAGACATCCAGCCCGGAGCACCGACACACATACTGATCGTCCCCAAGCGCCACATCGCGGATCTTGCCGCCGCCTCGGCCGCTGACGCCCCGCTGCTCGGCCACATGCAAATCGCGGCCGCCGAAATCGCCCGCCGGCGCCAATTGGATGGCGGTTACCGCACCGTGTTCAACGTGGGTTCGGATGCGGGCCAGAGCGTGTTTCATCTCCACCTGCACCTGCTGGGCGGCCGCCGCTTGTCGTGGCCTCCTGGCTGATCGCGGCACTGATCGCCGCGCGCACCGCCGCCGCCAACGCTTCCCGCCCCTCATCGCCCTCGCTCGCGGGCGTGGGCCAGAGCGGCGCGTGAATTTGCAGCTTCACCACTCCGGAACGAATTTTCCATTGCCCCTTCGGCATGAGCGCGCCGCTGCCGGTGATTGTGATCGGAACCACCGGCGCGCCGGCCTGCTCGGCTAGATAGAACGGGCCTTTCTTGAAAGGCAGCAGCTGTCCGTCTCGTGAGCGCGTGCCCTCGGGGAAAATCATGAATGGACGCCCCCGCCGCACCGCCTCCGCCGCCCGCGCAATACTGGCCTGCGCGGACGTGCGCTTGGAGCGGTCCACCGGCACCAGCCCGCCGATGCGCGCCACCGTGCCCAGCACCGGCACCCGAAACAGCTCCTGCTTGGCGAGGAAAGAAATGTAGCCTGGCAGGTTGGCGAGAAGAATCGGCGGATCGAGATTGCTCTGGTGGTTGGCCATGTAGATGCACCCGGGCTGCCGCGGCAGCAGCTCGCGCCCTTCGACCACAACCCGCGCCCCGGCCAACCAGAGCAGCAGCCGCAGCCCGAGCCGCGCCGCGGCGTAGACAAAGCCAAGCCGTCCGGTAAGCCACACCCAGGGCAGGCATACCACACCCGCCACCGTCATGTATGCCCAGGTGACAAGCCAAACCAGCGCTGAACGCAGCGACGTCATCAGGGCAGGAACAAACCCTCCGCCACAATGCGCGCCGGGCCGGTGAGGTACACCTCAGTCCCCGCGCCGCGCCAGGCCACGCGCTGCACCCCGCCGGGGCTGCGCACCACCACCGGCGACGCCACCCAGCCCTGCGCCATGGCCGCCACAGCCGCCGCCGAACTTCCGGTGCCGGACGATTCGGTCGGCCCGACGCCGCGCTCGAAGATTCGTATCTCGAGCGCGCCCGGTCCGGCGACGCGAACGAACTCGACATTGGTGCGATGGGGAAAATGCGAATGCGCCTCGAGCGCCGCGCCCAGCGCCTGCCAGTCCGCGGCAAACTCGTCAACCCGCAACACGCACTGGGGATTGCCCATGGAAAGCGTATAGACCGGCCATTCACGCCCCAAAGCCTCTAACTTCATCTCGCCTTCGAGCCGCGGCGCGGGAAAGCCGATCTCGATCTCCCACTCCGGGCCTTCATTCATAACCTTGGCTTCGAGCACCCCGCCGCCGGTGTGCAGTTTCCCCTTGCGGAATCCGTGGCGGGCATAAAACGCGGCCACGCAGCGCGTTCCATTGCCCGAGACCTCGGCCTGGCTGCCGTCGGCGTTGACCAGATCCAGGTCGACATGGGAATCGTGGGACGTCACGAACTCGACGCCGTCGGCACCCACGCCGCGGTGCCGGTCGCAGATGCGGCGGGCAAACCCGGAGCGCGCTTCGGGTGCGACGGCGGCCGCGTCGACAATCACAAAATCATTGCCGTTTGCCTCGGCTTTAACGAAGCGAATGCTCTCAGATATCATTGCGGCGGTACACCTCGATGTGCGGCTGATCGTCAATGTGCAGCGATGCGACGGCATGAAAATACTGCTGCAAATCCCGCCGTCCCACCCACTTCGCCACCGGCGTGCGCTGCTCGACCACGACCCAATCAACGTGGCGATGGGGCGCGTAGAGAGCGTCCTGCCAGAGCAGGAAGTTCGACTCCTGCACCACGGAGCTGACTGGGATCGCGTCATCGGCGAGCGCGCCCGGGTAGCTGCCGTAGTACATCAGAATGCGCTGGCCCGGCTGCCACGCCGCCAGCGCCTGGGCCAGCGCATGCTCCATGGCCAGGCGCCCCGGCGCATTATGCGCGGCCTCGGCGTAGGCCGCCGGCCCCGGCGCGCGCAGCATGGCCAGATAGGCGGCGCCGCACACCACGGCCAACCCCGCGACCACGCCCGCGCCGGCGGCGCGGTGCGAGAGACGGGGCAGAATCACGCGTCGCGCTCCACGCCGCAAGGCCGCCGCCACCGCCGCCGAGCCGGAGGCAACCGCCGGCAGCAGTTGCACGCCGTAGCGCAGATTGTAGTAACCATGCGGCCAGTATTGGGGGATGAAGATCGGCACGTTGCCCGACCACATCGCCCACAAATACCACGGGAGCGGAATCAACAACAGCCAGCCCACGCCGCGACCGCGCCAAAACAGCCATCCCGCCAGCGCCAGGATCATCAGCGGCACACCGCAGGTGAGCGTCACATCTTTCAAGAAATACAAGGCCGCCAGCCACAGATTGTGATCTCCCGGATAGGATCCGCCCCGCAGCGCAATCTGCCTCGCCGAATAAGGTCCGCGCACAAACGCCAGCGGATCATCGAAGTACCACCAGTTGTAAAGCAACCAGAATACGGGCCCGATGCCGGCCACCAGGCAGAAGCGCAGACCCGCGGCCATGGCGCGCTGCGCTTTCGCGGCGTGGCGCATAACGACAAACAACGCGAATGGGAGCAGAAGCCAACCGTCATACCGGCACAGACTGGCCGCCAATCCCCAGGCTCCGATTTGCCAGGCAATCGCCATGCGCGGTTGGTCGCTGTAAGCGGTGCAACGCTCGACCACGCCCAGAAACGCGGCCAAATAAATGGACTCCGTCATCGGCACGACCGACAAGTAGAGCAGCGATGGGTTGAGGCAAAATACCGCCGCCGCCCAGGCGGCCGCCGTCGCGCCCCACTGCCGTACGACAATCTGGTGCAGCAGCCAGGTGGCCAGCACCAGCGCCGCCAGCGACGGCACTGATCCTGCCACGCCCGATTTCCACCAGGCGTTCACCAACACAAACGGCGCCATCAACAGATGCGGCAGCGGCAGCCACACCGTTCCCCATTGCGACAACCCGGGCGTAGCCGAATCCACAATGCGTCGCGCGATGGCGAGATGCGCGGTGGCATCGCCATAGAGCAGCAGGCGATGGTGGGTGAAGGCCCAAAACCAGGTCGCCGCGCCCGCCACCAGCGCCAGCCCGGCCCACCGGCCGGCATGACCGGCTTCAATGTCAGGCATCAAAGCGAGTCAGCGCGATGAACTCGCGGTAGCGCGCATCGACATCGGCGGAGGTGATTTCTGTCAGGCGCTCGACCCCGAAGCGCTCGCAGGCAAAACTGCCCATGACCGAGCCGTAGACCACGGCGCGGCGGAGCGCGGCGTCGTCCCAGCGGTTTTGTTGTGCCAGGTAGCCCAGCATGCCGCCGGCAAAACAATCGCCGGCGCCCGTGGGATCGAAAACGTCCTCCAGCGGATAACCCGGCACCCCGAAGTAGTCGCTCGTTCCGTAGAGCGTCGCGCCATGTTCGCCGCGCTTGATCACCACCGTGGCTGGACCCATGGCAATGATCGCGCGCGCCGCGCGGTGCAGATTATGCTCGCCGGTCAGAAGGTGGGCTTCGCTGTCGTTGATGGTCAGAATATGCAGTCGCGAGAGAAAGCGGCGTACTTCGGTCGGCATGCCGGTGATCCAGAAGTTCATAGTATCGCCGCCGACCAGCTTGACTCGGGGCCCGAGTTGGTCGCGCACCTGGCATTGCAGGGTGGGCGCGATGTTGCCCAGGAACAAGTACTCGGAGTCCATGTACTCGGCCGGCAACTTGGGCGAGAAATGCTCGAATACGTTGAGCTCGGTCTTGGTCGTGTGGCGTACGTTGGGATCGGACTCGTACTCGCCCGCCCAGAAAAAACATTTCCCCTGGGCGCGTTCGAGGCCGCGGGTGTCAATGCCACGCTTCTTGAATATGGCCTCGTCGCCGGCGGTGAAATCCTCGCCCACGACGCCGACCAGGCGTACCTGCGTAAAAAACGATGCCGCCAGCCCAAAATAGGTCCCCGAGCCCCCGAGAACGCGCGGCGCGCGCCCGCGCGGGGTGGTGATGTCATCAAAAGCGACGGAGCCAACAACCAGCAGTGACATAGTTCTTTATCGTAACCTCTAGTCCAAATATTTGCCCACCAGCGGACGCAGTCGGTCGCGCGTGGCCGGCGGAATCAGTTTGGGGTCGGTCATGAGCGCGTGCTTCAGCGCGGAGCCGCAGGCACAGCCGCGCGCCGCACCCCGCATGGCGCCGACTGCATGACGCACCACCGCGGCCGCGTTGGACGCGTTCCGGGTCAGATTGGCAATGATCTCCGCCACCGTCACCGCATCGTGCCCCTCGTGCCAGCAGTCGTAGTCGGTCACCATGGCTACGGTGACGTAACAGATCTCCGCCTCCCGCGCCAGCTTGCACTCGGTGAGATTGGTCATGCCGATGACGTCGGCGTCCCACGATCGGTAAAGGTTCGATTCCGCCCGGGTCGAAAACGCCGGACCCTCCATATTCACGTAGGTACCGCCAACATGCACCGTCACCCCGGCGGCACGGCAGGCGGTGGCGACCAGCCCGCGCAAACGGCCGCAGGTTGGCTCGGCGAAGCCCACGTGGCCCACCAATCCGTCGCCGAAGAAGGTCGCGGTGCGGTGCTGGGTGCGGTCAATGAACTGATCGGGCAGAAGAAAATCGAGTGGACGCCGGTCTTCCTTCAACGATCCCACCGCCGAGAGCGAAAGGATTTGCTCGACTCCGAGTTGCTTGAAACCAAGAATGTTCGCGCGGTACGGAACCTCGGTCGGGGTATAGCGATGTCCCTTGCCATGGCGCGATAGAAATGCCACCCGCGCCCCTTCGAGGCGACCGATGAGGTACGGATCGGAGGGTGTTCCGAATGCGGTATCGAGTCTGACTTCCTCGGCATCGGTGAGACCCGGCATGTGATACAGCCCGCTGCCGCCAATGATTCCTATTTGGATCGGTTCGTTCGCAGTCATGGTTCCCCTTCCACCAACTCGAGCAGCACGCCGCCGTTGCTCGACGGATGCACAAAGACATAGCGATGGCCGCCGGCGCCAATTTGAATGGTCGAATGCACCAGCCGCACGCCCGCTGCTTGCAAACGTTCGACCGTCGCGGCCAGATCGCCGACACGCAAGGCGACGTGATGAATTCCGGCGCCGCGCTTGGCGAGAAAACGGCCCACCGGAGAATCGCCGCGGGTCGGTTCGAGCAGCTCAAGACGCCCCTCGGCCAGCGGCAGCATCGCCACCGTGACTTGTTCGTGCGCGATCACCTCACGTTCGCCGGAGGCCAGTCCGAGCGCGGCATAGAGCCGGCAGGCGTCGTCGAGATTGGACACGGCGATGCCTAAATGATCGAATCCAACCGGAATTTCCCTCGGCAAAGGCACCCACCATTATTGCAGAGAAGTTTGCAAGGCTTGCTGGATGAGCGCATCCACCGCGGTATACGGGTCGGTGCCATGGGTGGCAATCGACTCAGCCAGGCGCTCCACGCGCTCGTCGCTCAGCCAGGGGTCGAGCAGGCGCTGGGCGAGGCGATCGCGCGCGAACTGACGCAGGCGTTGCTGCCACTGCCGGGCGCGATGCTGGGCCAATCCTCCGTGCGCCTCGATCCAGGCCAGTCGCTCGGCGATGACTTCGATCAGCCCTTCAATCCCCTCGCCCTGGGTGGCGACGGTCTTGACGACCGGCGGACGCCAGGCATCGCTCTCGGGCCCGGCCGGCGCCAGCGCCAGCATGGCTTTGATCTCCTGCTCGAGTTTCTCGGGCCCGCGGTCACATTTGTTAATCACGAACACGTCGGCGATCTCCATCAGCCCCGCCTTGATGGCCTGCACCTCGTCGCCCATGCCCGGTACCAGCACGACCACGGTCACGTCGGCCAACTGGATGATATCCACTTCGTCCTGCCCGACACCGACGGTCTCGACCAGAATGCGATCTTTACCGGCGGCATCAAGCACCGCCACCACATCGCTCGCCGCCTGCGCCAGTCCGCCAAGCGCGCCGCGGGTGGCCAGGCTGCGGATGAAAATACCGGGGTCGGCGTGGTGCGCCTGCATGCGAATGCGATCGCCAAGAATCGCGCCGCCCGTGAACGGGCTGGTGGGATCCACCGCGACCACGCCAAGCGTCTCGCCCCGGGTGCGGTACGCTCGCGCAAGACCATCCACCAGCGTGCTCTTGCCCGAGCCCGGCGGCCCGGTCAAACCGGCCACCAGTGCGTGGCCAGTGGCGGGGTAAATGGCGCGCAACAGAGCCTCCGCGCCCGGCGCGCGTTCGACCACGGCGCTGAGCGCCCGCGCCAGGAAGCGGCCATCGCCCGACCGCAGATTCTCCAGATAATCCATACCTGCTATTTCTTGAGCAATTCGCGGGCAATCACCAGCCGCTGAATCTCGCTGGTACCCTCGCCGATGGTACACAGTTTCACGTCGCGATAAAACTTCTCCGCCGGGTAATCCTTGATGAACCCGTAGCCGCCATGGATCTGCACGCACTCGTTGGCGGCGCGCACCGCCACTTCGCCGGCATAGAGTTTGGCCATGGCCGAAGCGCGCGTCACGGTTTGACCCTGGTCCTTTTGCCAGGCTGCGCTCATGGTCAGCAGCCGCGCGGCTTCGATCTCGGTGGCCATGTCGGCCAGTTTCCACTGAATCGCCTGGAACTCGGCGATTGCCTGGCCGAACTGCTTGCGCTCCATCGCGTACTTGCGCGCCGCTTCATAAGCGCCTTGAGCCATACCCAGGCCCAATGCCGCGATGCTGATGCGGCCGCCATCGAGAATCTGGAGCGCATCCACAAAGCCGGACCCCGGTTTACCGAGCAGATTCTCGGCGGGCACCTGGCAGCCTTCAAAAATGATTTCGCTGGTATCGCTGGCCCGCATCCCGAGCTTGTTTTCTTTTTTTCCGGGCCGGAAGCCGGGCGTGCCCTGCTCCACGATAAATGCCGAGATTCCGTGCTTGCCCTGGCTGCGATCCGTCACCGCCATGGCCACGCACACCTGGGCGTGATTACCGTTCGTCGTAAATGTCTTCGCGCCGTTAAGCCGCCATCCGCCGTCCGCCGCGGTGGCCGTGGTGCGGGTGCCGCCGGCATCGGAGCCGGCTTGTGGCTCGGTCAGGCTCCAGCAGCCAATCCATTCGCCCGTGGCCAGCTTGGGAAGATACCGCTGCCGCTGCGCCTCGCTGCCAAATTTGTAAATGTGATTCGTGCACAGCGAGTTGTGCGCCGCGACAATCAGCCCGATACTGCCGTCCACGCGGGCCAACTCGGCGATGGCCAGCGCGTACTCGACATACCCGAGTCCACTGCCGCCGTACTCGGTCGGCACCAGCACACCAAGCAGTCCCATGCTGCCCAGCTGACGCAGCACGTCCGCCGGCCAGGTCTGGGCCTCGTCCCACTCCATCACGTGAGGCGCGATTTCCCGCGCTGCGAAGGCGCGCACCGTGCGCACCAACTCCTGCTGTTCCTGATTGAATTCGAGGTCCATACCCTAAATCGTAGGCCGGGTGGGGCTTACCAACCGGCTGGAAGGCGAGCTCGCGGGCTTGACTTCCGTAGCTTGGGTGCTCATTCTTAGCTATCTTGTCATCCGTCAATGTCTACTTTCACAACCATTGCTTTGACGGCTCGGTGTCAGCCGCGCTTTTCACCGCTCTACACCGCGGCGCAAGGCCGGCGGCGGCCGGCGCGCCCCCGACCAAGTACCACTATCGCGGCCTGAGCCATACGGCCAATGGCCTGTTTGAGAGGGCTGACTTTGACGCACCCGACAATGCCATTGTTGATTTCAAGTACTCGCGCGACCCGCGCGTCACCTGGTGGTTCGATCATCACCAGAGCGCGTTTCTGACCCCCGCCGACGCCGAGCACTTCAAGCGCGAAAACAGCCCGCAAAAATTCTTCGACCCCAACTATGGCTCGTGCAGCAAATTGATCGCCGACGTTGGGCGGGAACGGTTCGGCTTGGATACCGCTCCGATCGAGGATCTGATCCATTGGGCGGACCTGATTGACCAAGCTCGCTTTCCTAGTGCAAAGGCCGCGGTCGAGCTCAAGGAACCCGCGCTGCAGTTGATGCTGGCCATAGAGGGCTCGACTGATTCCGAGTTTTTACCCAGGCTGATCCCCGATTTTTTGGCGTTTCCGCTGGGCGACCTCGTCCAGCGCGAATACGTGCAGCGAGAACTGCAGCCGCTGCTGGCCCGGCACTGGAAGTCGCTTGAACTGATTCACCAGCGCTTGGAGTGTGTCGACGGCGTGA
Organism: Terriglobales bacterium; assembly: GCA_035606395.1. GTDB lineage: Bacteria > Acidobacteriota > Terriglobia > Terriglobales > SCQP01 > SCQP01. Next base: position 3,536 of record DATNFK010000018.1, on the reverse strand, counting down.
TTTACTTCGATGTCAGCGACCTTGACCTTGAGGGTTACAACAAGTTCATCCCCTATTACTTCTGCCCGGACGCCGTTTACTGCGTCGGCGTGAGCCGCGGCGCGCAGCGGATGAAGGTCTCGATCGGCTCCAACCCCTGGATGGAAATCCCCCATCTGGTCAACTTGGCCCAGGTTTGCGAGCGCTACGGCGGCGGCGGGCACGCCCGCGTGGGCGCGGTGTCGTTCGCGCGCGAAGACCTGGAACGCGCTCGCGCCGTTGCCAACGAGGTCGTCGCCGAACTGCGGCGCGCCCCAAAACCATGAACCTTACCGGGTTGATTTCAGCGGTGGACGTGCACGCCTGCGGCGAACCCGGCCGGGTCATCGTCGGCGGCGTGGCCGATGTGCCCGGCGCCACCATGTACGCCAAAATGATGCACCTGCGCGATCACCGCGACCAGTTGCGGCGGCGCATGCTGCGCGAGCCGAGGGGGTATCCGGCGCTGTGCTGCAATATTCTGTTGCCGCCCACATTGCCGGGCGCCGACGCCGGATTCGTGATCATGGAACAGATCGAGTATCCGCCGATGTCGGGCAGCAACACGATTTGCGTGGCCACGGTACTGGCGGAAACCGGCATCGTGCCGACGGTCGAAGGCGCGAACCGGATGCGACTCGAGACGCCGGCTGGGATGATCGAAGTCGAGGTGATGATGCGCGCCGGCAAGGCGACCCGGGTGACGTTTGAGAATGTGCCCGCCTTCGCCGCGCATCTCGACGCCAAGCTCGACGTCCCCGGCCTCGGCAAGGTCAAGGTAGACGTCGCCTGGGGCGGAATGTTCTACGTCATCGCCGAGGCCGCGGATCTCGGCCTGACCATCGCGCCCGAGCACGGGCGCGAACTTGTTCGCCTCGGCGCCATGATTTTAGCGGCCGCGCGCGAGCAGTTGCCGGTGCGGCACCCTGAGAACGACGACATCACCGGCCCCACAATAACTCAGATCTCCGCGCCGAGTGATGAGCCGGGAATTGACCGCCGCAACGCCGTGGTGGTGTCAACCGGCCACCTTACCGGCATTCTCGACCGCTCCCCGTGCGGCACCGGCACCTGCGCCAAAATGGCGACAATGCACGCCCGCGGCCAGTTGCCGCTTGACCATGACTTCGTGCACGCCAGCGTGATCGGCACCAACTTCACCGGCCGCCTCCTGCGCACCGCGAAAATAGGCCCCTACCCGGCCGTGGTGCCTACCATCAGCGGTCAGGGCTGGATCACTGGCTTCGCCAACTACGTCCTCGACCCCAGCGACCCCTACCCTGAAGGCTTCACCGTCGGCGACCTCTGGTAGGTAAACCGTCAAACTGTGCATCTAATTCAGCGATGCCGTTGCCGCTGAAGCCACCGATTTTGCCGATGCTGGCCAAGCGTGTTGAGGAACTGCCGGAAGGCAAGGAGTGGATCTACGAGCCGAAATGGGACGGGTTTCGCACCATCGTGTTTCGCGATCGGGACGACGTCTTGCTGCAGAGCCGCGAGGGCAAGCCACTCAATCGTTTTTTTCCGGAAGTGGCAGAAGCAATGCTTGAAAACCTATCTGAGCCCTGCGTGCTCGATGGCGAAATTGTGATCGCGCGCCGCGGCGCGCTCGATTTCGATGCGCTGCAATTGCGGTTGCATCCAGCCGCCTCGCGGGTGACGCTCCTGGCCAAGCGCACGCCGGCCTCCATTGTATTTTTCGATTTGCTCGCCCGCGGTTCGGAGAATCTGACCAGAGCGCCGTTCACGCGCCGGCGTCAGGAGTTGGAAGACCTCCTGGCTCATACACGGACGCCGATACACCTCACTCCGGCGACACGCGACCCGCGGACGGCGCAGGATTGGTTCCGGCGATTCGAAGGCGCGGGGCTCGACGGCGTGATCGCCAAAGACGGCAGTCTCGCCTACATGCCAGACAAGCGAGCGATGTTCAAGCTGAAGCATCAGCGCGACTGCGACTGCGTCGTCGCCGGCTTCCGCTGGTACCGCAAAGGCGATCAGCCGGCGGTGGGCTCGCTCATGCTGGGCCTCTACGACGAAAGCGGCGATCTCCGCCACGTCGGCGTGTGCGGCAGCTTCCCGATGGCAAAGCGCCTGAGCTTGGTGCGCTTCTTGCAACCGTACCGACAAAACGCGGGCCCGGGACATCCCTGGAACGAAGGGACCATCGGCCAGAGCCGCTGGAGCCAGGGCAAGGACCTGAGCTGGGAACCGCTGCGCCCAGAACTAGTCGCCGAAGTTTCCTACGTGCAAATGCAAAGCGGCCGCTTCCGCCATATGGCCCAGTTCCGCCGCTGGCGCCCCGACAAGCCGCCGCGCCAGTGCACCTACGACCAACTGGAAACGGTCCCGCCCCACGAGTTGCGAAACATCTTCGCCGCATGAAGAGGCCCGCGCCGGCTTGTGTTGCCGGCCGGGCTGCCTTCACCGCTATTGACAGCTTCAGTTGGATCGCGGCGGCGCGGGGTTGCCAATACCTAGGAGCTCGATCTCGAATACCAGCGCGCCGGCAGGGCGATTGGGCTTGCGGGGCGGATCACCGTACGCAAGGTCCGCGGTGAGCCAGAGTTGCACCTTTTCGCCCACCGTCATCATCGGGATCATCTCCTGCCAGCCGGGGATCAGTTTGCCGAGCGGGAAGGTTGCTGGTTTGCACGGGCCGGCAGTGCAGGTACTCTCGAGGAACTTGCCGTCCGCCTTCCACAGGCTGTAGTTTGCGGTCACCGTATCGCTGAGCTTGGGGTGGAGCGTGCCGGTACCCGGCGTCAGGATTTTATAAGCTAAGCCATCAGGAAGCACTGCAGCGTCAGAGGGGCGCCGCGGCATCGCGGGCGCTTTTGCCGCCTGTTTCGCCTTTGCAGGAGTGGGGCTTTGTGCGTTGCTGCAAGCCGCGAGGCCGATGAGGGTAACGACGGTTAAGCAGTGTAGACGTATGGTGCGGCGCATAGTGTTAGGGATCCTTCCTCGTGCATTGGGCAGACGAGTGGCGGCTGGCAGCCCCATTATATCGGCGGCGCGGCATGCAGGAGCAATTTCGAATTGTGGGAGATTATGAGCCGGCGTCCCCCAGCAGCTTGGTCTTGGAGCCTCGATGCGATCGTGGCGTTGGCGGATCGCCAAGCCGCCGCCATCACCTGAACTTCAAAACTGAAACACCTGCTCTGCCGCACTGGCTATACTCGGCGAATGTCAAAGATATGGCGCGAGCATTCGCTCAGCCTGATCGCCGGGAGCATTTTTCTCGTTTGGGTGCTGCTTTACATCGGCAGTGACCCCAACTCCCATATTGGCTCGTTTTTCGGCAATGCCATCGCCGATTGGTCGGGGGTCATTTTGATGGTGCTGGCCACCAAGTTCCTCTATGAGCGCGGCTCGTCGGAAAGCCGATCCCCGCCTGACGACGTCCCGGACCACAGGCTGTATGACTTCTTTCGCGACCACTCCTTAACCCTCTTTCTCGGCGTGACTCTAATCGGCTGGATTATCGTCTATGGCCACAGCGATGTGAACTCGAAATG
>DATNFK010000017.1:0-21765 GCA_035606395.1 Terriglobales bacterium | reverse complement strand
TTCATCCTCCACGCGGCGTTGCTGCGTCAGGGTTTCCCCCATTGCGCAAAATTCCCCACTGCTGCCTCCCGTAGGAGTCTGGACCGTGTTTCAGTTCCAGTGTGTCCGTGCGCCCTCTCAGGCCGGATACCGATCATCGTCTTGGTGAGCCGTTACCTCGCCAACTAACTAATCGGCCGCGGGCCCCTCTACTAGCGCCGCCATCTTGCGATGGAAGCTTTGATCACTCTCCGATGCCGGAATGTGATGGTATGCGGTATTAGCCTCGCTTTCGCGAGGTTATTCCCCACTAGAAGGTAGGTTGCCCACGTGTTACTCACCCGTGCGCCGCTCTACTCGCACCCTTGCGGGCACTTTCGCGCTCGACTTGCATGTGTTAGGCACGCCGCCAGCGTTGATTCTGAGCCAGGATCAAACTCTCAAATAAAGACGGACATCCATGAAGACCGGCCGAAGCCGGCGCCTCAGGACGAACTTTTGAGTGCTTACAATCGTTCTGGCCTAAAACCCGAAATTGACTTTCGTATCTAGCGTATTCAATCCAGTTGTCAAAACGGAGTGTTGCCACCCCGTCCTTCGACACCCAGCGCGGACTCGCGTCCACTTGGGCGACCCCTAGGGGTCATTCCGGGTATTTCTACCCGTCCTCGAAAACCTTTCGAGTATACCACTTTTGCCAACGCCGGAGCAAGGGCCACGAAGCACAGTGCTCAACAGCGGGCGGGGGTACACCCGTAAACTTTAGTCGTGCTTGAATTTTGAAGCCCAGCCGACTTTCGCGGGCAAGCCGTACAAAATCCCGAACCACAACTCTATCACACTTTCTACCACGGCTTGGTCCCGAACCTCAGGCGCTTGGCGGGCAGACCGGCGGGCGTTTCCGTCCACCGTTTGAATACTGTAGCAGAGATTCTGCGCAGGTCCAACAATTTTTTTGGGGGGTGGGAAATCTTGGGTATGCTTATGCCCGGCTATGGTTCCCTTCTCCGCTGATGAAACCCGCATTTTAAGCCGCCTCCGGCGGCCGGAACGGATTCAGGAGTTCCTCGACAACTCCATTGCCTACAATCTCGAGCCGGATGGCGACACGTTGCGATCGCCGCGGCGCGTGTTGCGCGATCAAGTGGCGCACTGCCTTGAGGGCGCACTGCTGGCGGCGGCGGCGCTGCGGGTGGCCGGCCACGAGCCTCGGCTGCTGGATCTTGAATCGGTGCGCGACGATGACCACGTGCTGGCCCTATTCCAGCACCACGGCCATTGGGGCGCGATTGGCAAGAGCAACTATGCCGGATTGCGCTTTCGCGAGCCGGTTTACCGCACCCTGCGCGAGCTGGTGTTGTCGTACTTTGAGCACTACTTCAACGAAGACCGCGAAAAGACGTTGCGCAATTATTCGCGGCCCGTGAACCTGGCGCGCTTCGATCGCATTAACTGGATGACGAGCGAGCAGGATCTTTGGCCGATTAACGACTACCTGGTCGCGCTGCCGCACACCCCGCTTTTCCGCAATCGTTCGCCGCGCGGGCTGGCCCGGGTGGATACGCGTTTGTTTCATGCGGGCAAGCACGGGCAGGTGTAACTGGGGCTCGGGAAATGTCATTGCGCGTTTCATTGCGGATCAGCGCAGCGGATTTTGAATGGACTGCCGGTGACGAGCGAGGCGGATGCGAAGCCCGAAACCGTCTCAGTGAAACGATTTGGCTTTGGCGCGGGTTTCCTCCTGTCGGCGTAGCGCGTGATGAGGCGGTAAGCGGTAGCGCGGGGAATGTGCTGGGTGCAAAGCCACGCCCTGAAGGCTCCGCAGCGGCCGGGAACGGCGAGTGAGGCTTGTGCCTGAGTGAGGCAGAGGCCGAGATCGTCGTCATTCTGTTGAATTAGATAACGCAAGGCGGGGCGCGAACGGTCGAGTTTTCGGCGCACGGCCCAGAGGGCTATCACTCGCCGCAGGTGCGATAGCGTAATTGCGCCGGCTCGGCTTTCTTCACGCGAGCCCGCTGCGGCTCGAAGTTGCCGGGGGCGCCGCGCCGCTGCCGCCGGCTGTGGGGCGGACGCTGCCCGGCGCAATTCCTTCCCTGGCAGAGGGCCGCTGATTGAAACCAGGGCCAGACTCGCGCCCCGGGCGGCCGCTAGATGCGTATTGCGGCACTCAACCGCGATCGTCCCCGCTGAAGAACGGGGTGGCAGCCTGCGCCCGCAAACCGTCTCACTGAAATCACTTGGCTCAGTCGAGAGTTGCGACCGCTCGGCGAAGCGATTGATGAGACGGTAAGCCGTCGCGCGGGGGATATGCTGGCTCAAGAGCCACGGCTTGAAGGCTCCTTCGCACCCGGGAATGGCGAGAGAGGCTTGGGCCTCGGTCAGGCAGAGGCCGAATTCGTACTGATTTTGTTGGACGAGAGAACGCAACGCGGGGCGCGAGCGGTCGAGGTTCTGGCGAATGGCCCAGAGGGGTGCCACTCGCTGAAGGCAGAATGGCGGCGTTGGGCCGGCTGGGTGGCGCCTATTCACGCTGCCCCCCAACTGGCGCTTCGTTGAGCGCCGCGCCCGCGCTCGGTTTGGAACTGCGCGCTTGCCGAAGGCCCGTGGAGCGATGGCGTCGGCGCGGCGCAAGCGCGCGGCGGAAGTGCCTAACGACGGCGACGGGATTGGGGAAACTCTCCGCGAGTTCGTTGGCCGCCCGCAGATTTGATGTCTCAGTGAGAAGGTTCGAAGGAGCCGAAAAAGGGGCTCGGGATGCGCCAGATTCGGCTGGCGCCCCTACTGCGGCTACAGACGGGAGTGGCGCATCATTTTCGTCGTTTTGAGACCGTCCGCGCGCTGGCGATGATGTCTTGCGCGCCGGGCCATCGTCGTCGGTTTCGAACGCGGCGCTGTCGAGAGAGAACATGGCCTGACGCCACTTCTGTAAGAGGGACAGGCCGCGAGGGTCGAAGGTGAGGTCCGCAAGCGCCTTCCAGTAGCTGAAATGGCCGGACGCGCGGGCGCGCGCCTGATTAATGAGAGCGGTGCCCTCGGTCAGGGTGCGCGCCGACCAAACGGTCGCGATCCAGAGACGGAAATAGGGGTTGTTGCACCAGTTGTAATAGGTGCGGCGCCCGATATCAGAGGCTTGGCAGAGCTCGCCCACCGTGCGGATGGAAGGGAAATCGCAGATGGTGTTGAGCAGACGCCGCTGGTCGGTATTGGGCGTGAATGCGGCGGCCTTTGCGAGGTCGAATTCAAAGGTGTTTTTTGCCATGTGAATCAACCAACCTTTCAACTAACTTGGATTCAGGATCACTGACAATGGTGGGCCGTCGAAATAGTGACTTTAATGTGACTGAATAACGACAGGTTGAAGATTTTGCCAGGGGCTGGGCGGGCGCTTGGCGCCGTGGTTGGAAGGGCGTAGCTTGGAAGGGCGTTGCAGGGTGCCCCGCGCGGCACCGTTTTACGAAGCACATGTGGAAACGCACGAGCCGTTTTCAATCCGCCCCCCCGCGCCGGAACGCGGCGCGCCCGCAAGTTGACTGGATTCGCGCCCCCGCCCGGCAGTTCATACCGGGGCGCTTCGACGCGCGCGAGCACGTCTTCAGCCTGCCCGCTGCTGATGCCGTGCTGGAGAACCTGGAGCCCCTTGGCGAAACCTTCGCCGAGTCCATGGAACCATCCCGCCATGGCCGGCAACGCCTCGCCGGCGAAGTATTGCCGTGGGCGCCCCGACAATTTCGAAAAGACAGCGTCGGTGAACCCGCGCACCATCCGCACGGGCGCATCGAGGGCGGCCATCGAGGCATCGCCCACGATCTTGGCCATCATCGTTTTGGGCGACGAAAGCAGGCTGGCGGTCCACAAGGCTTGCAACTTCTGCGGCGTCGCCCATTCATGTTGCGACCGGATGAACTTGGCCAGCAACACGTTATCGCCATCGGGGATGGCCGCTAGATCCCGCGCCGCCTGCTCGTTGAGTTCGCGGCCGCCGAGGGCGCCGAGCGCCTTCTCGAACCCACTCCGGCATTTCAACGCGTTGGCGGATCAGTTCAAGCTCTCCGACAACTCCACACCGTAAGGCGGCAACTCGCGGCTGAAATCGGTCGACACCTACGACCCGGAGCTCGCCGGCATGCTCCCGCTGTTGGCTGCGGTCGGTACCTGGCGGTTTCAATCCGCACCCCGCGTCGGAACGTCGAGTGATTGCCGCCCGCCGACTCGGGGCAGGAGTAAGATCAAGCTATGAGTTGGGAGATGATCGTCGGCACGGCGCTGGGTTGGCTTTGGGTCAGTTGGCGACGGGCACACCCGAAAGTTGCCAGGCGCAGGTAGTGCGGATCGCGGAACGAGTCAGGTCACCGGGGCGGCGAAGAAGACCTCGGGAAAGCAGGAACGGCTTGCGGTCTAACTTCCCGCCGACGCCCAGCGTCCGTCGCGATGACGTTTCAATCCGCACCCCGCGTCGGAACGCGGGGTGATTGGCACCGGCATCGGAAACCGAACCGCCGGATTCGTTTCAATCCGCACCCCGCGTCGGAACGCGGGGTGATCTACAGAGAGTGTGATACATGGGCGCTAACGGGTCAGCAGTGAGGCCGCCTTCGGGTTATTTGCGAAAATCACCCTTCACTCAACTTTGATTCGGGAAGAGGGAGAGCGAGTGTGACCATTCGATTACCGGACTACAACATTGGCGACGGATTCGTGAGGGGATCGGCAAGGAACCTGGCGACGATTTGCGGTACTTCCGGCGAGGTGATGAGATTGTAATGACTGTAGCCGGGAACGACCGCGAGCCGGGAGCGGGAGAGCTGCGGGTTTTGCCAGCCCGGCTCCTTCACGCCTCCGCCGAGCAGGGCGAAGAACTCGGCGATGTGCTTTTGTGAGATCGAATCGTTGTCGGCGAAAATTAGAAGCACCGGCATCGGCAGTTGCGCGACATTGTTGGACCAGTCGTAGTCCGCACTGATCACCTTGCCGAATTTGTCGAGGAACCGCGGGAAGCGCTGCGGCTCGGGCCATTGCCGGGAAAATTGTCCGGTTGGCGTTTGCAGCAGGGCTTCGGCCATCCCCGCGCCGACCTGGCTCATGCCCTGGCACGCCTCGGGGAACCAGCCGGATTTGACGGCGGGCGAGGAGATGACCACCAGGCGCCGCACTCGCTCGGGGTGCTGGAATGCGGTGCGCAGCGCGATGGCGCCGCCGAAGGAATGGCCGACTACGTCGGCGACCGGAATTTTGAGATAGTCAAGCAACGCCGCGACATCGTCGGCCAGCGTGGCGTAACTCATCGGGCGATCCACGTCAGGCGAGCGGCCGTGGCCTTGCATTTCAACGGCGATCACCTGGCGCGTCGTTGCCAGGGGCTGAAGCCAGGCGCGCATTTGGTCGATGACCGTCAGTCCGCCGTGGAGCAGCACGAGGGGTTCGCCCTCGCCATGGATTTCGTGATAAAGCTTGACGCCGTTCACGTCCGCGTAGCCACTGGTCACTGGTTTCATTTCGCACGCTCCTGATTGAGGTTAACGCACCAATGGCGTCGCGTAGCGCCACCATTCAATCGGCATGCCCCTATGGCCACGCCAATGATGGGCGCGGCCCCAGCGGGGCTTACCGCCGCGCGCCAATGGACTGCGAGGCAAGGTTGGCGTAGGCTTAAGACATGCAGGTTACGGTAGAGATTCCTGACGATCTCGCTCGCATTCTAGCTCCGCAGGGGCAGGATCCGGCGCGCGCCACACTGGAAGCTGTTGCCATCGAGGGCTACCGTTCCGGCACCCTAAGTCCGTATCAGACTCGCCGCATGCTGGGGTTTGAAACCCGTTATGAGTTGGATGGGTTCTTGAAGGCGCATAACGTGTGGGAGAACTCTTACGGGTTAGACGAACTGGAGCAGGACCGCCGGACCTTGCAGCAGCTCGAGTCTAACGATCAATCGAGGGGATGATCGTCGTCGCCGACACTTCGCCGCTCAACTATCTCGTACTCATCTCCGAAATCCAACTGCTGCCTGCCCTTTACGAAAGGGTGCTCATTCCACACGAAGTCCATCTGGAACTTCAGCGCACTCAGACTCCGGAACCGGTACGAGTCTGGGCGGCAAACCTGCCCTCCTGGTGCGAGGCCCGTACCGTCACGGCGTCAAAGGATCCGGGGTTAAGCAAGCTTGATCCGGGAGAGCGGGATGCAATCGAGCTTGCTCTGCAATCTGGCATTGATACGGTGCTGATGGACGAAACGCGTGGGCGGCGGGCGGCAGCCCATTGGCGCCTTCACGTGATCGGGACCGTAGCTGTGTTGGAGAAAGCGGCGAATTGCGGGCTGATTGATTTTGTCGCTGCGCTACAGCGCCTCGAGAGCACCAACTTCCGCCTGTCACCCGCGATTCGCAATGCTTTTCTAAATCGGAACGCATGAGCCGAGCCCCTGACTTGGCTCAAAGAGATGTAGCGGGCGCGCGATTCTAGATATGGTCGGTTGGCTTCTCGCCGAGTGTCGTGCGTCAGAGTAAGCGAAGGCTATGTTGGCGAGTGAGGTGCGACTTTTCTTGAGGAATGGTGGGACCGAACGGAACTGACCACAAAATACCTCACGCGCTCTGGCCGGCGGCGACACCGTAGTCATAGCTGGATCGAGATACCAGCAGTAGCGATGGGCGGCTTTCAGGACATTAAGTTGAGGGCGCTTTGGCCGGCGAGGCGGTGAGGTGCTTGTTGACAGACATGTCATCCGACCGGTATCCTGCTCGCACTGATGACTCTGGCCGGCGGACGTAGGTATTGTCCTTCACGTATAAGGAGAGGAAAAATGAAGCAAATTACAATGAGTGTGGAGATTGCAAGCAAGGTTGCAGCGGGAGCGCTGGCGCTCCTGGTTTTGGTGGGCACGGCGGCGAGCGCGCGGGCACAGGACGCGGCGCGGCCTTATCCGAAGATGTTGCCGATTGCGCAATATCTCATGGAACGGAATGCCGCGATCGCGCTGGCGCGAAGCGCCGCTCCGGCGGCCATTTCCAAGGATGCGTCTGTTTTGGTGCTGACAGCCAAAGGCTGGGAAACAGCGGTCAAAGGCACGAACGGATTTGTGTGCATGGCGGGCCCCTCGTGGACAGCCAGCATCGACTTTTACGACATCTGGAGCCCGAAGCAGAGAGGGGCGATTTGCCTCAATCCGCCGGCGGTTCGGTCGATCCTGCCCATCTATTACAAGTTCACGCAAATGACGCTGGCTGGCGTGACCTCCGTTGCAGCGCGCATCGCGGCGATTCAAGAGGCGTATGCGAAGAAGCAAATACCGCCGCTGGAGCCGGGCGCCATGAGCTACATGATGTCCAAGGATGCGTACCTTACCCACTTGGGCCATACCCACAATTTATGCCACGTGATGTTTTTCCTGCCGATGAAGGGTTCCGGCGAACTGGGCGAGAGTGACCCGAACTCGCCGGTTGCGTCCACCTCGATGTGGTTCCCGGACCCTGACAAGCCAGATAGTCCGCTGAACAAAGGGCTTCCGCCGCTGCGAACTGTCCCCATCGCGGTGCCGTACTGGTCGGATGGGACTCTTGCGTTCACCAAATAGTGGACCCTGTGCCCCAATCCGGCGTCGCGCGGCATTGATTGGCGCGGGGCCACGCGCGGCTGTCGCCGCGCGACCCGCTTTGGCGCGGCGCCGGAATGGGGACCCCGGTACGCAGCCTTCCGGGCCCACTTTGTGAGTGTGCGAACAAAGCCATTAGCGGATCGTGATTAGTAGGCCGCCGGTTACGCCGAGGGATTTTTCGTGAGTGCGGGCGAAGCTGTAGTCGCAGCTGGGTTCGAGGTACCAGCCGTAGCGGTGGTGGCCCCTCGGCCAGAACATGAAGTCGAGGACGCCTTCGGCGGCGAGGGTGTTTGACGTGGCTCCGCGCTGGGTGGCGCGCACCCACTCGGGGCCGACACCGATCATGAACTCGAAGCTGCGCGAAAACGTCCAAGGTTTTTTGAAGAGAAAATCCACGTCGATTTCGTGGCTGGCGCGGGTAAAGAGCGAGGTCACGCCGGATTCGAGCTCGAGCCAATTCTCGATCGGCGTCACTTCGGCTGCGGCGGTCAGTCCGTAATTCGTGCTGTGATCGGTGAGGCTGTGGCCGAGGGCTGCGCCCAGTTCGACTACCGCATTTTTTTATCGTCGGCTTTTGGCGCATTTTGCGCGATGACAGTACACGTGAATGCCAGCAAGGCCGCGGCTGTCGACAGGGTTCTCCTCGTAAGCATGAGGTGCCATATTACCAACGTCTAATGATGGGCGCGGGCCCCAGCGCGGCTACCGCCGCGCGCCCCGCTTAGGCGCAAAGCTGCATGGGGACCCCTGAGCCCCATGCCAGCGCTGCGCGGCATGGGCGCGGGCCCCAGCGCGGCTACCGCCGCGCGCCCCGCTTAGGCGCAACGCCGGAGGGCGACCCCCCGGTACGACCACCCCGGTTCGCGGCCTTTCGCGCCGACTTCGCCCCGCGGTGCAAACGGCGCGCCCCCCGCGCATGGGAGTGATTGGAGATCGGCTTTGCCTTGGAAGGGATTGGTTCTTCCCTGCTGAAGAGGATCAATACTCGGTGTGCCAGCGGAGGGCGAGGATATGGACCGGGCCGCGGGCATGGTTGTAGGCGGGGTCGGCGATCAGCTGGTAGTCGAGGGTGAACTGGTAATGTTTCGCGGCTTGCAGGCGGTAATAGGTTTCAACGATCTTTTCGGGGCGATAGGCGAGGGCGCCGTCGCCGACCGTGATGCCCAGGCCGCCGCGGGCGAGGTACTGTTCGTGGACGGCGCTGATGGCGTTCACCGCGAGGGCGAGTCCGAGCGCGTCGCTTTGCCGGCGCCACGCGCCGCCGTTTAAGCTCAGGCCTCCGGTTGCGGTGCGATCGACGTCGGTGAATTCGTAGGACTGGTTCTTGCCGTCGTTCCAGCCGAGGCGCCAGAAGGCGGCGATGTTTTTGGCGAGTTCCTGCTCACCGTTGACGCCGAAGCCGTATTTGAATCGGTTGGCGGCGGTGAGGCCGATGTTTTGGTTTAAGGCGGGATGGTTGATCGTCTGCTGATAGCCACCCATCGGGGCTTCGGTGTCGTAGGCGAGCAGGCGCAGGGCGCCGGCGTGTCGACCTGGGGCATATTGGCGCTCGAGCTCGGCGACTTCGGAGTGGGCATGGAGGAGGTGCCAGTCGAGGCGCATGCCGTTGGCGACTTCGGAGACTTGGAAAAGGCCGGCGCGCGCCGTCCAGGGCCCGAAGCTAATCTCGGCCGCCGCGCCGTTGGTGAAGCCGATCGAGTTGGCTGGATAATCCCAAGCGGCGTTGGCCATGAGGCTCCAATTCATGAACTGGGTGCGCGGGTCGCCGGCATAGGTGTTGGTGTCGAAGACATCGAGCGGACTGAAGTGGCCCACGGTGAAGGTGATTTTGCGTCCGCCGGAGGTCAGCGTTTCTTTTAGGAAGGCGCGCACGAGGGCGGCATCGGGATAGGTCTTGCCGACGCGAAACGCTTCGCCGTTGGGAAAGCCGGCCGCGCCGGTGGTGTTGCCCAGCCCGTAGCCTTGCCAGATAAGCAGATCCACGTGGATGGTTCCGTTGGCGCCGAGGCGCGCATCGGCCATGGCGTCGGCGGAAACGGTTTCGCGGACCTCGGCGTCGGGCGGAAAGCTGTTGGGGCCGGTGTAGGCCGCCGCGAACGGGGCATTGCCCTGCGCGAGCGCGGTGGACTGAAAATGCCAGACCAGCGCTGGATCAGCGGCCATCTGTGGGTGAGCGGCGACGGCGAGCGCCGCCAGTATTGCCAAGCGCAGATGCACAGCATATTGTCGCTCAATGATGGGCGCGGGCCCCAGCGCGGCTACCGCCGCGCGCCCCGCTTACGCACAGCACTAGCATGGGGACCCCTGAGCCCCATGCCACCGCTGTGCGGCATGGGCGCGGGCCCCAGCGCGGCTACCGCCGCGCGCCCCGCTTACGCACAGCACTAGCGTGGGGACCCCTGAACCCCATGCCAGCGCCGTGCGGCATGGGCGCGGGCCCCAGCGCAGCTACCGCCGCGCGCCCCGCTTACGCACAGCAGTAGCATGGGGACCCCTGAGCTCCATGCCAGCGCTGTGCGGCATGGGCGCGAGCCCCAGCGCGGCTACCGCCGCGCGCCCCGCTTAGAGCGGCCCCGGCGAGCATGGCCTCGATGTGTTGCACTTGCCGCGCGCGCTCGTGCTCAAGGCGGCGTTTTTCGAGCGCGGGAGGCGCGCCTCTCTACGCTCCAACATCCCGCCGCGACTCCGCATTGCTACGTCGCCGGCCATCGTCTATGGCGATGGCGGAGCGAAGGCCGGCGAAATTCGCTTCACGACAACGGGCCGCCTTGCGGAATTTCGCGGCCCTCGACCTCGATTTCCTCCCAGAAGGACTCGGTCGCTGTCTGCGATTCGAACATTTTCAGCGACCTTGCGCATTTTCAAAGGCTTGAGCAGGGAGTCGCCGGCGCCCTGGGTGCGGGCATCCACCGCGACGCGGACATCGCGGGCCGCGGTCGCCATTCAGAGAGCGTCCGCGACGGTTGGCGCGGAGGCGCATTCGTAGCCTTCGCCGCGAAGATAGCCGGTCAGGAGGGTTCGGATATCGTCGTCGTCTTCAACAATAAGACGAGCCTCAATTGCAGGCTGGGGCGCAGACCCTACGTGATGAGAACCTTCATTCATTGTCCCCTCGGGGCACGCGATATGAGGCTGCGTACTAGCAAGCACGACCCATCGCCAGTGTACACCCGGCGGTTTCGCCAGTCACTAGAAGAGACTCGCGACCGCCAGGCGCGGGGGCAGGACGCTGGAACCAGTCTCATAAAGCTGGAGGGAGTGTGGGGCCGGGGTGGGGTGAGGCTTTTCTTGGCGAAAATCCTCATACGAAACGGCGGCCAGCATTGCTGCACCATTTATAAGATGGGTTCTAGTTGCTGCGCGGGTGTGATCGCCGGAACGTCTTGTGGGGCGGATCGACAGATTGATCCTGCGCAAAGGCGGGATCGTGGAGGCGAGTGTGGTCGATCAGCTCGCAGATGCTACGAAAATCATCGGCGTTCAGGGCATCGCCGCGTTGCAGTTTTTGCGGGATGTCACTGGTGTTAACTGGGGGGTTCATGTTAGGTAGGATACGGTGATTGACCAGCGATCACCACCACCCTAATGGGGGGGGTGGTGGCGTGGTAAATGGCACGGCCTCTGCGCGACCGGGACTCCGGGCCCCTTGGGTTAATGGTCGCAAGCCGGCTAGCGTGTGGCGCTGTGGTGGAGGTTGCGGCGGTAGCGGCGGTTGCAGGAATAGCAACGGTAGGCAGCCGGCCAGAGGAGCAGGCGCTCCCACCAGCGGCGGCGGGTTCGGTCCAGTTCGGAGCCGCAATGCGGGCAGTCGGCCAAATGCTGCGGCGCTTTCGCGGGCTTGATTCGTTTTTTGAGTCGCCTAACCGTCGTTCCGACGGGCGAAATAGTATGAAGTCCCATTTTCGGTGAACCGATAATGTCTGATGCGCGCGGGCGCCTTTGCGGCTGCGGATATTATTTACGGCAGCCGGCATTGATTGGCACGGGGCCCCGCGCGGCTGTCGCCGCGCGACCCGCTTGCGCGCGCCGCCGGAATGGGGACCCTCTGTGCCCCAATCCGGCGTCGCGCGGCATTGATTGGCGCAGGGCCCCGCGCGGCTCGCACGGGCCTGGAGCAATTACGAGATGAGCTTGGCTTTGGAGGGGATCTTTTTCTCGACTTCCACTACGATGGCGCGGATGCGGCGTTCGGTGTCGGCGCGGGTTTCGCCGGCTGGCGGGATCAGCTCAATTCCGATCGTTCCGATGAGATTGCCGGAGGCGTCGTGGAGGGGCATGGACAAATCCAACTCTTTGCCTTCGGGTTGGACTACAGGCTGGTCGGATTGCATCGGCTTTAAATCCTCGGACTCGCATTTTTCACCCACATCCGATGGGTCGGTCGAGGCGATGGAGCGGCAGCCTTGGGGTAGGCGCACGGCGATTCCGATTTCTTCGAGTTCGGGGTGGGCGGTATGGAGGGCCTTGACCAGGCTTTGCGCAAACGGGTGCGGCGTCGCCGCGATGAGGCCGGAAGTGAGACAGAGGGTGAGAACGGGGGTTAGATATCTCATAGACGGAATATTGTTGTATTCAACATGAGGCCAGACTTAAAGCCCTTTCTTCAGTCGGGCTTCAGGTGGATTCGCTACTCTGTTTAGACAATGCGTATGAACCTGTGGTGGACGAAGTGTGCGTGGCTGGGGTTGTGGGCCGCGCTTTTGATGGTGCCGGTTGCCGCGGTAGCACAGGCGAAGGTGGGCGGCCAGACGCTGCGGGGACGGGTGCTTGACCCGAGCGGGGCGGCGGTGGCGAACGCGCAGGTGACGGTCATCGCGGCCGGAGGCGTGACGAGGCAGGCGACGAGCGATGGGCAGGGACGGTTTGAAGTGGCGGGTGTGCCGACCGGGTCGGCTGAGATTGTGATCACGGCGAGCGGGTTTGCTTCCTATTCGGCGGGCGTGCCGGTTCCGAATTCCGGCGGGGCGGCGCTTGCGATCCATTTGAAACTGGGGCCAAACCAGCAGAACATTACGGTGAACGCGGAGTCGGCGCAGGTGAACCTGGAGGCGTCGGACCAGGCGGCGTCGGTGGATTTGAGCGGGAAGGCGCTGCAGAGTTTGGCTGACGATCCGGATCAACTGGCGACCGACCTGGCGGCGCTGGCGGGGCCGGCGGTGGGCGGGGACGCGGCGACCATTTATATTGACGGGTTCACGCAGGGGGACATTCCGCCGAAGTCGGCGATTGCGTCGGTGCAGGTGAATAACGATCCGTTTTCGGCGCAGTTCAACCGGCTGGGGTATGGGCGGGTGCAGATTCAGACCAAGCCGGGGTCGCAGGACCTGCATGGCAATGTCGAGTACGACGGCAACACCTCGCAGATCAATTCATTGCAGCCATTTCTCAGGGCGAGCGGGGCCACGCCGCCGCCGTATCATTCGAACATTTATAGTGCGAATGTCAGCGGACCGCTGGGCAAGCGGGCGACGTGGTACTTCGGGCTGGAGCGGCGCGACATTAACAACCTGAGCGTCGTGAACGCGCAGATTCTGAATGCGAACCTGGCGCCGCAGTCGTTCGTGACTTCGCTGGCGAGCCCGAGTCACCGCACGGCGCTTACGCCGCGGTTTGATTTTCAGCTCACGCCGAACAACATCCTCACGGCGCGGTACGAGCGGCTGGGGAGCGACAACGTGGCGAACGGAGTGGGAGGATTTTCGCTGCCGTCGCAGGCGTTTAACACGGGACAGGTGCGGCACAATCTCTCGATCGGCGATACCGAGATCATGGGACCGAACGCGATTAACCGGCTGCGGTTTCAGTTTTTGGATTTCAACCAGACCAGCAACGCGACGACGACGGGGCCGACGATTGCCGTGACCGGCGCGTTCACGAGCGGCGGGAACGCCAACGGGAACTACCTGAACCGCGAGATGCACAACGACATGCTCGAGGATTTGAGCCTGACCTACGGCTCGCACCAGGCGCAGTTGGGCGGCGAGGTCAACGACGTGCAGCGCACCGAGACGAACGGCGCGGATTACAACGGGACGTTTGTATTTTCGTCGCTGGCGGCGTACCAGGCGACCGAAGTCGGTTTGCAGAACGGCGAGACGATGGCGCAGATCCGGGCGGCGGGCGGCGGGCCGAGCCAGTTCACGCTGGCGGCGGGCAACGCCACGGCGCATATTAATCGGCTCGATAGTTCGCTCTACGCGCAGGACGCGTGGCAGGCGGGGCATAACCTGACGTTGAATTATGGTCTGCGGTTTGAGACGGAGAACATCTGGCACGATCACGCCGATTGGGCGCCGCGGCTGGGGTTCGCCTGGGGGCTGGGGCACGGCGCGCCGACGACGGTGGTGCGCGGCGGGTTCGGGATTTTTTATCGGCGCTTCGACGACGACCAGATGATCGTGGTGGCGCACTTGAACGGGTTCAACCAGAAGCAGTACATCGTGAGCGCGCCGGATTTTTATCCCAATGTGCCGGATCCGGCCAGCCTGGCGGCGGGGACAGCGGCGCTGCCGACCACGTATTTGTACTCGCCACTGCTGGAGGCGCCGCCGACCATGACGACAAGCCTGAGTGTGGAGCGGCAATTGGGGAAGTTGGGGTCGCTGACGCTGAGTTATCTGCATTCGTACGGTTGGAACCAGCTTTATACGAGCGACATCAACGCGCCGCTGCCGGGTAGTTATGATCCGGCGCTGCCCAATAGCGGGGTGCGTCCGTTCGGGCTCGCGGCTGGGAACATGTACGAGTACGCGAACGGCGGTGTATCACGGCAGGATCAATTGACGTTGAACTTCAAGCTGCATGCGGGCGCGTCGGGTTCGGTGAACGGATACTACACGTACAACGACGCTCACGGTGACACGTTTGGCGCGGGCAGTTTTCCGACCGAACCGTGGAATTTGATGGCGGATTATGGTCCGTCGCCGTGGAACGTGCGGCACCGGTTTTACGTGAGCGGGACGTGGAACTTGCCGTGGGGGGTGACGGCGAATCCGTTCGTGGTGGCGCAGTCGGGGCGTCCTTATAGTTTGACGCTGGGCGAGGATTTGTATGGGACGGGACAGCAGAATGCGCGTCCGGCGCTGGCGACGGCGAGCACGCCGGCGGCGGATGTGCTGGTGACGCCGTATGGGCGGTTGGACATTAACCCATCGGCGACGGCGACGCTGCTCGCGCCCAACACCGAGATCGGGCCGGCGGCGTTTGCGGTGAATTTGAGGTTGATGAAGAATATCGGGCTCGGCGGCGGGAAGGATGGGCGGACGCTGGGCGTGGGGGTTGAGGCGAGGAATCTGCTGAACACGGTGAATTTCGGCACGCCGGTGGGGGATGTGCTGTCGCCGCTGCTGGGGCAGTCGCTGGGGTTGATGGGCGGGGAGTACTCGCAGGGGGCGGCGAACCGGCGGGTTGATTTGATTGCTACGTTTAGTTTTTGAGGGTTGGCTGGATTCGGAACAGACCAGCCGAGGGCCGGCGCAAAGCGAAGAAAACACCAAACGACAAGATGTTGTGGTTTGCCAACTTGACGCTACAATTACTTGTACATTGAAGGGGGTGATTTCGCAGTGGGTACAAGCAAGCGCGTTGCCTCGGAGGCTGCGCGGGTGCTCAACGATCCGAGGGCGACCAAGCAGGAGAAATCCGTAGCTGGCGCGGCTCTGGCGGAGCGCAAGAGCAGCAACAAATAGCTGCCGATGGCAGCGGGCGGGGGCGGTCGGGAATGATCGGCCGCCCGTGCTTTTTTGCCCAAGGCCGAATGACGTGGCTGAATTATCGCGCCAATGGGGTGCGAACCAGTCGTCATGTGGCCGGATGCGGGACATTAGGTTTCAGTAGAGTCCCTGGAAGCGCCCTCCGTTAAAGTGGATTAGGTGGGTGGGCTCATCGGCAATCCAAACTTCGGTTTCCCAGGAAATGCCGGTGAGATATTTGGCCATGGCGCGTCGGGTTAGGAACGCGGTCACGAAAACCAGTGCGGCTTTTGATCCTGCGAAAAGAGTGGTCAGTTCGGCGTGGCGTTTTGGATTTATCGGACCGTGTGAGGTGACCGCCTCGACGAGGACCAGCCAGTTTTTCGTCGCGAGGTAGATCATTACGTCTGGCATTTTGCCGTGGCGGTCTATTTCTACGCCGAGCTGGGAAAGTGCCGCAGTCTCGAAGTATGAGAATTTCTCGCCGGTGTCGCCAATGTATATGACGTGGCCGCCGGGGGTGAAGCGGTCCGCGAATTCCGTCAGAACTCTTTCGATGAGGAGGTTCTGGCCCCCTGGGGAAAGAGCGATCTCTGTGCCGCTGCGCAGCCGCACCGGGATGCGATGCATGACGCGCTCTCTAGCGAATCGTTCCCTCAGTGTGGGCGCTTCCCCGAGGTGGCGTCGCAACGATTCCGCCCACGCGGGGCTGCCAAGTGTTTGGAAGAGTTCAAGTGCACCGGGGACGACCTGATACACGGCTTTGGGGCTGTTTACTGGCCGCGCGGGATCATCCGCGTTAGCGACGATTAAGCCAGCCTGCACGAACTGGTGCACGGAATGCCGGCGCACAGTTTCGCGGGTGTTCGGCGCGTATCGCTTCCTGTAATGCTCGGCGAAAAAATCCATCATTGGGGTGATCCCGCGCGGCGGATTAGCGGCACTCTCCCATGGGCTTGCGGGTTTGAGGTCGAGCAACGCAAGGAGTGTCAACGCGGAGCGTTCATTTAGTTGGGCGCGCGGCAGGCCGAGAGCGGCCAGTGCGGCGAGCGCCTCGCGGATTTTTTGCTTGGCTTGGGTGGGGCTGGTTCGCGCGCTCTTTGGCTTTGCCAATGATTGACTCCACAAGATCGTCCAAGTGGCTTTGATCCGGGAACGGGATCGGTACTATGTCGCCGAGTCTTTCGAGTTGCTCGCGGTTAGGATACCTCAGACTCCGCAAATCCGATGCGTTAACCTGCGTGTGGCCGTTGAACTGGCGAAAATAGGCGTCCACCATGGTTGAGTTCAGAAAAACCGCCAACCCACGCGCCACCCGCAAAGTGAGCGGTTCGTTGATGCCGTAGAAATAGTTGAGGTGGTTCTCGAACCCGATTTGGCTTCCGAGAACTCGGTTGGGATCAAAGACAGTGGCCACGATGCGCTTGGTCTCTTCTTTGGAGGAGAATCGCTTCACCAAGACGTAAGGTTCACTCGGCACCAGAAGCGCCTCGGTCTCGCGGCCGATCTTAATTGCGTTGGGCTTGCGGGTGGCCTGGGGCCAAACTATATCGCCCTTGGCAAAGTGGCACGGGTAAAGTAGCGGAGCCGTGCCGGGGGCAGGCGCCATGCGCAAAGAGCTGCGCGCACGAAAATCCACCACCCGCCCGGTGGACACCTTCATAGCCAAGTCGCCCAGGTTTGAGGGAAGTTGCGTCATGGCCGCGACTGCTCGATGACCCATTTCGTCTGCTGGTATATGTATGAATGCGTGCTTGTCGCCGGGGCGAACCACCTGCCCAAAGGGAACCCGGCGCGATGTGGTGTGGTCGTCTTCGGGCCCTTCGCTGGAGGAGATTCGAACTTTGTCGGGCGTTGCCTCCGCTTTGACGGCGTGGTAGATGATGTTCTCCTGGAGCACGGCGTCGTCGCGGAACGCACGTTTGCGCGACGCGAACACGTGCAGGCGCCGCAGCGACATCGTCTCCAGGAAGTTCTTCCGGAATGGCTCAAAATAAGGGCCGTTGCAGAAGCTACGTGGTGTGATCGCCACCAATTCACCGCCCGGTTCCAACAGCGTGGTCGTGGCAGCTACAAAGCCAGCATAAAGGTTGCTGGTTTCTACACCCAACTGGCTAATTAACCTGCGAGCCTTCGAAGCGGCATGGATTTTGCGGTACGGAGGGTTCAGAATTGCGCAGTTGAAGCGCGGCGCAGATGCCTTAGAGAATAAACCGGAGTCCAATTCATCGGCTGCGAATGCAAGGAAATCCTCTTCGCGCACCTCGCCATCGAAGCGGATGCCAGTGGCGTTGCAAAGGGCCGAACAAGCGGCCATCGTTTGGCGCAATGGCGCGATCAGCGATGGGTCGAGTTCAAATGCAGTCACGCGAATGCTGCGTAACCGGGGCTGGCGTACGGCGGCGGCCGAAACCACGGCTGCGAACAGGGAGCCGACGCCGGCGCCTGGGTCGAGCAAAATTATTTCCCTTGCTGAATGCTCCAGCATGGAAGCCATAAGGACGGCAACCGGTGCGGGAGTTAAGAACTGGCCCAGTTTGGATTTCTGGTCGGGGCTGGTTTGGCCGCCGGCCGAGAGACGTAAGCTCTCAACCTGCCTCAGCAGCCCACAGTCAAGCGCAGTTGAGGTTCCGGCCATTTCTTAAACCTAGAACTGGTTTCATAAAGCCAGCGGACTGCGAGGTTGAGGCAGATGTGAGGCTTTTCTTGGCGAAAATCCTCATGAGGAACGTCGGCAAACAGCGGTGCACCATTTATGAGACCAGTTCTAAGGAATTATGGCATTTTGGCGCGCCGTGCAGGAGCTTGCACGGTTGTGCCTCTTCAGTCGGGCTTCAGGTTGGAACGTCGGTCTATTGAGACGATGCTTACGGTGTCCACTCCAGCGACCGGTGGAATGGCGGCGAGCATTTTTTAAATTGATTCTTTGCGGCAGACTATTGTAGGCTAGGCATATGTCAACTATGCCTAGCCACAGTTCGAAGCAGAATGAACAGCGCGACTTGTTTCGGGGCGCGCTGGAGATGATGGTGCTGGGGTCGCTGCAGCGGGAGCCGATGCACGGCTACGCGCTGGCGCAGAACATCAAGCAGCGGTCGAACCATCTGCTTCAGGTGGAGGAAGGGTCTCTCTATCCCGCACTGCAGCGGCTCTTGCGGGACGGTCTGTTGACAGCGGCGTGGGAGATTTCCGCATCGAACCGCAAAGTACGCACCTATCGCATTACAGCCGCGGGGCGAAAACACTTGGAGCGTGAGAGGTCGAGCTTTGAACGCATGCTCGAAGGCATCACTCTGGTCCTCGCGCCGGCCGGATCCCAGGGGGCGCTATGAACTGGTTGAAACATCTGGCTCGCCGGAGGCGCCACTTCAACGACCTTTCGAAGGAGATCAAGCAGCATTTGGCCGAGAAGACCGATGCCCTCATGGCAGAGGGAATGAGCCGCGCCCAGGCGGAGCTGGCGGCTCAGCGTGAGTTCGGCAACGTGACCAGAATTGAGGAGGATGGCCGGGAAGCGTGGATGTGGCCGCTGGTGGAGAATTTTCTCTTCGATCTTCGCTATGCATTTCGCATACTGCGGCGGTCTCCGGGATTTTCCCTGATTGCCATCGCCACCATGGCACTCGGCGTCGGAGCCACCACGGCCATCTACAGCGTGGTCGACGCGACCCTGCTTCATCCTTTGCCGTACCCGAACCCGAGCCAGTTGGTGCGCATTGAAGCCAATCTTCCCGGCGTGGGCGCGCACGACATCGGCATGTCCATCCCCGAGTTGAGAGACCTTCAGAACTCGGGAACTTTCCAATATGTTTCGCTCAGCTTTTTCGGCACCAATGTTTTCACCAGCAGCGCCCAGCCCATGCGCATTCGGTCGAAGTCGGTCTCGCCGAGCTACTTCGCGGTGCTGGGCGTGAATGCGCAGTTAGGGCACACGTTCGACCCGCACGACACGACACCCGGCTTTCTCCCTGACGTCGTCATCAGCGATGGGCTCTGGAAGAGCGCCTTCGGCGGCGACCCGCACATTCTCGGCAAGACGATGCGCCTGGACAACGATCTCTATCATGTTGCCGGCGTGATGCCCGCCAGCTTTCGGGACCAGGGCCAAAC
Organism: Terriglobales bacterium; assembly: GCA_035606395.1. Classification (GTDB taxonomy): domain Bacteria; phylum Acidobacteriota; class Terriglobia; order Terriglobales; family SCQP01; genus SCQP01. The sequence continues at coordinate 2,395 of DATNFK010000017.1, read as the reverse complement.
CAGCGAGGAGCGCGGCACCGACTTGTGGGCAGCGGGCGGATTTTCCGGCCCCCCCGCCCCGCCGCCCCTGCGGGCGGCGCGTTTACCCTTCGAGACGATCGCGCGCCTTCAGCCGGGTCTCTCGCCCGCGGCGGCGCAGGCACGCGTCGATGCCCTGGTTGCGACGTTGAAGAAGCAATATGCGGGGGACTATCCATCGCAAGGGGCGTGGACGATACACCTCGTTCCGCTGTCCGAGACTATGGTCGGCAACGTTCGTCCAACGCTCATTCTGTTGTTCTGCGCGGTGGGCCTGCTGCTGCTCATCAGTTGCGTCAACGTTGCGAATCTGCTGCTGGCCCGCGCCAGCGCGCGGGGACGGGAAATAGCGGTTCGCCAGGCGTTGGGAGCGGCAAGAATGCGTCTCATTCGCCAACTCCTCACCGAGAGTTTGCTGCTCTTCGTGCTGGGCGGCATAAGCGGATTCGCGGTTCTCTTCGGCGCCCGAAAATTTCTGCTACGGGTCATTCCGGAGAGCCTGCCGCGGCTCACCGACATTTCCATCAGTTGGGGAGTGCTGGCGTTTGCCGTGGCCGTCTCCGTCGCCGCGGGAACCATTTTCGGGCTGGCTCCGGCGTGGCTCACCAGCCGGCTCGCGGTGGCGGCGACGCTCAAGCAGGAGGGCCGCGGGAGCAACGGCTCGCGGCGGCGCTCGAGCTTGCGCCAAGTTCTGGTGATTGGCGAATTAGCCCTCTCGCTGGTGCTGATGATCGCCGCCGGTCTTCTGCTGCGCAGTTTCTGGGACTTGTACAAGGTGCCGCTCGGCTTCAATCCCACACAAGTCGTGGCCATTCAGACGTCTCTGCCGAATCCCAACGACCCCAAAACCGACATTTATCGCACGGCCACGCAGGAAGGCGTGATGCTGCACGCGGTGCAACACCGCATGCGGACGATTCCGGGGGTGGAAGAAACCGCCGTCAGTGATTTGGCGGCACTGCCGCTGGGCCATGCGCAGAGCGATCGCAGAATGACGCCCATGCTTCGGGAAGGCGAAAAAGCGCAGGGCAACCAGGCGCCGCTGATTGATGCGTTGATCGTCTCGCCCGAATACTTCCACCTGCTGGGGATGACTCTCTTGCGTGGACGCCTCTTCGTTGAACAGGACCTTGAAACCACGCCCTTGGTCGCAGTGATCAACCAGGCCGCGGCGCGCACCTACTGGCCGGGCCAGAATCCGGTGGGCGCGCGGGTTCATTTGTTAGGCCGTTTGGGCCGGGCCAGGCCGGACTGGACTACCATCGTCGGGGTCATTACCGATGCGCGAACAGAGTCGCTGGCGGACGCCGGCATTCCGCAGATGTACGTTGACATCTACCAGCGCCCGTTCAAGTTTCTTACGTTCTACCTGCGTGGGCACGTGGATCCCGCCACCATCTCGGCGCAGGTGCACGCGCAGCTCCAGACTGTGGATGCGGAACTTCCGGTCTTCGGCGCGGAGACGCTGAGGGATGTTCTCTCGTCTTCGCTCTCGGTGCGGAGGTTCTCCATGGAAATGGTGGCGCTGTTCGCGGCCGCCGCGCTGCTGCTCGCGGGCCTGGGAATCTACGGCATCATCTCGTTCCTGGTGCATGAGCGATCGCGCGAGATTGCAATTCGCCTCGCGCTGGGCGCGCCGCGGCGCAATATCCTCAGGATGGTTTTGCGCCAGGGGCTCGGCCTGGCAGTCGCCGGCGCGGGGGTAGGTTTGGTTGGGGCGCTGATTGTCGCCCGCCTCATGGCTCGCCTGCTTTACGGCGTCTCGCCCTACGATCTCTTCACCTTCGCCGGAGTAACCGCCGTGCTTACCGCCGTCGCCATCGCCGCCAGTTACGCGCCGGCGCTGCGCGCCATGCGGCTCGATCCCAACGGTACGCTGCACGCTGAATGAGCTTTGGCTGCGGGGATGCCGGTCTGCGATTCGCCGCAGCTCGAGGCGCGGCCAGCCATGACAAGGAGCGTGAGCGTGCGGCGCATGAGCAAGCTGGATCGCTTACGCAGAGCTAGTTGCACCCTATTAGTTGACATGGGCCCAGGCGGCTATACCGCGCCACTGCCACGCTATGGCCTATTGCAGTCTGTCATTCAACGCTGTGACGCGGGGACTTGGTGCGCCCTGAGGGACTCGAACCCCCGGCCCTCTGGTTCGAAGCCAGATGCTCTGATCCAACTGAGCTAAGGGCGCACTGGTTTTAGGCTACCACTCCACAGAGCTTCTGTGCCCCCTGGAAGGCGCTCGGTGCTTGTCAATGAAAGTGAGACACCTGGGCTGGAAGTTTAGAGAGCTTTTGCCTCCTGAACCGGCGGGTTGATCCAGACCTGCCGGGGCAGTTGGGGCGGACGTGGGGGCCGCCGCACGAAACGTTCGGGATGGGTC
>DATNFK010000016.1:0-100653 GCA_035606395.1 Terriglobales bacterium | reverse complement strand
CCAAAGGACATACTCATGGGCGCGCGCTGCGTGGCCTCGCTGATCGCCAATTACGCATGTTGTGCGCCATGCTTCGCCAGCAGCAGCTCTATCAACCCGACCGTCGTCGGCTGGCCGCGTGACCCGCCATACAGCCCTTTTTGGCTTGACTCAAAGGTGGGGAGTCCGCGCCAATCAACCGTTGCGCCCAAGCGGGACGCGCGGCGGTAGCCGCGCCGGGGCCCGCGCCGATCAACGTCCGCGACATCACACAAGCGGGGGCTCGGAGCTCAACGCCCCGAGCCCCCGCTCGGCATTGCACCTACGTAGTAGTTCCGCTTACTTGACGCTCGGCGCCGAGCAACTCGGCCCGACGATCCGCGTCGTCGGCACACTCAACGGCTGCTGCTGATTCTGCTGCAGCGTCTTATCGAAGCTCGCCAGATCCTGCGAGGTCATCGTCTTCCAATCGTTGAGTGTGGTGTTGAAGTTCTTGCAGTCGGTCAGCCAGGTGTCGATCTGCGCTTGTGTCGGCGCCATATCGAGCCCGACCTGGGCGGCGCTCACCGTCGTGTTGAAGCTGTTGTTGATCATCACGAACGAGAGCATCGCGCCCGGCGCCGGCGCGCCGCCGCGCCCGCCGAATCCGCCGCCGCGTCCGCCGCGTCCCGCCGGACGGCCGCCGAACGTCGCCAGCTTCGTGTCCAGCGCCTTCGCCTGCGTCTCCAGCTCCGGCGTCAACTGCCGCGCCATTAGCGACGCCAGTTCCGCCCGCACTTGCTCGACTTCCTGATTGGCGGCATAGCTTTCCTTCATGCCCTCATAGGCGTCGAGCGTGATCGTTTGCTGCGCGCGCATCGCCGCCGTCAACTGCGGCGTCAGCGGCTCGCGCGGGTCGTTGTTGACCACCAACGTCTGGGTGTACACCTTGCCGTCCACCGTCAGCTTCAAGGTATAGGTCCCCGGCAGCGCCTGCGGACCATGCGGGCCCGCCGTGGCGCTGTGCTCGACCATGTTCATCTGGTTTTCCAAGTCCGTCTGGAATGCCGGCGGATCGTCGTAATGCAAATCCCAATGCGTCCGGTTCGTCCCCACCGCCGTCGGTAGCGCCCGTTCTTCCGGCGTCGCCAGCCAGTAATCGGGATACTCCGCCCCCACCGTCGCCGGCGGCGGCGTGCTCGACATCGTCCGCACCAGCTTGCCCGCCGAGTCGAACACCTGCAGCGTGATCGGGCTCGTCGGCGCCTCCTTCAAGTAGTAATAAAGAATCGCGCCATACGGCGGATTGGGCGCGTGCGGCACCTCCACCGAAGTCGGCTGATCCCAGTTCACGTTGATCCGCGATCGGATGGCGTCGCCCGGCTTGAAGAAATAGGCCGGCGCCGACTCGATCGCCGCATGCTGCGCCGCGATCGCGCGTAGCGGCGTCATGTCGTCCAGAATCCAGAACCCGCGTCCATACGTCCCGACCACCAGGTCGTTCATGTGGTCGTCGGTGTGGTACACGAGATCGCGGATCGAGGTCGCGGGCATGTTCTGCCGCAGCGATTGCCAATCGTCGCCATCGTCAAACGATACGTAGATGGTCGATTCCGTGCCCGCCACCAGCAAGCCCTTCTGCTCGGGGTCGGCGCGCACCACGTTCACCCAGCTTCCCGTCGGCTGGTCGCTCGGCAGCCCGTTGACGATCTTCGTCCACGTCTTGCCGCCGTCATGCGTGCGGTAAATCAGCGGGACGTTGGTGTCCTCGCCCGCTCCACCCGCGGCCGGGCCGCGCCCGCCGCCGACACGGGCCGAGATGTAGGCGGTCTCGGCGTCGTAATGACCGGCGTCAATCGTAGTCAGGCTCATGTTGGCCGGCGCATCGGTGATGTTCGTGACGTTGTTCCAATGTTTGCCGTCCATCGTGTTGTAGATCTGGCCGTTGCTGCTGATGGACCAGAACACGCCCTTCTTGACCGTCGAAATCGAAAAGTCGTTGATCGCCGCTCCACCGCGGCCACCCCGGCCGCCGGCGGCGGCGCCAGGTTGCGGCGGCGGCTCCTGACCGCACGCCAGCTCGGGCTCGCCCTTGGCGGTCGTGAGGTCGGGGCTGGCAATCTGCCAGCTCTGCGCGCCATCGCGCGTTACCAGCAGGCACTGATAACCGACGTACATCGCATGCGGCTCGAAGGCCGTGTCAAAACGCTTCCACGTATCCCGGCTGGCGCGGAACTTCGACGCGTCCACCCCGAAGTTGGGCGCCACGTTGCCCCATTGCGCGGTCGCCATGTTGATCTTGATCATGCCGCTGCCGCCCGCCCCCTGGCCGTAACCCACGCCGTAAAGAATGTTGGGATTGTTCGGATCGGGCGTGATCGTCCCGAACTCCGACGAGGGCAGCGGACTCCAGTCGGTGAAGTTCACCTGCCCGAAGTCGCCCCGGCTGCGCTGCATCACCGCGCCCGTATCCTGCTGCGCCGCCATCACCCAGTAGGGATACTGCGAGTCGGTCGCCACGTGATACACCTGGCCAATCACCAGGCTGTACCACAGGCTCCACGTCTTGCCGTTGTCGAGCGTCACGCTCGCCCCCTGATCGGCGCCGATCAGCATGCGGTGCCCGTTGGTCGGGTCAATCCACATATCGTGGTAATCCTCCCCGCCCGGCGCGCCCTTGAAGACCATGAACGTCTTGCCGCCGTCGCTCGAGCGATACAGCGCCGTCGCCACGGTGTAAACGATGTCGGGATTTTGCGAGTCCACCCACACGCCCGAGCTGTACGCGCCCTGGCCGTTGGCGATGCGTGTGTCGTTGCCCGCCATGTGCTGCCACGTCGCGCCGGCATCGTCGGAACGGAACAGGCCCGATCCGCCCTCGATATCGTTGCCGACCACATAAACGCGCTGGCCGTTGGTGTGCATCGCGATCGCGACGCTAATGCGTCCGCCAAATTCGGGAAGGGTCGTGTTCTGCGTCCAGGTCACGCCGCCGTCGGTCGAGCGGTACAACTGCGCCGGTTTCGAAGGCGCTCCGCCGCCGCGGCCCGCGCCGCCGCCGAAGCCGCCGCCGCCCATGCCCTGCACCGTCGCCATCATGACGCTCGGCATGTCGTAGGCATACTCGAGATCGCGGGTGCCGTTGTAGCCCTCCGGCTTGAGCACGTTCTTCCAGGTCTGTCCGCCGTCGGTCGAGCGGTAAATGCCTTCGTTGGTCGAAGCCAGCACCAGGTTGGCGTCCTTCGAGTCAACCACGATCTTGTTGATTTTGTTTGTCTCCGTGAGACCAATGTGCTGCCACGTCTTGCCCGCGTCGGTGGACTTGTACATGCCGTCGCCGTTGCTGCCGCCCACCGAATCGCCGCTGCCGGCGTAAATAACGTTCGGGTCGGATGGCGCCACCTGAATCGCCCCCCAGCTATTGACGTCGAGACTGTCCGCGATCGGAAGCCATGTCACCCCCGCGCTCGTGGTCTTGAAGATGCCGCCCTGCGGCGTTCCCATATAGAAGACGCCCGGTTGCCCGATCACGCCCGAGACCGAGGCCACCCGCCCACCGTGGAACGGGCCGATGTTCCGCCACTTCAGGCCCGCATACAGGTCGGGATTGATCTGTTGCGCGCCGGCGACTACGGCGAAACCAAAACTGAGAATGAGCAAACACCGGGTGATCCGAGCCATCTGAAACTCCTCCGAAGAAAATGGAAAATTCCGAGCGTATCAACGCGTGATCCAAAGCAACGTCAAACCGCACCAGTATACGCCATGCGGGGCTAAACCACGCTCTCGATGACCTCTGCGACATGGCCGGAGATCTTAACCGGCGCGAAGACTTTGAACACGACACCATCGCGCCCGATCAAAAAAGTGCTCCGCTCCACCCCAACATACTTGCGGCCGAACATCGACTTGTCCCGCAATACGCCGTAGCGTTTGCACACCACCCGTTCGGCGTCGGCCAACAACGGGAACGGTAGTTGTTGATTCTCGGAAAACTTCTTCTGCGCCGATTGCTTGTCCGGCGAAACGCCCACCACCGCCGCGCCCAGCGCGGTCAATTTCTGATATGCGTCGCGAAACTCGCGCGCCTCGATCGTTCAACCAGGCGTACTGGCCTTGGGATAGAAGAACAGCACCAGCACCTTGCCGCGATAGTCGGCAAGATGCCGCACCACCCCGTCCTGGTCCCCAACCCCCAACTCCGGCGCCTTCTTCCCGGTTAAGTCCATCCGTACACTTTAAACGAAAGTCCGCTCGCGCCGCAGGATGGCGATGGCTAATCTCAACTGACTGTAGTCCACATCGGGCAAAAGATCGCGCAGCGGTTTCAGCCGTTCGAACCCGCGCTCGGCAACGGCTTCGCGAATACGCAGCATCGTCGCGGCCTCCACCCAGTGGCTCTGCCAAACCACCTCGCCCTGCTCCACCAGGTCGGCAACCATCGAGATCACTGTGCTCAACTGCCGCTCGCGCACCTTGGCAATCTCCTCAAAGCTCTTGCCTTGCGCCAGCAGCCGCATCGTTTCCCCCGCCGGGCTCAGCGAGGGCGCCGCCTCCTCACTCGGCGCAACCCGTTCGCCGGCTTTAAAGCTCCGCAGGGCTTCCAGAATTGCCGCGCCGTACCGCTCAACCTTCTTGTCTCCCAGCCCGCTAATCGTCCGCAACTGCGCCGGCGTGGTGGGTAGCACCCGGCAGATTTCCCCCAGCGAGCTGTCGTGCAACACGATGTACGCCGGGATCTTTTCCGCCCGCGCCGTCGCCATCCGCCACGCCCGCATATATGCCGCCAACTCCGGGTTGCCGCCCACCGCCGTCGTGCTCGCCGTGCCCGAGCCGCGCTTGCGTGACTTCTTTGCCGCCGGCGCAACCTTCTGCGCGCCCGCCTTCCCCGCCAGCGCCTCGGGTTGGTACCCGCACACGTCGCAAGCCGAGCAGCTCTCCCATTTCGGCCGCTCGCCAAAGTGCAAACAAATCTGCCGGTGCCGGCAGGCGTTGGCTTCCGCGAAGTTCTTAATTTGGTGGTACCGCTGCCACGCCCGCTCCCGTTCATCGTCGTCCTCGGTCCGCTCGATGAAATGCGCCAGTAGGCCGATATCGCGCCGCTGCCACAGCAGCAGGCAATCGGCCGGCTCGCCGTCGCGACCCGCCCGGCCCGCCTCCTGGTAGTACTGCTCGATTGATTTCGGCAGCGACAAATGAATCACCGCCCGCACCGCGGCCTTATTAATGCCCAGCCCAAAGGCGATGGTCCCGACCATGACCCGCGCCGCGTCCGACATCCACGTCTCCTGGTTGCGCCGCCGCGTATCGGCGTCCATCTTGCCGTGGTAGGCCACCGCGCCGATGCCCCGCCCACGCAGCCGGTCCGTCGTCTCCTCGACTCGTGCGATGGTCGGCGCGTAGACGATCACATGCTGATCCCGGTAATGCGCCAGCGCCCGCAGCAGCAGCGTCTCCTGTTCGTCGGCCCCTTGGCAGGCTCGCGCCACGTACCGCAGATTCGGCCGGTGGAAGCTGGCAATGAACTTCGCCGGGTCCCGCAGTTGCAACTGCTGCAAAATGTCGTGCCGCACCCGCTGCGTGGCGCTGGCGGTGAAGGCGGCGATCGGCAAATCGGGAAAATGCTGCCGCAGCGCGCTGAGCTGCCGGTACTCCGGCCGGAACTCGTGCCCCCACTCCGAAATGCAGTGCGCCTCGTCAATCGCAAAGAGAGACAGCGGCGCCCGCTGCAGCCAGCTCACCGTGTCCGCCCGCGCCAGCCGCTCCGGCGAAAGGTAAAGCAGCCGGTACTCCCCGGCCAGCACCCGCCGCTGAATCTGCCTCTGTTCTTCCTGCGACGAAGAGCTATCCAGCCGCGCCGCTGGAATCCCCATCTGCGTAAGCTGCGCCACCTGGTCCTGCATCAGCGCAATCAGCGGCGAGATCACCACCGCCGTCCGCTGCGCCTGCAGTGCCGCCGGCAACTGATAACACAACGACTTCCCGCCACCCGTCGGCATTACGACGCACGCGTCCCGCCCCGCCAGCAGGCTGGTCACGATGTCCTCCTGCATCGGGCGGAAGCCGTCGTAGCCCCAGTAATGCCGCAAGGCGGCGCCGATGGCCGGATCTCGACTCATGTCCCCTCCACCCAGCGGTAGCACTGAAACCAATTGTTCGTTGGTCCAATGGCTGTGAAGTCTCCAGCTTCCTCCCAGGAACTCCTGAACCAATCGCCGGCATAGACCACATACACCGGCCGCGGCGCCGACCGCAGCGAGGCGCGCACGCGATCGGCAAGACGTTGCATGCCGCCGCGATCGAGAAACGGCTCAAAGAAATAGAAGACAGCCGGCACTGTTGGCAGCGCCCACTCCAGCATGTCGGCGTGAACGCAACCGAGACGGTAACGGCCCTCATAAACGCCAAAATTAACCAATGCGGCAGCATGGAGTTCGCGCGAATACTCAACTCCGACAATCTCGCGGAACGAATACTGCGCCGCCAGCATCATGGCTCGCCCCCGCCCCGCGCCCAGATCAATAAAGGTGAACTCACTGAAATCGAAGCCCGGGCGCGAAGCCAGCGTGCCCATCATCGTCGCGAACTGGACCGTGTCAATCGGCTCATGCCGCCGGGCCGCCTCGGGCTCGCCCGCGAGCGCCGCCTTGGCCACCGTCTCGGTGCCGTACTCGAGATCAAAGCCATGCGGCCGCGGCGCGCGCCATCCATGGCGCAGGTGGTACCGTGCCAGCTTCGCGCCCAGCCGCAGCGTCCGCCACGCCCCGCGGTAGGCATACGAGTTCCGCGCCCGCGCCATTAGCGTCGGCTTCAACTCTTCCATAGCCTTCCTATTTGTAACAAAGCCGCCCCGCCGATCCCGGGATGAAACAGCCGCTGCCGGTACTGCGGCGGAAACTCGTTACACCACCGGCGCAACCCGCCCGCCTCCTCCCCGGCCGCCTTCTCGCCCACACCGAAAGCGTCCACATACGGCAGCCGCAGCGCGCACGCCCGCTCGATGATGGCGGCGAACATCATGTGCCCGGGGCTGAAACGGCTGAAGTTCCGGTCGCAGCTCGTCAATACGTAATTGAATCCCTCGCCCAGCTTCAGCCCAAACGCCGCCGCCGCCCGTTCTCCCCCGATTCGCAGCTCCAGCGCCTGCAGCCGGCCGCATCCCGCCATGCGCTCCAGCATGTCGCGCGTGAACCGGCTCCAGCGCTCGCGTTGCGGGGTGACCACCGGGTCGGTCGCATAAAGCTCAGGACCGTTGCAGCGCAATTGAAACTCGATCAAGTCTTTGATCGCCTGCAACCCTTGCAACTCGACCAGTTCCCACCCGCCGGCGGCATGCGCGCGCCGTCGCGATAAGCCCAGCTTTACCTGCAAGCTGCGCGGCCGTTCCGCCAAATACGCATCGAAATTGGCATTCAGGTGCGCCCGCGCCCCGCTGATCGCCGGCGTGGTGATCAGCGGCAGGCTGCCGCCCTCCAACCAGGCCGAACGCGAGAGCGGCAGATTCAGGTACTGCCAGTCGTCGCGCTCGCCCAGCGCCGCGGCGCAGGCGGACCCAAACTGCGTATCCGAGTGCGACCAGCCCTCGCTCAACCCGGCAAAACCAATGCCGAGAGCCCGCAGCATCGCCACTCCCCGCCGCCGCTCCCGGTACAGCGGCAGCCCGCCCACCAAATCGCCGCCCCGCCAAAATGTCAGTACCCGTAATGCTTCCGGCGGTACAAACTCATCCGCCCAGGCCTGCAGGAACTCCGACAACAAAAAGGGATTGTCGGCGCCGCTCCCTGCATTCATCGATTCGAGCGCGCCATCCCACTGCGCGGCAATCGCCGCAAACTCGGCGTGGGTCGTCAGCCAGCGTGCGGTCATGTGCTCGCGCTCCGCACCATCTGTTTAAGCGCCGCCAGAAACTGTGCCGGCATAAACGTAATCCGCTTTCCGTCAATCAGCGTCCGCTCCCCCGCCGCGCTTAACGTATGCCAACCCGCGTTCCACCGCCACTCTGGCCGCGGCTCCCACCGCGCCACCACCTCTTCTGAGAACTCGTCGTGCGTCAGACGCGTAATCCGGTTAATCGCGATCGCCCCGCCATAGCAGCGCCTGCAATCCTGCGCCGGCCGGTACAGCGCCCCCTCATGCCAAAACGGCGTCCCCCCGGGCCGCGCCGAGCTGATATCGCTCTTCACCGGGTTTCCGGCGTGCGCTTGCCACGGCCCCCGCAGCGCCGGAGCATGCCAGAGGTAAAGATCCGATTCCGGATTCTCCCGCCAGTTGTGGACCACCCCGGCTAGCCACCATTCGCCCCCGAACTCGAATACGGTCATGTCCACCCCGGCCACGCCCGCCAGCAAGGTCGCCTCACGCTGCCACCGCTGCGGAAACTCAGTCGCCCGGTACAGTCGCACCTCGCCCAGTTGAAACGTTTCCGGGACCATGAAGTGCTCGCCCTTATCCTCGATCACAAACGGAAATGACACATGCTTGTCGCTCGGCAGTCCGAAGACGCGCCGCGTTGCCGCATCAGACTTATTAAAGGCGCCCGTTACAGCAATGAAGCCGCGCTCGGACCATGCCTCAAAATGCTCGTAAATAATTTCATCACCGCAGGCGAAAGCGTCGGCCCTGAATTCATTGCGGCCGGGGTCCGGCATCCAGCGCACCTCGGGACAAAATTGCGGATCGAGAAACGAGCTAATGGGCGCCTCCACCACGCCAATGTTCCATTGCTCGTGGCGAAACAACCGCTCCGCCCATTCCCCCCAGTCCATGCGGATTTAAGAATACCCCAGCGTCCGGAAACGCACGCCGCGGCCGCTAAAGCGGACAGATACCCCGGGCCCATAGTTGAAAACAAAAGACTTACACTGGCCCCCGGCGTGCTAAATAATCCCTGGGGTAAACCATGAATAGTCTCACGCGAGACATCAAATCCGGCTGGCGTGTTCTTTGGAAGAACCCGGCCCTGAGTCTGATTGCTATCCTCTCGCTCGCCCTCGCCATCGGCGCCAACACCGCCATCTTCACCGTTTACAATGCGGTGCTGCTCCATACCGTCCCGGTCAGCGATCCCTCAACCGTCGTCCAGCTCTTCACCCAGGATAAAGGCGCCAACAATAACCTCGGCGCCGGCGGCAATTTCCTCGGCGTCTCCTACCTCAACTACCTCGACTACGCCAAGGACACCGACGTGTTCTCCGGTCTCTATGCCGTCGGCGGCGTCGCTCCGGCCATGACTTATAAGGACGAAACCGAACAGATCGCCGCCCAGATCGTTACCGGCAACTATTTTCAGGTGCTGGGTGTCCCCGCCGCCATCGGGCGAACTTTCACCGCCCAGGAGACCGCCGCCGACGGCCAGGGCGCCCTCATCGTGTTCAGTCACGAATTTTTCGAGCGCCGGTTTGGCGGGGACCGCTCCCTCATTGGCCAACTGGTCAGCCTCAATCACCACGACTTCATGGTCGCCGGCGTCGCGCCCGCCGGCTTCAACGGCACGGCCACCCTCGGCGGCCCCGAGGCCTGGGTGCCCATGAGCATGCACGACGTGCTGCTTACCGGCCCCTTTAAGGCGTTTTACAACGAACGTCGTCCCCGCGTTTTCAACGCCTTCGGGCGCCTCAAGCCCGGCGTCACCCTGGCCCAGGCCGACGCCGCCGTCCTCGTCACCTCCCACCAGTTGGCCCAGCAGTACCCCGCCGACAACCGCGCCCAGTCGGCGATGGTTCTGCCGCTCTCCCAGACCACCATCGCCCCCGGTCAGCGCCAGCAGTTCGTACTTGCGTTTTCCATGATGCTCGCCGTCGTCGGCCTGGTCTTGTTAATCGCCTGCGCCAATGTCGCTAATTTGTTGCTCGCCCGCGGCATGGCGCGCCAGCGCGAAATCGCCGTGCGCCTTGCCATGGGCGCCACGCGAAATCGTCTCGTGAGACAACTTCTCGCCGAAAGCATTCTCATGGCGCTGATCGCCGGCATGGCCGGCCTGGTGTTGGCGCGCTTCTTCCGCGACCTGCTATGGGCCCACCGCCCCGCCGGCCTCGCCAATTCGACCCTCGACCTATCACTCGACCTGCGCGTCCTGCTGTTCGCGCTGGGCATCTCGCTCCTCACCGGCATCCTCTTCGGCCTCGCCCCCGCGCTGCGCTCCACCCGCCTCGACCTCATCGCCCAGCTTAAGGAGCGCAGCGAGCCCGCCGCCAGCGGCCAGCAGGCCTTCAGCCTGCGCGGCCTTCTGCTGATTGGCGAGGTCACCCTTTCGCTGATTGCCCTGATTGGCGCCGGCCTCTTTCTCACCAGCCTCCGCAACCTGCAAAAAGCCGATCCCGGCTTCGATGCCGCCCATATCGCCTCCCTCCGCTTCGACCTCGGCGCCGCCGGCTTCGATCCCTCCAAGCCCGGTGCTCAGCTCCTCTTCGATCAATTCGAAAAACAAACCCTCGATCGTGTCCGCGCCCTCCCCGGTGTCGCCAGTGCCACCATCGCCAGCGGCACGCCCATGGCTGCCTCCGGCTTTGCCCGCAGCTTCCTGCGCGAGGGCGAAACGCCCAACCCCGGCCGCGCCTCGCAATTTGTCTCGGTTGAGTCCATTACCCCCGGCAACTATTTCGATACCATGCGCATACCGCTGCTCTCGGGACGCGACTTCACTCCCAACGACAGCGAGAATACGCAAAAGGTCATGGTCGTCAACCAGACCATGGCCAAGCAAGTCTGGCCCGGTCAGGACCCGATCGGCAAGCGCCTCCGCTTCACCGGCGACACCGACTACACCCAAGTCGTCGGTATTGCCCGCGACAGCAAATACTTCACACTGTCGGAAAATCCGACTCCATTCGCTTACTTTCCCCTTTCCCAATATCCCCAAACCGCCCTCGGCTTGACCGTACGCACCCTCGGCGCGCCCTCGGGCGTTCTCCAGGAAATGCGCGCCGCCATGCGGGCCCAGGACCGCACCATGCCCGTCACCCAGGTCCAGGTCGCCGACGATCCCATCCAGCAAACGCTTTGGCCGGCGCAGATGGCGGCCTACCTGTTGGCCGCTCTCGCGCTCCTCGCCACCATTCTCGCCGCCGTCGGCATCTACGGCGTCATGTCCTACGCCGTCCGCCAGCGCTCCCGCGAGTTGGGCATTCGCATGGCCATGGGCGCCGCCGCCCGCGACATATTCGCCATGGTCATCCGCAACGGCATGACCCTGGTCGGCGTGGGAATCCTGGCCGGCATCCTCGGCGCGCTCGCCCTCGGCCAGGTCATCTCGACCTTCCTGTTCGGCATGAAGCCCGCCGACCCCGTCACCTTCGCCTCCTACTCGCTCCTATTCGTACTCGTCGCCCTGATCGCCAGCTATTTCCCAGCCCGCCGTGCAACCAGGGTAGACCCGGTAGTCACTCTCCGCCAGGAATGACGCTCTCAAGACACCCACGACGCGCAGCGCCGGCTTGGGGCAATGGGGCCCCAAGCTGGCGTTGCGCGCAAGCGGGACGCGCGGCGTTAGCCGCGCTGGGGCCCGTGCCAATAAACGTCAGCCACGCGCAGCGCCGACTTGGGGCAATGGGGCCCCCAAGCTGGCGTTGCGCGCAAGCGGGACGCGCGGCGATAGCCGCGCTGGGGCCCGCGCCAATAAACACCATCCTGTAACCATTCCATCTCCCCGCGGTATTACCAAATGAAGGGAGTACCATGGTCGCGGAGAGGCTCAGCCCAATAACAATGCTGGTTCCACGCCCCGCCACGTCCGTGCCCGACCTCAACACGGCAACTGACGACGAGATCATGTGCGCCGTCCAGTCCGGCGAGGTCGCAGCGCTGGCCAGCCTCTTCGAGCGCTACCACGTCCAGCTCCTCAGCTTCTTCGTGCGCAGCGGCAGCTCCCGCGCCGTTGCCGAAGACCTCGTCCAGGACGTCTTTGTCCGCATCCTTAAGTACCGCGCCACCTACCGCGCCGGCAGCCGCTTCGTCACCTGGATGTACTACATCGCCCGCAACGCCCGCCTCGACCTCCTCCACAAGCGCCGCGGCGAGGTCGAGTGGGACGACTCCTACACCCCCAGCTTCGAACCCGACGACGCCGCCCAGCAAGCCCAGGAACACCGCCTGCTCGCCCGCGCCATGGACCGGCTGCCCGCCGACAAACGCGAACTGCTCGTCCTCTGCCGCTACCAGGAACTCAAGTATGAGGAAGTCGGCGCCATTCTCGGCTGCGAATCCGGCACCGTGAAAGTGCGCGTCCACCGCGCCCTGCGCGAGCTCCGCGCCCATTTTGAAGAACTATCCCGAGGTGATGCATGAACCCCTGTGAAACTGCCGCACAACTTCTGCCCGATTATTGGAGCGACGCGTTGCAAACTCCCGAGCGCGCCTCCGACCATCTCTGGCTCCGCCGGCATCTCGAGAGCTGCGCCGACTGCTCGTCCCTCGTCGCTTTCTGGCGCCAGATGGCCGCGCTTCCAGAGGTCCCGCGCGACGGCGCCCGTGAGCGCCATCAGCGCGTCCGCTTCGACCAAATGCTGGCGGCCTACCAAGCCGCCCTCGCCTCCTCCCACGCCCCGGCTCGCAACCTCGGGCGCAGGGGCTGGTTGATGAATCCAGTACCGATGATGGCCGCCGCGGCACTCCTGATCGTCGGCCTCGGCGCCGGCTGGTTCCTGCGCGGAAACGCCGCCCCCGCAACCCTCGCCGCGACGTCGGTTGCCTCCAACCAGCAGGCTATCGCCGATCTGCGCCAGCAGGTCCAGGCCAGTACCCAGCTCGCCGTGCTCTCGCTCCTGCGCCAGCAGTCGGCCAGCGACCGCCTGCAAGGCGTGAGCTACAGCACCGCCGTCACCGGCAGCGATCCCAGCGTCACCTCGGCCCTGCTGCACTCGCTCAACTACGACAGCAGCCCCGACGTCCGCCTCGCCGCCCTCGACGCCCTGCAGCGCCAGGCCACCGAACCTGTCGTCCGCCAGGGCCTGCTCGAGGCCTTCCACTTCCAGAAGTCGCCCCTGCTCCAGATCGCGCTGGTCGACAGCTTCGTTGAAACCCACGACGCCGCCGCCCGCGGCCTGCTCCGTCAGGTCTCGACTTCCGGCACTTATAACCCGGAAGTCCGCCAGCGCGCCGCCTGGGGACTCGCCCAACCCATCTGGAACTAGCTATGGCCAAGACCGCTCTCCTGCTCGCGTTCACCGCCGCCTTGGCGCTGGCCGCCTCGGCTCAGGTCACTGAGAAGACCTTCACCCTCGGCGCCTCGCCCCACATCACCGTCGACAACGTCAACGGCCCGATCCACGTCGTCGGCGACGGCGGCGACCAGGTCCGCTTCACCGCCACCGAGTCCAACCCCGACAACGCCACCGACGTCCATCTCAACGTCACCCCGTCAAGCGACGGCCTCGAGCTCTACGTTGACGGACCCTTCCGCCATGACCATCACCACTGGTCCAACGACGAGGACGACCGCGACAACCGCGTCCGATTCAGCTTCGAGTTGCACGTGCCCTCCGGCGCCGCGCTCGACCTCAGCACCGTCAACGACGGCGACATCACTGTCGAGAACATCGCCGGCAACTTCGACGTTGACAACGTCAATGGCCCCATCACTCTCACCGGCATGTCCGGCGCCGGCCGCGCCTACGCCCTCAATCGCCCGCTCAAGGTAACCTTCCGTTCCAACCCGCGCGGCGACTCCTACTTCGGTTCCCTCAACGCCCCTGTCGACCTCTACTTCCAGGCGCCGCTTAACGCCAACCTGAAATACAAGACCTTCAACGGCTCGGTCTATAGCGACTTCGAAGTCACACCGGCCACCAACACCGAGCCGGTTTCCGAATCCCGCCACGGCGGCGCCATCGTGTTCCGGCGCGGTGGATTCACCAACGGACGCATCGGCTCGGGCGGACCCACCATCACCCTCGACGGTTTCAACGGCAATATCTATTTACGCAGCGAAAAGTAACCGGAGCATCTATGAAGAACCTCTTGATCGCCAGCCTTGCCCTCACCTCCGCCCTGGCCCTGACCGCCGGAGCTCAAGTAACGGAACACACCTATACCCTCGGCTCCTCGCCGCGCATTACCGTCGACAACGTCAACGGCCCCATCCGCGTCATCGGTGACGGCGGCAGTCAGGTTCGCTTCACCGCCACCGAATCCAACCCCGACAACGTCGCCGATGTCCATCTGGAAGTCACGCCCTCGAGCGACGGGCTCGAGTTGTACGTTGATGGACCGTTTCGTCATCGCCACGGTTGGTTCGACGACGACCGCTACAACCGGGTAAAATTCAGCTTCGAGCTGCATGTCCCCGCCCACGCCTCGCTCGACGTCAAGACCGTCAACGACGGCGCGGTGCAGCTTGACCGCATGGCCGGCGAGTATCAGGCGCACAACGTGAATGGCGACGTCAATCTCACCAACGAATCCGGCTCTGGCCGCGCCACCACTGTCAACGGCGCCATACACGCGGCCTTCAGCTCCAATCCCGCCCAGGATTCCGATTTCACCACCGTCAACGGCGACGTTAGCGTCTACTTGCAGCCGTCGCTCAACGCCGGCATTAAATACACCACCGTCAACGGCGATGTCTACACCGACTACCAGATGGACCTGCAACGCAGCGGCTCCCAAGCCGGCGAACATATGATCGTCTACAGTCGCCGCCGCTCGTCAGGCGGCCAGATCGGTCAGGGCGGACCGCTGCTCAGCTTCCGCACCGTGAACGGTAGCATTTATATCCATAAGGCCAAGCCGTAACGATTCAGCGGCTACTCGGTTCTTATCCACAGAGGCAATTATGAGCAAAACATTTTCCAACCTGATGATCACCGCGGCAATCAGCGCCGCGCTGGCGCTCGGTGCCGCGGCCCAGGATCACATCGTCGTCCCCTTGAGCCACCCTTCCCAACCCGCCATGCTCAAGGTGGGCTTCGTCAATGGCTCAATCACCGTGCATGCGTATGAAGGCAAGGACATCGTGATTGACACCAGCAACGATGGCTCCAGCAGCCGGAGGCACGAGCGCGAGCGCCAGCCTTCCGAGGACGTCGCAGGCATGCACAAGCTGACCACCGCTCCCGGCATCTCCGCCGAGGAGGACAACAACGTCGTCACCATCCGCAGCTCCATGTTCAACGGCGGAGATGCCAACATCACCGTGCAGGTGCCGGTGCACACCAGCCTCAACCTGCACACCGTGAACGGCGGCAGCATTCAGGTACAGGGCGTTGACGGCGACATCAACGTCGACAACACCAACGGCAGCGTAACGCTCGACCACGTCGCCGGCAGCGTCGTCGCCCATGCCCTCAACGGCCGCGTGATGGCCACCATCACCCGCCTCGACGCCACCAAGCCAAGCTCCTTCAGCTCGCTCAACGGCAACCTCGACATCACCCTGCCCGCCGACGCCAAGGCCAATGTGCGCATGAAGAGCGACAACGGCGACATCTTCGTGGACGACGGATTCAACTTCCAGGTCACGCGCGGCAACGTGGGCGGCACCGACCAGGGCCAGCGCGACAGCAACGGCATGTACAGGGTCAAGATCGATCGCAACATCAGCGGCACGCTCAACGGCGGCGGCCCCGACCTGCGCATCGAGAACTTCAACGGCAACATCTACCTGCGTAAGGCCCACTAAGCGGGTCGCGCGGCAACAGCCGCGCGAGGCCCCGCGCCAATCAATGCCGCCCCGCGCCCGTCAACGCCGCCCCGCGCCCGTCAATGCCGCCCCGCGCCCATCAACGTAGGTCACAACAATGTGACCAGCCCAATTCCCGCGCCCGCATCAGACTTAATATGCGCGCGGGAATTGTGCTTTGCGCCTCAATCAGTAAGGCTGTTATCCTCTCTTCTGTGTAAGCGGGGCAAGGACGCGGAGAGGACACAGAGTATGAATCGTCGATCAGTATTTATGTTGGCGCTCGTAATTTCCGTTGCCGCCGTTTCGGGTGGCGCGCAGCAGGTCAGCCCCGATCTTTATTCCGGCATGAACTGGCGCCTGCTCGGACCTTTCCGCGCCGGACGCGGCGTCGCCGTCGCCGGCGTTCCCAGCCAACCCAACACGTTCTACTTCGGCGCCGTCGATGGCGGCGTCTGGAAGACGCTCAACAACGGCATCACCTGGGCGCCCATCTTCGACAGCCAGCCGGTCTCCTCCATCGGCGCCATCGCCGTCGCGCCCTCCGATCCCAATGTCATTTACGTCGGCACCGGCGAAGCCGATCCGCGCTCGCAGTCCTCCCTCGGCGACGGCATGTTCAAGTCCACCGATGCCGGCCAAACCTGGTCCCGCATCGGCCTCGAACCCACCCGCCAAATCGGGCGCATCATTGTTGATCCGAAAGACCCCGACCACGTCTTCGTTGCCGCCCTCGGCAATACCTACGCCGCCTCGCCCGACCGCGGCGTCTACCGCTCCACCGACGGCGGCCAAAACTGGAAGAAGGTTCTCTATAAAGATGAAAACGCAGGCGCCGAGGATCTCGCCTTCGATCCCTCCAACCCCCAAACCATCTACGCCACACTATGGGCTACCCGACGCCCGCCCTGGGTCGTCTACCCATCCTCGAATGAGCCGGGCAGCGGCCTCTTCAAGTCCACCGATGGCGGCGACAC
The DNA here is from genome assembly GCA_035606395.1 of Terriglobales bacterium. Classification (GTDB taxonomy): domain Bacteria; phylum Acidobacteriota; class Terriglobia; order Terriglobales; family SCQP01; genus SCQP01. The sequence goes on along the minus strand of DATNFK010000016.1, from coordinate 84,105 downwards.
CTGGACCCAATTGACCTCGGGCCTGCCGTCAGCCACCGGAAAGATCGGCGTCGCCGTCGCCCCCAGCGATCCCAATCGCGTATACGCCATTGTTGACGCCGGCGAAAAAGAGGGCGGCCTCTACCGCTCCGACGACGCTGGCGCGACGTTCAAGCAGATGGACAACGACGGCCGCATCTGGCATCGCGGATGGTACTTCGAAGCGGTCTCCGTCGATCCCAAGGATCCAAATCGCCTCTACGTGATGGACACCTCCACCTACCGCTCCACCGACGGCGGCTCGAACTTCGTCGCCATCAAGGGCGCGCCCGGCGGCGACGACTACCATCAGCTCTGGATCAATCCCAACGACGGCGATCGCATGATTCTCAGCAGCGACCAGGGCGTGATCGTCACCGTCGACGGCGCTCGGAGTTGGAGTTCCTGGAACAACCAGCCCACCGGCCAGTACTACCACGTCACCGCCGACAACCGGAATCCCTTCTGGGTCTACGGCGCCGAGCAGGATAGCGGCGCGCGCGCCATGGCCACCGCCGGCCAGCGCGGCGGACGCCTCACCTATGCCGATTACGGCAACGCCTGCACCGGCGGCGAGAGCGGCGACATTGCCGCCAATCCGCTCGCCGAAGCCGAGCTCTACGGCTCGACCGTCACCAAGTGCAATCAGCTTACCGGCGCCAGCGCCAACATCTCTCCCATGCTCGCCTACCCCGGCGTCGACTTCCGGCATACCTGGACGCTGCCGGTCGCCTTCTCGATGGCCGACAAGCACGCCTTCTACTTCGGCAACCAGTTCCTCTTCAAGACCATTGACGGCGGCAAGAGCTGGCAGAAAATCAGCCCCGACCTCACGCGCGAAAATCCCGGCATCCCGCCCAACCTCGACCCCACCACGGCGCGCGACACCAACTACTCCGAGCGCACCTTCGGGCCGCGCTGGGGCGTGATCTACGCCATCGCGCCCTCGCCGATTCTCGCCGACGAGATTTGGGCCGGCACGGACGACGGCCTGATCCAGCTCACCCGCGACGGTGGCAAGACCTGGACCAACGTGACCCCTCCGGCGCTGACCCCCTGGAGTAAGGTGGTGATGCTCGAGGCTTCGCACTTCGATCCGCAGACCGCCTATGCCGCCATTGATCGTCACCGCCTCAACGACATCGCACCGCACCTCTACCGTACCCGCGACGGCGGCAAGAGCTGGCAGGAGATCGTCTCCGGCCTTCCCTCCGGCGAGTACCTCGAGTCGGTCAAGGAAGACGCCGCGCCCGAGGCCGGCGGCCGCGCCGGACTGCTCTTTGCCGGGACCTCGAAGGGCGTTTACATTTCCTTCGACAGCGGTTCGAATTGGCAATCACTGCGCCTCAACATGCCGCCGGTCGAGATTCGCGACTTCGTCATCAAGAACAACACCATGGTCATCGCCACCTTCGGACGCGCCTTCTGGGCGCTCGACAATATCGGCCCGCTGCGGCAAATGACCGGCACCATGAGCTCGGCCGACGCTGTGCTTTTCAAGCCCGCCACCGCCGAGCGCGCCGCCGGAGGCGGACGCGGCTTCGGCCGCGCCAATGGCCTCGCCGCCGCAACTGATATGGATCCGATTGAAGTTGCCTCTGGCGACCCGCCGCCCACCGGCGCGATCATTGACTACTATCTGAAATCCAACTCGGGCCCGGTATCGCTCGACATCCTCGACGCCTCCGGCAAATCCGTCCGCCACTACTCCAGCACAGAGCGTGTTCGCCGCCAGGATCCAAACACGATGGACACGCCCGCCGTCTGGGCGGCGGTGCCGCCCGTGCTCAGCGCCGAGCCCGGCTTCCATCGCTGGAGCTGGGACATGCGCGACGTCCCGGCGGGCGTTGCCGCCGCTCCGGCCGGTCGCGGCGCCGGTGGAGGCCGCGGCGGCGCCGCCGCCGGTCACGCCGCAGTCCCCGGAAACTATACCGTCAGGCTCACCGCCGGCGGCCACAACTACACCCAACCGCTCGTCCTCAGGATGGCGCCCGGCACGACCTTCTCCCAGGCGGCGTTCGACGCCCAGATTCATTTGGCCGACCAAGTGACCGCGCTACAGGCGCGCGTTGCCGCCGCGCGCCGCGAAGTGGGCCAGCTCCGCTCCCAGCTTGCCAACCTGCATACAACCGCCGCCGAAGCGCTTGACCAAAAGGCGCACGACATCGAGGGCTATGCCTCCGAGCCGCCCAATCCCGACGCTTCGAATGAAGGCGACGCCGTGCCCGCACCCGAGAGCCTGACCGGTTTGAGTGGCATCCTCGGCGGCATCTCAGGCGCCGCGCAACAAGGCACCGACGCCCCCGACGCAACCGCGCTCGCCGGCTTCACCAGGGCCCAGGCGATGGTCAACGCCGAGCTGGCCAAGTGGGCCGCCCTCCGCGCCCAAATCGAGGCGGTGCTCAAGCCCTAGTATTAATTTGGTTGGGAAAGTTGGTAGCGCCAGTGGGATTTGAACCCACGATCTTCGCCTTGAGAGGGCGACGTCCTAACCGCTAGACGATGGCGCCACAACCAACCTCTACGATAACATTTTCTTCAATTGCAGCCGCCCCGGCCGGCACTCGGGCGCCCACCCGGGTTCCAAGCTGGGACGAACTTTGAGTTCAGCAGCATCCGTACCGGTTTGATCATCGAGCTGATCGAGTCGGTCATCAGTCCAAAGTCGAGGTGCGCCACGTCGTCGTCGGCGCGGTGGTACATCGGTTGCAGGCCGAAGCTCGACACCGTCTGCGCAACGACGCCCGCAATCGCCAACTGCAAGTTGTCCGAGCGGCAAAAAAAGTGCTCCGCCGGGTGCGGATCGCCCACCAGCTTCGCGCCCTCGCGCGCCATCTCCGGCCCCAGATTCGAGCGCTGCCATCCCGTAAGCCAGAGCGTGTGGGCCGGAACCGCCGCGTCCGGCCACCCGATCATCTCGAACTCCAAATTGGCAAAGATCCGGTCGAGGGGAACCGGCGGGTGCGCAACAAAATATTTCGCGCCCGCGCCCCCCGTCTCCTCGCTGCCGAAAAAAGCGAAATACACGCTGCGCTTCGGCCGCTCGCCCAGCGACAGCATCCGCGCCAGCTCCAGCACCGCCGTACAGCCCGAAGCATCGTCATCGGCGCCGTTGAAGATCGCATCGCCCTGGTACGCGCGTTTCGGATTGATCCCAAGATGGTCGAGGTGCGCGGTCAACAGCAACACCGGCGCGCCGGCATCGCGGCCTGGCAGCAACCCGACCACGTTGGCCGTCGTGCCGAGTCGGGGCGCGGTGGCGGGCGGCGCGGGTGCGATTTCAATGTAGGAGCCATCCGCGGCGCCGGGCTTAACACCATAGGCCTGGAGCTGGCTGGCGATGTAGGTGGCGGCGATCAGTTCATCACGGGTGCCGCTTCCCCTCCCCTGCAAGGCGTCGCTGGCGAGGAAGTTCTCGTGGCTCTCAATGCATTGGCGGCAGGCCGCGTTGGGATTCAGCGCGGGAGCGGCGGGCGACTGCGCCAATGCCGGCAAAGCAGCCAGCGCTACGGCAACGGCAACAACTGGTGGAAATCGGAGCATCCGCCCACTCTAGCAGAGCTGGGCGGCTCGGTTTATACTCGCGGCATGGCATCTGCATCTCCGGCGCGCGCGGCGGCGCCCGCCGCCACCCACGCAGAACAGCTTCCGCGCTGGCATCCCGCCACGCGCGTGGCCTTTCGATTTTGCGTTCTCTACTTCGGCCTCTACATCTTCCTCACCCAGATGTTGACCTCGCTGCTGCTCGCGACCACCAACGACGCCGGCGCGTTCGAGGTGGACATGACCGCGCCGGTAAAGGCGATCGTCGCCTGGGTCGCGGCGCACGTCTTCCGCATCGCGCACCCCTTGGTCATGCGTGAAACCGGCAGCGGCGACCGGCAGTACGACTGGATACTAGTGGCCATCATGCTCTTCCTGGCCGTGGCCGGAACCATAGTCTGGTCGGTGCTGGATCGGCGGCGGCTGAGTTACCCGACGCTCCATAAATGGTTTCGGCTGGTCGCCCGCTTCGCGCTCGGCGCCACCCTCCTGACCTACGGCGCGGCCAAGATTATTCCGCTGCAAATGCCATTCCCCGACTTGAGCCGCCTGGTTGAACCATACGGGAACCTCTCGCCGATGGGCGTGCTCTGGGCCGCGATCGGCGCCGCGCCCGCGTACGAGATCTTCGCCGGCTGTGCCGAGTTCCTCGGCGGCATGCTGGTGTTCCTGCCCCGCACGGCCACGCTGGGCGCCCTGATTTGCCTGGCTGACGGCGTGCAGATCTTCATGTTGAACATGACCTACGACGTGCCGGTCAAGCTCCTCGCCTTCCACATCATTCCCTTGTCGCTGTTTATAATCGCTCCCGACGCCAAGCGGCTGGCTAACGTTCTGCTGTTCAATCGCCCCGCGCCGGTCTCAACGGAACAACCTCTGTTCCGTAGCGCCCGCAACAACCGGCTGGCGCTCGCCGGCCAGGTCGCGGCCGGCGTCTTCCTCATCACCGCCAACCTGTACGGTTCGGTTTCCAACTACAACACGTTCGGACCAGGCCGCCCGCACTCCCCGCTCTATGGCATTTGGACGGTCGAGAGTTTCACCAGCGACGGCATCGTGCATCCGCCGCTCCTGACCGACACCACGCGCTGGCGCCGCCTGATCTTCGACCACCCCGGCAGCATGATCCTGCAGGGCATGGATGAAGTCGGCCACCTATATTCCGCCAGCATCAACATGCGCGCGCACGACTTCGAACTGACTCGCGCCGACAATAAAAACTCGAAAGCGGATTTCAACTTCACCCAGCTACCCGGTAACGTGATGCTACTCGAGGGCAGCTTCGACGGCCATCACATCGTCGCCAGACTGAGGCAGGTCGATCGCTCGAAAATGAACCTGGTCAATCGCGGCTTCCACTGGATCCAGGACGTACCTTATAACCGCTAACGCAGCGCCTGGTTGGGATCGAGCGATGCGGCGCGCCGGGCGGGAATAGCGCAGGCCAACAGGCAAGCCGCCAGCAGCACCGCCGCCGCCCACGCCAGCGTCGCCGGATCGGTCGGCGCAGTGTGATAGAGCTGGCTCGCGAGCACGTGCCCCGTCAAGACCGCTGCCACGGTTCCCAATGCGATGCCGCCGGCGGCCAGGCGTAAGCCGTGGCCGAGCACCAACCCGACCACAGCGCGCCGCGACGCGCCCAGCGCCATGCGCACCCCGATCTCCCGGTTGCGCGCCGCCACCTGGTACGCCATGACTCCGTAAATACCGGCCACCGCCAACAGCAGTGCCAGTCCGGCGAATCCGCTCATCAGCCATTCCTGAAAGGCTTGCCCGCCTACCGCCTCATCGGCCACTTGCTCCATGGTGCGGACGTTGTAGACCGGTAACGACGGGTCCAGCGCCGCCAGGCTGCTGCGCAGCGCGCTCACCGCCGCCGCCCGCGGCAGCGCGGTGCGCACGGCCAGGTGCATGACCGACAGTCCGGTTGCGGGATAATACGCCTGCGGATACACCGCTCCATCGCCCAGGCCCTGGATCGCAACGTTCGCGGCCACGGCCTTGATGGTGAGCCACGGACTGGTCTGGTCACCTCTCTGGAACTGCTGCCCAATGGCACTCTTGCCGGCAAAGTAGTGGTCGGCAAATGCCTGGTTGACAATCACGTTCAAGCCGGCCAGGTGGCTCAAGTCGGCGGGAGCTTGACTGAGCCGGTCGTAGTTGAACCAAGCCCTCTGATCGGCGGCGTCAAACGCGGCGCCCCCGGTGAGCGGAATGCCCATGGTCGCAAAGTAGTCGTTCGAAACCTCGGTAGCCTCCACCAGGCTGCGATCCCGCGCCGAATGACCCTTCAAGGTGATGTAGCCATTTCTGCCGCCCTCGATGGGTAATTCGCTGCTGTCAGAGACACTGAGGATGCCGGGCACCCCGCTCAGGCGGTCAAGCAGGGCTTGGTTGAACCGCTGCTGCTGCTCGTCGGTCGCGTACTGCTTGTCGGGCAGGGTCACGGATGCGGTCAGCAACTGGTTCGGGTTGACGCCGATGGAGCTCGAGCGCATGCGGATAAAGCTCTGGATAAAAAGTCCGGCGGCTGCGACCAGCAACAGCGAGAGGGCGATTTCGGCCATGATCAGGGCATCACCCAGCCAGCGGCGCCTGCGCCCCGCGCCGGCTGTTGCTCCCGCTCCGGCCAGCTCGGCGTTCAGGCGAGGGCGCGCCAGTTGCAGCGCCGGCGCCAATCCGAAAAGAATTCCGGCGAGCAATGCCAACCCGATCGTGAACGCCAGCACCGGAGCATTGATGGTAATGGCGTTATATTGCGGCAGCGTGAACGCTTTCATTCCGACCACCGCGTGGACGCCAAACCAGGCGATGCCTGTGCCTAGCGCCGCCCCGACCAGCGCCAGCATGACCGACTCGGTCAGCAACTGGCGCACAATCTGCCCCGGCTGCGCGCCCAGCGCCATGCGGATGGCCATCTCCTTTTGCCGGCCCAGGGCGCGCGCCAGCAACAGGTTGGCGATGTTGGCGCAGGCGATCAGCAACACCATGCCCACAACGCCAGCCAGCGTCAGAAGCGAACTGCGTTGCGGCGCGCGCAATAAGCGATCACGCAGCAGGAACAGGCGGGCGCCGATGTCGGGGTTGTCGTGCTCCTTCGCCAGGCGTCCGGCGATGGCGCTGATCTCGGCTTGCGCGGCGGCCAGCGTGACACCCGGCTTCATGCGCCCGATGCCGCTGTATTGATGCTGGCCGCGCGGCCCCAGTGCCTTGGAGGACATGTCTTGCGCCGTCCAAATCATGGTCTGCGGCTGCAGCCGGAAGCTGGCGGGCGCGACGCCAATGACGGTGTACGACTCGCCATCCAATTCGATCGAATGGCCGACAGCGGCGGGGTCGCCGCCCAGATGGCTCTCCCAAAAGTTGTGGCTGACGACGGCAACGTGATTCTTGCCGGCCTGGTCCTCACCGGTCTGGAAAGCGCGCCCGAGTTCCGGCTTGACGCCCAGCAAACTGAAAAAATTTGCTTGCGCAGGCACCACCATAACCCGTTCGGGGGCGCCCGCCTTGCCGCCATAGTTCATGTCACGCGGGTAGTTGTACAACGTCATGGCGGCGAACTCGTGGCTTTGCGCCTGCCAGTCGAGATAGTCAGGACCGGTGAGCGGGAAACTGCCAGGCGCGGACTCGGTTTCATACAACTGCACGAGCTGCTGCGGCTGGGCCAGCGGAAGGGGCGCGAGCATGATGGCGTCCACGAGGCTAAATATGGCGGTGTTGGCGCCGATACCCAAGGCAAGGACGACTACGGCCAGAGCGGTAAAGCCGGGCGTCCGCCGCATCATGCGCCAGCCAAACTGGACATTTTGGAGAAGTGCCATAGCTACATATACTTCCTACGTCGCAAATGGTTAGCGGGAAAGTATATTCGTGTTTTATTCGTGTACAATCGGGGCATGAACGGCCGGAAGATCATCCACGTGGACATGGATGCGTTCTACGCCTCGGTGGAGCAGCGCGACGACCCCGGGCTGCGCGGGCGTCCGGTGGTGGTGGCCTGGAAAGGCGCGCGGTCGGTGGTGTGCGCGGCGTCGTATGAAGCACGGCGGTTCGGCGTGCGTTCGGCCATGCCGGCGCTGAGGGCGGAGCGGTTATGTCCGGAGGCGGTGTTCATTCCGCCGGATTTCGCGCGTTACCAAGCCGCGTCCCGCCAGATGCGGGAAATTCTGCGCCGGCACACGGATTTAGTCGAGCCCCTTTCACTCGACGAAGCTTACCTCGATGTCACCGAGAACAAATGCGGGCTCCCGACGGCAACGCGGGTGGCAAAGCTTATACGCGAACAGATCCGCGAGGAACTGGCGCTCACAGCTTCAGCGGGCGTGGCGCCGAATAAGTTTTTGGCGAAAATCGCCTCCGACTGGCGCAAACCCGACGGATTGTTCGTGGTGCAGCCGGCCGAGGTCGACGATTTCCTAGCACCGCTGCCGATAGGACGGCTGCCGGGCGTGGGCGAGGTGACGGAAGCCCGGCTGGGCGAGTTGGGGATCACGCGGGTGGGCGACGTGCGTCTCTGGACAGTCGAGAACCTGGAGGCGCGGCTGGGGCGGTATGGCGCGCGGCTGTGGCAGCTCGCCCATGGGATCGACCACTCGCCGGTGGTGCCGAATCGCCCAACGAAATCCATCTCAGCCGAGACCACATTTGAGGAGGACGTACCGCTGGCCGCGACCGGCGAGCCGATCGCCGAGCTTGCCGAGCGGGTTTGGAACGCGGCGCGGCGGGATGGACGGGCGGCACGCACAGTGGTGCTGAAATTGAAGACCCGCGAGTTCGCCAACCTGACCCGCAGTCAAACGTTGCCGGCGCCGCTGGCCTCAAGCACGGAACTGGCCGCGAGGGCGCTGGCTCTGCGGGACCGGGTATTGCTCGGAAGCGAGCAGCGCTTCCGGCTGGTGGGAGTCGGAATTTCGTCCATGCTCGACAAATGCGAAAGCTCGCCTTCGGGTGTTTGACGTATTATAACTAGATCATGGTGCGACTTAAATATACCTTCACCCTGGCCGCCGCGCTGGCCGTGGCCGCGGCACCGCTTGCTGCCCAAGCTCGTGGCGGACGCGGCGCCGCCGCTCCCGCCGGTCCGGTCGGCGATTTCTTCCAGTACAATCCCAACGCCAAGGAAGCGGCGGAAATTCCCACCGGACCGCCGGTCGTTACTCAACACCAGATCACCCTTCATGGCCAGACGCTGACCTATACAGCTCGAGTGGGAATGATGCCCATCCACAATGCGACCACGGGGGTGGTCGAGGGCTACCTGAATTACACCTATTACAGTAAGGACGGGGTGAGCGACATGGCCACCCGTCCGGTCACGTACTGCTTCAACGGCGGCCCCGGCTCGGGCACCATTTGGCTGCACATGGGGGCGTTCGGTCCCAAGAAAATCAAGCTCGAACCGAATGGCATGTCGGTCCCGCCCTACACTTACGAGGACAACCCCAACACTCTGCTCGACCAGACCGACCTGGTCTTCATTGACGCCATGGGAACCGGGTGGTCGCGGCCGACCAAGCCCGAGTATGGCGCCGATTTCTGGGGCGTCGAGAACGACATAGCGGCTTTCGGCGAGTTCATCCGCAGCTTCACCAACCAGTACGATCGCTGGGCCTCGCCGCGCTTCCTTGCCGGCGAGAGCTACGGCACGACGCGCGCCGCCGGCCTTTCGGGCTATCTCACGGACCACGACATGCCGGTGGCCGGAGTGTTCCTGCTCTCGACCATCATCAACAGCGAGAGCCGCGCCGGCGACCTGGCCTATGTCAATGCCCTGCCGACGCAGGCAATGACCGCCTGGTACTACCACAAGGTTGCGCCCGATTTGCAGAAGCTGAGCGCGGCCGATATGTCGAAGGCGGCACTCGAATTCGCCGGCCACGAGTACATGCAGGCGCTCTACGACGGCGCGCGCATGAGCCCCGAGCAGCGCGCCAAGGTGGTGAACGACATGCACCGTTTCATCGGCCTGCCGGCCGATTACATTTCGCAGAACGACCTGCGCATCAACCTCGGGCAGTTCTCGACCGAACTGCTGCGCTCGCAGCACGAGATGACGTCCCGTCTTGATAGCCGGTTTCCGGGTTATTTGCCCAACGGCGGCGCCGAAGCAACGCCATTTGATTTCAGCGACGCCAACATCGAGAATTCGTTTCTCACCGCCTACGAGCAGTACATGCGGCACGAGCTGAACTACAAGAACCCCGACATCTATTACGTACTGGGCGGCGGCATTGGGCGCTGGTCGGGCAGCTACGACACCGTCACGAATCTGGAAGACGCGTTCGCCCGCAACCCGCGGATGAAGTTGATGGTGGCCATGGGCTACTACGATTTCGCGACCGTCTACGGCGCGGTGGAGTGGACGCTGGCGCAGATGAAAGTGTCGCCCCAGGTGCGCGAGCACAATATTATGACGGGACATTACGAGTCGGGCCACATGGTCTACATCGACGCCGCGGCGATGGACAAGATGCGCGCCGACATGCGGCGGTTTTACGACGGCGCGATGAACGCGAAGTAATATAGTTCCATCGAATTGGAGAACCGACCACCGCCGCCGGAAGACGCCGACGCTACGCCCCTGCCTTGGCTGCGGCGGCTGGCGCGCTACGCCCAACCGAACCAGCTTTACTTCGTTCTCGCCATCGTCATTGGAATCGTGGCCGGGCTGGCGGTGGTGCTTTTTCGCTGGACGATCGATGAACTGGACCTTCGCCTGCTGACGGCAACGCCGTCGCGGCTTCGCATCGTACTGGCGCCGACGCTGACCGGCGTGGTGATCGGCGTGCTGGCGGTGCGCGTCTTCCCGCGGGCGCGCGGCAGCGGGGTCAACCAGACGAAGGCCGCGCTCTACATTTACGACGGATTCATAGCGCTGCGCACGGTGGTGGGGAAGTTCATTACCTCGGCGCTCGCGATTGGCAGCGGCCAGTCGCTCGGCCCGGAGGATCCGTCGCTGCAAGTGGGCGCGGGGCTGGCTTCGTTCATCGGCCGCCACTTAAAGCTGTCGCGCGCCCGGCAGCGCCTGCTCGCGCCGCTGGGCGCGGCCGCGGGCTTGGCGGCGGCGTTCAATGCACCGATCGCCGCCGTGCTGTTCGTCATTGAGGAAGTCATCGGGCGCTGGAGTTCGGGCGTGATTGGCGCGGTGGTGCTGGCGGCGGTCTCGAGCACGGTGGTGGCGCGGTGGTTTTTTGGGGATCATCCGTTATTCACATCCCCGCCCTTCGAGCTGCGGCACACTTCCGAGTTGCTGGCGTACGCGGCGCTGGGGGTGGCCGGCGGCGTGGGCTCTTTGTTCTTCGTCAAATTGGTGGCCTGGCTGCGGCCGCGCCTCTTGGCACTGTCGCGCACGCAGCAGTGCTTTTTGCCTGCCGGAGCCGGTCTCGTGGTGGGCGTGATCGGCATTTGGTATCCCCAAATAATGGGTGCGGGCTACGGGGCGATCAACCACGCCATGGCGGGTAATTTCCTGCTGCGCACGGTACTGCTGCTGGCATTGCTCAAGATTGTGGCGACGGCAGTGTCGTTCACGAGCGGCGCTCCCGGCGGCATGTTCGCGCCGACGCTGTTCATCGGCGCCATGCTGGGAGCCTCGGTGAATGGGATTGAGCGGCTGCTTCTGCCTCATTACGCAGCCAGCGTCGGCGTCTATGCGCTGGTGGGGATGGGTACGGCCTTTGCCGCCATTCTGCGCTGCCCGATGACTTCGGTGTTCATGGTGGTCGAGGTGTCGGGCAGTTACGACATTGTGCTGCCGCTGCTCATATCGAATACGATCGCCTATTTCATTTCGCGCACCTGGCAGCCAGTGCCGATCTTCGATCTGCTGACGCAACAGGACGGCCTCACACTGCCTTCGATGGAAGAGCGGCGCGAAGAGCAGGTGCTGCACGTTGAGGACGCCATGCGCCCCTCGGCACCGGGCGTGGTCGTGGTCGGAGAGGGCGCGATCATCGAGGAGGCGCGCGGAATCGCCGCCGCGAGCGAGGCCAAGCTGCTGTTGGTCAAGGGTGAAAACGGGACCTGGTACGGGGTCACTCCTGAAAGGCTCGAGAAGTTGGCGGAGTCACACCCGGCGAGCACCGCGCTGCCGTCGCTGCTCCTGCAGGAACGGCCGCTGCAGCCGCTTTATCCGGACCAGCCGTTGGAGGCGTTTCTGCGCCAAGCCGGCGATGAACCCTTACTCCCAGTAATACACCGCGCGCATGGCGGGCTGCTGGGGGTGCTGGCACTCACGGACGCGCTCGCGGCCTACCGAAGAGCCACGTAACTTGACGCTTGCATTTCGAGTAAGTTGTGCTCTAATCCCCCCATGAGCAACGTCAACCGCTTACAGCCGCTGAGTTTGTTAATCATGCGCGTGGCCACCGGAGCCATTGTTCTTGACCACGGCATACGCAAATTCCAGTTCCCGGGTTTCGCCGGATATCTTCAGTTTCAGCACATGCCGGCGTGGCTCAACTCGGTCGCGGCGGGATTCGAGATCGTCGTGGGCGCGCTTCTGATCGTGGGTTTGCTCACCAAGTGGGCGGCCATCGGAACCGCGCTTTACATGGTAGCCGCAGCCGTTTTAGCGCATCCCATCGGGCATTTGTTCCAGGAGCCGGCCATGCTCTTTGCCTTGGCGGCCGGGCTGCTGGCGTTTGGCCCGGGCATGGCGGCGCTTGACGGCATGATTGGCAAGACGGCGTAGAGCCGTTCCTGCACCAGCGATAGGATGCGCGCTCTCCTCCGTGGATTGACCCGGGCCCCAGCGCGGCGGCCGCCGCGCGCCCCGCGTCTCATTCTTTAAAAGACAACCCTATGTTGCACATTGATACGGGCAATACCGCGTTCATGATCCTTTGCACCAGCCTGGTCATGCTCATGACCCCTGGTCTCGCATTCTTTTATGGCGGATTGGTCGGCCGCAAGAACGTGCTGGCGATCATGATGCAAAGTTTCGTTTCCATGGGTTGGACGACGGTGATTTGGTATTGCTATGGCTATTCACTGTGCTTCAGCGGCGACTGGCACGGCGTGATTGGGAATTTTCACAATGCGTTTTTGCGCGGCGTATCGCTCGCTTCGCCCTCGCCGAACGACACCATCCCGCTGATGGTGTTCATCGCCTACCAGATGATGTTCGCGATCATCACGCCGGCGCTGATTTCGGGGGCCTTCACGAACCGGGTGACGTTCAAGGCGTACATGCTTTTCCTAACCGGTTGGCTCACTTTGGTCTACTTCCCCTTCGTGCACATGATCTGGGGCGGAGGTTTTCTGGCGCAGTGGGGCGTGCGCGACTTCGCGGGCGGAATTGTCGTCCATAACATAGCCGGGATTGCGGCGCTCGCCTCGGTGTTGTACGTCGGCAAGCGGCGGGTGCTCGATCGCGGGCCGCACAGCATTCCCTTGGTCGCGCTGGGCACCGGCCTGCTCTGGTTCGGATGGTACGGTTTCAACGCGGGCAGCGAGATGCGGGTTGACACGGTGACCGCGAGCGCCTTTCTCAACACCGATATTGCCGCGTCCTTCGCCGCCATCGCCTGGCTGCTGATTGCCTGGCGGCGGGAGAAGAAGCCGAAGTTTCTGGGCTTGCTCACCGGCGCCGTGGCCGGCTTGGCCACGATTACCCCCGCCGCCGGCTACGTTTCGCCGACGACGGCGATGATCATTGGCCTGGCCGCCGGGCTCGTTTGTTACTGTGCGGTCGAACTCAAGAACCGCTGGCATTGGGACGACGCGCTGGACGTGTGGGGCGTGCATGGCGTGGGCGGCTTTTTGGGCATCGTGCTGCTCGGCGTGTTTGCCGACCAGAGTTACAACGCGGCCGGCCCCAACGGTCTGCTGCACGGCGACCCAGGCTTTTTCGGCAAGCAACTGGCGGCGGTGCTCTTCAGCAGCGTGTGGGCGTTCGTATTCACCTACGGCATGCTCTCGATCATCGACCGGTTTACCACGGTCAAGGTGGATGAGGCCTGCGAAAGCGCGGGCCTCGATCGCTCGCTGCACGGCGAGCAAGCCTATGAAGACGCGCTGGCATGACCAACGCATGCATGAAGATACTGGCGCTGGCGTTGCTGGGCTGCGGCTCGCTCGGCGCGCAGGGCGTCTGTCCGGCGCAACCCTTATCGGCCTTTCCGGTGGGCACGATGCCCGACAATCAGCGTTTTTGCTGGTTTAGCGCCAACGTCGTCACGCCGGGCGCGATCGCGGGCACGCTGGTCCTGGCGGGGGCCAGCACGGCTTGGGATTCGCCGTCGGAGTGGGGCAAAACGTGGCGCGGTTATAGGCAGCGCGCCGCGGCCTACTTCGCGCAAACCACGGTGAAGACAGCCGGCCTCTCCGCGACTTCATTTGCATTGCGTGAAGACCCCCGCCTGCCGGCCGAGGATTTTTCGACCCCGGCATGGGACCGGCTCGCGCGCGCGCTGGAGAGTCCCTGGATCGTACGCGACGGCACCTCCGTGCGCCCGCGTTTCGGCTACGTCGCCGCGTCGTTCAGCGCCGGGTTTGTGGGCTACGCTCTTTATCCAGCCAGTCAGCGAAAGCTGGGACAATCCTTGTTGCGCAGCGGCGCCGCCATGGCGGGCTATGAGTCCCTGAACGCGGCCGCCGCCCTGAAGCCCGAACTGCACGCCCTCTGGCACCGCCTCGAGCACGTTTTTTAGCGGCATTGACGGGCGCGGGGCCCCGCGCGGCTGCCGCCGCACAACCCCCGCGTTTGGGCTTTCAGGATGGCTTCAGGTTGAGGCCGCAAGGGTTGAGTTATGAAAATTTCCGTTGCGGGTTGGACGGTGGCGGCGGCGCGGGTGCTGGTCTTCGAAGTTCAGTAGAGGACGAGATGATTGAGGCGGGCCCGGGCGCGACTACCGCCGCGCGCCGCTTAGGCGCCGCACCACGCCCGATCGGCCCTGTTGCTTTCCCAATGAAAGGGTGCAACACTTTGTGTTGGAAACCAACAGATGCCGTTTCGGAAGGAAAAGAGCGACGTCCGGCAAGGCACGCTGGCGTTGATGGTGCTGAAGACGCTGGATGTGTTGGGGCCGCTCCACGGCTACGGCATCGCGCGGCGCATCGAGCAGATCAGCGATGACGCGCTGAGCGTCAATCAGGGCACGCTGTATCCGGTGTTGCTGAAGCTGGAGCAGGAAGGATCGGTGGCTTCGGCGTGGGGCGTCTCCGAGAACAACCGCAAAGCGCGCTACTACCGGCTGACGCGTGACGGCCGGCGGCAACTGCGCGCTGAAACGGAGAGTTGGGACGCGACCGCGGCGATCATCGGGAAATTCTTTACAGCCAGAGCGGAGGACTTTAAATGAGAACGGTACGTCGATTCTGGAGGCGGCTCGCGGCCCTGGCGACGGCGCGGCGGGACGAACAGCGCCTGCGGGCCGAGATCGAGGAACACATCGCGCTGCAAACCGGCGAGAACCTGCGTGCGGGATTACCGCCCGCCGAAGCGCGCCGCCGGGCGGCGCTGAAATTCGGTTCCGTCGAAGCGACCGAAGAGCGCCACCGGGAGCAGCGGGGGCTCCCGTGGGCGGAGAACCTGGCGCGCGATATGCGCCTGGCATTGCGCCGCCTGCGGCTGGCGCCCGCGTTCGCAATCACGACAATTTTGACGCTGGCGCTAGGTATCGGCGCGACCACGTCGATTTTCACGCTGGTTCACGCCGTGTTGCTGCAATCACTGCCGGTGGCGAATCCGTCCGAGCTGTACCGGCTGGGCAGGACGGCGCCGGCCAACTACATGAGCGCCTACAGCCAGAATCGGGAGATTTCGCTGGTCTCCTACGACGGCTACAAGTACTTTCGCAGCCACACTCCGGGATTCGCGGAATTGGCGGCGTTCGAGGTCGGTGGTCACATGTTGGGTGTGCGCCGCGCGGGCGCCGTGGAACGTGCGCAAAGTTACCCCGGCGAATTCGTGTCAGGGAACTACTTCGCCATGTTCGGCATCAACCCCCTGGCGGGACGCATGTTGACCGCAAGAGACGAGGACGCGGGCGCGCCCGCGGTCGCGGTGATGAGCGACCGCCTGTGGCGACAGCAATACGCCGGCGATCGCGATGTCATAGGCGGCGTTTTCAACTTGAACGATAAGCCCGTGACGGTGGTGGGCATCACGCCGGCGGGATTCTTTGGCGATTCGCTGCGGAGCAACCCGCCCGGTTTCTTCTTGCCGCTCACGACCGAGCCCTTGATTGAGGGAGACAACGACCTCAACCATCCGGAGACGGCGTGGCTGAGCATGATCGGACGCATCCAGCCGGGGATGCGGCCGGCGGCGATCGAGGCCGGGATGCGGGTGGAATTGCGGCAATGGCTGCAAGCCCATTGGGGCGCCATGGGGGTGCGAGCACGCGCGAACCTGTCGAAGCAGACTCTGTATCTGAGACCGGGGGGCGCCGGCATCTCCAGGATGCGCGACCAGTACCAGCAGTGGCTCGAAATCCTGATGACAGTTTCAGGGTTTGTGCTGCTCATTGTGTGCGCCAACATAACCAACCTGATGCTGGTGCGCAGCCTGGAGCGGCGGCGGCAAATCTCGCTCAGCATGGCGCTGGGGGCGCGCCGGGGGCGCGTGGTTGGCCAGGCACTGACGGAATCCATTCTTCTCGCGTTGTTGGGCGGCGCCGCCGGCCTGGGATTGGCATACTTGGGCACGCGTCTGCTCCTGGGGTTGGCGTTCCCGGCGTCGGCCGGCCTGGCGGCGGTGCCGATCAGCGCGGCGCCATCGGCACCCGTGCTCCTTTTCACTCTTGGGGTCTCGTTGCTTACCGGAATCGGGTTTGGTATCGCGCCCGCATGGATGGCCGCGCGGGTGGACCCGATCGAGTCGCTGCGTGGCGGCGGTCGCGGCGTGGTCCGCGCCGGGTCGGGGCCGCGCAAAGCCATGGTCGTTCTCCAGGCCGCGCTTTGTCTCGCCTTGCTCTCGGCATCGGGGCTGCTGACCGCGGCACTGCACCGATTGGAGAACCAGGATCTAGGGTTCGAGCAGAGCCGGCGCAGCATTGCTTCGATTGACCCAAAACTGGCGGGCTACGGGCGCGAGCAACTGACCCCGCTCTATGAACGGATCCGGGCATCGATTGCGGCGATTCCAGGGGTTGCGGCGGTGGGGCTGGCGGCCTATGCGCCCTTCGGCGCCAACAACCGTGACAGCAGCGTTTGGGGGGAAGGACGCAATCCGCCTGGACCGAACGAGGACGTGCAGGCGTGGGTGGACCGCGTCACGGCGGGATATTTCGAGGCGGTAGGCAACCGCATCGTGCGTGGCCGCGGGATGGGGAACGAACCGGCATCGTCGCGGCGCGTCGCGGTCGTGAATCAAGCATTCGTGCGCAAGTTTTTCCCTCACCAAGATCCTATTGGCAAGCATTTCGGGCGCGCCGATCTGGGACCGAATGTGTACGAAATTATCGGCGTTGCCCAGGATGCCCGGTACCTTAGCTTCGGCCTCGACCAGCCGGCGCAAGCCTTTTATTTTTTGCCGGAATCGCAGCGGGAGACACCGGAGACCGACGCGGGCTCGCATTACCTGCACGACATTGTGATTGCGACCCGGGCGGGCGTGGTGCTGGAGCCGGAGGCGGTATCGCGGGCCTTGGCCGCGGTTGATCCCAATCTGCCGACGACCTCGGTTCGACCCATGAGCACTCAGGTAGCCGCGGAGTTCACGCAGCAGCGGTTGATCGCGCGGCTCACTTCGCTGTTCGGGGTTCTTTCACTCATTCTGGCCTGCACCGGCATGTATGGCATTACGGCCTACAACGTCGGGTGCCGTACCGGCGAGATTGGGGTACGGATGGCGCTCGGTGCCGGCCGACGCGAAGCGATGCGTATTGTGTTGCAGGGCGCGTTCTGGCTGACCGCGATCGGTTTGGTTCTGGGCTTACCGTTGATGTTGGCGGCGGGGCGGTTGCTCGGCAATCAGCTCTACGGCGTCAGCCCGTTTAGCGCTCCGATTGCGTTGGCGGCGGTGGCGGCACTCGGGCTATCAACACTCATTGCGTCATTGGTTCCGGCACTGCGGGCCAGCCGCATTTCCCCTGCGCAGGCCTTGCGCGCCGAGTAAAGGCCGGCGGACCCGGCACCCACGTCCGGGTCGCGCCTGGATCGGGAAAAACTGAACTCCCCCTTAGTGCCCGCCGTCGCGGTCGCTCGGCGCCGCCGGCGGAGGGCTGCCCGCCCCCGCCACCGGCACGCCCTGATTCCCCAGCTCACGGTCGTAATGCACAGCCGTATTGCCGTTGAGTGATATGGTCGCGGCCACAATCGAGCCCGAGAACCCGCCGGCGTTGGCGTCGTCATGGTCGCCGTCGTTATCGCCTTGATCACCGCCGTTGCCGTTCAGCGCCACGGCGGCATACGGAGCATAGATCACCGCCGCGGCGCTGCTGCCGCCCGCAATGTTCAGGGTGCCGCGGCCGCCGTAGAGAATGGTCAAGCCGCGCGGACCGGCACTGTTCACGATCATGCCGTGGGTCAGGTCCAGCACCGCATCGTCGCGGTCGAGTTGGCCTCCGGCCAGGTTGACGATCACCGGGCCCGAGGTCACCTGCAGCGAACCGCCCGCGACCTGAAGGCTGTTGAAGTTGTAAGTACCGGCGCGCAGGTCGACCGTGACGTTGCCGTCCACTCGCACATTGCCGTACGTGCCGGGTGCCAGCGCTATTTCGCTGTGACCGTGCCCGCGGCCGTCATTCACCACGGTGCAGCCGCTGAAGTTGCGGCAGTCGTCGTTGAGTGCCTGGCTTGTCGTCGGTATGCCGGTTGGAATCGTCGGGTTCGGGAATACCAGCGCCGCCGGCAGCGTCGTGATGCCGCCGCTTACCTTGGCGTGGCCGTCGGCCTCCAGCGAGGTGACCGCAGCGGTGCCGCCATCGTCGCTGTCGCCATGGTGTCCACCGTCGCAGTCGCCGGTGGTATTGCCGTTCGGATCATAGAGCGCTCCGAAGATGTTGGCGCCGCCGTCGAGCCGCAGGTTGCCGTTGGTGCCGACGCTGCCGTGGATCTGATCCAACCGGGCCGGATAGGCGCCCGCGGCCGAATCATAGCTATCCACGAACGAGCGGCCGGTGAGGTGAATCGCCCCGCAGGTATTGCTGGTGGCGTAGATGCCCCAGCCCATGCCCAGCGTCACGTTCACGTTCTGCGTTGCGCTCCCGGCCAGCCAGTCCTGGCTCGCCGGCGCGCTTGCGGTGAGTGTCACCGTGCCCACGCCTGTAATGGTCAGGGTATTGCCGTTGACCGTCGCCGGACCGGTTGCCGCGAACGTCACCGGCAGGCCGCCGTTGCTCGCTGCGCTCAGCGTGATCGTGATCGGGTTGCCCTCGTAGAGCTGAGGCCCGACTGGCGCGAAGGTGATGACCTGCTGCGCCGGGTTGATGACGTCGGTCACCGACCCGCCGGCGGGAGCATAGTTGCCGTTGGCGTCGGTAAATGACCACGTGTCAGTGTAGCTGCCGGCATCGGTGTGCACCGTGCCGCTCAGGTTGATGTCGGCGCTCAGGTTGGCGCCGCCGACTCCCGTGGCCGTACCGGCCGCGGTATGGGCGGCGCGGTCATAGACCAGGTTGTAAGGCGTGACGCGGATCACCGCCGTCGCCGGCGTGACCGTCACCGTGCCACCGGTGTAGCTGATGGTGTAGTTGGCATCCGCCGCGCCAACGCAGGAACTGGCGTAGGGCGATCCCAGCACCTGGCTGCTGCTGGATGCCGTGGTCGTGCAGGTCGGCGCCGTGGTCAGGCTGGCGGCCGAGTCTCCGTTCACGAACCCGCTGTAGCCGGCGGTGATCGCCGGAGCCGCGCTGCCGTAGATCATCGTGCCGCTCGAGGCCGTGATCGCCAGCGGGGCGGGGTTCACCTGAACCGAGCCCGCGACGTAGCTGATGGAGTAGTTGGCGTCCGCCGCGCCCGAGCAGTTCGAGGCATAGGTCCCCGACGCGCTGCTGCTGGTTGCCGCCGTCGTGCAGGTCGGCGCCGCAGTCAGGCTGACGGCCGAATCTCCGTTCACGAACCCGCTGTAGCCGGCGGTGATCGCCGGCGCCGCGCCGCCGTAGGTCATTGTTCCGCTCGAGGCGGTGATCGCCAGCCGTGCGGGGTTCACCTGAACCGAGCCCGCGACATAGTTGATGGAGTAGTTGGCGTCCGCCGCGCCCGAGCAGTTCGACGCATAGGTCCCCGACGCGCTGCCGCTGGTGGCCGCAGTCGTGCAGGTCGGCGCCGTGGTCAGACTCGCGGCCGAGTCCCCGTTCACGAACCCGCTGTAGCCGGCGGTGATCGTCGGAACCGCGCCGCCATAGGTCATCGTGCCGCTCGAGGCGGTGATGTTCAAGGCGGCAGGGTTCACCTGCACCGAGCCCGCAATGTAGCTGATTGTGTAGTTGGCATCGACCGCGCCCGAGCAGTTCGAGGCGTAGGTCCCGAAGGCGCTGCCGCTGGTTGCCGCGGTCGTGCAGGTCGGGGCCGTGGTCAGGCTGGCGGGAGAGTCCCCGTTCACGAATCCGCTATAGCCGGCGGTGATCGTCGGCGCCGTGCCGCCGTAGATCATCGTGCCGCTCGAGGCGGTGATATTCAACGCGGCGCGGTTCACCTGCACCGAGCCCGCGACGTAGCTGATTGTGTAGTTGGCATCAGCCGCGCCCGAACAGTTCGAGGCATAGGTTCCGAACGGGCTGCTGCTGGTTGCCGCAGTCGTGCAGGTCGGCGCTGTGGCCAGGCTGGCGGCCGAATCGCCGTTGACGAACCCGCTGTAGATTGGCGTGATCGCCGGGGCCGCGCCACCGTAAGTCATGCTGCCATTCGAGGCAGTGATGGTTAGCGCTGCCGGAGTGCTGGCACCCTCCAGGTTCAACACCTGTGTGCCGCCGTCCGCGGAGTTGTCGGTAATGGTCAACGTGCCGGTCTGATTGTTCCCGACCGCGGTTGGGGTATATGTTGCCACGATGGAGCAGGCGGCGCCCACGGGCATGCTGCCGGTGGCGCAGGTGTTCCCGGCCCCGTTCGCGCCAAAGTTGCTGCTGGCGGCGTAACCGGAGATGTTGAGCGGCGCATTGCCGTCGTTCTCAAACGCCACGCTGGGCGCGGTGCCGGTCTGTCCGTAAACGGTTGTGGGGAAATTCAACGTGGGCGGCGTCAAGCGCGAGTACTCCGCCACCGTGTTGTCCGTCCCGGCATAGAGGTTGCCTTGCCCGTCCAGGATGAGGCTACGCGAAGCCAGGGCCGGAAGCGACGTCACCTGCCAGGTGCCGGCGGCATAGCGCAGGATGTTGCTCGGGCCGCTGTAATTGGCGACGTACAGGTTGCCGGCCGGATCCACCGCCACTGCGTGCGGATGTGATAGCGGCGCGCCGCTTGCCAACGTGGTCAGGGTATTGGTGCCGGCCTTGATCTCGAACAGTATGTTGTTGTTAAAGTCCGGAGCAAAGATGTCGCCCGCCGGATCCACCGCCATTCCGATGAATCGGTGGCCTTGACTGCCGGGGATGATGGTCGTGAAGGAAGGCGCCCCGGCGAGCCGTTCGTAAATGGCGCCGGTCTGATAGTCGCTGGTATAGAGATTGCCGGCGCCATCCACCTCGAGATTGTCGTCAGGTTGGAAGGCCGAGCTGATCGTCACCAGGCTGCCGTTGATCAGCTCAAACACCTTGGCTTGATTGGCACTGGCCAGGTAAACATTGCCGGCGCCGTCCACCGCCGTCGCGCCGGTGCCGATCGAGGCTGCAACTAACTGCACCACTTGATTGCCGCCGGCAGGAATCTCATCCAGGCCCTGCGGAGCGCCGGTGCTGGCAAAGTAGACATTGCCGGCGCCATCCACGCTAAGGCCACGAGCCACGGCGAAATTGCCAGTCGAGGTTGCGGTCCAGCTAGCCGTGGGCGAAGAGAACAAACCCAGCGGGCCATCTCCCACGCCGCCCAGGTAGCTGACACCCAGCAGGCTGCCATCGCCGGCTTTCAGAACGATGCCCCCCTGGCGTTCGCCCGGGCTCTTGGGGCTGAAGGTGTAGTTCACCTCGCACGCCTGGCCGGCCGTGTAGGTCTTGCCGATCATGCACGCACCGCCGTTGCCGACGAAATCAAGTCCGGATGCGCCCTGGGTCACGACCGAAACACTCGCCAACTGGCCGCCCGAGGTGAAGTTCACATAGGCAACCTGGGAAGTAGTGCTCTGACCCACGGCTGTTTCGGGGGCGCTGTAGGACACCGGCTCGGGTTTCACGGTAATCACCTGCGAAACCGCCGGGGCTGCATTGTAATTCGCCGTCGCCGGCGCCGCCGCCGTCACCGTTATGCTGCCCGCATTGGTGTAACTAATCGTGTTGCCGCTGATCGTAGCCGTGCCCGAGGTGACCGAATATCCCACCGCCCCGCCGCCGCTCGCGCTGGCCGACAGATTCGCCGTGGCGTTCACCGTCACCGGCGTAGCCAGCGGAGCAAACGTAATCGTCTGGTCGGCCTTGGCCACCGTCAGCGTGTTCGTCCCCATGGCCGCCTGGTAGCCGCCATCGGCCGCCAAGGCGGCGCTAATCGTATGCGCGCCGGCGTTCAGGCTGCCGGCCGCATACGACGCCGCGCAGGTTTCCGGCGACGCGCCGCCCGTGCACGTCGCCGTCACGGCGCTGCCGCCGTCCACTGTGAACGTCACCGCCCCTGTCGGTGCCACGCCCCCGGTGTAGGAGATCTGGGCGGACAGCGCCGCATTTGCGTCGCCGAATGTGATCGAACTTGTCGCTACGGTTACGGTGGCGATGTTTTGGATGCCGACGCCGCTTAGCGAGCCACTTTGGATACTGCCGTCCACTCCCAGGTTGTTGTCGGTGATCACCAGGGAACCGGTAACCGGGTTGCCGGCGGCGAGTGGCCGGAATTCCAGGCTGAAGTTGCAGCTCCCCAGGACGGCCAGACTGACCGAGCAGGTTGTGCCCTGGTCGGGGAAATTTCCGTCGAAGGTTAAATTCGAGAAGTTCAGCGGTTCATTGCCAATGTTGGTCAGGCCAAGCGACTTGGGCGCGCTCGCCGAGCCCACGTTCGTGCTGGGGAAGGTTTGCGCCAGCGGCTCCTCTTGCAGTGTCACAAATATGTGGCCCGACGAGGTGGTCACCGCCATGTTGCCATTGCGATCAAAGAGGATCTGACGCGGAGCGTTGTAGCCGGAAGCGACACGAGTCGCGGCGCCAAACTGCAACAAACCCCCGAGGTTGGGGATTCGGTACAGGCTGGCACTGCTGCCGGCGCCGTCGCTGTAATAAATATCGCCGTTCGGATCCTGGCCCAGGGCAAAAGGACTTCCGGCCGAAACCGTAATCGAGCTGACCGACGGTGACGTAGCCGGGGTGGCGACCTGCACCAGGACGTTCGCGCCCGAAGCACCGGAAATTAACAAATTGCCAGCGGCGTCCACCACCATGCCTTCGGGGTCGGTCATCGTGCCGGGCAACGTTGCCCTAAGAGTTGGCACTGACGACCCGGGTGTAACCCTGTACAGGTTGCCGGTGCAACAAGCCGCGGCGAACACATTGCCGCTCCCATCGGCCGCCAATACCTGGGGCGAGTCGCTGAAACCGATAATTGTCTGAATCGGGCCCGCCGGCGATCCGTTGACGAACGGAATCCGGTACATCAAGTGATGGCCGTTGTCGGCCAGATAAAGATTGCCGGCGCCGTCAAACACTGCGCCGTGCAGGAAGTTTCCGGTGGGCAAGCCACCTGCGATCACGACTTGGGCTGCCCCGTAAGCACCATTGCCCGTGGCGGGCAGTTCGGACACGCCTCCGGTAGTGTTGCCGTAGAAAACATTCCCCTTCGCGTCCATCGCCACCTGCACCACCGTGCCCTGGCCTGTGGTCGCATAGTTCACCGGCGCCGCGCCTGTATAGGCGGCGACCGGACCCTGGCCCAGCCCCGACAGGAAACTTTCGCCCAGCAGGCTGCCGCTTCCATTCTTGAGCACAATGGCGCCCAGCCGCTCACCCGGAGTGGTAGGCGTAAATGTATAGGCGACCGTGCAGCTCTGCCCGGCGGTATAGGAGGCGCCGACGGCGCACGAGCCGACGCCTGTACTCTGGTTGAAATCGAGGTTGGTCGCGCCCATGGTAACCACGGAAATGCTTGCCAGCGTTCCGGAGGCGCTGAAAGTCACGGGTGCCAGGAGAATTTGTGAGCTCTGGCCCGCGGGCGTTCCGGGCACAACGGTTTGGACGGGCGGCGCGGTGATGTTGGCGCTGAAGGCCGGCTGCGTCAGCAGGTAGTTGGTGGCGGCGGAGCCGCTGAGCACGCAACCGGGGGTGGCGAGGGAAACGGTGATGCCGTTGCCGGGTGAGGCTTGCGCAAAAGTGCCGGTGGCAGGGCAGGTTACGTTTACGTTGCCGGCATCCGCGGCGCTGACCCCAACCAGAGAGGGCAGACCGCTGATGGTGGCGCTGTTGGTGCCGTCATAGGCTTTGTTCGCGGCGCTAAGGCCGGCAACCGTGAGCGAAGGCTTGGTGGTGTTGAGCAGCAGGTCAAACGAACGCTGGTTGGTGGAGACGTTGGCGATATCGATTTTGCCGTTGCCGGTGAAATCTCCCACGGTGACGCCGAGCGGCTTAAAGTCAACGATGTAGGGGGTGGACGCTTCCAGCGTTCCATCACCCTTGTTGACCAGCACCGCCAGCGTATTTCCCGGATCATCCGTGACAAAGTTGAAGTAGTTTGCGGCCACCACGTCCAGCTTTCCATCACCATTGAGATCGGCGAGCGACACCGAAAACACTTGGTAAGCGGGACCAGAGGCGTCCGTTGCATAGGAAGCGGGCCCACTGAAGGTGCCATCCCCGTTATTCAAATACACCTTCACGTACCCGTCGGTGGTGCCTTCGACAAGGTCCTGCTTTCCGTCCTGGTTGAGATCACCAACGGCGATCGCGAAGGGGCTTCCGGGCAATATGGTTGGCGGGAAGGCGAATGTTCCGTCACCATTGCCGATGAAGATGTCGGTGGCCGACGCCTGGGTGGAGGTGACCACGTAGTCGGCCTTGCCATCACCGTTCAGGTCGGCGATGACGCCAGGCCCTACTGAGGGATTGCCGGCGCTCGGCTCGATGAAAAACTGGGGCCCCTTGGTAGTGAAGCCGCCGGCGCCGTTGTTGAGGAAAACTTGGAGATTGCCCTGGCTGCCGCCGGCGATGAGGTCGGGAAAGCCATCGTTATTGAGGTCGCCAACAGTTACACTTCGGACCCCGCTAAAGCCGGGGAAATAATTGGTGGCACTGAATACGGGCAGGCCGCCGCCGTCGTTTCCGGTGTTCATCAAGACCGTGACATCCTGATTGCCGGCGTTGTTGCCGAAGACAACATCAAGGCGGCCGTCATGATTCAAATCGGCGGCAAAGATGGGGCCGGGATTGGTTCCCGGCAGGTTGATGTCGTGTTCGGTGAAGGTGCCGTCGCCGTTGCCCAGCATGAGGCGGAGGTTCACAGAACCGTCGGTGACAATGGCGTCGAGCTTGCCATCGCCATTGAAATCGCCCACCACCGTGGCACCAGGCAGGAAGGTGCCGGAATTGGTGCTGAAACTACGGAACGTATTGAAGGTCGGCACGGTCTGCGCCAGCCCAACCGCGGGGCGCACCACCGCGAACGCCAGGACCATGGCGGGAGCGAGCAGGGCAATTGAAGACAGACGGGTGAGCTGCGTGGACAGGCGGCGGGGGAAGCTGCGCATAGTGAATTCCTCAAGTGCGGGATTTTGACCGCACATTAGGAATAACGGAGAAACTAACCGGGGGAGCTCACGCCTGCCCGATTTATTCGTGTCTCACTGCGGAAATACACCTGCCGTTTTCTTCATTCGGTCATGTCTCACTACGAAATACCAGCGGGGTCTCACCTTTGCGCGCCGAACCGGAAATGGCAAAAATTACACCGGAACATTGCGTGCTTTCGCGCCAGGCGTTCCCACCAGCGCCGGCGCGAGGCGAACGATTCCTTGCCGCAATGCAGACAGAGCGGTTTGGAACGGTGACCGTCGACTGACCCAAACTCGCGAATCATCTGTTCAATCCTTTTTGGCCTGCGGCCACGCCTCGATTTGACCGCACATTAGAAAGAACGGAAAAATCACGGTCGGAAGCTCAGCAGCTTCTCTCGCTCTGGAAGCTGGGCCTCAGTCGGGCCAGCGCTTCGGGGCAGGCAAAACTGCACGCTAGAGTACGGCGAGTCGTATGGTGCGTGGGATGGTTACGAAGCGCTGAACCCCATTTTAATGCGTGCTACAGTTGGGCGATTTCACTCGGAGGGTGCATGAGCCTGCGGCGGATCTGCTTTTTGTTGACCTTTGGACTGAGCCTGAGTACGTTCGCGCAAACTTCGGGATCGTGGACTGAACTGCGGCAGTTGCACGGAGCTACTGCGGTAAAGGTGGCCACGCGAACCAGCGGTAGCGTTCATGGCAACTTTATAAGCGCCAGCGAAAGCGCCTTGATCTTGCGCGTCGGGGATGGCGAGCGCACGCTGGCCAGAGCGGATATCGTTTCAGCGTCAGTCAGGCAGTCTGGCCACCGGGCGCGGAATACGCTCATCGGCGCAGGAGCCGGCATCGGTGTGGGGCTGCTGTATTGTGGCGCAGCCGGAAACAGCATACTTGGTTGTCGGGACACGACGCCCCGCTCCAAGGGCTGGCTGGTTTCAATGGGATTTTTCGGCGCTATCGGCGCCATCCTTGGCGCCCTGCTGCCGAGCGGTCGCTGGCACTTGCTCTATCGCGCGCCCTAGCCGGTTCGGATGATCAGAGAAATTGGTCGGGACGGCGAGATTTGAACTCGCGACCCCTTGCACCCCAAGCAAGTGCGCTACCGGGCTGCGCTACGTCCCGAACCGGTCGAAAGGGGCTGGCATGACGGGGTGATGTCAGTCTAACACGGGGCCCCGGTCCAAATGGCCGCACTACTCCTCAAGCAGGGCGGCGAGCGCGGCCAGTTCCTCATGCAACTGGCGGACGAGGGCGGGATCGCCGCCGGAGGCGAGCGGCAAGCGCACCTGGGCCTTGCGACCTTCGTGCTCACTTTTCAGCTTTTTGCGCGCGCCCTCAATCGTGAATCCCTGCTGGTACAGCAGCGACTTGATCTGGAATACCAACTCCACTTCCTTGCGCCGGTACAGGCGCTGGCCCTTACCGCTTTTGTTCGGCCGCAGGCTGGGGAATTCAGTCTCCCAAAAGCGCAAAACGTAGGGTTCCAACTCCGCCAGCTTCGCCACCTCGCCAATGCGAAAGTACAACTTGTCGGGGATGAGTGGTCGTGCGGCGGCAGCAGCCATTAGCCGTATGGTACCTCACGTTTCCTCATGTTCGGTACGATCCGTTGATGCGAACGTAGCCCTCAGTCAAATCACACGTCCACATCCAGGCGGATGCCGTACCGGCGTGCAGATGAATGCGCACGGTGACCTCAGGCAGGTCGAGCCGGGTCTTGGCCTCGGCTTCGTCGAAATTCAAGGCGCGGCCGCGGCGGTAAACCGGCAAGCCGCTGAACCAGATCTCGGCGCGATCGGGATCGAAATGGGCGCCGGAGTAGCCGGCGGCGGCGAGCACGCGTCCCCAGTTGGCGTCGGCGCCGGCGAGGGCGGTTTTTACAAGTGGCGAATGCGCGATGGCGCGCGCCGCACGGTCGGCGTCGGCGGCGGAGGCGGCGCCGGCGACCTCAATCGTCACGAAATGGCTGGCGCCTTCGCCATCGAGCACGATCTGGCGGGCCAGCGACTGCGCCACCTCGTCGAGCGCGGCGCGGAAGCGCCGCCGCCCCGCGGCGCTCAGGCGCCCGACCCCGGAGGCAAATAAGGCGGCAGTGTCGTTGGTCGAAGTATCGCCGTCCACGGTAATGCGGTGGAAAGATCGCTCGACCGCTTCGCGCAGCGCGCTTTGGGCCGCGCGCGGAGTGAGCGGAGCGTCGGTGAACATGAAGCCGAACATGGTCGCCATGCGTGGATGGATCATGCCCGAGCCCTTGGCGAAGCCGGCGACACGGTACTCGCGCGCGCCATCGCGGAATTTCACCGCCGCCAGCTTGGCGCAGGTATCGGTGGTAAGGATGGCTTGCGCCGCCGCCAGGGCGCCGTCGTCACGCTCGGACCAGGCGGGCACGGCGGCGAGAATTTTTTCCACCGGCAATGTTCGCCCAATGACACCCGTGGAGCAAACCATGACTTGCTCGAGCGGGCAGCCGAGTTGGCGGGCGACGGCGCGGGCGGTGGCAAGCGTGGCGCGCGCACCCACCGGTCCGGTGGCGCAATTGGCGTTACCGGAGTTGACGATCAGCGCGCGCACCTTGCCGCCGGAGCGGGCGAGGTGGGCACGCGAGAGCCGCACCGGAGGAGCTTGCAGCTTGTTGGTGGTGAACACGGCGGCGGCGCTCACCGGCGCGGTCGACGTGACGAGCGCCAGGTCTGGCGACTTGCGCTTGATGCCGCAATGCCCGGCGGCGAAGCGGAAGCCGCGCGGCCAAGCATCGTCGCCAATTTCAGCCTGTACGATCATCTGCGCGAGCGTTGGTTTGTTTTCCGTCGTCACTGCAGCACCTCGGTTCCGGCAAACATTTCACCATCGATCATTTCGTCGAGCTGTTCGAGCCCGGCCTCGCCCACCACAATCACGCGGGCGACGCCCGCGGCCAACGCCATGCGGCAGGCATCGGCTTTGGGCAACATGCCACCGTGCAGGCCGCCCGTGGCCGTCATGGCATCGAGTTCGGCGAGGGTCACCCGCGGCAGCACTCCGTCGCCGCCGAGAATTCCGGGCACATCGGTGGTGAAGACGAGCGCGTCCGCGCCCAGAGCGGCGGCGCAGGCGGCGGCGAATTGGTCGGCATTGACGTTGAGGACCCCGCCGGCGCCGTCCGATGCAATCGACGCAAGGGTTGGCACGAACCCGGTGGCGAGCAGACCCAGCCACAATTCGGGAGCGCAGGCGGACACGGCGCCCACCGCGCCCAATTCAGGGCGGTCGACGCGGGCGCGCACGCACGCGCCGTCCAAGCCGGTCAAGCCGACCGCGCGCACGCCGGCGCGGTTGAGGGCGCCGACCAGCGTGGTGTTGACCTCGCCGGCGAGCGCCATCACCGCCGCGCGCAGCGTCTCGGTATCCGTGACGCGCAAACCGCGCACAAACCTGGTTTCGATTCCGAGGCGGCGCAGAAGCGCGCTGAGCGCCTTGCCGCCGCCGTGCACGATAACCACCTGATGGCCATTCGCGGCGGCGCGGGCGAGCGCTTCGATCAAGGAGGCCGCGGGCACCGGTTCGAGAATGCTGCCGCCGAGCTTGACGACCAGTCTCATAAGAGCGCCGTCTCCTCGGCCCAGCCGGTCATTAAATTGAAATTTTGAATGGCCTGCCCGGCCGCGCCCTTGACTAGATTGTCGAGGCAGCTAACGACGACAGCCTGGCGGCCGTCGGCGCGAACGACCCATCCGAGATCGCAGAAGTTGGTACCGGCCACATCGTTCAACTCGGGCAACCGCGCGCCGCGAAGGCGGACAAATGGGTGACCGGCATAGGCGCGCTCGTAAGTGGCTGCGAGATCGGGGTTGTTCAGCGACACGTAATGCGTCGCCAAAATGCCGCGCTCGGTGGGCAGGAGATGGGGCGAGAAGGCGAAGCTGGAGAGGTCAACCCCAGTTTGCAGCGCGATCTCGGGCGCATGGCGATGGGTGTAAACGCCGTAGGCCTTGCAGTTCGAAGCCAACTCGACGAAATGCAGGTCGTCGCGCAGTCCGCGCCCGGCGCCGCTGGCGCCCGACTTGGCGTCGCAGATGACGTTCTCGGCGGCGATCACGCCGGCTTGGAGGAGGGGCCAAAGCGCGATATTGGCGGCGGTGGCGTAGCAGCCGGGGTTGGCCACGAGCCGCGCCGAGCGGATAGCCTCGCGATTTTTTTCAGGCCAGCCGTAAACGGCGGCGTTATTAAACCGATAGGCTCCGCTCAGGTCAATCACACGCGGCTGGCTCAGTGCTTCGACCCAAGCGGTTGAAACTTCGGCGGGTGTGGCGAGAAACACCATCTCGGCGCCGGAGGCCAGCATGGCCGCCACATCCGGCGGCTGAATACGCAATGTACCGCGGTAGGCGGGGGCTAATTCGGCGACGTCCACGGGCTCGGCCGTGCGCGCCCCCGACATGGCGGCAACCAACTCGACGCCGGGATGGGCGGCCAGGCGCCGGAGCAGTTCGCGCCCGGCATAGCCGGTCACTCCGACCACGCCCACCTTAGAATAATTATTCATCTCTAGCATAATTATTCATTTGGGAGGGAATGTCAAGCGACGAGGCCGCTCGATCGGCGCTGCCTGCTATGATTTCCGTGCCGATGGAGCGCCGGATTACCATGATGAGTCGCTGGGCCGCCGCATTGCGTTGGCCTTCCACCTGGATGGGAGGCCTCGTCCTGCTGGCACTGGCCGCGCTCGCCTGGGGCGCGGGCGGGGCGCCGCTTTACGGGACCGATTCGTGGTCGTATTTGGATCTGGCGCACACAATCGGACATCACTTCTATCAACCGGCAGCGCTCCGCAGTTTTGCGGCGCCGACCGCTTTTTCCTCGGCTTTTCCTCCGCTGTGGCCCATGGCGCTGGCGCTCACAGGCCGCGTGTTCGGGTGGCATTTACTCAACGCCGTCTGGATCAATCTATTGTTTTTGGCCGTCATGGCGGGCGTGGCGGAGCGGGTGGCAATAAAACGCTTCGCCGCGCCCGGCGCGGGATACCTTGCCGCACTGGCAGTCATCAGCTTCTGGCCGTTATGGGACGAAGCTTTGGGCGGTCGTTCGATACCGCTAGCCATGCTGCTCGTCACCTTGCAGGTTGCCTTGTTGGCGCGCCCGGAGATTACCCGGACGAGCGCCGGGCTGATCGGTGTACTCGCTGCGCTTATCGCCTTAACAAGGTTTGACGGCACCCTGCTGTGCGGACTCATCGTTCTCATGGTATTTGCGAAGACACGCAGCTGGCGGCTCGCGGCCATCGCCGCTGTCGCCGGGTTGGTCGTGATGGCGCCTTGGATGCTTTATTGCATTCGCCACTTCGGCACTCCGCTTCGGAGTGACGACGGATGGATTGCAGTCAGCGTGGTGCAGCACGGCACCGCCGATTTTTTCACCGTGCCACCGGTGGATTGGCGGCAGGCGCCTCTGCTTTGGGCGCATCGCATGATGGGGAACGTGGGCGCGCTTGCCCGGACCCTTCTCCTTGTATTTCGGGCCGCGCGTGCCACTTTGGCGCTCATTCTCGCTGTGGCCGCAGCCGCGTGGGCGCGACACCAGCGCCCGAAGCCGCTCCCTTCCGCCTTAGCGATATACGCGGTGGCCCTGGTGGCCGCCACGTGGCCGCTTATCATCGGTTCCGGCTTCACGGATATGCGGTACTTCGCGTCTCTGGTGTGGATGTTGAGTTGGATGTTGGCGATCGTGCTCGCCACCCAGCTCCGTCCTTTTGCGGCGCGAGTTCCTGTGGTGGCAGGACTCGCCCTGTTGTTTGCGGCCTTGATTGTGCGTGATGCGATGCATTTACGCGCCGGCGAACAGGTTCGTGCCGCGCAACAGGGCGCGCAATTCGGCCGGTTCGCCACTCTGGCCGAGTGCCGCCGCCGGCTTCCGCCCTCGAACGCGCGCATCGTCATTGCCGCCGACGACTTCGGCGGCGAGGCGGCAAGCTTCGGCGCCATTACGGGCATATCCACAGCGCCCCAACCCACGAATATGCTCCAGCTCTCTCCCTCCGACATGCAGCGCTTCGCCCGCGAATTTGCCATCGGCTGGGTCTATTTTCGTGATTCCTCCGAAGTGCCGTTCTTCCGTCAAGCTTTTCGCCTCGAGCCGGTGCCGAACTGCAGCCTCGATCTACGCTCCCTCCATCCTTCCGATGCGAGCCGAGCTGGCGCCGCGCCCGCCATACAATAGGATCATCCTCCGATGCCCGCCTTTCACATCATCAATTTTGGCTGCCGCGCCAACCAGGCGGATGGCGCGGCGCTGGCGCGGGAGTTGGCGGCGCGGGGCTGGCAGGCGACGGGAGATAGGGGCGCGGCGGAGACGCTGGTGCTCAATACCTGCACAGTGACGGCGGCGGCGGACGCGGAGGCGCGACTGGCGCTGCGCCGCTTGCGGCGGGAGCATCCGGAGGCACGCATCGTGGTAGCCGGATGCTATGCGAGGAGGGCGCCCCTGGAAGTGGCGGCGCTGGCGGGTGTCACGTCCGTGCTGCCGATCCTGTCGGCGGATGCAATTGCGGAACTTGGCGGTGGACGCGCGGCGCCGGCAACGCCACCACCGGCACGGGTGGCAACGCGACCGACGGTGCGTGTACAGGACGGCTGCCACCGGCGATGCGCCTACTGCATTGTTCCGTTCGTCCGCGGCGCCTCGCGCTCGCTGCCATTAGGCCGGGTGCTCGAGGAGATTCAGTCGCTGGTGGCGGCGGGAGCGCAGGAGGTGGTGATCAGCGGCACGAACCTGGGGCAGTGGGGGCGTGATCTCGATCATCGCTTTCGGCTGGGCGACCTGATCGGTTCGATTCTTGGGCAAACCAAACTCCCGCGTCTGCGGCTGAGTTCGGTGGAACCGGCGGATTGGAGCGGCGAGTTGACAGCCTTGATGGCGAGCGAGCCGCGTCTCGCGCGCCACGCGCACCTGCCATTGCAGAGCGGCTGCGACGCCACGTTGCGGCGCATGCGCCGTCCTTACACCGCCGAGCAATACGCGGAGAAATTACTCCGGCTGCGGGGGGCTGTACCAGATGCCGGCATTGGCGCCGACGTGATGGTGGGATTTCCGGGCGAGACCGACCTGGAATTTGAGCAAAGCCTGGCCCGGGTTCGCACGCTGCCCTTGAGTTACGCGCACATCTTCCGTTTCTCGAGCCGGGCCGGGACGGAAGCCGCCGCGTTTGCCAACCCGGTACCGGCGGCGGTGGCGCAGGAACGTGCGCGCGCCATGCGGCAGGCGGTGGCTGCGAACCGGGCCGCATTTCTTGCGACACAGGCGGGACAAAGGCTCAAGGCGCTCACGCTGGTGGCGCGGCGCGAGGGGGAGACGCCGGCATTAACGGGTAACTTTCTGCAAATCGCGCTGCCCCGATCGATCCCGCCCAATCAATGGGTCGAGGTTGCCATACCATGAAGCCGCTCCTCATGCTCTTGCTCACATCGGCGATGCTCGCCGCGCAAGCGCCGGCACCGGCGGCCGCGGCGGCAAAGAGCGCGCCGGCCACAAAAAAGATCTTATTGACAGGCATTGCCGGCGCGGTGGCGGGCGCCGTCGCCGGTACCCGCGCGCTTTCATTTTCGACGATAGCGCCCAACGACCGTGGCGCCCATGAAATTCGCGCAGGCATTGTTTACGGAGCGATCGGCGGGGTGCTCTCGGCATCGGTCACCTCCTCCTTCATGCCCGGCGAAGAGCCCACGGTCCACAATTTTTTCTGGGATCGCTGGAATACGCCACTGCTGGCCGGCATGTTGACGGTTCACGGACTTGATTACGCCAGCACGCGCTACTTCCGCGACCGGGGCAAGGATGAATGGCTGCTCACCAACGGCGTGGTGGATAACCGGGCGGGTTTCGCCGCAACTGAAATAGCCGCCGCCGCCAGCGGCGTTGGCTTGGTGTATTTATTCCACCGCTCCGGACATCACCGCCTCGAACGCGTTATCGCCGGCGTTTATATTGGCGTTGGGGTGACGTCGGCGGTGGCGAACTATCGCTATCCGGCCAGCGGCCATGGACTGTTCGGACATTGATGGGCACGGGGCCCCACGCGGCTGCCGCCGCGCGACCCGCTTAGGCGCAACGCCGAACCGGGGACCCCATGTGCCCGAGTCCGGCGTTGGCTGCGTGATTCCGGAGGCCCTTTCGCGCCTATTTTGCCCACCGTAGAAACGGCGCGACCCCCGCGTATGCGCCACGCGGGAACCGCGCCGCTTTGTTTGCCGGAGGCGTCCGACTGCCACTGGCAGTCGGACGATGGTTATCCGCCGCCGACACGAGTCTCGCTCGCGACGACTGTCTGCGGAACCGCCGCGCCGACGGCAGGCTTGGCGACCTGATTAATCTTGATATTGCTGAGTTTGGCTTGGCCGTTCAGACCAGTGTCGACTTGCACCGCATTGCCGGCGGGGACCGTTACCGCCGCCGACGCTTGACCGGTATTGAACGTGGCGACGCTCCCGCTGAGCACACCCATGGAGGATTTTTGCGGGTCGACGTTCACCATATAACTGGTGGCCGCATTGACAGACTGAAACGTCTGACCTTGGGGGGTGACCAGCGACACCTTCCCGGTGGCCATAATGTTTCCCTTGGTTACGTCTAATTCGTCGCTGCCGCCGGTGGTGGCGATCGAGCCGGCATGCACGGTGGCGCTGGCGTTGGAGGTCATTTCCAGGACGCCGCCCGCGCCATGGGTGGGAGCCAGCACAGCTACGCCACCGGGACCGGTGGTGACAACTTCGCCGGCCAACACCGCGGTACCCGGCAGGAGGGGCGCGCCGTTGAGCGAGGCGCCGTGGGTGCCGGGGCCCGCGAAAAAGGAATTCTGCTCACCCGCTTGCGCATGCAACCGGGGCGCAAGCGTCATCAGGACCAGGGCTGACGCGGCGAGAAGGAGCAACCGTTGTGGGTTGGACGCACTCGACCGGGGGAGGCGAGGATACGGCATGGTGTTTTTATATCACAACTTTGCCCGGGCCGCCTTGATTTGGGCGGTGAAGGCGTCGAGTGATTGGTCAATTACCGACTCCTCCCGCGCGGCTTCGGCATAGTCTTTCTGCTCAATGGCTTCGCGCAACCCGGGCAGGGTCTTGACGCCATAGCCAGTGTAAAAGCCGGGCGCGTAAACCTGGTGCTGATACCAAGGGCGGCGGGGCAAGCCTTGTGAGGCGAGCAGTTTGCGTTCGCTTTGATAGAGCAGATTGTTCAAACTGTCGAGCGTTGCCGCGCCCTGCTGATAGATGTTGCCGTTCATGCCGGCCTGGGCCATGGCCTGGTCATAGTCGGCGGCGGCGGCTTTCAGAGCGGAGATTGACTGTTCGAGCGGTTTGAAATCGAAACTCGGCGCGCCGGCTTGGGCGTGGTATTCGGCCTCGATCTCGTCCTGGTACTGGCTGAGGTTGTCGGCGAAGCCGGTGAACTGTAGAGGCAGCACATCAGCCGAAGCCAGACGCATGATGGCGGTTCCCATGGTTTGGGCAAGCGCCCGTCCGTAAACGAAGGTGGTGTCGGAGAAATGGGTATACCAGTAGAAGTCATCGTAGATCGAGTGGTAGACTCCACCGCCGCCCTCGCCGCCGTAACCCAAGTCGGCCGAGGCAATGCCGAGGTGTTGCAGGAAGGGCGAATAGTCTGAACCCGAACCCAGGGCGCTGATGCGCAAATCGCCGTTGTCGAGGACCTGCGCTTTTTGCTGGGGCGTGCGGGCGGCAGCCATGCGGCGGTCTTCGTCCTTGGCCCAAACGGATTTACCGGTCTCCGGATCGGTGATGTCCTGGGCCACGGTGTTGAGAAAATGCTGCAGCGTCTGGCTGCCGCCGAGGTTCAGATAGCCTTTGCTGTTGGTGTCGGAGTTGAAATAGGCCACCGCCTTCTGCTGTAGCTCGGCGGCATGAGTCTCGGCCCATTCGGTGGATCCGATGAGCGAGGGCTCTTCGCCATCCCAGGCCGCATAGACAATAGTCCGCTTGGGGCGCCAACCTTGTTTCAACAGAACGCCATAGCTCCGCGCCTCCTCGATCAGCGAGGATTGGCCGCTGATAGGGTCGTCGGCGCCATTCACCCAGGCATCGAAGTGGTTGCCGCGGATGATCCACTGATTGGGATAGGTACTTCCAGGGATGGTGGCAATGACGTCGTACAAATTAGCCAGACCCCAGTTGAATTTTGCGACCAGATGGACGGTGGCCGCGGTCGAGCCGAGATGGTAGGTGATGGGCAGGGCGCCGCGGAAATTCTCCGGCGCGACGGGGCCATCCATGGCTTTGAGCAGAGGCAGGGCGTCTCCGTAGGAAATGGGCAGCACCGGGATTTTTTGCAGGTTAGTGACCTGATTGAGAGGCAGGCGCTTGGCGCCGGGTACCGAGCCCCACCCTGGGGTTTCCGGGTCGCCGGGGTAGAGTTCCATCTCCATGACGCTGCCGCGCTGCACGCCCTGATCAGGACGGTAGGCGCCCTTTGGCATGACGTCGCCCTGGAAATAGCCATCGTCGCGGGGATCGGAGTAGATGAGGCAGCCCACGGCGCCGTGCATGTAGGCGAGCTTGGGCTTGATGCCGCGCCAGCTCTGGCCGTAGCGAGTGATTACGATCTTGCCTTTGACGCTGATGCCCATGCGATCGAGCTGGTCATAATCGGCAGGCACGCCGTAGTTGGCATAAACCAGTGGCGCGGTGACGTCGCCATCGGCGGAATACATCACCATGGTCGGTAACTGGCCGGCCTGGCCGGAAGTCGGGTCTTCGGGAAAGGCCGGTTCCTTGAGTACCGCCTCGTAGGCGACGGAATGATTGGGGCCGAGCAGCTCGACTTTGCGCTCGAGCGGGGTGGGATAGAGGGTTTGAAACTGTTCGATGTGGGCGTCCAAGCCGTCGGCCTGGAACTGTTTCAGTATCCAGAGCGCGTCCTGGTGCTGGCGTTCGGTCCCCACGTTGTGGGGATAGGCGCTCAGCTCCTTCATGTTGGCTTCGACGTTGGCGGGCTGGGGCAACGCCCGGAACTTCTGTTCCCAGGAGACTTCGGTCGCGCTGTCGGCATTGGAGTATCCGAACAATGCCGGCGACGGTGCCGCGCGCAGATAGAGGAAGGCAGCCACGGCGAAAACCGCGACGGTGGCGGCGACGGAGAAAGCGCGGGTGGTGTTCGAGGCCATAGGGCGAAGTATAGCCGACCGCCGCAGAATTTCTGCAAGTTCTCCCGCCGCCGCCGTTCTCCATATTATGGATACGAAACGTCCAAGTTTGACCCCGCCGCGCTCGGGAGTCACCACCACACCGCTGGAGTTGTTAACGCGGCTGATGGAACAAGATCGCGCCCGCCTGGTGAGATTGGCCCAGCGGCGTAGCCGCACGCTGGAGGACGCCGAGGACGCGGTGCAGGAGGCGTTTCTTGCCGCCTACAAACACCTGGATCAATTCGAAGGCCGGGCGCAGCTCTCAAGTTGGCTCACGCGCATTGTTATCAATGCCGCCGCCGACCGCATGCGCCACCATCTCGCCCATCCCAGCGTGGCATTGGGGGAAGACGACGAGGAAGGACCGGTGCTTCAGTTACCCGCGCCCGACCTAAGCCCGGAAGAAGGCTGCTACCGCAACGAACGGAGAAACCTGTTGTGGCGGTGGCTGGATGAGCTGCCCAGCGCCTGGCGCCACACGTTACATTTGCGTGAAATTCAAGGCCTCTCGACCCGCGAGACTGCCCAGGAGTTGGGCGTCGCCGAAGGCACGGTCAAAAGTCACCTGTTTCGCGCCCACCGACAACTGCGGCGGCATGTGACGGCTTAAAGGCCCCTTCCGGCGCTGGCCGCCCGTTAACTCACGACCATTCCGGTGTCCCAGCGACCACCCGAAAGGGTGCCGCTCTGCGACACTCCCGCTCGGGCATGAGCGCGCGGCTGTGGTCGCAAAGGCGGCTACTTGCTAGCGAAAAATGCCAGGCCGGCGAGGAGTCCCGAGGCGAGGAGTGCAGTCACCCCCAGGTAAATTCCCGATACAGTAAGTCGGCTGAATCGCTGATGCATCAATGTTTCGAACCCGTTAAAAATGAAGATGTTGCGCCCAAGTGGCACATGAGTTGCAGTGAGATAAGCATGTTTGAGATTGCACTTTCGCCCCGCAGTCGGTTCCAGGTTGCCTCCACCCGTTACGATTCGGTTGCCGGTACCCGGTTCGAGTCGCGCGAGCGGGCCGAGGAGTTCTGTCACGACCTCAACCATTTCTGTCACATGCAGCGGTTTCTGGTGGTGCGGGTGGGTATGCCGTCGCCCTGCCAGACCGCGCCAGCGGAAGCCGTCTACGCCATGGCCGCGTAAGCGGGTAATTGCCTCGTCCGCGGAAAATTTACACCTTAGTTGTTCATTATTACCAGGGGCTTAACGCTGCGCGCCTGGCCCACCCCGACCGTCGGATTTGGCAGGAGGCTTCTTCTTGTCGTTCTTGCTGGAGTTGGCATTCGCCCCAAACTTGTGCCAACTGGGGTCGTTGGCGTGGGATGGAGTCGCGGCGTGCTCGGCCGGTGCCGGCTGTTCAGCGCGCCGCACCGGTTCAGGTTGGGAACGAACGGGAGCCGGTTGACGGTCTCGAGTTGAGCCTGCTGGGCCGGTTTTTTCTGGCGTACCGGTATAGGTTTCGCCGAAGCGATGGAAGCCGGGCCGCGTGGCCGGTTGAGGTTTTGAGGTAACGGTCGCGCGGAGGGCGGGCTCGCGATCGCGGGCAGGTCCCATCGGCAAACGTCCGCTAATTACCTGAGCCTGCCGCAGATCTTCAGGACTGACCCTTTCATGCACTACAGAATCTCCGCGACCGAATCGATCGGACGAAACGGCAACTACGGCGTGTGCAATTACCGGGTCGGTGGTCATGCGGTTGAGATTTGAATAAATAATGCGGCCGCGCACGCCGACAGGCACGAGCGGTGCAACGACACTGACCCGGACTCTAGCGTCGCCATACCAGGGCCGATATGGATCGCCGGGTCCGATGGGAAGCCAGCCGACAGAGCCAAAGCCGACGCCGACGCTGACTCCGCCGGCGCGCAGGCCGATGAAGGAAACATAGGCTGGCGCCCAAACGGGGCGGAAACGCGGTTCGGTCAGGACCGGTCCCGGCCACCAAACCCAGCTCGTTCCGTAATAGAACCAGCGCCCATAATGGTAGGGCGCCCAGCCCCAGGCTTCGGTCGATACCCACGTCCAGCCGTAATACGGTTCCCACACCCAACGGCCGGCGCTGTAGGGCACCCAGCCAGCCTCAACGATGGGCGACCAAACTTGTCCGTAGCCGGGGACGTAGACCCAGTGGCCATAGGCATCGAGGTCGCTCACGCCGGTGTAGTAGCGGTTGGCATTGGACCAGCTTCGCGCATCAGTTTCGTCGCGGTCGCGGTTTTGGTTCCACTGGTCCCATTCGTCGGGCTCGGGCGCCTGGGCAATCTGGTACTGCGGCTCTTCATTCGCCGCCCCTTCGACGGTGATCATTTGTCCTGCGTGGAGCGTGGCGCTGCCTTGGTCGGTAGAGACTTCGGCGCTGCCGGAGCGCACGATCACCACGGTCTCACTGGGGGAGTTCACCTGAACGCGGTACACGCCCCCGCCTTGCGGATGGAGGGTGAGGTTTGGCGTATGCACCTGGCTGGTGGCTTCGCTATCGTCAAGCACGACGTAGTCGACGATGCCTTGGCCGACTTGTAGCTGGATGCTGGGCTGGGTGAGTTCGGTCAACGTGACCTGTGCATTCTCGCGCAGACGCAGACGGTTGGCAAAATCAAGCTGTACCTCGGCCCGGGCGCCCTCGCCGGAGGCGAGCCCATCGCCGGTGAGAAGCGGTTGATTGATGACGCCGGCGTTCCAGTCGCCACTGTCGCCGCGCTGGGTGGTAACGTCGCCCTGAATGAGGCTCAGGCGAGCGACGGCGGAAGGCGGCTTTGCGTCTGAAGTCTGGTCGACCGGTTGATCGTTGGCGTGATCGGGGACCTGATCCTGCGCGCCCGCGCCCGCCATGAGAAGAAAACCTACCAAAAAGAATATAGTGGCCCAACCCAGTTTTCGCATATTCAATTTCACCTCGCCGACGCCCATCGCATTGCAGTTCGCCTACCAGAGGTAAACCCAGTATTTTCAATCGGGTTGCGAATCGGCAAGCGGCCCGAATGCGCCAGGGCGGTGGTTTTCGGCCAGGTGTGCGGCGGCGGCGGGCCGACTATAATATACGAATGGCAACAGCGGCTGCACCCAATGTTTCGCGCCTTCCCGAGTTTCGGAACGAGGCGTTGACCGATTTCACCCGTCCGGAAAACCGTGAGCGTTTTAGCGCCGGTTTGGCGGAAGCGCGCGCCGAATTGGGGCGCGAGTACGACAACCGCATCGGCGACAAGCGCACGCGCGCGGCCAAGACATTCAAGTCGCATAACCCAGCACGGGTGAGCGAGGTGGTTGGAATTCATCCAGAGAACACGGCGGAAGCGGCCCGCGAGGCGGTCAGTGCCGCGCTGCTCACGTTCGAGTGCTGGCGGCTGAGCCAGCCCGAGAAGCGGGTCGAAATACTGCTGCGCGCCGCCGACCTACTGCGCCAGCGCAAGCCCTACTACTCTGCCTGGTTGACGCTGGAGGTGGGCAAGAGTTTCGCCGAGGCGGATGCCGATGTATGCGAGACGATTGACTTTCTCGAGTATTACAGCCGGCAGCAGCTTCGGCTTTCCGGGCCGCAGCCAGTGCTGCAATTGCCGGGCGAAAAGGACGAAATGGTCTACATCCCGCTCGGGGTGGGAGCGGTCATTCCGCCCTGGAATTTTCCGCTGGCGATCACCGCCGGTATGACCGCGGCCGCCATTGTCGCCGGCAACACCGTGGTACTCAAACCATCAAGCGATTCGCCGACGGTCGCCGCCAAGATGATGGAGGTGTTCGAGCAAGCTGGATTACCGGCGGGCGTGGTGAACCTGGTCACCGGTGGCGGCGGAACGGTGGGCGAGGCGCTGGTGGTAGATCCCCGCGTGCGCTTTGTCGCCTTCACCGGTTCGAAGCAGGTAGGGCTCGATATTCACCGCAAGGCGGCGGACACCCAGCCCGGCCAAAAATTCATTAAGCGCACGGTACTGGAGATGGGCGGCAAGGACTCGATCGTGGTGGACGCCGACGCCGATTTCAATGCCGCCGTCGAGGGTGTCGCAGTCAGCGCCTTCGGCTACCAGGGGCAAAAGTGCTCGGCGTGCTCGCGCGCCATTGTGCACGAGAAGATTTACGATCGCTTCGTCGAGGCGCTGGTCGCCCGCACCGCCAAGATCACGGTCGGCGATCCGGCGAACCCAGACAATTATATGGGCCCGGTGATCAACGAGCGCTCACTCAAGAACACGCTCAAGTACATTGAGGTCGGCAAGACGGAAGGCCGTCTGGTCCACGGCGGGGCGCGGGGCGAGGAGGGCGGTCACTTTGTGGCGCCGACGATTTTCGCCGATATTCAACCCGGCGCCCGGCTCTCGCAGGAAGAAATCTTCGCGCCCGTACTGGCGGTGATCAAGTGCCGCGACTTCGACCACGGACTGGAGATCGCCAACAACACCGAGTACGGCCTGACCGGCGCGGTGTACACGAGCGACCCGGCGAAGTTGGAGAAGGCTCGCAGCGAATTCCACGTCGGCAACCTTTATTTGAACCGCAAATGCACGGGGGCCATGGTCGGGGCGCATCCCTTCGGTGGCTTCAACATGTCGGGCACCGACAGCAAAGCGGGCGGCCCCGATTACCTGCTGCTGTTCACCCAGGCCAAATCCATCGCCCGGAAGCTATAACGAGTAGGCGCGGCGCCGGAACCAGGCCCCCAGCGCCCAAGAGCGGCGCTGGGGGCGTGGTTCGCTGCCTTCCGCGCCTACTTTGCGCCGCGGTGAAAACGTCGCGGCTCCCACGTGTCGTTCCGTGCTATAACCATGCGGGGGATTTATCCGCATGCGTTTGCGCACAGTTTTGTCATGGTCTGTTCTTGCCGCCATGGCGGCCTCGCTGCCTCTGGCCGCGCAGCAGTGCACGACCCGAGATGACGCCGAGTACACGGCGCAGATCAAGAAGTACACCACCCTGCCCAACTTCTCGACCGAGCTGACGGATCACCTTCCGTTCAGCTCGTGCGTGGACGCGCCGGATAAGTTTCTGGGCCACATCATCGGCGCGCCAAACGTTCTCGACAAAATTGAGACCATCGACGCCTACATGCGTCATCTCGAGTCGCAATCGAAGCGGGTCAAGGTATTCGACATTGGCAAAAGCGAGGAGGGGCGGGAGACCATTATGGTCGCGGTTTCCGACGAGGCGACCATCGCCAACCTCGATCATTTCCGCGACATCACCGCCAAGCTGGCGGATCCGCGCGGACTGTCGTCCACAGCGGCGGACGCGCTCATCGCGCAGGGCAAGCCCATGTACTGGGCGTCGGGCTCGATCCATTCGACCGAAACCGGCTCACCTGAAATGTTGATGGAGCTGGCCTACCGGCTGGCGGTGGAAGACACGCCCTTCATCCGCAACATCCGCGATCACTCGATCGTGCTGATCACGCCCGCGACCGAGGTGGACGGCCGGGACCGCGACGTCGAGCTGTACATGCACCATAAGACGCATCCGGACGATCCCACACCGGGGCTGGTCTGGTGGGGACATTACGTGGACCACGACAACAACCGCGACGGCCTCACGCTCTCGCTCGATCTGTCGCGCAACATGATGAACGCTTTTCTACAGTGGCACCCCACCGTGCTCCACGATCTTCACGAATCTGAGCCTTATCTTTATATTCAGACCGGCACTGGGCCCTATAACCCGTGGCTCGATCCACTCGAAATCGCCGAATGGCAGCGCATGGCGTATTACGAGATTGACAATCTGACGAAGCGCGGTGTGATCGGC
Source organism: Terriglobales bacterium (assembly GCA_035606395.1). Taxonomy (GTDB): domain Bacteria; phylum Acidobacteriota; class Terriglobia; order Terriglobales; family SCQP01; genus SCQP01. The sequence goes on along the minus strand of DATNFK010000016.1, from coordinate 41,932 downwards.
GTTTGGACGCATGGCTTTTTCGACGGCTGGGGACCGAACTACATGCTTTATGTGGCAATCGGCCACAATGCCGTTGGGCGATTCTACGAGACGCAGGGCAACGGCGGGGCCGACACACGCGTGATCACCACGCCACCGGCCAGCACCAGCCGGGAATGGTACCGGCCCAATCCGCCCCTGCCGCGCGTCAACTGGTCGGCCCGCGACAATATCGATATGCAAGAGAGCGCGATTCTGTTCGGAATGAGCAATGTCGCCACCAACGCACAGGAATTTCTCCGCGACTTCTATCTCAAGAGCAAGCGCTCGATCGAGAAGGCGACGACCGAAGGACCGGCGGCCTGGGTGTTTCCCGCCAACGATCCGCGGCCCGGCCTGCAGGCACGCCTGATTCAGCAGTTGCAACTGCAGGGAGTTGAGATCAGCCGGGCCACGGAGTCTTTCCGGGCTTCCGGAACCGTGCCCGGCGGCAGCAACGCCGCGACCAGCCGTGAATTTCCGGCGGGAAGTTATATCGTCCGTATGGACCAGCCCTACAGCCGCGAGGCCGACATGCTGCTGGGCCAGGAGTACTACAATCCCACCGACCCGCCGCCCTATGACGACACCGGCTGGACAATGGGCGCACTGGCCAACGTTGAAACGGTGAGGGTTCCGGATCCCGCCATTCTCAAGGTGGGCATGACCAAGGTTGCGGGCGACGTGACGGCACCCGGCGGGATCGAGGGAACAGGCGGGGTGCTGGCCATTGACGCCAACGCCGACCCCAACATCGCCGCCTTCCGCTACCGGCTGGCGTCAACGCCGATGAAGGTGGCCGAGAAATCGTTCACCGCCGGGGGCAAAACTTTTGCCGCCGGTTCGGTGATCATCACCGGGGCCAACCACGATGAAGTCGCGAACGCCGCCAAGGCCGCGGGCGTGACCGCTGTGAGCCTCGCCGCCGCGCCCAGTGTTGCCATGCACGACCTCGAGGCCGCGCGCATCGCCGTGGTGCACAACTGGCAGAGCACGCAGCAGGACGGCTGGTACCGCGTCTCGATGGACCAGCTCAAGATTCCTTATTCCTATATTGCCGACACGTACTTGCGCGTTACGCCCAATCTGCGCGACCGCTACGACGTCATTATCCTGCCTCCGCTGGGCGGCACGCTGGCCAGTATGATCAATGGCCTGGCGATGACCGGAAAACCGATTCCGTGGAAAAACACAGCCGACATGCCCGATCTAGACCCGCCGGGGCTGGACTCGACCGACGACATGCGCGGCGGTCTGGGACTGGACGGGATCGATCACCTGGAGAAATTCGTCGCGGCCGGCGGCTTGCTGGTGGCGGTCGGACCGAGCATGGCGGTGGCCACCGATACGGGCATGGCTGCCGGCGTCAGCACTCGCCCGCCCACGCAGGGCGGCCCGGGTGGGCTGAACGCGCGGGGCGATGTGATCCGCGCTGAAATCAGCGACGCCAATAGTCCCATTGCCTACGGCTACGGCCATGACCTCGACGTGTATTACTCGACCGGCCTGCTGCTGGCCGCCGGCGGTGGCGGCGGGCGTGGAGGCTTCGGCGGCGGCGGACGCGGCGGCGCCGCGGGCGCGGGACAACGCGCCAGCGGCATTGGCAGTTTGACCGACCCTGACGTTATTCAGACCCGGCCCTCCAATGAGGAACTGTTCAAGGAGTCAATGGGCACCGACAAGGGGGATGACGCCGAAAACGGCGCCAACCAGAATCCTGCCGGCCCGGGACGCGGCGGTGCCGCCGGACCGGCTCCCCGCACCATTGTCCGCTTTGTGCCGGATGCGAAAAACCTTCTGCTGAGCGGATTGCTAAGCGGCGGCGAGGCTATCGCTGGTCAGCCGTTAGTCGTAGACGCGCGGCACGGCGAGGGACATATTCTTCTGTTTGCCGGTAATCCTATTTGGCGCAATGAGACGTCGGGAGAGTTCGCATTGTTGTTTAATGCCGCCATGAATTACAACCACTTGGACGCCGGCGCGGCAGTACCTGGCGCGCGGGGCGGACGTGGTGGGAGGGGAGCGCGGGGAGGCGCCGGCGCAGGCAAGTAAGAGGATAATTCCTGCTATTCTGGATATATGTTTGAAGAGGATACCTCCCCTCGTCCGCCCGCCGCTCCCGGCCTTAGCCGCGGCGTCGGTATCGCGTTGGCCATCGTCATCGCCGCGGTAGCCATTGCGGGTTTTGCCTGGGTCAACGCGCTCAACCAAAGACTCACGACTCAGGTTGCGAGCCTGCAAGCGGCTAGCGATAAGCAGACCGCCGATCTCGCGGCGCTGCAGACCCGACTGCACATGTCCGCGGCCGAACTGGAACGGCTGAGCTCGACCGCGAGCGCAGTGCAGCATTCGGTTACCCAGACGCAGGCTCAGCTTGACGCGACGCGGAAGCAGACGCTTACGCTGGCGCAGCAGCAGCAGCAATCGGCCAGCGAGTTGGCGGCGGTGAAGCAGGACACCGGCGCGCAACTGGGCGCGATCAACGGTCAGATCACCGGTGTGAAGGGCGACGTCACGAGCAACAAGCAGGACATAACGAAGACGCAGGCGGATCTGGACGCGACCAAGGCGCAACTCAAGAGCGCGGTCGGCGATCTGGGCGTGCAAAGCGGCTTGATCGCCACCACCCGCGGCGAACTCGACACACTCGAGAAATCTGGCATGCGCAGCTTTTTTGAATTCAAGCTGACCAAGACCAAGGCTCCTGTCAAGGTCGGGCCGATTCAATTGGAGCTGAAGAAAATCGACGCCAAGCATGGCAAGTACACGGTCGTGGTCTACGCCGACGATACGGCGATCGAGAAGAAAGACAAAACACTCAACGAACCGGTGCAGTTTCTGGTCGGCAGCAACCACGCGCTCAATGAGATGGTCGTCTACCAGATGGACAAGAACACCATCGTGGGTTACGTCTCGGCTCCGAAGTACCCGGCCGCATCAGCCGGCGCCAGCAACCTCTAACGACGATCGTCCCGCGGTAACAGTTGTTGCCAGACGCGCCAGACGGTTGCCAGCGGGAGGCCGACGACATTTGAGTAGGAGCCCTCGATGCGGTAGACGTAGCGGGCGGCGCGGCCCTGGATGGCATAGGCGCCGGCCTTGTCATAGCATTCTCCGGTCGCGACATAGTCGGCAATATCGCGTTCGCTCATGGGCGAAAACCAAACTTTGGTGACTTCCACGTCGACGATTTCTCGATCTCCGCGGCGCAGGCAGACGCCGGTCACGACTTCGTGATCGTTGGCGGCGAGCTGGCGCAGCATCGCACTGGCTTCGCTCGCGCTCGCCGGTTTGCCGAGGATGACTTCCGGTTCGCAGATACGATCAATAACAACGGCGGTGTCGGCGCCGAGCACGATCTGATCGACGGGAGCTTGGGTGGCGTGGGCCTTGGCGCGAGCCAGGCGGGCGACGTAGTCGCGGGAGTTTTCACCGTCGTTCAGACGCTCGTCCACATTGGCGGGACAGACCGTGACTGTCCATCCAGCGGACTCCAGCAATTCGCGACGGCGGGGCGAGGCGGAGGCGAGGACTATCGGGAGTTGACCTTTTTTTTCCATAGCAGCGACTGCCACGCCATGAGGGCAAACAGAGGAACGTATTCGACCCAGACAACCCACGCGTGCGCCGGCAACAGGTAAGCCAGCGGCACTGCCAGGGAGAAATAAATCCAGCCCCGCTCGGGCCAGAGAGCAAGCAGGGGCAACAGCCAAAGCACGTACCAGGGCTGGACCTCGGGCGCGACCAGAAGCAGCGCCGCGACGGCGACAAGAGCCGCGCGGGGCGGCTCTAATTTCTGAACCAGGCTTCTGATCATGACGGCAATGACGACGCCGGCGGCGATCGCCTCTGCCGCGCGCCGACCGAACCATGCTGCGGCCAAGGCAAAAATGCTGGCGTTGAAGGGCGCGAGCGCCGCCCAGTGGGCGCGCATATTGGCCGCAATCGCGCTGAGCGCCAGATGCTTATTCATAAACGCATAGGGCAGCGTGCACAGAACGAAGCAGAGTGCGATCACCGCCGCCATCGCCGCACCCTTGCGCCGTCCGGCGGCCAGCACGGCGGCGGCGCCAACGCAGGCGAACCACTGCGTCAAGGCTCCGAGCGCCAGCGCGGCCGCCGACCATCGAGGCCGGCGCCCGGCCCAGTGTAATGCCAACAAGACCAGCAGGGCGGCGGCGGCTTCGGCGTGGCCATTGCCCGCAACCTCGAAAATCGCCAGCGGCGACCAGGCGTAGATCAATACCCGTTCGTCCGGCCACTGCCGCGCCCGCAGCATGCGGACCAACAGCAGCAAGATTAAAATGTCGCAGGCGACGAACAGTAGCTTTTCGCCCCGAATGCGCGAGCTCAGGTCATAGCTCCAGCGACTCAGCAGTTCGGCCAGAGGCAGCCGGTAGGCGGCGAGCGATTGCGCCGGTACGAGTTGGTCATTGGCGACTCGGATGGGATTGAACAAATCGTCGCCAGGTGGGTATTGATAGGGATTGAAACCTGCATGCTGCACCTTGCCATCCCAGTGGGTGCGGTACAAGTCATGCGACTGTAAGGGCAGCATGGGCAGCAGAGTCAGCCGGAACAGAATGGCAGCCAAAAGGATGAGACGCAGTCGTTTGGGCTCGCCGCCACTGCGTACCACGACCGCCAGTCCGACGAGATAGCAAGCCGCCGCCGCGAAGAACCAGGTCAGGCCGGCATGCGGCCAGCGGAGCTGAGCGAGCAGAACCGCTTCCAGGGCGGCGGCGCTGGCGATCAAAATCGGCGTTCCGAGGCGGAGACTCACGTATCTATCCTAGTAGCCTTGGCGCGCGGGCACGCGGTAAAATGATGCAGCCGCCGTGTTTGCCCCGCCCGCCAATCCGATACTGCATTACATCCAGACCCAGCTTCTGAATCGCACCTTCACCCTGGGGCCGGCGCAGTTGCCACTCTATCAGGCCAACGGATTCGACCGGGCGCTCCTGATTCCATATTTTGGCGTGCTGGCGATTTTGGCGTTTTACGGATTCCACCGCTACGCCCTTGTGTTTCTCTATTTCCGCCACCGCAAGCGCCGCGCGGCGGAAGCGGCGCAACGCTTTGGAGAACTGCCGCGGGTCACGGTGCAGTTACCGATCTACAACGAGCAGTATGTGGTCGAGCGACTGGTCGAGTCCATCTGCCGGCTCGAGTATCCGCGCGACCGGCTCGAAATCCAACTGCTCGACGACTCGACGGACGAGACGTGCGCGGTGGGGGAACAAGCGGTGGCGCGCTGCGCGGCGCGCGGAGAACCGATTGCATACCTGCACCGGACCAACCGGCATGGGTTCAAGGCCGGCGCTCTGGAAGAGGGCATGCGCGTGGCCTCGGGCGAGTTCATCGCCATCTTCGACGCTGACTTCGTTCCACCGCCGGATTTTCTGCTGCGCACGATTCACCACTTCACCGACCCCACGCTTGGGATGGTGCAGACCCGCTGGGGCTACATCAACCGCGATTATTCCTGGCTGACGCGGGTCGAGGCCATTTTGCTGGACGGCCACTTCATCATGGAGCACGGCGGGCGGCATCGCGCCAATCTGTTTTTCAATTTCAACGGCACCGCCGGTGTGTGGCGCCGCCGCGCCATCGAGGAGGCCGGCGGCTGGGAACACGATACGCTGACTGAAGACACCGATCTCAGTTACCGCGCGCAACTCAAGGGCTGGAAGTTCACCTACCTTCCCGACGTCGAGTGTCCAAGCGAGCTGCCGACCGAAATGAACGCATTCAAGGTGCAGCAGGCGCGCTGGGCCAAGGGCCTGATCCAGGTGTCGAAAAAAATATTGCCGCGGCTATTCCGGCGGAAGGATATAGACCTGCACCATAAGGTCGAGGCCTGGTGCCACCTGACCGCAAACATCTCCTACCCACTGATGATCGTGCTCTGCACCCTGCTGCTGCCGGCCATGATTGTGCGTTTCTACCAGGGCTGGTTTCAGATGTTGTACATCGACCTGCCGCTGTTCATCGCCTCGACCTGCTCGATTTCGTCGTTTTATGTTGCCTCGCAGCGCGAGCTATTTCCACGGAGCTGGTACAAAACGCTGCTCTACATGCCCATGGTCATGGCCATCGGCATCGGCCTGACGGTGACCAACACGCGCGCCGTGATCGAGGCGCTGCTAGGGGTGAAGACATCGTTCAAACGCACGCCGAAGTTCGGGGACGCATTGTCAGGCAAGACGCAAAAGAAAAAGTACCGGCGCAAGGTAGGATGGTCGCCGGCGGTGGAGCTACTGTTGGGAACGATTTTCGCGGCAGTGACGGTCTATGCATTCGATATGGAGAACTATCTGACGATACCGTTCCTGCTGCTGTTTGTGGTCGGGTACTGGACCACCGGGCTGCTCTCGATATTACAGGGCCGTTTCAGCCGAGCCAAGGCGAAACCGGGCTCAGCAACCCCACCGTCAAGCGAGCCGGCGCTTAATACAGCCGGAAATTAACTTCGACCTGAACCACCATCGCAACGGGTTTGCCATTGCGGTCCCGTGCCGGCGAGAATTTCCATTGCAGCACCGCCTGGACCGCTTTTTCGTCCAGGCCCAATCCGAGCGGCTGCACCACGACGGGGCGGCTCACCTTGCCATCCGTGCCGACCTGGATCTGAACGATGCAGGTGCCCTGGAACTTAGCCTTGCGCGCGGCCTCAGAGTATTCCGGATCGGGCGCATAAAGCTGCACCGGCGCCGTCTCGCCCACACCATCGCCACAGTCGCTGCCGACGCAGGTGCCATCGGCGCTGCCGCTACCGGTGCCGCCGGGGCCGCCGCCGCTGCCAGTGCTATTGCCAGGCGGTCCGCTGATGGGGCCGATCGAGCCGAAACTGGGCAAGGTTGCCGTTGTCAGGGGCACAATCGAGGTGGGCGCGCTAATCGGGTGGGGCTGGGGCGCTTGCACCAGCTTCGGCGCTTGCTGTACGGGCGCGCCGCCGCCGGAAAGCCGGCGCATCTTGGGAATGACAGGATCCACCTTAGGGGGCTCTACAATGGCCACCTCTACCATCTTTTTGACTTGCATTTGCACTGGACGCCAGAAAGGCAGCAACATTATGCCGACCACGGCCAAATGCACGGCAATCGAACCCACACGGCTTTTCAGGGATTTCGGGGGAGACCAGATATCCTTGACTGGGATGGGCTTAGACTCAAGCACCAATTCCGGCGCTTTGTCGCGCTTGGTGAAGAAATCCCCGACCTGATCAAGCAACTCACGCCAGAACGGCTTGTTTTGGAGCAGAAATCGTAGGTCTTCCGGTTCCGACTTTGGGGGAGTGGGTTCTGACATGACAGAATTCGCTCTTGGAACGCACTCCGGAGTGGAAGGGGCGCCCCTGCAACATTATACGAATTCTACCACGGGGTGGTTTCGGGAGGGCGTCAATAAAGACGGAAGTTAACCTGGATATTAGCGGCCACTCGAACCGCGCGCCCGTTTTTCTTGGCGGGCTCAAAGCGCCATAGCTTCACCGCCTCGATGGCCTTTTGGTCGAGGCCGAGACCCAGGGGCTGCACAATTTTCGGGTCGTATACATGGCCATCGGCGCCGATAATCACGCCGACCACCACGACACCCTGGAACTTGGCTTTGCGCGCGGCTTCGGAATATTCCGGATCGGGATCGTAGACGGGCACCGGTTCAGAGACATCGCCGCCCACCGAACACGGTTCATCGCCGGTGCAATCGCCCCCGCCGTTGGGATCAGAACCGGGGCCGCCCGGACCCTTTCCGCCATTGCCCACAGAGGTTCCGGGGGGCCCGGCGATGAAGCCCGGATTACCGAACTGCGGAATATTCAAGTTGGCCACAGCCGTCGCCGGCATGAGCTTGATCGGCGGCGCGACGGTTGGCTGCGGAGCCTGAACCGGATTCACTTTGGGCGGCAACACCGTCTTGGTGGGGGGCGCGCCGCCGGAGGCGATATGGCGCATTTTCGGCAGCGAGGTGTGCCCGGGCGCCATGATCGCGGGGGCTAAAATCTCAACTTCTTCATGGCGCACGACGTTGCGCACCGGCCGCCAAAGTGGCAGCATCAAGATGCCGATGATGGCCACGTGAATTGCCGCCGAACTGGCCCGCTTGCCCAGGCTTTTGGGGCGCGACCAGATCTCTTTGACCGGAATTGGTTGGGACTCCAGGTGGAGATCGGGTTCGGGTGGAGGCGAAATCCTCTCACGGAGTTCGCGCACCAACTCGCGCCACAGCGAAGGCGGTTCCGGCAAGGTTCGAAAGTCAACCGAATCGGGGTTAGGAACCATCTCTCCCTCTCTTAATAACGACTATTGCGGAAGGCGAAAGGTTGCGTAAAGTTCACCTCGCTATAATGAGATGCAGTGGCTGAATCCCGATTCAAGGCGACCATCAACCTTCCGGTGACTGCATTCCCGATGAAGGCCAACCTGCCCACGAGTGAGCCCAAATGGCTCCAACGTTGGCAACAGGAGGACGTTTATGGGCAGATTCGCGCTGCCCGGAAAGGCCGCCCGCTCTTTGTTTTGCACGACGGACCGCCCTACGCCAATGGAGCCATTCATCTCGGCACGGCGCTGAATAAAGTAGTCAAGGATTTCGTGGTGAAATCCAAATCGATGGCCGGTTTCGATGCCCCCTATATTCCTGGCTGGGATTGCCACGGGCTGCCCATCGAGATCAAAGTTGACCAGGAATTGGGACCCCGGAAACGCGAGCTATCGGTGGTTGAAATCCGCGAGCGTTGCGAGCAGTACGCGCGTAAATACGTTGCCTTGCAACGCGCTGGCTTTGAGCGGCTGGGAGTTTTCGGTCAGTGGAACGACCCGTACCTTACGCTTAATCCGGCCTATGAAGCCGCCATTGCCGAGCAGATCCTGACGTTCATCAAGCGCGGACAAGCATACAAGGGATTGCGAGCGGTGTATTGGTGCACCCACGACCGCACTGCCTTGGCGGAGGCCGAAGTCGAGTACAAGAATCATCTCAGCCCCACCGTCTGGCTGCGCTATGCCTACAAATCAGGCGAGCTGCCGGGCGGGATTGCGGGCCGCAATCTTTTCGCGGTGGTCTGGACTACAACGCCGTGGACGCTGCCGGCCAGCACCGCGCTGGCGTTTCATCCCGAACTGAATTACGTTGCGGTTCGCAACACGGAGGGCGAAGTTTACCTGGTCGCCGATGCGCGTTTCGAGGCCACAGCCAGTGCGCTGGGCGTGGGTTGGGGCCGCGAGGAAATCATTGCCTGCTTCCCCGGATCGGCGCTCGAGGGAGTGATGTTCCAGCATCCGTGGCTTGAGCGGGAAGAACCAGCCGTGCTCGCCGAATACATCACCACCGACCAGGGCTCGGGCATCGTACACACCGCTCCGGGGCATGGCGCGGAGGATTTCGCCACCGGCGAAAAATACAAGCTTCCCGTCATCTGCCCGGTGGATGCCACCGGCCGATTTTTTGGCGCCGATTCCGCGCCATTCACCGGCCAAACCATCACCGAGGCCAATCCCCGCATTGTGGCGCACTTGCGCAGCCTGGGAGCGCTACTGGCCGAGGCGCCGTTGGAACATTCCTATCCTCACTGCTGGCGCTGCCACAACCCCGTGATGATGCGGGCCACCGAGCAATGGTTCATCGCGCTTGATCGCGGCTTGCGGGCCGCGGCGCTCGAGGCAATCAAGTCGGTGCGGTGGATGCCGGCCTGGGGCGAAGAGCGCATTCGACAAATGGTGGCGACGCGGCCGGACTGGTGCATCTCGCGGCAGCGGGTGTGGGGAGTGCCGATTCCTGTGCTGGCGTGCACCGCCTGCCATGCCTACTTGCACGATGATGCCACCGACCGGCGTATCATTGCGGCGTTTGCCGAGCGCGGGTCGAATCAATGGTTTACAGAGCCGGCCTCGCGTTTCGTCGCCGAAGGTACGCGTTGCGCCCAGTGCGGCAAGGGCGAGTTCCAGCAGGAGCGCGACATCGTGGACGTGTGGTTCGAATCGGGCTGCAGCCAGGCCGCGGTTCTTAATGCCTCAACCGGGCTGCCGTTTCCCGCCGATCTTTATCTCGAGGGCGGAGACCAGTACCGGGGCTGGTTCCAGAGCTCGCTGCTGGTGGCGATCGGAACCCGCGCCGCGGCGCCCTACCGGGAGACCCTCACCCACGGCTGGGTGCTCGACGCCGAAGGCCACACCATGCACAAGTCGCTGGGTAATGCTATCGAGCCGGATGCGATTACAGGCGAGTACGGCGCGGAGGTTCTGCGCCTGTGGGTCGGCAGCAGCGACTTCCGCGAAGAGATCCGACTCTCGCCCGAGCTGCTGAAGCGGCTGGCGGAGGCATACCGGAAGATTCGCAATACGTTCCGCTTCTTACTTGGGAATCTGCATGGTTTCGACTTTCAAAAGGACGCGCTGGCACCGAGCGAACTGGCGGGCTTGGATGGTTACATGATCCGCCAAACGGCGCGCATGGCGCTCGAGGTGGAACGGCAGTTCGAGGCATACGAGTTTCACCGCGCCTGCCGGATACTTTCCGACTTTTGCAGCCTGGAGCTGAGCGCCTTTTATCTCGACGTGCGCAAGGACCGCCTCTATACCGCGCCCAATCAAAGCCGGGATCGCCGGTCAACGCAGACCGTGCTCTGGCACGCACTTCAGGTGTTGGTGCGCTTACTGGCGCCGATACTACCCTTCACCACCGAGGAGGTTTGGGCCACGCTGGGCCACACCGGAAGCATTCATTGCGAAACCAATGTTGACGTCCGCGCTTGGTGGGGACAGAGCCGCGAGAGCGACATTCCAGAAGACACGGAATGGGTCGCCCTTTTGGGCTGGCGGGAAGAGGTGCTCAAGGCGCTCGAGTTGGCGAGGGCGGAAAAGCGTATCGGCACGTCGCTTGAAGCGGCGGTCGAGCTGCGCGCCGCGGGCGACGATCTGTTGCTGCTGGAAAAACATCGGGCGGAGCTCGCCGCGTTGTTCATTGTTTCGCAGGTGCGGCTGGAAGACGGGGGCGGTGCCGGAGCGCGCGATATTCGAATCGTGCCGGCGGCCGGCGCCAAGTGCGAACGTTGTTGGAACTACTCCACCGCGGTCGGAACCGACACCGAATATCCCACGCTGTGCGAACGCTGCGTGCCGGCCATCAAAGCGATGCGGGAAGCGACAACCACGGCATGAGCCTGCGCATTCCCATCCAGTTCCGCCATCTCGCCATCGGCGTCGGAGTATTTGTCGCCGACCAGGTGAGCAAGGGGATGATTGACAAGCTCCCCGACGACTTCAGCTACACCGTTATTCCCGGCGTGTTTCGCATTATTCACGCCGAGAACCCGGGCGTGGCGTTCGGGTTGTTCCAGTATTCGGCGCCCGGGTTTCGCGACATTCTCATCGGCGCCTCAAGCCTGGCCTTGTTGGCGGTGCTGGCGTTGCTTTGGAAGAGCAAACAGACGACGCGCGCCGGCGTGGCGATGGCGCTGATCGTCGGCGGGGCATGCGGCAATCTGTTTGACCGGATTCTGCACGGCAAGGTGGTGGACTTCCTGCTCTTCTACAGTGGCAGCCACAGTTGGCCTGTGTTCAACCTGGCCGACAGCGCCATCGTTGTAGGCGCGGCGCTGCTGGTATGGGAGATCGTGGAAGATCGGCCCGCGCCGGCCGCGGCCGCAACCTCGGTTCCGCAGCCGCCCAACCCGGTTTCGTGATGGCACGCTGATGTTTCCCATTCTCTTTCATTACGGCTACCTCACGCTTCACACGTACGGACTGCTGGTGGCGATCGGATTTCTTGCCGGCATTTACGTGGCACGGCACTTTGCGCGCCAGTTCGGGCTCGACCCCGAGCGCGTCTTCAACCTCGCCGTCTACCTCGCCCTAGGCGCGATTGTTGGCGCCAAGGTGTTTTTGGTTTTGCAGGACTGGCGCTATGTGGTGCGCGACCCCGGCTATGTGTTCAGCCTCGGCTTTCTGCAATCGGCGGGCATTTTTTACGGCGGCGTGATCGGCGCGCTGCTGGTAATGACACTCTATGTGCGGCGGCAGAAACTGGGCTGGCTGGCGGTGGGCGACGCGGTCGCGCCCGGTGTGGCGATCGGGCATGGCATTGGCCGGCTGGGATGTTTTTCAGCCGGATGCTGCTGGGGCAAGCCGACGCATTTGCCCTGGGCGGTTACGTTTCACAACGCCTACGCGAATGCCAGTACCGGCGTGCCACTCGGCATTCCGCTACAGCCGACGCAGCTTTACGAAGCCATCGCCGAGGCGGTTATTTTTTTCCTTCTCTGGCGCCTCTCGAAGCACCGCGCCTTTGTTGGGCAATTGACCGCGTTTTACCTGCTGGCTTACGGCATCGTGCGGTTTCTCGTTGACTTCGTTCGCGCCTACGAACCCCAGGCGATGCTGTTCCACGGGTTGCTGACCGATGCGCAGCTTACCAGCCTTTTCATGATCGCGCTCGCGGTCGGCATCTATGCCACGCGATCGCAGCGCGCGGTGGCGCGCGGCGCGGCGCCCGCGGCGACATCGTGAATGTTTTTGCGCTCGAACCGGATACAGACGAAACCCCGCGGCTGGATCGCTTTCTCGCCCAGCGCTTGCCCGACCTCAGCCGCACGAAACTGCAGGCGCTGATCCGCGACGGCGGCGTGCGGGTGAACGGCGCCGTGGTCGAGCGTCCCAGCCTGCTGCTCACGCCAGGCGCGGTGGTCGCGGTCGCGCTCGGGCCGCCGCCGCCGTCGGGCCTCGCGGCCGAAGACATTCCGCTCGACGTGCTGTACGAAGACGACGATATCGTGGTGGTCAACAAACCCGCGGGTTTGAGCGTCCATCCCGGCGCCGGACGCACGTCGGGCACGCTGGTCAATGCGCTGCTCGGTCGCTATGCCAGTCTCTCGGCCCTGGGCGGCGAGGCGCGCCCCGGCATTGTTCATCGGCTCGACCGCTTCACCAGCGGAGTCATGGTTGTGGCACGCAACGACCGGGCGCATCAGCGCCTGGCGGATCAGTTTCAGTCGCGCGCCGTTTCGAAGACCTATTGGGCGCTGGTGCAGGGTCGTATGAAGGCGTTGCAGGGCTCGATCGATTTAGCCATTCGACGCGATCCCATCCGGCGGGCGCGCATGACTACGCGCCGCCGGCCCGACGCGCAAAGCCGCGAGGCGCATACCAGCTACACCGTGCGCCAGGCATTTTCGCCGCCGCCGGCTACTCCGGCATCGCTTGTGTCGGCCTGCCGGTTCAGCTGGCTGGAGGTTCAAATCCATACCGGGCGAACGCACCAAATTCGGGTTCACATGGCGGCGCTTGGCCATCCGGTGGTGGGTGACCGGCTTTACGGCGCTGCCGCCGCGCTCGCCGGCCCTGGGGCACTGGCCGGGTTCCGCCCCGAACGCCCGATGCTGCATTCGGCGCGTTTGGGGCTGGCGCACCCGGCCACCGGCCTATTCATGACGTGGGAGGCCCCGCTTCCCGGCGATATATTGGCACTGCTCGGCGCTTTACGCCAGGAAACTTCACGCAACGAGCCGGCGCCTTCGCCTCGTCTATAATCTAGCTAACCTGTGATGAAGTATCGCCTGATCGCCGTTTTGTTTTTGATTGCCTGCGCCGCCTGTCCGTGGCCGGCACAAATCCTCCAGCCGGGGAAACAAACGCTTATTGTCAAGAACGTCAACAACGTTCCGCTCACATTTTTGGCACTAGACAAACACAACCATTTTGTCTCCGGCCTGGAAGCGTCACAGATCCAGATTTTCGACAACCAGCAGCCGCAGCGTATTACCCATTTTGACGCGCAAGGCAACCTGCCGTTGCGCATCGTGCTTTTGCTCGATATCAGCAACAGCATTACCACGCGATGGGCCTTCGAGCAGCGCGCCGCCACTGATTTTTTGCAGTCCGTTTTGGTCGAAGGCCGCGACCAAGCCATGGTGGCGGGCTTTGACACCTCGCTGCATGTGGCGCAACCGTTCACCGACAATTACGAAAAACTGGCGGCCGCCATTCGGAGCCTGAACCCCTCCGGCGGCACGGCGCTTTTTGATGCGCTGTTTCAAACCGCACACGACGATCTCGGCCCGGGCGCGCCGGGCAGTGGCGATTTCCGCAACGTGGTGGTGATCATTAGCGATGGCGCCGACGACCAGAGCCGCTACAGCCGCGAGGAAGCGCTGGGCATGGCCGAGGACGCTGGGGCCATCATCTATACAATCGGCACCGAACCGACAGGTTCCGACGCCGAGTCCGACGCGGTGCTTAAACGCTTGAGCTCGCAGACCGGTGGCCTCAGCTTTTTCCCGATTGAGGCACATGATTTGGGCGCGGCGTTTCAAGCGATCACCAGTGATTTGCGGCATCAGTATGTGGTGACGTACGATCCCAACAACTTCGTCCCCAACGGCGAGTTTCATACGGTAGAGATCAAGATCGCGGTCAAGGGAGTTACCGCCCGCACGCGCAAAGGGTACTTCGCCCGCCCAGCCGCCGCGCCCGCACCGGGCAAGCCCGGGCCTAAGTGAACATTCTTCCCGGCGCATTACCTACGGTTGCCATCGTCGGGCGGCCCAATGTCGGCAAGTCGACGCTTTTCAACCGCCTGACCCACTCGCGTCGTGCCATCGTCGGTAACGAGCCCGGCATCACGCGGGATCGAAACTACGGAACGGTCGAATGGCGCGGGCACCACTTCGGCATCATCGACACCGGTGGACTGCTGCCCGACAATCCAGATGAAATTCCGGAAGCGATATACCGTCAGGCGCTGGTCGCGATCGGCGGCGCCTCGGCGATTATTTTCGTGGTCGATGGACGCACTGAGCTGGCCGCGCCCGATTTGCAACTCGGCCGGCTACTGCAAAAATCCGGCAAGCCCATCCTGCTGGCCGTGAACAAGATTGAGTCCGAAACGCAAGCCGACGGCCTCGCCCCTTATTATCGGCTGGGTGCGTCCCGGCTTTATCCGATAAGCGCCGAGCATGGACAGGGGTTGGAAGAACTGCTCGATCAAACGCTGGCGTATCTGCCGACGGAAGCCCCGGCCGCGGATACCGAAACAGAAGCGGAAGAGGCGCCGTCGCCGCGTGAGACGCGTATTGCCATCGTGGGCCGCCCCAACGTGGGTAAAAGTACGTTGTTGAATCGTCTGACCGGCGAGGAGCGGTCGATCGTCAGCGAAATCGCCGGAACGACGCGCGACGCGGTCGATGCGCTGGTCACCCGCAACGGCACCGAGTACCGCTTCATTGATACCGCCGGGATCCGCCGCAAGGGCATCACCCGCCTGATGGCGGAGAAGCTGAGCGTGGTGATGGCGCGCAAGCACCTGGAGCAAGCTGATCTGGCACTAATCGTCCTCGACGGCGCGGAGCCGGAGGAGAGCGGCGTGTTGGCGCTGGATGCGACCATTGCGGGTTATGCCTTCGAAGCCCACCGCTCGGTGATTATCGTGGTCAACAAATGGGATCGCTCGAAGGCGATACAGCGTACGCAGGCCGCGTATAGCGAGCGCATCCGCGAACGCTTGAAATTTTTGGCGTTCGCACCCATTGTCTTCATCTCCGCCCAGCAGGGAGAAGGCATGGACAAGCTCTACGCCACCATTGACCGAGTCGCAAAGGCCCGGCGCAAGCGCATCACCACTGCCGCTATCAACCGTTTCTTGTCAACTGTGGACTTTGACCGCGCCGGCGTTCCGGTAGGCCAGCGCGTACGCATTTACTACATGTCGCAAGTCTCGCTCGCGCCGCCGCAGTTTGTACTTTTCATTGACCGCGCCCGCGCACTGCACTTTTCCTACAAGCGCTTCCTGGAAAACCAGATTCGCAAGGCCTTTGGTTTCGAGGGCACGCCGATTTTGCTGAAAACCCGCGTCAGTAAGGGTTAAACAAGACGAGCCTTTCCCTGTGCCAGAATCGTACGTACGAATCGTACGTGTTATTATGAAGCGTGGCAATCACCGCGTCGGAACTTCGACAGAACGTGTATCGCATTCTCGATGAAGCTTTAGCATCGGGCAAGGCGGTGGAGATTGTGCGGCGCGGTCAGCGGTTACGGATCGTTCCCGACCGGGACAAGCTTGCCAATCTGAAGCGGCGCGATCTGTTCGTCGGTGATGCCGAGGATGTCATTGGTTTGGACTGGTCGAAATACTGGAAACCGGATGACAACCTACCTTGACACCCATGTATTAATTTGGCTGGCTGAAGGCGAACTGGAAAAAATCGGGAACCAGGCGCGGGCCATGATCCAATCCTGCGAGGTCCTGGCATGCCCCATGGCGGTGCTGGAGCTGCAGCTGCTACATGAGATTGGGAAGCTCCGGTGGTCGGGCGCCGCGATTGCAGAGCAGCTTTCGCGTGACATTGGCTTGCAAATCAGTTCGCTTGGATTCGACGAGGTGGCGGCGGCGGCGTGCAATGAAAGCTGGACGCGTGATCCGTTCGACCGGTTAATCGTAGCGCAGGCGCGCGCGAGCGCATTGCCACTAATTACAAAAGACAAAATGATCCACGCCCATTTCGCGGCCGCGGTGTGGTAGCGAAGCTGGAAGTGATCTCAAAATTGGTGCGAGACTTTTCGCGAACGGAACGCCCAGCGCGGCCCGCTGCCGCATTATGAGATCACTTCTAGCGGTGGTCCGCGGCGGCGGCGGCGGTCGTGCCGGGGAGAATGCTCCAGATGTGGGGGTCTTCCAGGCCAATGCGCCAGACGGAGAAGCCGTGAAGATGGTACTGGGCGACTAGGCGGAGCTTGGCGGCGAAGCTGCGTTCATCCTCGATCCAGGTGATATGGCGGCTGTGCCCTTGGCCTTCAACCCGGTAGGACGATTCCAGCACCGGATCCCATTGCAGCTGCTCATCCGCCGGATAGCTCACCGCGCCATTGTGATGGATGAGCCTCCAGATGTATGTAACGACGCGCTTGATCCGGCCCTCGATACGCTCCCGCACACTCACCCGAATGCGGCGCTCGCTCCAGTCGGTTTGATAGGTCGGCAAGCCGAGCGAGACCTTGTCGGCGGGCACTTGCAGCAGGACGTGCTGAATCACGCGCTCGACCCAAGGCGAACTGGCGAGCGGGCCCGGATGGCTGCTGTCGCCCTCCGGATAGGCCATGACGCTCAGAAAATCAGCGCTCTCGCCCAGTGCGGTGTAATCATAGACGCCGGAGAAAGTGCGATAGGTATAGGTGGTCGGGTCATCCGACGTGCGGGCGCCGACGGCAACGCTGAGCAGTTTCCCGTGACGGTGGAGCGCTTCGGCGACCTCGGCCACGAAGCTGGAGAACCGCGCCCGCTCAAGCGAAGGAAGATTTTCGAAATCAATTTGCCAGCCGGCCAGATCGAGATTACGAGCGGCATCGACCAGCGCCCCCACAGCGCGATCGCGGGCGCTGGGGCTGCGCAGAAGGGCTGCGGCCCCATATTTTGAAAAGTCGGCGTTGATTACGAGCGGCATGATCTCGACCGAGTGGTCACGCGCTGTGGTGGCCAAGTCGCCGGGCAATGAGCCGCGCAACATGCCGTGACGGTCGAGGGCAAAACTCTGGGGAGCAATGATGCCGATGCTGCCGGCGTGGGCTTGAAAACTGGTCTCGCTCGACGAACCAGGAACGGCATAAAACAAGGCTTGGCCAAACCCGCTGGCTACGGGACTATCGGTTTGACCGTAGACGAGCCCCAGCAGGAGCAACAGCGCGGCGGCTAGTTTGGAGCAACTACTGAACAAGATTGGTTCCCGATTCCTCGTCCTCGTCGTCGTCAGTGGCGATTACCAACTCGCCCCGGCAAAGGCCGCATGCGATACGCAGCGTACCGCCTTCAAAATGAAAGATGATCTCCAACTCCGGCGTCACCTTCGACTCGCGCCGTAATTCATAGTACTCCAGCGCACCTGGGGGATCTATCTGAAATGCCGACTCAAAGCGACTTAATTCGCTGAAGTGTAAGGCCATTCCACTGATAGGTAGCGCTTGGCCATCGCGAATCAGCAGCGTTTCGCTTATGGCCGCCCAACCGAGCGTTGCCGTGGTCGGCTCGATACCGTAAGTGAATCCGACCAGCTTCATTTGCTGATGCAGGTCGATGCGCACCCCGCCCACTTCCATCTCTGAAAGTGGGTGGTTGGCGCGCGGCGGCTTTAAGCCATCAAAGCGGGCGGGCATTTAGAACGGGATGTCGTCGTCTGTGATTTCAGGCGTGGGCGGACCGAAGTCGTTGGAGGGTTCGCGACCACCGGACTCGCGCGGCGCCGAGGCGCCCGAGCCGGCCCCGGCCGCGCGGCCCTTGCCGGCTTCACCGCGCCCACCGCCGGTGAAGACCATCTCAGTGGCAATGATCTCGGTCATGTAATGTTTCTTGTTCTCTTTGTCTTCCCAGGAACGGGTCTGAATGCGACCTTCAATATAAACGCCCGAACCCTTGGTGAGGTACTGGCTCGCGGTCTCCGCCAGTTTGGCCCAGCAGACGACGTTGTGCCACTCGGTGCGCTCCTGCAACTCGCCGTTGCTCTTGTCTTTCCAACGCTCGCTGGTGGCGAGACTGAACTTGGTCACGGCTTGACCGGAGGGGGTGTATTTCATCTCGGGGTCTTTGCCCAAATGCCCGAGCAGGATCACTTTGTTTACGCTTCTCGACATGATTGGCTCCTTAGGCCGCGTGGCTTCAATTTTGATGCGCCAACGCGGAGTAGATTTCATTCTACTCGCCAGCCGGGGCCATGCGGCGGCGTTGACGCCGAAACTCATCCAACAACTAGAGCGAGGTTTCAAATCGGGACAACTTCTTTAGCTTCAGTGAGTTAGGTTCAATTCGGGCAACCGCGTTCCATTTTCGATACACTAGGCACGGAGAGATTTCCAAAAACCATTGCAGTACCTCTTGCTCCACTATGGCTACGCGTTCCTAGTCTTCGGACTCATCGTTGAAGGCGACGCCACGCTTGTGGCGGCGATGATTTTGGCCAGCCAACCGGGGCAACAATTCTTCGACCTGCGCTGGGTGCTAGGCATCGCGCTGGGGGTCACGGTCGGGGGCAATGAGTTGCTCTATGAAATCGGCGCCTTGGGCAAGTTGAAACGTGCGCTCGGCAATGGCAGGCAGCGGCAGCGGGTATCGCGATGGCTGCACAGCTCGCGGGGAGGCATTATCGCGCTCCTGTTTTCGCGCTTTATGTGGGGATTCCGGTTGATGATCCCGCTGGCCGCCGGGGTGATCCATATTCCGCGCCGGCGCTTTACGATCACCAATCTGTTGGGCGGCGTAATCTGGGTGGCGCTATTGGCCTACTTCGGCGTGGCGCTGCAGTCGTTGTTTATGCTGCTGCACACCGACCTCTTGCGCTATCAATCGCACATTGCGGTGGCGCTGTTTCTGACCGGACTGGTGGTGGGCATGGGCTCGATTCCATGGCAGATCATTCGCCGCAGCCTGCGCCGCAACACCAACCATTGCCCGCTGGGACTCGAGCGCTGAGTGCCAACCCGCCGCGCATCATGCTATCCTGCTGATTACAGTGGCGTTAACCCATGATCAAGAGTGACATCGTGCATGCTGTGGTCGCGCGCACCGGCACCAGCAAGGCGCAGGCCGAGTTGGCGGTCGAAGCCGTCTTCGAACGCATGAAGCGGGCGCTAGCCAGTGACGACCGCATCGAGCTGCGCGGATTCGGGGTTTTCAACGTGCGTCCGCGCAAAACCGGAGTGGGGCGGAACCCCCGCACTGGAGCCGAAGTCACCATTGCTCCCGGCAAGTCGATCAAATTCCGTCCCGGCAAAGACATGAGCGCGATTGACTAGTTGTTGATGCGCATCGTTTTCCGCCGAGCCCTGCCCTATGTTCTTTTCGTCCTGACGTGGGCCACGACCACGGTCGTTGGCGCGCGCCTGCAATGGAATTTCAATCGCGGGTTGCCGGCCTATGCGACTCCCACCGATATTTTTCCCTTTCCCTGGATCTGGCACAATCTTGGCCTGCTGCCACTGGGGCTGCCCTTCAGCCTCTCGCTCATCGCCATTTTGCTCGCCCACGAGATGGGCCATTACATCGCCTGCCGCTATTACCAGATTGAGAGCACCTACCCGCTGTTCCTGCCCGCGCCCACACTAATCGGAACCTTGGGCGCATTCATTCGAATCAAGTCGCCGTTCCTGGATCGCCGCTCGCTCTTTGACGTTGGTATCGCAGGCCCGTTGGCGGGGATGGCGCTGGCGCTTCCGGTCGTGGTGTGGGGCCTGGCGACGTCTCATGTACTATCCGTCGCCGCCGCCGGAGCGCAGGCTCATGCCGAGTGGGTTACGTTTGCGTGGCCGCCGCTGCAGCAATGGGTCGCCGCCGGCCTGCATCCCGGCCTGGTGGCCGGTCGGATGCAGCTATCGCCGGTGGCGCGCGCCGGCTGGATCGGGCTCCTCCTGACGATGATGAACCTGATTCCCGCTGCCCAGCTCGACGGCGGCCACATTGTCTACGCGCTCTCGCCGCGCCTGCACCGGGTGACGTCGTGGGCCGCGCTGCTCGCGCTGCTCTGGGGCGGGTGGCGTTACTGGCCAGGATGGTTCGTATTCGCCCTGCTGATCGCGGCTATGCGTCTGCGCCATCCGTGGGTGCCGGAGATGCCAACGCTTGGACGGGCGCGGGTGGCGCTTTCGCTGCTGGCACTTGCGATCTTTCTCGTAACCTTCATGGCCGCGCCGGTTCTGGCCGCCTAGCTCACGCCCCGCAGTGCGGCGAGCATGCATGGATCGGCTTCGGCCTTCGCTCGCGCACGATTGCGATCCACGTCACTCGCGTACCAGAAGGTTCGTGATTGCCGACCGACTTTGCAGGTGGGCACTGCCCTTTCCGCGGACCGGATGCACCCTGCGCGCTACGCTCACAATAGCATGGCTTGCCAGCGCAAGGGCCGGGGGAATGGGTATCATTCTTTATGCACTCCGCCCGACGGTTGCCGCTGTTTACCACTTGCTTGATTGCCGCCGCGATTGCCTCGACAGGACTTTCCAGAGCCACGGCGCAGGCGCCGATCACGCTTTCGGTCGACGCCTCGCAGGCGCCGCTGAAGCTGATCCACACCCGCATGCTGTTTCCGGTGCACACTGGCCCACTCACGCTGCTCTACCCTAAATGGATTCCTGGCGAGCACGAGCCTGACGGCCCAATCGGCAATCTCAGCGGGCTCAAGTTCATTGGCAACGGAAAAGTTATTCCGTGGACGCGCGACCTCCTTGATGTGTTCACCTTTCATCTGGACATTCCCAACGGCGTCAGCCAGCTTGAGGCCGATTTCGATTACATCGAGGGATCGTCGGGTGAATACACCTCGGGCGGTTCGGCGACAGCCAAACTCGTGGATCTGAGCTGGAACCAGAATCTGCTCTACCCGGCCGGCATTCCCGCGGCACAGATCATGATCCAAGCCAACCTGACGCTGCCGGCGGAGTGGGGCTATGGCACCGCGCTGCCGGTCGACCACGCCTCCGGTGCGGCTATCAGTTTCAAGCCCACCGATCTCGACCTGCTGGTGGATTCGCCGGTCATTGCCGGCGAGTACTACCGCGTGCTCGATCTGACTCCGCCGGGCGAACCGATTCATCACGAACTCGATCTGGTGGCCGACAGCCCGCAGGCGATCGCCTCCAGCCCGGCATTGTCGGAAGTGCAGGCCGGCATGACCAACCTTGTGGCGGAGACGGGCAAGCTTTTCGGCTCGCGCCACTATCGCGATTACCATTTTCTGTTGACCCTGAGTGATCACGTCGCTCACTTCGGCCTCGAGCACCACGAATCCGACGACAGCCGGCTGCCGGAGCGTGCGTTGATCGGTCCAGGCGCGGCGTACATTGTCGGCGAGCTGCTGCCGCACGAGTTTATACACTCATGGAACGGAAAATTCCGGCGTCCGGCCGATCTGGCCTCGGCTCCGTTTGAGGCGCCGATGCAGGATGATCTGCTTTGGGTCTACGAGGGTCTGACCGATTTTCTCGGCAACTTCGAAGCCGCGCGCAGCGGACTCTGGTCCAGCGACGAGTATCACCAATTTCTTGCCGATACCGCCGCCTCGCTCGGCCCTGGCCGCCCCGGCCGCACGTGGCGTCCGCTGCTCGACACTGCTGTCGCCCTGCCCGGCATGTTCGAAGAGGGGAACCAAAGCTGGATCAATTGGCGGCGCGACACCGATTACTACCAGGAAGGCGATTTGATTTGGCTCGAGGTGGCCACCGTTATTCATCGTCAGAGCCACGGGTCGCGATCGATGGAGGATTTCTTCCACCTTTTCTATGGCGGCCCCAACAACGGCCCGGAGCTGAAAACTTATACCTTCGATGATCTGGTAGCCGCGCTCAATCAAATCACGCCTTTTGATTGGGCGAGCTTCTTTCATCAGCGGCTGAATTCGACGTCGGCCGAGCCCCCACTGGGCGGCATCGCCGCCAGCGGCTGGAAGTACGAGCTCGCCACGACGGCCGGACGCAACCCGGGCAGCATTGAATACTCAATCGGACTGAGCATGGGCGCGGCTGGCGCGGTAGCCGATTCCATCGTCAATGGCCCCGCCTACAAGGCGGGTGTCGTCGCAGGAATGCGCATCATCGGTGTCAATGGGCGCGTGTTCACGCCGACGCTGTTGAATGACGCGGTGATCGGTAGCGCCGCCAATCCCAACCCGATCGAGCTGTTGGTGGTGAATGACGACTACTATCGCACCGCGCTCGTTGACTATCATGGCGGACCGAAGGCGCCGCGCCTCGTGCGCGACAACAGCGAGCCTGATTACCTCGACGACCTGCTGAAGCCATTGGCAAGGCGATAATGACGCTACTCGATAAAATCTGGAACAAACACCTGGTTCGGGCCGGTGACGGCGGCGGACCCGATCTGCTCTATATTGACTTGCACTTAATCCACGAGGTCACCTCGCCGCAGGCGTTTGAAGGCCTGCGCGCCGCCGGGCGCCGGCTGCGCCGCCCCGACCTTACCATCGCAACGATGGATCACGATGTCCCCACCGACCCGCGTGTTCCCGGCGGTCCGCTGCCGATACTCGATGCCGAGGCCGACAGCCAGCTGCGGGCTCTGAGCACAAACTGCCGCGAGTATCAGGTCAGGCTTTTCGATCTCGACAGCCCGCACCAGGGCATCGTCCACGTCATAGCGCCGGAGTTGGGACTGACCCGGCCGGGCATGACGATTGTCTGCGGCGACAGCCATACCGCGACTCACGGCGCTTTTGGCGCTCTGGCGTTCGGCATCGGCACCAGCGAAGTCGAGCATGTGTTCGCGACGCAGTGTCTGTGGCAGGCGCGTCCCCGTAATCTGCGCATCACGATTTCGGGTGCGCTCAGGGGGAAGGGTGCCGGCGCGCCCAGCGCCAAGGATTTGATTCTCCACATCATCGGTCAGATCGGCACGGCGGGCGCAACTGGCTACGTGATCGAATATGCCGGAAGCGCGGTGCGCGCCATCTCCATGGAAGAGCGCATGACCGTGTGCAACATGTCCATCGAGGCCGGCGCGCGCGCCGGCATGATCGCGCCGGATGAGGTGACCGCCGCCTATCTGGAGGCGCGTGGCAGCGGCGCCGCGGCGGACCAATTTCTTGCCAGCGACCCGGACGCGCATTTTGATCGCGAGCTGCATTTTAACGCAGACGACGTCGCGCCCCAAGTGACATGGGGCACGAGCCCGGGCATGGTCGCGGCGATCGACGGCGCCGTACCCCAGCCGGCGGACGCGGCCGCCCGGCGCGCTCTCGACTACATGCGTCTGCGACCGGGGACGCCGATTCGCGACATTTCGATCGACCGCGTCTTTATCGGCTCATGTACCAACGGACGGCTTTCCGACCTCGAGCACGCGGCTGCGATTGCCGCGGGCCGGCATGTCGCGCCAGGGGTGCGTGCCATGGTGGTCGCCGGCTCGCGAGCGGTCAAGCGCGCCGCCGAAGACCGCGGCCTGGATCGTATTTTCCGTGAAGCCGGCTTCGAGTGGCGCGAGCCGGGCTGCAGCATGTGCCTGGGCATGAATCCCGATATCCTCCGTCCCGGCGAACGCTGTGCCTCGACCAGCAACCGCAACTTTGAGGGGCGGCAAGGCACCGGCGGGCTGACCCACCTGGTCAGCCCCGCCATGGCTGCCGCGGCAGCCATCGCAGGCCATTTCACCGATGTGCGGGAGTGGGCTGGAGCGGGAATATGACGCCCTTCACCACACTCACGGGACGGGTCATTCCGCTCGACCGCGCCAATGTTGACACCGACCAGATTATTCCCAAGCAGTTTCTCAAGACCACGGTGCGCAGTGGCCTGCGCCGGGGATTGTTCCACGATTGGCGCAACGACCCGAATTTCGTCTTCAACCTGCCCGAGTACCAGAACGCCTGCATTCTCGTCACCGGCGATAACTTCGGCTGCGGCAGTTCGCGGGAACACGCTCCCTGGGCGCTGCTCGACTTCGGTATTCGCGCCATCATCGCGCCCTCATACGGCGACATTTTTTATAACAACTGCTGCCAGAACGGGCTGCTGCCGGTGCGCTTGCCTCAAGCCGCGGTGCAAGAGCTTCTGCATGCGAACGAACTGACGATTGATCTCGCCGCGCAAATGGCGGGGACACACCATTTTGAAATTGAACCGTTCCGCAAGCAATGCCTGCTCGAGGGCGCTGATGCTATAGCCTTGACGCTCAAGTACGAGAGCGATATCACAGCTTACGAGGCGCAAAACTCATGAACACGGACATTCAGGGCCGGGTGGCGATGGTCGCCGCCGCCTCGACCGGTCTGGGGCGCGCCGTGGCCGAGGGCCTGGCGCGCGAGGGAGTTCATTTGGCGCTTTGCTCGCGCGACGTCGCCCGCATCGAAACCGCTGCCGGCGCGATTCGCGACAGTTACGGAGTGCGGGTGCTCGCGCGCGCGGTGGACGTGAGCCAGCCGAGCGCGGTCGAGCAGTTCTTCGCCGACACGATGGCCGAGTTTGGGCGGCTCGATATTTGTGTCACCAACGCCGGAGGTCCGCCATCGAAGCCATTTTCGGCAACCACGATTGAGGAGTGGCGCAACGCGATTGACCTCAACCTGATGAGCCATGTGCTCTTTGCCAAATTGGCGCTGCCCATCATGCAGCGCGCCGGCTGGGGACGCTTTCTCATGATCAGTTCAGTCTCCGTAAAGCAGCCGATAGACGGTCTCGTATTGTCGAACACGGCGCGCGGCGCGGTGCCCGGACTGGCCCGATCGCTGGCCAACGAGTACGGCCCCTTCGGCATAACGGTCAACAATGTCTGCCCCGGCTACACGCTGACCGACCGTCTTTCTGAGCTGGCCAAGGTCAAGGCGTTGGCGCAGGGTGTAACGCCCGATGAAGCCGCCAGGGAGTGGAGCGCCGCGACCGCTCTCCGGCGCTTGGCGCGGCCCGCCGAGTTCGCTGATGCGGTGGTGTTCCTCGCCTCCGAACGCGCGGCCTACATCACTGGCCAAAGCCTGCTGGTGGACGGCGGTTTTTATAAAGGCTCGCTCTGATGCCCAAGCGCCGTAAGCCGAAAAAGTTGACAGCCGACAAGCTCGTGCGCGAGATGGCGCGGGCGCGTGTGGGCGCGCCGCCGCCCAAGCGGGTCCTCGAAGACAAACGCCGTCGGGAAAAACACAAACCAGATCTGGAAGAACAACAATAATTGACGCGCGTCAGCCGGGCGGCAAGATTTTCCAGCCCTGCCAGGTGCGACCGCCCGTGTTGCCCTTTTCTTCCTGCTCGGGGTATTCCGTATCCGGGCGCGGGCCGGGCTTGTTCTTGGCCAGAACGTCCTCGGCCAACTGTTTCAGCTTAAGGTTGAAGCGGAAGCGCGTGCTCGCGTCAATCACGAAGGGCAGCGTGATCATTTCACCCGCCGGGTTAATCGGGGTCAGCACTTTGTGAATGACCAGACCCTTGAGGTCAAGCCAGCTCGTAGGCTGGCCGTAGGCAGCGGAAAACTCGTCGGCATTCAAGAGCTGATCGGAGTGCTCCAGGTACCAACGTGTAATTTTCTTCAGGGCTGGATGCGTGGTGAGAAAGTTATCCAGCGATATCCAGTCCATGCGTTCGTAAACGCCCGCTTCGTCCATAGTGAATTCTAACGTATTCTGGAAGATCATCGATGCCCGAGTTCATTCCACCTTTTTCGTTGGACCGTCAAAACGCCGCGCTCGCCGCCGAGGTCGAGTCCGCGGCCCTGCGGGTGCTGCGCTCGGGCCGCTACGCGCAGGGGCCGGAGTGCGAGGCGTTCGAGCGCGAGCTCGCGCCCTGGGTGGGGGGAGCCCGGGCCGTGACCTGCTCGAGCGGCACCGATGCGCTGCATCTTGCATTGCGCGCGGTGGGCGTGTCGGCGGGCGATGTGGTGCTCACGACGCCGTTCACGTTTTTTGCCACCGCCGGCGCCATTCTTTTGGCGGGCGCGGTGCCGGAGTTTGTCGACATCGACCCGGAGACGTTTAATCTGAGCCCGGAAGCGCTGCGCCTGGCGCTGGCGCGGCCGCGGCAGACCCGCGTCGCGGCCATTGTTCCGGTGCATCTCTATGGACGCATGGCCGACATGCCCGCCATTCTCGATGCCGCCGGCAACATTCCGGTTGTGGAAGATGCCGCCCAGGCGATCGGGGCCTCGTTAAACGATCGTCCCGCCGGCGCCTGGGGAGCGGCGGCGGCGTTCAGCTTCTACCCGACAAAAAATCTCGGCGCCATGGGCGAAGGCGGTCTGGTCACCACGACGCGGCCCGAGGTCGAGGCCAAACTTCGCCTGCTGCGCGCCCACGGCAGTCCGCGACGCTATGCTCACGACATCCTCGGCTGGAACGGGCGCATGCATGAACTGCAAGCGGCGATCCTACGAGTCAAGCTGCCCCATCTCGCGGGTTGGAACCAGCGCCGAGCCGGGATCGCGGCCGAATATGGATTAGCGCCAGTGGTCGCCGGGCACGTCTATCATCAATATGTGATCCGTTCCCCCCGCCGCGATGCCCTGCGCGACCACTTGCGAGAGCTGCAGGTCGGCAGCGAAGTCTACTACCCGACGCCGCTCGATTGCCAGCCCGCGCTTGCGGCCTATGGCAACGGTACTCCCTGCCCTGAATCTTTGCGGGCGTCACAGGAAGTTGTGGCGCTGCCGATGTTCCCGGAGCTTTCCGCTGACGAAGTCAGGCGGGTTCGCGAAGCGTTCAGGAGTTTCTCATGATGAACCAAATGATCGTCGCCAACCTGCGCCGCCGCCCGATGCGCAGCCTGGTGAGCGTGATCGCGGTGGCCATCGAGGTGGTGTTGATTCTGGTAATTGTGGGTTTGGTCAACGGCATGGTCAACGACCACCGCACCCGCATCGAGGGCATGGGCGCCGACATCGTGGTGCGCGCCGGCAGCGGCGCCGTCTTCGGCGAGCTCAGCGGCAACACCATGCCGATCGGGATCGCCGACGTTCTGGCGCGCGTCCCAGGCGTGCATGCCGTGGCGCCGGTCGCCTATAAGCTGCTGCCTGGACTGGAGGCGGTGGGCGGCATTGACTTGGAGAATTTTGATCGGGTCAGCGGGGGTTTTCACATGATTGCCGGCCGCGTGTTCCGTCCCGGAACTCACGCGGTGATCGTGGACGATATCGAAGCCGCATCCAAGCACGAACATGTCGGTCAGACACTCACGATGTTCGGGGAACCGTTCGAAGTCGTCGGCGTTTTCGAGCACGGCGTGGGCTCGCGGGTTTTTATGGATCGAGTTGTTCTCGATCAGATTGATGGCTCTCCGAATAAGGCGGCAACGTTCTACATCAAAACCGACCCGGGGGCCGACCAGGCCAAGGTGGTGGCCGCGCTGCAGAAGCTGGCGCCGGCGGAGACGGTACAATCGATCGGCGATTACCTGTCGTTGTTTACCCCTGATCGTCTCAATGCGGCGCTGCCGATTTTCCAACGCGTGATGATATCGATTGCCATCGCCATCGGTTTTCTGGTGATTTTTCTCTCCCTCTACACCACCGTTCTGGAACGTACGCGCGAGATCGGCATTCTCAAGGCATTGGGCGCCTCGCGCGGCTATATTGTGCAGGTGATTCTGCGTGAAAGCGAATTGCTCGCGCTGATCGGTATAGTCGTGGGAAGCTTCCTGGGATTTCTGCTTTGGAATCTCCTGGGGCGCCTCTACCCGTCACTGACGATGGAATTCACCTGGAAATGGGTGGCTTTCGCTGCCCTCATCGCGCTCGCATCGAGCGTGGTGGGAGCGCTCTATCCCGCGTTCAAGGCCGCCAGCCAGGATGCGATCGCCGCCTTGGCCTACGAATAACAATGAGTAAACGCTACTTCGGCACTGATGGCATTCGCGGAGTCGCCGGTGAACCGCCCCTGGATAACGCGACGGTTTTTGCGATTGGGCTGGCACTGGGCGACGCGCTCGGCGCCGGCGCGCACGTCGTCATGGGTGAGGACACGCGCGCCAGCAGCGGCTGGATTGCGGAGACCTTGGCGGCGGCGCTGGCCGATCGAGGCGTGGGCGTGGCCCATGCCGGCGTACTGCCCACGCCGGGCGTGGCCCATCTTGCGGCGAGTGACGGCTTCGCGGCGGGTGTGATGATCTCAGCCTCCCACAATCCATACCAGGACAACGGCATTAAATGCTTCGATTCGACCGGGTACAAGCTTCCGGATACCGAAGAAGCATCCATTGAAAATGGCATTGAAGGCTATTTGGCGGCGGGCGGACTTCAGCCGCGCCGCTTGCCCAGGGCAACGCAGCTCGAACTGGTGGAGAGTTACGTGGACAGCCTTGCGGCGCATTTCGCCAGCACCGACTTCTCACGATTGCGCATTGTGGTGGACTGCGCGCATGGCGCCGCCAGCGCCGTGGCCGCGCCGCTCTTCGCCCGTCTCGGTCTCGCGGCCACGCTCATGGCCGACCGGCCCGACGGCCGGAATATCAACGCCGGCGTCGGAGCGCTGCACCCGGATTCGCTCGGCACCGAAGTCCGCCGCGTGGGCGCCGACGCGGGTGTTGCCCTCGACGGCGACGCCGATCGCGCCATTCTCGTGGACGGGCGCGGGCAGGTGGTGAACGGTGACGCGGTGCTGCTGATGGCTGCGCGTGAAATGCAGGCTACCGGCCAACTTCAGCCGCCGGTCGTCGTGGGTACGGTCATGACGAACCTTGGATTGGAATTGGCGTTGGGCGGCATCGGAATCCAACTGGAACGCACCGCCGTGGGCGATAAGTACGTGCTCGAGCGCATGCGCGCGCTCGGCGCGTGCCTCGGCGGCGAGCCCTCGGGGCACATCATCTTTGGACGCGCAGCGACCACGGGCGACGGATTGCTCACCGCGCTGCACTGTTTTGCGCTGATGGCAAAGCGCGCGCAACCGCTCGCCGCACTCTGCGGCGGCTGGACCGAGCTGCCACAGCGCATTATTAACATCAAAGTGCGGGAGAAAGCGCCGCTCGAGTCCCTGCCCGAAGTGCAGACCGCCATGGCCTCGGCCAACGCCCACTTTGGGCGCCAGGGACGCATACTGGTGCGCTATTCGGGAACCGAAAAATTGGCGCGGGTCATGGTCGAAGCCGTTTCCGCCGACGATGTGGATCGCCACGCCCACGCCATAGCCACTGCGCTTCGTTCTGCGATCGGAGAGTAAGGGCCAGCCGCGCTACTTCGCGGCGGTGCGGCCGTACTTGCGCTGGAAACGCTCGACCCGTCCGGCGGTGTCCACCAGCTTCTGCTTGCCGGTAAAGAACGGATGGCACTGGGAACAAATTTCCACATGGATGTCGCCCTTATGCGTGGAGCGCGTGGCAAAGGCGTGCCCGCAGGCACACACCACGCGGATCGGATTGTAGGCGGGATGAATAGTCGGCTTCATGGGACTCAGCCTTTTAGTATACACCTTGCGGCAGGGCCCGAGTCGTATCCGAAGAGGTAGTTCACTGAGCGAGGCGAGACCGCAGGGCCTGGCCTGCGAAATTCGGAACGGCGGCCCCCTGCCGGGAAGCAATGCTTGGAAGAGGCGAGAATGGGGTCAGTGCTAGGAAGAGGTCGGGCGCGAAGCGCAGCGTATAGGGACATACGCGAGCATTCGCGCCCGACCGATGACGTACCGGGGTCCCCAATGCCGCTTTGGGCATTGGGGTGGGGCGCAATGGCCCCGTTATCGCCTCGCCCCTTCCACGCGGTTTACGCCCAGCGGCGGCGCAGGGTGCGCAAGGTCACGTGCACAGCGCCTAGAATGATGCCGATCATGCCGTATATGAGGCCGTTTTCTCCCGCCATCCAGAACGCTAGATGGGTCATTTGCTTGGCGGAGAGGCCGGTCGCGGTCATGAGTCGAATGGATGCCGGCCACAGCGTCAGCCAGTAGCGCTGGCTTATGTGCAACTGCGTGTAGAGCGATGCGATCAGCAGGAAGGCCACCAGGATACCGATCAGGCCGCCCCAGATCGCCCACTGCACGATGGTCACAGTATTCAACACCCGCGCCGGAATTTGCGGCTCGGTTGCCGTCGGCGTCACCAGCTTGTAGCGGGAGCGTTTTTTTCGCATCTCAGAAATACTCGCACAGCTCGGCAATCCTCGGCAGCGTCAGGCAGCGGCGCCCCGGTCGCAGTACGACTTCGTCGTGCTCCAGCACCCAGGTTTGGGGATGGGGGATTAAGACCGCGTTCATGCCCGCCTCGAGCGCCGGGTTGATATCGCTTTTGGGGCTGTTGCCCACCATCCAACTTTGCTCCGGCGCCGCGCTCAATTGCCGGAGCGCGCCTTCGTAGGCGAGCGCGTGCTTTTCGGCCACCACGAACACACGTTCGAAGAATGGCTCGATCCCCGAGGCGCGAAGTTTGGCCGTTTGCTCGGCGTAGTCGCCCTTGGTCATCAGCACCAGGCGATGGCGCGCGGCCAGGTAACGCAAGGTGGATTCGACGCCCTCCAGCATGGCGATCGGTTCGTCGGCGATCTCCTGGGCCAGGGCGCGAATCGCCTGTATGCCGCGCGCCGGCGGCATGTGCGCGGCGAGACCCACGAAAGCGCGTTGCAGCGCCACTTCGAAGGTCAACAGGCCGTAACCGAACTCGGCGATGATCCGCCGTTCCTCCTCGTTGATGCGTTCGCGGATCACCGCCCGGTTAGCGTCAGTCGCGCCGAGCAGTTCATAGAATCGCTCGATGGCGCGCTCGAAGTAGACGTTGTTCTCCCACAGCGTATCGTCGGCATCAATGAGGATGGTCTGCGCTTGCAAATCAATTTCCCGCCAGCAGCTTCTCGATCGCCGCCTCGTCAAGCACCGCGACGCCGAGCGTGCGGGCCTTGTCGAGCTTGCTTCCCGCGGCCTCGCCCGCGACAACGTAATCGGTCGAGGCGCTGACCGAGCCGGTGACCTTGCCACCGGCCGCTTCGATGCGCGCCTTCATTTCATCGCGGGTGTGGCGCTCGAGCGTGCCCGTGAGAACCAGCTTCTTGCCCGCTAAAGGCTGCGGGCCGGAGGGCGGTGGAGCGGTGTCAACCTTGGGATCAATGCCGGCCCGCTGCAGCCTGCGGACCAGTTCGCGATTGGCCGCCTCTTCGAAAAAGATGTGGATCGAGGCGGCGATCTTCGGCCCCACCTCTTCGGCGTTTTCCAGCTCTTCTTCCGTCGCAACCATAATTCGGTCAAGCGAGCCGAACTGCTGCGCCAGCACCTGCGCCGTGCGCTCACCCACCATCCGAATGCCAAGGCCGTAAATCACTCGCCAGAGCTCGTTGTGCCGGCTGCGTTCGATTTCCCGCATTAGGTTGGCGGCCGACTTCTCGCCCATGCGGTCGAGTGTGGCAAGGCTCTCAGCGGTTAACTTTTCGTAGATGTCGGCCAGATCCTTGACCTGCCCATCGCCGGTCAACTGTTCAATCAGCGCCGGCCCCAGGCCGCCGATGTTCATCACCCCGCGGCGGGCGAAATGGTGGAGCGATTCCTTCAGTTTTGCCGGGCAGTTGGCATTGACGCAGCGCAGCACCACCTCGTCCGGCTCGCGGTGCACACCGCTGCCGCAGACCGGGCAGGCGGTCGGGGCCTGGTAGGGCGCGGCGCCCCGCGGGGCGCCGGCAACCACCTCGACCACCTTGGGAATCACATCGCCGCTACGCTCGACCCTCACGGTATCGCCGACGCGCACCCCCAGGCGCGCGATTTCATCGAGGTTGTGCAGTGTCGAGCGGCTGACCGTCACGCCGCCAATCCCTACCGGATCCAAATACGCCGTCGGCGTAAGCGCTCCGGTGCGCCCAACGCTCATCCCGATGTCGACCACTTTCGTGATCGCCTCGCGCGCCGCAAACTTGTAAGCGATCGCCCAGCGCGGAAACTTGCTGGTCGAACCAAGCTTTTCCCGCAGCGCCATATCGTCAACCTTCAGCACCACGCCGTCGATTTCATAGGGCAGCGTTTCGCGGTCGCCTTCGCAGGTGGCAATGAACGCCAATGCATCGTCGAGCGACAGGCAGCGCTGCCACCGGCTGGTCTTAAATCCAAAACCAGCCAGTGCGCGCATGGTCGCGGCTTGCGTCGGCTCGACCGGTTCGCCCGCCCGCAGCAAGGAATAGGCATAAAAATCGAGGCGGCGGCTTGCGGTGATTTTGGTGTCGAGCACCCGCACCGCGCCCGCCGCCGCGTTGCGAGGATTGGCAAATCGTTCCAACTCTTGCTCTTCCCTTTCCTGGTTCAACTTCTGGAATGCGGCGCGCGGCATGAGCACCTCGCCGCGGACCTCACAGTCCGGTTCGCCTTCGAGCACCATTGGCAGTGACCGAATCGTCCGCAGATTTGCGGTGACGTCCTCGCCGACGCGGCCGTCGCCCCGTGTCAGGCCGAGTTGCATCCGGCCGCCTGCGTACCGTATGGCCATGCTTAACCCGTCAAGTTTTAATTCCGCTACGTAGGTGACCGTTGCTTCAGTTCCAAGGCCTTCGCGTACGCGGCGGTCGAAGTCGCGCAGCTCCTGTTCGTTATAGGCGTTGTCCAGACTCTGCAGCGGCGCGCTGTGCGGCGCCTTGACCAGGCCCGCGCGCGGCTCGCCGCCCACACGCTGGGTGGGTGAATCGGCGGTAATCGCTTCCGGATGCGCGTTCTCGAGCGCTTGCAGCCTCCGCATGAGCCGGTCGAACTCGGCGTCGGTGATCTCAGGCCTGTCGTCGACGTAGTACAGGCGCTCATGACGCCGGATCTCGCTTCGCAGCGCGGCGATTTCCGCTTCTACTTCCGGCACGTGCGGCATACGCCTCCAAACTCCAGTCGTCCGGTCTTGATCGTGAATCCGCACACCGACTCGACCTCGGCCTGCAGCTTGACATATTGTTCGGTCTGGTACTCCTCAATTTTCCCGCACTCGAAGCAGGCCAAATGCAGGTGGCTTTGACTGCGGCTGACTTCGTAAAAGTGCTTCTCGCCCTCGAGATGCATTAGGTCGAGCTCATCCACCAACCCCATTTTTTTTAGCATCCCCAGCGTGCGGTAAACGGTCGCCAGGTTCACTGTGGCGTCGCGCGCCTGCGCCAGCCGCCACAGCGACTCGGCATCGAGGTGCCGCGTCGCCTGCTGGATCGCGGCAAGCACCGCCGCGCGCTGCCGGGTCAGGCGCACACCGCGCCGTTTCATCTCCTGTGCGAGGTCTATGCGCTGTGCCAACGGCGCTGCGAGTGGGGACGGCTCCGACATGTCTCTTCTGATGTTATGCTGCACTGCAAGTTCATGGACAACCTCACCCACTCGCTGGTGGCCGTGGCGCTCTCACGCGTGTTTTTCAAAAAGCGCATCGCCTATGCCACTACCGCCATGGTGGTGGCCGCCAATCTTCCCGATCTCGACCTGCTCTACAGTTGGCCCGGCATTCGCTCGCTCGAGTTCCACCGCGGCCTGTTGCATTCACTCGTTTTCCTTCCCGTGTGGGCGCTCCTGCTTGCGCTCGGCTTGCGGTGGGCGACCAAGCGCTGGCCGCCGCGGCACGCGGCCGCCGACCTGCCGCCCCGCTTTGGATTTGCCATCGCCCTGGCGCTGGGCGCGGTGGGCGTCGGCTCACACTTGATGCTTGACTGGACCAATACCTACGGTATTCGCTTGTTCGCACCGCTGAGCGAGCGTTGGATGGCGCTCGACTGGACGCCGGTTTTCGACCCCTGGGTCTGGTTTCTTTTTGCCGCCCTGCTGGGCATACCGATGCTGCTGACGCTCATCAGCAGCGAAGTCGGGGTGCGCAAGAACAACCCTCACCGCGCCTCGGCCGCCGCCGCGCTCATACTGCTCTGCGCCTGGTTCGGGCTGCGCGCGCGCCAGCACGACGCCGCGCTGGAGTTGTTGAATAGCCAGGCAGTGTCAAATTATTTTAACGGCCAACTGCCGCTCGACTGGGCCGCGTTTCCAACCTCGACTCCATTCCAGTGGCAGGCGATTGTGGACCTGCCGGCGAATTATCTGGTGGCCGCGATAGACGCGCCCTGGGATACCAACCTCGGCCACGTCACGTTGCAGCGCAATTACCTCAAGCCGCCTCTGACACCCTCCATCACCGCGGCACAGCACACCCGCACCGGCGGCATTTTTCTGTGGTTCGCGCGCTTCCCTCTGTCCGACGATCAGGAACAGGGCAGTTTGATCAAGGTTACGCTGACCGACATGCGTTACGCCCAGGGCGTACAGCGCCCCCAGATGCGCGCCACTATTGAGATGGATGGCTCGCTGCACATCGTGAGCCAAGCGTTTTCCTGGTAAGCCGACGACAGCGCGATTTCCGGGGCACCGCGCTACTGACGCCCGCCGCCGGGTGAGGGGGAAGACGACTTGACGTCGGCCGCGGTGGCGCGCTCCAGATAGGGAAACATCGGAGTAACCTGCAGCGGCATTTTTTCTCGGGCTGAGAGTAGCGGTATGGCTTGCGGAGTTTGCAGCGTCAGTGCGCCGCTCCAGGGGTCGACCAACAGGCGCCCGCCCAGAGGCAGCGCGGCAATCTGGCTCACTACCGGCGGCGTGAGCGGTGGGGCGGCCACCTCGATGGCGCGCAATCTGGTCAGGTAATCATGACTGAACCAGCTGTTCTTGAACCATGGGTCGCCCAGGTTCGGACTGAAAAGATGGGGCGTTTGCTTGCGGCGGGCGTCGAGTTGCCGGAGAAATAGACCGGCCGAAGCCAGCTGATCGCGATACGGCGACTTCGCCAAGAGCGCGGCCGCCAGTTGGTTGGCGTCGGCCTCCTCTTCGGGCGTACGCTTGAGATCGAGGAGCCGGTAGCTGTCCTGGTCGGCGAACAGCATGCGGTCGGCGAAGGCGTAACGCGTATCCAAGCGCTGACCCAGACTGATGTGGGCCAATTCGTGGGCCAACATGGCGGCCAGACTGGCTTCGTCCGGCAACGCGTCGATCAGCCCGCGACTGAGCACAATCGTATGCCCCACCGTCAGGGATTCAAGTGGCGTGGTGAGGAGAATCCGGCAGCGCACTGCCGGCGTGATCGAAAGTTGGTTGGTGTAAATCAGATTGTTGACCACCGTCTGGAGCACCGTGTCGGCGGGACCTTCGGGCGCCAGAAGGCCGGCGCGCTCCAGCCGGTCCAGCACGTTGTCCTCGGCTTGCCGCTCCCATTGCCGGGTGCTGCCCAGCGGCGAAAGCGCCACCGGCGGGGCGGTGGGCGCCACCTCGGCCCCTTCGACACTCATGGTCGCGAGTTCCGACTGATGGCCGGCCAGATGTAAGTCGTAGCCCCAGATGCGCGTCTGCGATTGGTAGCGGGCATGGCGCACGAGACCATAACCTAGATCGCTCTCCTCGACGTACACATATGTCGGTACCCATACGTCGGGCCGCGCGTTGGTACGCCAACTATCGAAGTGCAGGTCGGGGTGGCCATAACGGTTCTGCCAAAAACTGCCGTTGAAGCGCACTAGATAATCATCCTGATCTTCGATCCAGATGCGGCCCCAGAAACTCCCCTTCAAATTCGCGTCGAGCGGCACCACGTCAAAGACGTAGCACCGCACCTGGCCCAGAAACTCGCGGCGCAGATAGCGGAACTGATAATGTTGCCGGTCGAAGTGGCCGGCCGAGGGAAACAGCATGGCGGCGAAGCTGTTTCGATACAGATCAAGGCCGAGTACGCGCCGCCCCGGCAAGGTCAGCAGATCGTCGATCGGTCCGATCGCTTGGCGCCAAAACTGGGGCGGCTCGGGGAGAAACGAATCGGTGCGCATGCCGTGCCGGTAGTCGAGAATGCCGAGATAGTAGCGGTCGGCAATGGGCACGTCTCCCAATACCGGGTCGGAGCGCAAATTCTGAAGATAGGTCTCGACCCGCGGCGTCAATTCCTGGAGGCGATGGTAGAGCTGCTGCTCGTGGGCGCTCATGCGATCGAGCACATCGTCCTGGTTCACGGCGGTCGGCGTTTGCGCGGCCAGCGTGGTTGCCAGGGCCAAGCTGACCAGAATTGCCGCGCGATAAGAATGCGAACGCATATGCTTCATAACCAAGATGACCAACATAACCAGGGGCTCCTCGCCATCATCAAAGTCCTGGAACGCGCGCTAATCGGCGAGCCGGAAGTGAATCCGCACCAGTACCGTCCAATCCACCGCCTGTCCGTTCCGCTGGGCGGGATGAAATTGCAGTTGCCGCGCCGCGAGCACCGCCGCCTGATCGAGCGCGGCACCCAGCGAGGCCACCACACCGACGACGTTGATGGCTCCCGAGGCGCCCAAGCGCACGCGCAACACAACGTCGCCCTCGCGATGCTCGGCGCGCGCCTCCGCCGGGTAATGCGGCTGCGGCAGGTAGGTAACCTGGGGCGGGGTGAATGCCGTCACCGGCGCGGCGGCTGGGATCGTGTTCGCCTCGACCGGAGCCGCGCGTCGAAATTGGTCAAGATGCACCGCTCCGCCGGTGGCTTCCGTCGAGCCCTCGCCCGCGGCGCCGGTGACGGCGCCAAAGCCCCCGGGCGCCATGCCCTCAGGCCGAACTGAGCCTATAGGCCCGGCGGGCGTGTTGGCGGCATGCTGGCTCGCGCCAAAAGCGCCCAGGGTGACGACCGCCACGGCGGCGCCCGGTTGGGAATCCACACCGTCGAGCCCGCCAGGCGACGCTGCCGCGGCCAGATTCCCGGCTCCCTGATTACTGAAGGTATTTAAGTGGACCTCGAGCGGAGGCGCTGGTGGCACTGTGGGGACGGGCAACGCGGTGCGAACGAGGGCCCCGGCCAAAGGTGCAACCGTGGCAGAGAGGGCGGGCGCGTTGCTGACCACGCTGGACGCGGCCGGCGCGCGGAGTACCGAACTGGGATCCGGGTTCAAAACGGTGGGCCGGGCCGGCGGATGAGATGGCGGCAGCTTGAGCGGAACGCGAAGCGGCGCCGCTGCGGGCGCGGGCAGCGGTACATCGAGGAAGGCGAAGCGGTGGTCTAGCGCATCTCTCATCGCCGGTTGGCGGAATGCCAGCGGCGGCGCCAGATTCAGCGCGGCGGCCATTAATACAGCCAAGCCCACCTGCAAAGCGAGACTTACGGCCACGCTGCGCTGTTGCCGCCGCCGTTGCTCGACGCTGGCCACACCGGTGCCGCCGGCGACCGCCACCAGGGCGAGGTCCCAGTCAGCCATGAGCCGGTGGGAATCGGGACAATCTGGGCGGCGGAGGGACATGGGTCAGCTACTCACTCATCCGGGATGCGGGGGCGCCAGAGTTAGGTTGTTACTGGAAGCCGGCTCAGGTTCTCCCGCCATGCCCATTTCGGAGCAGACCCGCTGCTAAGGAATCAATCTCGCGGTGACTGGTTCACATCGGCACGCCATAGCCATCCTTCGCTTCTTCTCTGAATTCAAAGTTCTCGATTGTGCCGGAGCCCACGATGCTCACTCAACTTCACCCACTTGGCCGTTTTGCTTTCACCTTGGCGGTTGCGCTTTTGGTCGCGCTCGGCGCCCGCCCCGCTTCCGCCCAGACCGCGCCCGGCTATGTGCCCTGCCTGGGGTGCATCGAGCACCACGAAATGCAGGTACGTTGGCATCGGCCCTTCGTGCTGGAGCTGGCCGGCGAAGGCGCGATGATGTTCGACCATTACCGCCTGGAGGCGCAGGCCCGCGACCTGGGCCTGTGCGAGAGTGACGTTCTGACGCGCAATCCGGTCGCGACCGGAGGTTGTCACGCCTTTTCCGCCACCCGCGCCTGGCTCATCGAGACCCCGATCGAGGTGGCGCTGTTCACCTCGCCGGCCTGGGGGCTGCAGCGCCGCGGGCATCCGCGCTGGGCCATGGCGCTCGAGCTGGTGCCCTTTGCCTACCACGCGCTTTCGGTGCGAGCCACGACCGAGGCCATTCACCAGTATCAGCGGCAATCGTTTCTCTTCCATTAAGACCGCGCCTGCGTGCGCCTGCGACTGCCAGAGGAAATCCGAATATGAGCCACGCGTATCACACTCATTCCAAGCTGAATTCCATACTGCCGCGCCCGGCGCGGTTGACGATCGCCGTGCTGGCGATGCTGCTGCTGGCCGGCTGCGGCGCCACGCTGCCGGAAATACCGGTGGTGCAGATCGCGCCGGCCTCGGCCCAGTTGCAAGCCGGCGGCGGCACCCAGCAGTTCACCGCCACGGTGCTCAACGCCACCAATAAGTCGGTCGTATGGAAGGTCAATGGATCGCTCGGCGGCAGCGCCCTGACCGGAACCGTCAGCCAGACCGGTTTGTATGCGGCGCCCCTCACGCCGCCGGCGGGAGCGGTCGCGGTCGAGGCGGTGAGTGTGGCCAATGCCAATAGCCAGGCCTCGGCGTCGATCACGCTCACGCCGGCGGTGGCCATCGCTCTCACCCCGGCCACCGCCACCGTCTCGGCGGGCGGCACGGTGCAGTACACGGCGGTAGTCAGCAACACCAGCAACACCGGCGTTACCTGGGCGGTCAACAACACCACCGGCGGCAGCGCCGCGCTGGGCACCATCAGCGCCAGCGGACTCTACACCGCTCCAGCCACGTTTCCCGGCCTCAGCCAACTCACTATCACCGCCACCAGCGTCGCCGATACCGCCATTAGCGCCAACGCCACGCTGACTCTCACCCAGACGATCGCCGTCACCGTCGCGCCCGCCACCGCTTCGGTTGCGATCGGCGGCAGCCAGGCCTTCACCGCCACCGTCACCGGCACCACCAACCCAGCCGTCACCTGGTCGGTGAACGGCACCGCCGGAGGCTCCGCCACGCTGGGGCTGATAGACAAAAGCGGCGTTTATACCGCGCCTGCCGCCATACCCTCCCCGGCCACCGTCACCGTCACCGCCACCAGCGCCGCCGACCCGGCAAAGTCGGCGAGCGCCGCTCTCACCATTACGGCGCCGGTCGCCGTCGCCATCTCGCCCACAACCGCCACCCTCGGCGCCTCGCAAACCCAGCAATTTTCAGCCAAGGTGACCAACGCAACCAACACGGCCGTAACCTGGAGTGTCAACGGCGCCGCCGGCGGCAGCGCCAAGGTGGGCACCATCTCGACGGCTGGCCTTTACACCGCGCCCAGCGTGTTTCCCGGCCTGACCCAGGTCACCGTCACCGCCGCCAGCGTGCAGGATCCAACCGCCACCGCCGCGGCGGTGGTGACCTTGCAAGCCCCGGTGGCCATCACCATCAGCCCGGCCACGGCCACCGTCGATTTGGGCGCCACCCAGGGCTTCAGCGCCACCGTGACCGGCACCGCCAACCAGGCTGTGACCTGGTCGGTGAACGGCGCCGCCGGCGGCAACATCTCGGTGGGAACGATCGACGGCAACGGTTTGTACACCGCCCCCGGCAAACTCCCCTCCCCGGCGCAGGTCACCGTCACCGCCACCAGCACCGCCGACACGACAAAAACCGCCTCGGCCGCGGTGACGCTGCAAGTGCCGCCGGCGCAGTTTACCCTTACGCCGGCGAGCGTAAAGATGACGCTCGGCAAGGCGGCGAGCGGCAGCCAGGCCTTCCAGCTCACCCTGTCCCCCGGTTTCTCGCAGCCGGTCAAGTTCACCGTGGGGGGCGAACCCATCAACGTCACCGGCACAACCGATGTAACCACGCTCAGCGCCAGCGGCACCGTCAATCTCACGCTTTCGACGGCAAGCGTCAGCCTGTCCCAAACCGGGGTGCCGGTCACCTTGACCGCCACCTCGACCGACGCCTCGGGCGCGCCGATCGTGCAAACCGCGACCGTTCTGCTGGACGTCACCGGTTGGGCGGGCCACGTGCACACACTGGCCGGCGGCCCCGGCGGCGTGGGCTTCGAGGATGGCACCGGCGCCGCCGATGAAGAGCAGCCCACCGCGCTCATCACCGATGGCGGACGCAACGTCTACTTCGCCGACAAGCGGGGCACGGCGCTGCGCGCCTTCGGACTGCAGAACCAGACCGTAACCACGTTGATCGGAGGGCCCTACAACTTCACCGTGGCGGACGGAGAAGGCATGGCCTTCGACCCGACCACGCAAAAGGTATACATCGCCGACGCCCTGCGCAACCGCATCGTGTCATTCACGCTGGGCGGCTTCAGCTTGACCGTGATCGCCGGCAACGATACCGCCGGCTATGCCGACGGCACCGGGGCGGCCGCCCTGTTCAGCTTCCCCCATGGTCTAGCCATCTCCCCCGACCACACCACCCTGTACGTCGCCGACACCAATAACGAAGTGGTGCGCGCCATCAAGCTGGCCACCGGCGCGGTCACCACCCTGGCCGGCCAACACGGCATCTTCCGCTCGGTGGATGGCACCGGCGCGGCAGCAAGTTTCTGCCAGCCCACCGGGCTGGGCATCGACTCCCAGGGCGCCAACCTTTACCTGAGCGACGCGTGCGGCTTCGTCATCCGCCGGATCACGCTGCCGGCGGCCCAGGTCACAACCGTCGCCGGCACCGGCGCCCTCGGCGCAAGCGATGGCGCGGCGTTGAGCGCCACCTTCGGCGACGCACTCAACGCCATCACCGTGGATCCGCACACGCCCTCGCCCGCGGTTTACATCGCCGACGGCAGCGCCATCCGCGCGCTCACTCTGGGGACGAACCCGCAGGTGTTCACCCTCGCCGGCTCCAGCGCTCCCGGCCAGAAGGACGGCACCGCCGCCCAGGCCAGCTTCTACAATCCGAGCGGTCTCACCGCGCTCGCCGATGTCGTTGGCCCCGGCACCACCTCGCTTTTTATCGGCGACACCGACAACGGCTTGATCCGCCGCATGGATATTAACAATCCTTTAACCGCTACCAGCCAAGCCGCGGTGGCGCTCTCCACCTCCACCCTCGCCGGCCAGCCCTCCCACCGCGGCAGCGCCGATGGCGTCGGCACCGGGCCGGCGTTCACCGGTGCGTCGGTCGCCCAGTTCAGCCAGCCCGACGGCATCGTGACCGATGGCAAGATTGCCTACGTATCCGACTCGCTGAACGGCGCAATTCGCAAGATCGATCTCGCCACCACCAACGTAACCACCGTCGCGGGTCCACATCAGGGCTTTGCCGACGGCCCGGCCGCCAGCGCCGCGTTCTTCCAAAACGCGGGCCTGGCTTGGGTGCCGAGCCAGAACGTCATCTATATCGCCGACACCGGCAACGCGGCCATCCGTAAACTCGATCTCTCCAGCTCGACCGTGACAACGGTGGCCGGTACGAATGCCAGTGGCTTCGCCGATGGCAGCTTGACCGCCGCCCGATTTAATCATCCCTTCGGCGTTCTGGCCACCGCCGACGGAACTAAGCTCTTCATCGCCGACACCGGCAACAACGCCATCCGGCTCATTGATCTCACCGCCGGCACCGTAACCACCATCGCCGGCAGCGGCGGCCTGGGCAGCGCCGACGGCGTCGGTGCCGCCGCCCGATTCGCTGAGCCGAACGGGCTGGCTTTCGATGCCACTGGCAAGAAGCTTTTCATCTCCGACTTCGAAAATCAGGCCATCCGGGAGCTCGACCTGACAACCAATGCGGTGACCACCGTCGTCGGC
>DATNFK010000015.1:0-61110 GCA_035606395.1 Terriglobales bacterium | reverse complement strand
CGGCCATCAGATCCTCCACGCGCTTCCCGCTCGCGCTGTGCGCGCCCGTTCCCGCCTGCGCCGAAGCCGTCTTGCCATTTTCCCGCCGCGCCGCCCGCCTCTCCAACACCCGCAAGTACGCCTGATCGGCGCTCCGCTCCGGGTGCAGCGGCTCCATAGCGGTCTCGACCTTCTCGTATGAATGCGCTTCCAAGAGTGCTCGGTCTTCAGCCGTTCCCGCATAGCCTCGGTGCATCACCCGCTTCTTTCCGTCGCAGGCGCAATGAAAAAAAACTGTCGAACGCGGCGTGGGGAAGCTCTCTGCACGCTTCACAGATGGCATTTTTATAAGTTCGGCTCATGCGTCATTTTCTCAAAAGAAGCTGCCTCAAGGAGAAGCGGCTAGATGATGGATCACCTCCTTTCGGTCAGGAGGCTGATTGGACCAGCCGACGCGAGGAATGCGCCGAGGCGGGCGGTGGCTTTAAATTGCGGGATGGGGTCGTGTTCCTTGTACGCCGAGGTGAAGGCGTTGGACAGCGACCTGAGCGAGCGAGCGGAGAACTCCTAGTGCGCAGGGTTGAAGTACAACGCATGCATGCGCGAATCGAGATGGCGTGGCATCTCAAGGTAGCCTTCGACGAACGCGCGGTAGATGATGGTCCGCGCGGAAAACGTCCGTGAGTTGGCTGTGCTTCCAGCCCTCGACCGGTTCGACCATCTCCTTGAAGTTGCGGCATCTGGTCCACGCCGACCGAGAGCGCGTCGTGGGGCGTTTGCCGCAGTTGCGATGCTGCACGTGTGCACATCGCTCCTGGCCGCGCTGAGCGTCGACTTGTTGGCGACGTCAGCCGTCGTAGCGCAGTGAACGTAGCGGGTCGGTGCGCAGGACGCGCCGCGCCGGTCCATACGCCGCGGCGAGCGCCACCGCTCCCACGGCGGCGACCGCTCCGGCGATGATCACCGGTTGGCCATTGCCCGCTGCGTAAACGACGCTGGCCAGCAGGCCCGCACCAGCGGCGCCGAGCGCAAGACCGGCGGCGGCGCCAATGGCCACCAGCAAGCCGATGCGCGCGAACACCGATTGCAACACTTCGCGCCGCCCGGCTCCCAGGGCGATGCGGATTCCGATCTCCTTGGCACGCTGCGACACCGCATACGCGCTGAGGCCAAAAATGCCGGTGAACGACAGCATGAGGGCCAGGATGCCAAACGCGCCCAGCGTAATCACGGCGGCGCGCATCGGCAGATAGACGAACCCGAGCATGTCCCGCAAGGTCCCCACGCCATAGATCGCAAGATGCGGATCGAGTTGGTTCACGGCGCCGCGCAGCGCAATTGCCATATCCGTCTCATTGCGGCGGCCGCGCGCCAGCAAGACCATGGTCGGGTTGTACTGCTGTGCCATGGGGCGGAACAGCGCGCCAGTGGGATCCTCGGTGATCGCGTTGTACTTCCCGGTTTCCACAACGCCGACAATCTCCACCGTCTCGCCCTTGCCCAGCATGAAGCGCCGGCCCACGGCGCTGGCAGTACCAGCCAGGCGGCGCGCGAGAGTCTCGTTGACGACGGCGACCGCGGGCGCCTGGGCGCTATCACGGTCGTCAAAGTCGCGGCCCGCCAGCAGCCGGGTTCCGAGCGCGGCAAAATAGCCCGGCGAGACATCGTAATAATTGGCACTTAGCGAAGTCTTATTACGGAACGCCGTGGTGCCGTCGCGCCAGACCGAGGTATGGGATTGATCAATGCTCAGCGGCACCGAGCTGCCGAAGGCGGCCGCAGCGATGCCGGGTAGCTGCGACACGCGCTCCACCACGCGGCGCTGGAGCTGCAATGCGCGCTCGCGGGTGTAGCCGGCCAGGCCGAAGTCGTAGCCCACCATGGCGGCGCCATCCGGTTGCATGCCAAGCGGACTCTGCATGGAAGCGGCCAGGCCGCGGCCCGCCACCAGGCTGGTGGTGACCAGCAGAGAACACAGCGCCAATTGCACCGGCAAGAGGAAGTCGCGCGCAGCCAGCCGGCCCGGGCCGCGGTGGCGCTCGCCCTTCAGCCGCAGAGCGGGCACCGCCTTGCGGGCACGCAGCGCCGGCCCTAACCCAAAAAGAACGCCGGTGGCCACGGCGGACGCCAGGGAGACCGCAAAAACGCGCAGGTCGGGACTGACGTCGAAGCGTATGGGGAAATCGACCGGGGCCCGCCAATGATTCAGCAGCCGCAAAAGAAGCAAGGCCAGCAGGCCGCCGGCGGCGGCGCCCAACAACGCCA
Organism: Terriglobales bacterium; assembly: GCA_035606395.1. Classification (GTDB taxonomy): domain Bacteria; phylum Acidobacteriota; class Terriglobia; order Terriglobales; family SCQP01; genus SCQP01. The sequence goes on along the minus strand of DATNFK010000015.1, from coordinate 58,866 downwards.
GGGTGATCGCTTCAGTCAGCAACTGGCGCACCAGGCGGCCCCGTCCCGCACCTAGCGAGACGCGGACGGCAAGGTCGCGCTCGCGGTCCACGCCACGCGCCATCAACAGTGCCGCCAGGTTGGCGCATGCGGCCAGCAATACCAGCATTGCCAGCAAGAGCACGCCGCCGCCGAAGGCGGCGGTGGGCTGGTGCAAGGTCGAACCGCCCAGACCGATTGGCGCGACGGTAAGGCGCATACCGTCGTTGACCGGGCGCTCGTGGACGAGTTGCGCGGCGACGGTTGCGAGATTGGCGTTGGCCTCCGCAGTAGTGATGCCAGGCTTGAGGCGGCCTCCGATCCAGGCATCGAAGTCATTTGGGTTGTCGAGCCACGAATGCCCCTCGATCTGAGGCTGCATTGCCATGGGAACGAAAACTTCAGGCCAATAAAACAGTTCAGTGCCGTGGAAGCCACGGGGCGAAACGCCCAACACGGTGTAGGGCATGCCGTTAATTCGGACTTGCCGCCCCGCGATATCAGGGTCGCCGCCAAAACGGTTGCGCCAACTCTCATAGGTAATTACGGCGTAGGGGCTGGCACTTGGCTGGCCGTCCTCGGCGGGTGTGAAGAAGCGGCCCACAACCGGTTTCAATCCCAGCCCTTCGAAATAGTTGCCACTCACGAGATAGCCCCACACACGGTCGGCCGCGGCGCCGCCGCCGCCATTCCCCTCCAGCGCCATGGGCGCCATGCGGTAAGCGAATAAGGACGAAAACACGGCGTTGCGATCGCGCATTTCGCGGTAGTTGGGATAGGAATTTGACGTCCTTCCGGAGTTGTCCACAAACACAACGCGATCGGCCGCCGGTATCGGAAGCGGTTTGAGCAGGAGCGCGTTATAGACGCTGAACACCACCGTATTGGCGCCCAGTCCGAGCGCCAGCGACAGCAGCGCCGTCAGTGTGAAGGCCGGCGACTTGCGCATCAGGCGCAGCGCATAGCCGGCGTCGCGCCCGATGTCTTCGATCCACTGTACCCGGCGCTCATCGCGGCACTGATCGAGCCGCGCCTCGGTGGCGCCGAACTGCAGTTGCGCGGCGCGCCGCGCGGCGGCCTCGGTCATGCCGGCGGCGCGGTTTTCGCGCAGTAGCTGCTCCACGTGCAGGTCAATCTCGCGGCGCAGCTCGGCGTCTTGCGCAGTGCGGTGAAACAGAGAACGGAAGCGTCGGATTAGAACGTGAAGCATGCGCACGGTGGTTTCTCCCGAGGTGGTTAAGCCTGCTGAATGACCAGTTGCATTGCCGAGGAGAGCCGGCTCCAACTTTCGAGTTCGCGCTCGAGCTGCTTACGCCCGGCGCGGGTAAGGGTATAAAACTTGGCGGCGCGGCCCAGTTCGGAGTCGCGCCAATCGGCCGCAATCCAGCCCTGCTGTTCCAGCCGGTGCAGGGCCGGGTAGAGTGACCCCTGCCCAATGGCGAATACCTCGCCAGAGACGGACTGGATGCGCTTGGCGATTCCCCACCCGTGCAGCGGCCTGGCGGCGATGGTCTTGAGAATGAGCAGATCGAGCGTGCCTTGGATCAAATCGGAGGGCTTGGGCATAAGCGCGATACCTCGAACGTCAACAACACTATACCACGACCGTCGACAATACCAGACCCCAGTTAATTGCTATGCTGCTGCCATGCGAATGGCACTATGGCTGCTCCTCACCGCCCTGCCGCTTGGGGCACAAGTCGCGCCCTGCACATCGGCCACCCCCGCCTGCACGTTTTGGGTGACGCTCAAAGGCGGACCGGCGCGCTCGCTGATTTACACCAGTTTTCCGCTCGACAAACCCAATCCCGCCATTCGTCGCGCCCTGATCATGGTGCACGGCACCCTGCGGAATCCCGATCATTACTTCAACACCGCGAGCGCGGCCGCCTTCCTGGCCGGCGCGCAGGAGGACACAGTGGTCATTGCGCCGCGCTTCGCCTCGCATACGGCTAATGGACGGGGCTGCAACGACACGCTCGCCGACAACGAAGTTAACTGGTCCTGCGGCGGGGATAGCTGGCGTTCGGGCGGCAATTCCACCAGCAACCCCGACCTCACGTCGTTCGATTTCGTGGACGAGATCCTCCGCCGGCTCGCCGATAAGAAAGTGTTTCCGAATCTCACGGTTGCCGTCATCGCCGGGCATTCCGCGGGCGGCCAGTTTGTGGACCGTTACGAAATGGCCAATCAGGTGGACGGGAAGCTCGGCATCTCGCTGCGCTATGTGGTCGCCAATCCATCCAGCTATGCGTGGCCCGACGCGACCCGGCCGAGGGCCACGGACGACGCTTATCCGGCCAACGCGGGTGTCGGCTGGCAGGACGAGAAGCCGCATACAAATTTCACCTACGGAAGGTACGGCGAGGCAAGCCAGGTGCCTGGGTACGACATCTGGCCCTATGGACTCGAGCATCGCACTACGGGCTATACCGCGAAAATGAGTGACGATCAGCTCCGGCAGCAGTTAGTTTCACGCGACGCCACCTACCTGCTGAGCCAGGTGGACACCTTACCGCTTGGCGGCTTCGACAGCTCCGCCGACGCCATGGCGCAGGGACCCACTCGCCGCGCCCGGGGAGAAGCATTTGTGAATTATGTGAACCAGAAGCTGGGCGGCCATCACGCCATCATGATTGTCCCGGAGTGCGGGCACAACGATCGCTGCGTCTACACGACGCGCGATGTGCTGAACGTGATCTTTCCGAAATAAAGCAGTCCGCTAGCGGCGGCGCTGGAAAAACCGCCGGACAACATCTCCGCATTCGGCTGCCATAACACCATCGGTCACTTCGAACTGGTGGTTCAAGGCGGGGTGCTGGAACAGCGACGGCACCGAGCGCAGGGCTCCCGATTTGGGTTCTTCCGCGCCGTAGACCAAGCGGGCGATGCGGGCCTGAATCAGAGCACCGACGCACATCACACAGGGCTCAATCGTTACATAAACAGTCGCCCCGACGAGGCGGTGGTTGCCGATTTTCCATGCGGCTTCGCGCAAGGCGATGATCTCGGCGTGGGCGGTCGGGTCAACGTCGAGTAAGGTGCGATTGTAGCCGCGACCGACAGCGACGGCTTCCTCTGAAATCACGATCGCACCAACCGGGACCTCGCCCGCCAATTCGGCCGCTCGCGCCAATGTCAGGGCCTGCGCCATCCATTCCTCGTCAACGCTCATGCGGGGTTAATTTAACACGCCGTCCGGGCTGGAGCGGGCCTCCACTCGCGAAATTCCACGCAAACGGTCGATTTTGTGATGCAATAGAAAGATGCGCAGTTCTCATCCATTTCTCCGCGCGGGTTTTGTACTCGCAGTCGGTTTCGCCACGCTCATGGCCCAAACCCCCGCGAAGCCGGTCGCCAAGCCAGCTGCCAAGCCGGCGGCCAGCTCCGCCGCGGCAAGCGATCCCGTGGTCATTTCAGTCGGCACGGAGACGATTCACGCCAGCCAATTCGACGCGCTGGTCAAGGCGGCGCCGCCACAAAACCAGGCGGAGATGAATGCCAATAAGCGCGCCGTCGCCGACGAGTTGGGCAAAATGCTAGCCCTGGTTCAGGAAGCGCATCGCCAGGGTCTCGACCAGGATCCCAGCTTTAAAGCGCAAATGATGCTGGCGCGCGACAACGCCCTGGCCAAGAGCGTAGTGGATAAACTGCAGGCTGAGACCACGCCCACCGACGCCGCTATTAAGACGTACTACGACACCCATACGGCCGAGTTTTCACAGGCTAAAGTCCGCCACATCCTGATTGGCGATTCCGAGACTCCGGGCGGCCCCAATCCGCGCACTCAGGCTGAAGCGTTGGCGAAAGTTAACCAGGTCGAGGCTCAAATCAAGAACGGCGGCGACTTTGCCGCCCTGGCCAAAGCGAATTCCGACGATCCCGGCTCCAAGGACAAGGGTGGCGATTTGGGCGCTATCTCTCCTGGCGAGACCGTACCCGAGTTCGAGACGGCGGTTAACACGCTGCCGATTGGCAAGGTCAGCGACCCGGTGCACACCCGTTTCGGCTACCACATCATCGAAGTCGAATCGCGCACCACGATGCCTTTTGACCAGGCCAAACCGCAAATTGCGCAACAACTGGCCGGCGATGCGGTTAACAGCAAGATTGACCAGTTGGCCGCCGCGGCCCACGTGGTCATTAGTGACAGCTTCTTCGGTCCGGCGAAACCGACGCCGCCCGCTCCCACGCCGCACCATTAATCCGCATCTTTTATGAACGAACCCCGCCCGCCTCGCTCTTTACTAGCAGAGGAGACGATGGCAGCGGTGGTGATCAACCCGGTGACAAGCCTGCCGACGAGCGAATCGGCGGCATGGGAACAGGCAGTTTGGGTGCATGCGCGCCTGCTGTACCGCATTGCGTTTGCCGCCCTGCGCCATCATCAGGATGCCGAGGACGCGGTACAGGAAACGCTACAGCGCGCCTGGAAATACCGTCACCGCCTGGCCCAGGTGGATGACGCCGCCGCATGGCTGGCACGTATAGCGTGGCGGGTGGCCAAGGCGAGGCGTCCGCGGGCGGGCGTAATCTCGATGGATCAGCTCAACTCCGTCGCCGAATTGCGTGCGTCGGGCCTTGGCGCCGACGAGCTGGCGGTTGGCCGCGAGCTGCGCGGACTGGCTGAGCATTACATTCAGTGCCTGCCGGCGAAGCTACGTCAGCCGTTGGTGCTGTCGACGGTGGAGGAGCTCTCGGCGCGGGAAGTCGGATTGGTGCTGGGCATTCCCGAGGCGACGGTGCGGACGCGCTGCCTGCGCGCACGCCGCCTGCTGCGCGAGAAATTGGAAGCCGCCCTCGGAACCGGAAGGGAGGGCCGGCATGGATCTCGATAAGGCGGTGGACCAGATTCTTGACGGCTATGCCGCGGTCGAACCGCCGGAGGGCGCGGTCGAACGCTGGCTGCGGCGGGGGCGCGCGCCGTTACCGGCGCGGCGATTCTGGGGCTTGGCGGCGCCCGCCTGGGCGGCCATCGCGGCCCTGCTGGTTGTGCTGCTGGGCGCAAGCTGGTATGTGGAACGCAGGGAGCTGTTGCGCGCCCGCGCCAAGCTGGCGCAAGAGCGGGCGGCAATTGTGGCCTTGCCGGCAGCAAGCGCGCCGCCGCTCACCGATCGCGAAAAGCAGTTGATTCAGTTGATGGAGAAAGATCCTTCCGCCCTGGCCGCCATTGGCATGGACGATGCCGACCAGCCTCATTCAAAGTCCAAACCCGCCGCCCGGCACCCGAAAGGAAAAAATCAATGAAGGCAAAGCTATTGCTGTTTCCCGCCGCCGCCCTGCTGACGCTTGCGCCGATGACGCAGGCGCAGCAACCCACCTCCTACCGGGTACAGTTTTTTCTCTCCCAGGTGCAAAACGGCAAGCCGGCGGAATCACGCACCTACACGCTGATGGTGCGCGATAACGCAGGCGGCAATCGCATGGAGGTTGGCGAGCGGGTACCGATCCGCGCCGGCACCGACAAGATCGACTACGAAAATATCGGCTTTGAATTGGACTGCAGCATCGGTAACAATGCCACGCGCACCCCGGTCCCCGAGGGAGAAGTGGCGCTGATCATGAATGCCAGCATGTCGGCCCTGGCGCCCAGTTCGACGCCCTTGCAGCCGGTCATTCGACGGGCCAGCACGTCAGCCAACACACTTCTCAGGGTTGGCCAACGGTCACTGCTATCCAAGTTTTCCGATGCCGACGGCAACAGCTATCAGATCGAGGCGCTGGTGGAACCGCCGTCAGCGTCCGAACGCTAGTAGGACCGGAAGCCGGCGAGGAACAGGCCGATGATTACGATACCGAGCGCAATGCGATACCAGACGAAAAGGGTGAACGAGCGCGATTTTAAGAATTGGATAAACAGAGCAATCGATGCCACTCCAACCAGCGCCGAAGTGACCACCCCGGCCACAAAGGGCGCGTGCATCGGCGCGGGGATACCGCCCAATTTGTGAACGGCGCGCGCCTTGAAGACAACAGCGCCGAGTATGATCGGCGTCGCCATTAGAAAGGAGAACCGGGTGGCGGCTTCGCGGGTTAACCCGCTGAAGAGTCCGGCGGTGATGGTGGCGCCCGAGCGCGAGACGCCGGGTATCACGGCCACCGCCTGGGCGCAGCCGATCCACCAGGCTTCGCCGGCCGAGGTGTTTTCAAAGTCCTTGTTTTGCGCCGGCGCCCGATCGGCCCAGGCCATGATCAATGCCACGATGATGAGGCTGGCGGCGATGATCAAGGGATTGCGCCAGGTGGATTCGATCTGTTTGTCGAACAAGTAGCCAATCACCGCTCCGGGGATGGTAGCTATGACCAGGTACCACAACAAGCGGCGCTGGGTTGCGAGATCGCGCCCGGCGATTGGGCGCCCAGTGTGGATGTCAACCCGCGCTCCGAACGCGGCGCCGATGATGCGCACCCAGGTCATGAAAAAGAAGCCGAGAATGGCCAGCAGCGTGCCGGCATGGAGGGCAACGTCGAAGGTTTCGCCGGGGTCGGGGAAGTGCAGCAGCCAGGGGGCGAGAACCAGGTGGGCAGTGCTGCTAACCGGGAAAAACTCCGTGATGCCCTGCACAATGCCCAGAATAACCGCTTGCCAGATGGTCAGCATGAATCCATAGTGTATCCTCACTGACATGACTTGGAGAGAACGGCAAACGCGAAGCCGGCAATTTTGGCTCCAGATTTCGCCGCGTTCCTCGCTCCTGTTCTTCTTCAGCGTTTTTTTCTTGTTTGCCAGCATCGGCATGATCGGCAGCGTCGGCACCGGCAATGGCCCGGCCTCAACCATCGCCAACGGGTTGATCAGCGGGTTGACGGCAGCGGTTTGCGCCTTTCTCGGCACGCGCGGCTACATCGCCGCGCTGGTGGCCATAATCCTTGTGGAATTATTGGGCTTGCCCTTGGCGCAGCACCGTTGGCTGCACAGCGCCACGCGCGCGCGCGGGATGGATTTTGCCGCCATGGGAGCCACGGTTGGAATCGTCCTGGGATACACGTTGATTCTTGCCTTCATCTCACAAGAAGGACGGCGCTATTTCCGGCTGCAAACCGAGATTGATTTGGCCGAGGATATCCATCGAGTCCTGGCTCCGGCAGTGAACGCGAAGCTGGATAATTATGAATTTGGCGGCCAGTCGCAGGCCAGCGGCAAGGTTGGAGGCGACCTGCTGGATTTGATTGCCGACGACGATTGGGCGGCCTACATCGCCGATGTGAGCGGGCATGGAGTCGCCGCCGGGGTGCTGATGGGGGTAGTCAAGAGCGCTGCCCGAGCCTATCGGTTCGATGGCGGGACTGACAAGAAGTCGGACGGCGAAGGATGGCTCGCGGCGCTCAATCGCACCTTGTACGAAATCATGCCGCCGGAGAAGTACGTGACCTTTGCCGGCGTGCGGCCGGCGGGCGATAAACTCCGGATTTTCCTGGCGGGACATCCGCCGCTGTTGCATTACCACTCGGCCACCCGGACCGCGACCGCGATTGAGGTGGAGAACTTTCCGCTGGGCATGTTCGCCAATGCTGGTTTTCATAGTGAGGCGATAGCTTGGGAGCCGGAAGACGTCGTACTGCTCTACACCGACGGGATCACCGAGACGTGCAACGCCAGCCAGGAAGAGTTCGGCCAGGGGCGACTCGCAGAATTGCTGTGCCAGGTCGCGACGCAGCCGCTCGCCACAGCAGCGGGCGCCATTATCGCGGCTGTCCGCGGTTTCGGAACCCAGGGCGACGACCAAACGGTGCTACTGGTGCGGCGCGCCAGCCTTACGCGCGCGGGGTGAGAAAGATCAAATCGGCGAGATTACGCAGATACTGCTCGGCGCTGAGGGGGTCGGTGGCGGCGGCGGGGAAGGGAACACGCGCCTGGAAATAGTCGACGATTTCCGCGTAGGCGCGCTCGCGGACGCCTGGGGCTAGCTGCTCGCGGCGGGCCAAGGCCTCAAGCACGAGCCCGGCCTCGGCCGGCGTGGCGCTTTCGCGCACACGCAGCGCGAGCAGCGGATACTCGCGAAAGGAGTTGTACTTCCCGGCGGTCCAGGCGGTGAGGTTGGGTACGGCCGCATCATCACGAGAGGCGACGACCGTTCCCGCGACCAAGTCGCCGAGCCGCTGCGCATGGCGGGTCGCCAGGCAACTAATGCCGCCGACAAGATAGGCGAGGGGCAGGGCATCGACGACGCGCAGCAGGTTGCGGGACAGTACCTGGACACCGGTGAGAGGCCGTCCATACATATCCATGACGCGTAACCCGAAAACGCGTTTGCCGACGGTTTGTCCGCCCCAAAACCATTCCAAGCCCGCGGCGTAGAGCAGCAACAGCAGGAAGGCGGCGCCGGCTCCGGCAGCCGAGGCCAGGCCCGGCAGCCAGTGCTCGAAGGGGCGCAGAATCGTGGAAATGGTCTGCAACGCGGTGCCGATCACCACGGCATCCACCAGCCAGGCGAGACAACGCAGCGGCACGCGAGCCAGCGGAATCTGAAAGGCGAAGCCCTCGGGGGTTACCCATTTCATGCCGGCGTCTCCATTGCCGGCGCCGTCCCGCGGCCGGCCCAGCCGAGGTAGCCGAACAGCAGCAGAAGCTCCGCCAGGCCCACGACCACCTGCACCACATAGCCGATGCCGGCGGCATGATGCTGGGAGAAAAACGCCTCCATCAAGCCCGCCCAAACCAGCAGGCAGCTCAACCCTCCGAACAAGGTCAACATTTGTCGCAAGGCCTGCTGGCGCAACTCAGGCCGCGCCGCCCCGCGCAGCAACATGCGGGCGAGCAGAAAACCCGCCTGGCCGGCGATGAGCACCGAAGGTATTTCAAACGCCCCGTGCGGCAGCAGCCATCCGGCGACGAACCAGGCGAACCCTTGCTGGCAATAGCGCGCCGCCACCGCGCCGAGCAGCAGGCCGTTGAAAAACAGGAGCAGGCCGGTGCCCACGCCGAAGGTCACGCCCAGGGCCATGGTGAGTAGCGAGACCTGAATATTGTGAGTGATTAATTGCGCGGAGAAGGCGGTCTCCTGCGATGGAGTAGGTGTGTGACGGCCGTCGCCGCCGAGATCCTGTTGCACGCGCTGGGCGGGGTTGCGCAAGTACTCCGCCGGCAGAAGAACATCGGTTGCGGCAGGATCAAAGGTAATGGCCAGGGCGCCCAGTAAGCATCCGGCGAGGGTTATCGCCAACGCCAGCCAGAACAGGCGGAGGTTGCGGCGGAACACGCGGGGGAGCGCTCCAAAAAATTCCTGGAGTGGGCTAAGCCACGCGGAGGGGGCGAAGTGCGCGGGCCAGGTTCCTCCCCCGGCGGAATAGATTTGCCCGTACGCGCGGGTCACGAGCTGCGACAAGTAAGCATGAAGGGGCCCGGCGACCGCACCGTGCTGCAGCCGGTTGAGGTCGGCGGCGCAGCGATGGTAGAGGTCCTCGAGGGCTTCGGCTTCCGGCAGCGTGAGGCGCTCATGTTCGGCCGATTCGAGCTGATCGAGCAGGTGGGCGAGCGCCTCCCAACGCGGCTTGCCTGCGGAGGTAAAGCGCTCGAGATCGAAAATCATAAGCGCTGCGCCTGCTTGCCAGCGAGATAACCTTCCACGGCGGCGGAGATGAAGCTGGCTTCGGGAACGGCGCGAAACTGAACGCCGTTAAGGGCCAATTGCGACGCGAGGCGGGCGATGCGCCGGTACTCGAAGTCACCGGCGAGTTGGAGATACGCTTCCTCCGGGCCAGGGACGGGCGCATCGGGGCGGAGTAACTTCGCCGGCGTGGGCAGCAGGCTGTTGGCCAGTATCAGATGAGTGCGGCTGACCAGGCGCGCGGCGGGCGCAAACTGTTCCACCGTGCCGCGCTCGGTCAGGTTCCCGAGGACGAGCAGGTAGCAGCGGCGGCGCAGGCGGGAACGGATGCGGGCGAATAAGCGATCGTAGGCGGGAGTTTCCCGGCTGGCGTCGAGCCGCATGACGTGGTCGCGGAAGGCGGCGTAATGAGCCCGGCCCGAGGATGCAGCCAGCCAACCGGTTACATCGCCGGCAAAACTGATCAATCCGAATTGATCGCCGATATCGGCGGCCGCGCTGGCGCCGATCATCGCCGCCTCGACCAGACGCTCGAGTTGGAAGCGTCCGTTGAGACCCGCGGCGCGGCTGAGGCGGGAATGGTCGACGACGAAATAGATTTCCTGTTTCTGCTCCCACTGGAAGAGCCGGGTCACGGGAAAGGCGCGGCGGGCGGTGGCCTTCCAACTCAAGTCCGCATAATTATCGCCGCCCTGGTACTCGCGCAGGCGCTCAAACTCGCGTCCCTGGCCGGTCAGGGGCAGTTGCGTAGAGGCGGCCAGGGCGCGATAGATGGGGCTGCGCATGAGCTCGCGGCGCCCGGGTGCGAGATCGGGGTAGACGATGAAGTTGCACTCGACGTCGCGCCAGCGGCGCAGGCGCCAGAACCGCCATCTGGATAGCTGCTCAAAGCCGCAGCGCAGGCCGTGGAAATCGCCGCGCCGACGCCCTTCGATTTCGCCCGTCCATAATACCCGGTCGGCGGCGACCGCGACCGCGCGGCTGCCGAAGGGGAGACGCACCGCCTCGGCGAAGCCCTCACTCGCGGCCATCAGCGCCAGGCGCGGATGCAGCGGCCGGCGCCACTGAATCGCAAGATGGAGGGGCGCGGCGCGCCCAGCTGTCAAGCGAACCTTATCCACCGCGATGCCCGCGCTGGTGGCCACCAACGCCTCGGGCGCCGGCGCATTCCGGTGCAGCCATCGCAGATCGAAACCAGTGGCGACGGCGAGAACCAGGGCGAGCGCCAGTGCCAGAGGCGCGGCGACGCGGCTCAGCGGAGCGGCACAGGCGAGCCCAGCCAGCAGCAGCGCGGCCCAGACCAGTCGCGGCGCGGGGACCAATAATTTCAGCGCGGCACCTCAACCTTCGCCACCACGGCTTGGATGATCTCGGCGGCGCTGATTCGCTCGAGTTCGAACTCGGGCCGCAGGAGGCAGCGGTGCTCGAGCACGGGCAGCGCCAGCGCCTTGATATCCTCGGGGATTACGAATGCGCGGCCTTCGATTGCGGCCAGCACCCGGCTGCCCAGGATGAACGCCTGGGTGGCGCGCGGCCCGGCACCCACTTGCACCGCCGGATGAGTGCGGGTTTCGCGAACAATCGCGACCGCGTATTCGGCGGTGGCCGCCTGTACTTCGACGCTTTCGAGGCCACGGCGGAGAGCCAGCAGGCGCTCGGGCGTGATGACTGGCTGCGCAATCGCCTGCACCAAGCGCGCCTCCGGCGGGTCGCCTCGCACCAGGCTCAGCGCCAGATCGCGCTCTTCGCCGGCGGACGGGTAATCGATTTTGATCTTGAAGAGAAAGCGATCCTGCTGGGCCTCAGGCAGCGGGTATGTGCCTTGGTGCTCGATCGGGTTTTGGGTGGCGAACACGGCGAACGTCACCGGAAGCGGGTGGGTAACGCGGTCAATCGTTACCTGCCGCTCCTGCATGGCCTCGAGCAACGCCGACTGCGTCTTGGCGGGGGCACGGTTGATTTCGTCGGCCAGCAGGAAGTGCGTGAATAGAGGTCCGCGGACGAGCCGGAACTCCTGGCTGCGAAGGTCGAAGACGTTGGTGCCGGTGATGTCGGCCGGCATCAGGTCGGGGGTGAACTGCACCCGCTGGAAATCGCCAGACACGCAGCGCGCCAGGGTTTTTACCAGCAGAGTCTTGCCCACGCCGGGAACGCCCTCGAGCAGGGCGTGGCCGCCGCTCAGCAGGGTGACCAGCGCCAGATCTATTGCCGCGCGCTGGCCCAAGATGACCTGGGCCATGGCAGCGCGCAGCGTCGCGAGCTCGCCAAAAATAGGGTCGAGGATGGCAGGGCGATCAGAGGCGGCTTCGTCAATAAGGTTGTCGTTGTGCATGGGTTTGTTTTTCGTAGGTTGCGGTCAACTGTTCAGGCGGTATGGCGCGGCGCAGAAGACGTAGATAGCCAGTAAATGCAGTATCGGGCAATTCCATCGGTTGCTCCGGGTCGGGGTTGGGATCGGGCGGCCGCTCCAACGTTCCGAACACGCTCCAGGCGAGCAGCGCCAGGGTGGCGAGCAGTGCGACGAGCCCGGGCTCGAGATGATAGCGATGCAACAGCCACTGAACGCCCCGCACCGGCGCCAGACCGTGCAGGCTTTCATCCACCCAGACCACCGAACGTCCATTAGCCAGGGTGGCCAAGCGCTGGGTGTCGGGGGATTGCGCCAGGGCTTCATTACTTAGGAAAGTGGCCTCGCTGGCGAGAATCAGTTCGCCGGCGCCGACGCGGCGGCGGGCCATATAGACGCGCCCTCCGGATGCGACCAGCGGTTCCCATCCGGGCGAGAGTTTGAGGGAGACGAGCGGCGTGGCCAGCGGGAATGTGCCAACCGCGGCCGGCAAATTCGACGCTGAAGCTTGCTCGACGATCAGGTGCGCACCCAATTTCGAATCCAAGCGTGGTTCGGGATCCGGTGCAGCACCTGGAATGGGCGGCGGCGGCAGAGGCGGCGCGGCCAGTACGACCCGACCGCCTCGTAGGGCAAAGGTGTAAAGCTGGTCGGCGAGGTGGTTGGCCCAGCCTGAAGGCGCGAGCACGAATGCCACCGTTTGGGTCGGCGGCATGGCCGGCAAACTATCGGGCTCGAATCCGTGCACGACGTTGAGCCCGGCGCGGGCATAGGCGCCGAAGAGAACACTGGTGCCGCGCGGACCCGTCAACAAGCTGGAGGAAGCGGGCAAAGCGGTCTGGAGCGCGGTGCCGCTAAAAAGCAGGAAATACCCGCCGGCCATAAGGCCGGCAAGGGTCAACACCAGAAACCCGAGTCTGCCGCCACGACTAAACATGTTCGAGCCACCGGCGCTGATCGCCCAACAGGCGCGCCGCATCGGCGCCGTTAAGCGGCCGGCCGCCGTACCAAACTTCATCGAAGGCACGAATGGTATCGCGGAACTCGGCGGTGCGTTCGGGGGCCACGCCGGTTAGCGCCGCGCGCTGCATGAATTCGAGATAGTACTCGCGGTTGGTCCGGTCGCGACGGAGGCTGAGCAGCCGGCGTTGGGCCAGACCGGAGAGGCAACCGAGGAAGGCGGCGCGCAACGCCAGACGGAAGTCGCCTTCGTCGCGCAAACGGTCGGCGAGAGCGAACCAGGAATTCTCGTCGCGATCGCCGGGGTTGGCATCGTTCAAGTCGCGCGGAAGCGGCGGCAGAGTGGTGGTTGGGTCAGGCGCCGCCTCGCCGCCGCGCCGACGCAGCGTGGCGAGCGCCGCCGCCGCCAGAAGACACACAACCGCCAGCAGCCAGCCCGCGTGCAGCCAGGAGCGGCCGGTTGGGCCATGCGTCTGAGGCCCGCTCGGCTGCCCGGTGAGCCAGCGTATGATCCAGCGCACGGCTTGGCTCACAATGTGAACCACCCAACGCAGGGCGGCGGTGAGTGGGCGCATGATGGCGGCGATGATTCGATCGAGCACATTGTGCGGCGCGGCGTCCGCAGCGGCGTGCCACGCGTAGACAGGCTGTCGCAGTTCGGTGGCAATTGCCTGCCGCATTGCCTGGGGGCGCAAGGTTTGGGTGTTTTGGGCTGAAAGCGCCCTCGGCGCCAAGGCGAGCACCGCCATGGCCAGAGCAAGCGCCGCCGTGGCGCGCCCGATTGGCCGCGCCCGCAGTTTGGCAATGCGGGCCAGCAGGTCAGCCCCGGTGTATTCCGCCTCGGTGCGGTGGTAGGCGATGACCAGGGCGCATTTCACCAGCGGGTCTAGCGCCAGGAACGTGGCTACCAGGCAGGCGATCCAGAACATTCCACTGCTCAGCAGAATTGAAGAGATTCCCTCCAGGCCGGTCGCGCCGCCAATGCCGAACAATGCATGCAGCAGTCCGGGCAAAACAATGGCGGTCAGAGCTATGTTGATGAAGACCAGCGTGCCCATTACGAGCATCAGCAGCAGCAGGGCCCACTGGCGCGTCCAACTTCGCGCCGCGCCGCGCAAGGCCGCGCGCAAGCCGCTGCGCGGATTTAACGATGCATACTGCGCGGCAATAAAAAAAGTGCCTGTGCCGAGAATCAACGGTAACGTGACAAGCCACAGCGCGAGCAGCGCGGCATGCATCCAGATTTCATCCGCAGGGGACGCCAGTTCGATTGTGCCTCCGAGGTGCCGCAGTAGCGCGCGCCCATAGGTACCGACACCTACGATACGAACTGCGTACAGCAGCGCCAGGATGAGCGCGAGGGGAGCAACATCGGGCAGTCGTGTCGAGGATGCGCGCCTCAAGCTGAATAATAGGGCCACGGCGAATGGGGCACTGGCGGCGTAATAGCGCCACATCGTCCGCCGGAAGCTTTGCCGGTAGAGCTCGGCGGCGTCGCACATGAGATCGAGCGCGCTAGCCGCCATGACCGCTCCTCAGTAGATATTCAGCCGGTATCGCGGCGACGTAGCGCAGCAGAAGGAAAAAGACGGCAAACAGCACGGCGACTCCGGCGGCGCCGAGCAGGCTGTGGGCGGCGCGCGCCGCCAGACCCCGGGCGCCATGTGTGCTGGCGGCGGCCAAGCTGGTCAGGCATCGCAGACAGTACACGCGGCCGGCGCTCTCGGTGACGCACTCACGGCAGTAAGTATGCCCACAGGCGATGCATAGCGCCGAGGCTTCGCGGGCGGGGTGGAAGGCGCAGCGGGCGTTCATTGGGCGGGCGCTCGCTCAGGCAGGCGGGCTTCGATTTGCGCCAGCACGCGCTCGGCGCCGCGCCAACGGTTCGCCAACGGGGCTTGGAACGTGCTGTGGACAGTTTCGATGCAGGCCATGGTGCGCTGCCCGAGCGCCATTTCCGTTACCATCGCCGCCACGCCCAGCGCCACGGCGATGTCCACCACCCGCAGGGAGTGCTGCAACCAAGCGAGAGTTGCCACTAGAAACGTCGCCAGGACCTCGAGGAGCAGGTGCGCAGCCAGAGCGCCGGTCGGCCACACCGTTACGCTACGAATATCTTCATAGTAAAAGCGGCGGTAATGCCGCTCGAAGCCGCGCTGGTCGGCAGCGAGCACGTGATCCGATTCGAGATACCAGTCCACCGGTCCGCGCCAACGACGGACATGGCTCACGCGCAATCGCTGGTTCATCGCAACCTCGCGGGCGTTATGAAGATGGCGACGATTAGCAGCGGAATGGAGAAAATTCCCGCCAAAGCGGCGACATAGCGCCAGCGGCGCCGCGGAATTAAGTAATGGGCGGGTGCGCGCCACTTGGCGATTGTCCAATACATCACAGCCGGCAGAGCCAGGATAAAGCTAGGGTAAAAAATGATCCAAAGCCAGCCCGTTGCCAGGGCCATGGAATCGTAAAGCACATCCTTCTGGCGCAAGCTCGACGATCGCCGCGCCTGGGGCAGATCGAAACATGTGGGGCAGCAGTGTCCGCCATCGAGTGCGATGTCGCACAGGCTGCACATGAAACGTCCGCAGGAGGAACACGGCCCGACCGCGGCATTGTCGGGATGGGAAAAGCAAGTTGCATTGCCGCCCATCGCCGGCGCTGGAACCGGAGACGGCGCAGCGGCGCGAGGATCGCGCCAGAGCGCCATTATTTCAACGCCGCAACAAGCCGCCCGCTGGCTGCGCTCCGAGGCGGACAGCATCAGATGTTGGCAAAGCGGACAGGCTCGGCTTTCACTCACGATTTGGCGACCACCACAGTTCCAGCCACACGATCATGTAAACCGCGCTTGTGCTTATCGAAGGCGGCCATTAGAGAGCCAATGTGGAGGGTGAAAAGATTGACCAACTCCATTAAGCTGCGTGCGAAGGCTCGTTTGATCGCCAGCTTGCCCAGGGTCGTGCCGAAGCGGCCGATCATCCATGTATTGTATCCAACAACGATCGCTATATAGAAGACCAAGATGGCCGCGCCGAAGAAATTGGATGCGACCGGGTTCCAATTGCGCGTCGGTCTGGCGACGTGGGGAAGAATCAGCGCAAGAACCACAGCAACTATGAGAAACATCACGTAAATAAACGCGACGTCAAGAACTTTGGCCAGCCAGCGGAACCAAAGACCCTTATAGGTAAATTCATCGGAGCTCGGGGCCGCTTCCTGCAATTTGCGGATGAAGCTGGGCTTGCAGTTGGCGCAAACCATCGCGCCAGCCAGCGCGATGACTTCGGCCGAGGGATGGGCTTCGCCGCACAACCCGCAGAAAATCGCGGCGTTTCCTACCCTGGGTTCACTCACGACTTGGCGACGACCACGGTTCCGGCCACACGATCATGCAGGCCCCGTTTCTGGTCATCGAAGGCGGCGATGAGGTAGCCGATTTCCAGCGTGAATGCATTGACCAACTCCATCAAGCTGCGGATGAACGCACGCTTGTAGCTGACCGGGCCGCCCGACGGCGTCACGACCTTGGCGTTGATCGCCATCTTGCCCATGGTTGTACCGAAACGGCCGATCATCCAGGTGTTGTAGGCGGTGACCAAGACAATCGAGGACAAGGCAGCAATGGCGTACGCGCCGAGAATTTGGACTACCATGCGTGGATCGGGCGGCTTGCCCTGATTGGCGACGATCGAGCGCACGGCCGGAATGGCAAACAGGAAAGACAACGGGAGAATCACGAAGTCGAGTAAGATGCCGTCGAGGATCTTGGCCAGGAGGCGAATCCAGAAGCCTCTGTACACCAGGCGGAGTGGCTGCGGCGCCGCTTCCTGGAGCTTGCGAACGTAGGTGGCTTTGCAGTTGGCGCAGACGGGAGCGCCCGCGAGCATGACCACTTCAGAGGGTGCGTGCGCCTGGCCGCACTGGCTGCAGAAAACAGTGGCTTCAATGGGCATCGTGGCTCCTAAAGGCTCTTGACTGCGCCTCAGTCTAACATCAGTTCGCCACGATATAGTGAATTGTGGATGACCAACGCCAACTGCTGCGCGGCCTCGCCTGGAGCATCGGCCTCAACACCGTCATCCCGGTGTTGCTGTATCAATTTTCGAAAACCTGGATTTCGACCAGCGAGTTGACGGCGTTGCTATTTGCGACGGCGTTTCCGGTGGCCGAGAGCGTGGTCGGCCTGGCGCGCGAGCGGCGGGTTGATCCGATCGCCATTCTGGTCATGCTGGGCATTGCCGTGGACGCGGCGGCGATCGGGCTCGGAGGCAGTCCGCAAATCCTGCTGCTGCGGGAATCGCTTTTCACTGGCGCGTTCGGCGCCGCCTGCTTTATGTCGCTCCTGATGCCCCGCCCTCTGATGTTTTACTTCGGGCGTCATTTCATGTCGGGGGGAGATGAGGTTAAGCGCGCCCGCTTCGATCGGAGTTGGGGAATACCGGAGGTGCGCCGGGCCAATCGCCGTGTGACGGCGGTGTGGGGCATCGTTTTTAGCGGCGAACTTGGCATCCGCGTGGGGTTGATTTACTCGTTATCGGCCGCGTGGGTCCTGGTCATCTCGCCCCTGGTCTTGGGCGTGCTTACCGTTGGCACCATCGTTTGGAGCCTGGCATTTTCACGGCGGATGCGGGTACGCGTGCTGCCTCAACTTCTGGAGCAGGAGCTAGCTGTGCCGCGGTCCGCGCACTGAGCGTGGATGGAGAGTGCCTCGCCGATGGCGCTGTTGCACCGGCGGATGGGTCGCGTGATGAGGGCGGCTCGATTGATGCTTGGGCCGCACTTTCGACTGTCCGGCCGCCGTTCCCCAGAGGCCGAACACCACCGCAACTAACAGCAACAACCTGCGCATACGGCAAGCCTAAACAAGTTCGAGCCGTGGCGCCATCCCACATGCGGGTGGATTTTCCACCCTGGCATCAGGTAGTGCGGCTGTCGATCCAGGCGCCGCCCAGCACCAGGTCTTCCTGGTATAAGACCACAGTCTGACCGGGAGTAATGGCGCGCTGCGGTTCGTCGAAGCGCACCCGCAACTCATTGCCGGGGAGCGGCTCGGCCCAGGCAGGCGCAGGCGTATGACGGTTGCGGATGCGGGCCTGGACGCGCACCGGCTCACCAGGCGGTTCGCCGCTGATCCAGTGACTGCGGCTGGCGCGGAGTTCGTGGGCGTAAAGCGCCGTGTCATCTCCGACCACTACCTGGCGGCGTTCTGGATCAAGCTGGATAACGTACAACGGCTCGCCCCGCGCCACACCCAGGCCCTTGCGCTGGCCCACGGTGAAACGGTGCACGCCACCATGCCGGGCCAGCACTGTGCCATCAGTGGAGACCACTTCACCTGAAGTGTCGGCCAGCGGCGCGCCTTGCTCGGCGGCGTAGGCCTCGAGAAAGGCGCCGTAATCGTTGCCAGGCACAAAGCAAATCTCGTTGCTATCAGGCTTATTCGCGGTTGCAAGGCCGAGCGCGGCGGCGCGCGCACGCACCTCGGGTTTGGTGAGGGAGCCCAAGGGAAACCGGGCGCGGCTTAGCTGCTCCTGGTTCAAGCCCCAAAGGAAAAACGTCTGGTCCTTGGCTTCATCCACCGCGCGGCGCAGTTCGTAGCGTCCACTCGCGGGGTTGAATCCCACCCGCGCATAATGGCCGGTGGCGACCTGCTCGGCTCCGATTTGCCTGGCTGTGACCAGGAGCTGGTCGAACTTCACCGCGGTGTTGCAGAGGCTGCACGGGATGGGTGTGCGGCCGGCGGCGTACTGTTCGACGAAGTTGCGCACCACGTCGCGCTCGAAGCGATCCTCGTAATTGACCACGTAATATGCGATGCCCAATTGTGTCGCCACCGCGCGCGCATCATACACGTCGCTGGTCGAACAACAGCGACCCTTGCCGGTCGGCGCCATGCCGGGCGCGCCCGCCAGCCGGCGCTGGTCCCAAAGCTGCATGGTGAGGCCCACAATCGGCGCTCCTTCGGCGTGCAACATGGCCGCAACGGTGGAGCTGTCAACTCCGCCAGACATGGCAACGGCTATCGGCGGGGCCGCCGTGGAGGTCGGCGTCGTCATGCTGTTCGCGCGATCTTGCGCGGGGCGAGGCGGCGCTGTTTGGCCACCAACTCGGGCACGATGGCGAGGAGCGCATCAACTTCTTCTGCCGTGTTTCGCCGACCCAAGCTAAAGCGCACGCATCCACGCGCACGGGCCTTGGAGTATCCCATGGCGAGGAGCACATGCGAGGGCTCAATCACCCCCGAACTGCAGGCGGCGCCGGTCGAGACGCAGAAGCCGCGCAGATCGAGCGCAATCACCAAGGCCTCGCCTTCGATTCCGTCAAACCAGATGTTGGCAGTGTTTCCCACCCTCGGCGCCCCTTCGCCCACAACGCCACAATCGGGAACAGCGCTCAGCACACCCGCTTCCAAACGGTCGCGCAGCGCGGTGACACGGGTTGAGTCATAGCCGCGGGCGAGGGCCGCGGCCGCACCCATACCGATGATGCCGGGCAGGTTTTCCGATCCCGCTCGCCGTTCGCGTTCATGGCGGCCGCCAAAAATCTGGGCGTGCAGCCGCACGCCGCGGCGAACATAGAGCGCGCCGACGCCGGCCGGAGCATGGAACTTATGACCGCTCAGGCTGAGCAAATCGCAACCAATGCGGCCGACATCGATCGGCACCTTGCCGGCGCTTTGGATCGCATCCACGTGAAACAAGACCTTTGCCTGCCGGGCCATGAGGGCCACATCCGCAACGGGTTGTTCAACTCCGGTCTCGTTGTTGGCAGACATGACGGAGATCAGCGCCGTCTCCGGACGCAGCGCGGCGGCGATGGCATCGACGGAAACCCGCCCCTGCCGGTCCACACCAACATAGGTCACCTCGTGCCCACGCCGCTGCAACTCCTCACATGCGTTTAAGACGGCATGGTGCTCAATGCGCGTGGTCACCACATGCGCCGGCGGGGCTTGACCCACAGCGCCAAAGATGGCCAGGTTGTCACTCTCGGTGCCGCCGCTGGTGAAAACGATCTCAGCCGGGTCGGCGGCAATGAGATCCGCAACTTGCGTGC
The DNA here is from genome assembly GCA_035606395.1 of Terriglobales bacterium. Classification (GTDB taxonomy): domain Bacteria; phylum Acidobacteriota; class Terriglobia; order Terriglobales; family SCQP01; genus SCQP01. The sequence continues at coordinate 38,934 of DATNFK010000015.1, read as the reverse complement.
GCGCCCGTTCGAGCGCTGCCTTGGCTGCCTGTCCGCGCTGGTGGATGGAACTGGCATTCCCGAGTTCGCCCCGCAACGCCGGCCCGATGGCGTCGCACACTTCGGCCAGCACCGGCGTGCTGGCATTATTGTCGAAATAGACGGCGCCCATGCCTTCTATTATCGCAGTTTAGGGTTGATCGCTGCCGGCCGCGGCGGATTGGCGGTAGTACCCATTGCGGGTGCGAACGGTGAGATGTTTTTCCTTGGGGTCATTGACCTCGACCCGAATGGCGCGGTAGCCGGCGCCGGATTGATTGGAATGGTATGAGAGGGTGTACTGCGAGCGGATGTCCTGCGCCACCTGGCGGGTGATGGCGTCAACCTGGCTCAGGTTCTTGGGGAAGAACGCAACGCCGCCCGTGACATCCGCGAGAGCCTTCATATTGCGCTCGTCGCTCTTGCGCATGCTGTGGTTGTCGTCGGGATCGGTCAGGCCGATGCAGTAAATGAGGGGCGGATTTTCAGCCTGCACCAGGCGCACGGTTTGCTCGAGCGTGTACCGGCTGGCGTCGTCGTCACCATCGCTGATCACGAGCAGCACTCGTTTATCGTTCTTGGCGTTTTGGTTCATGTAGTCGAGCGAGGCAATCACGGCGTCGTAGAGCGCGGTCCCACCGCGGGATTCGATCTGTTCGAGACCCTGCTGTAGTTTCGGGATTTGATTGGTGAACTCGGCGTCGAGGTAATACTCTTCGTTGAAGTTAACGATAAAAACTTCATCCCCCGGATTGCTGGCGCGCACGAAGTTCAAGGCGGCCTGGTTCACCTCGGGTCGCGCCTCGCGCATGCTGCCGCTATTGTCGACAATGATACCGACGGAAACCGGAGCATCCTCACGGGCGAAGTAACCGATGTGCTGGGGCACGCCGTTTTCGAAAACGGTAAAGTCCGATTGGGGCAGACCCTGGACCGAGACGTGCTGCTGATTGAGGATAGTCGCGTGCACCAGGACCTCGCCCACGTTGGCGTGGAAGGTAAACGGCGCCTGGTGGCTGGGCAGCGGTGTGCGCTGGGCAACGGCGCCCACGGCAGCGGCCAAAACCAGTGGGAGAAGGGAAGTGTATTTCACCGGTGCGGACCGTAGTAGCCGGTACGAGCCGCGACCGTGAGCGGCGGCAGGCCGGCGGGTGGATGAAGTTTGACTTGGATTTTGCGCCATTTTCCGTCAGGCGTTTTGTCAGTAGGGCTGTAACCGAGGACGTATTGATTGCGCAGTTCGATCCCAATTTTGGTGGCGGTGTCGGCCAACTCATCCATGTCATGAATCTCGAAGGTCTTGCCGCCGGTGGACTCGGTAATCTTGTCCATGAGCGCCGGGCCGTTTTGCTCCTCCGGCGTGGCGCGGTTGGAACTCGAGGAGTAGAGCCCGATACCGTAGATCTGCACATCGGCCTCGCGTACCACACGCTCCACATCGCGCTCACTATAACGGCTGTGATTATCGCCTCCGTCGGAAATGATCAGAAGCGCCTTGCGCGCATATTGGGCGTGGCGCATTTGATCGAGCGCCAGGTAAATGGCGTCGAGCAGCGCGGTGCGGCCTTGCGGTTGCAGGAAAGTAACGCTGTCTTCCACCTGATCGATATTGCTGGTGAAGCTGCACAGCATGCGGGGCTGGTCGGCGAAATCGACCAGGAAGAACTCATCCTGCGGGTTGGCGGTCTTGAAAAATTGCAGCAGCGCCTGGCGCGATTTTTCGATTTTATCGGACATGCTGCCGCTGGAATCAAACACGACGCCCACAGAGATAGGTGCGTCCTCGCTGGAGAAGGTTTTAATCTTCTGCGGAACATTGTTCTCGGTGATCGAGAAAAATTCCCGTTCCAGACCGGTGACCATGCGGTTGAGCGGGTCGGTAATCACCACCGGCACCAGCACCAGACTGACGTTGCTGGTAATTTCCGGAACCTGGGGATTAGCCGGGGTGGATGGCTTGGCCGCCGGGGTGGCGGGATTTGCCGTGCCGTTGGCCGGGGTTGCCGAACTGGGTGCGGGTGCCGGCGTCACTCCGCCGGGGACCGCCGGAACACTGCCCGGCGTGATATGCACCGGCTGCTGCGGGGGCTTGGCGCCCTGAGCGGCCAGTAAGGGAACCAAGACCAGGGCAAACGCCAGAGTGATGAACGGGCCGAGTTTACGGCCACCTCTTTGAGGGCTGAGCCTAGGCACAATCAATCTATCCTTAATAACAGACATTACCACTCCCGTGCCATGAATAGAAGTAGCAAAAACTTGCCTCGCCTATGCCGGTAACTGCCGCCCAATCCAAACAACGGATTGCGCTGCTGTCGCTGGCGGCGGCAGTAGGCATGTTGCTGTTCAAGCTGGTGGTGGGCTTGCATACCGGAAGCCTGGGCATTTTGGCCGAAGCGGCGCATTCGGCGCTTGACCTATTAGCCACGGTACTGACCTGGATTTCGCTGCGCATCTCCGCCCGCCCGGCCGACGCGAACCATCCCTTCGGCCACGGCAAGTTTGAGAGCTTCTCGGCCTTCCTGGAGGCCGGGCTGCTGGTAGTGACGGCGCTGGCGATCGGCGGGGCGGCCATACATAGTTGGACGTCCGGCGGAGGCCAAGTGGTACTGGATGTTTGGGCTTTTGCGGTCATGCTGGTCTCCATGGCGGTCGATGGCTGGCGGGCGAGCACCCTGCGCCGGGCCGCAATTGAGTATCGGAGCGACGCGCTGGCGGCTGATGCGCTGAACTTTTCCAGTGATTTGGCAACCAGCACGGCGGTGCTGGTCGGGCTGGCGGCGGTGTTGGCTGGGCAGCACTGGGGCATTGGCTGGCTGCGTCACGCCGATGCCGCGGCCGCCTGCGTTGTAGCTCTGGCCATGGTCGGACTGGCACTGCGGCTGGGCTGGCGCACGGCCGGGGTGCTGTTGGACGAAGCCTCGCCTGAACTGGCGCGCGACCTGCAAGGCGCACTCGCCGGCGTCGAGGGCGTAACCCAGGTCGAGCGCGTGCGCCTGCGCCGCATGGGAAGCCGCTACTTCGTCGACCTGCAGTTGGGCCTGGAGCCGGCGTCGACCCTCGAGCGGGCCGGCATCGTGCGCCAGGAGGTTGCCGAACGCATCCAGCGCAGGCTGCCGGAAGCCGACGTGGTCATCGAAACCCAGCCCCGCCGCATTGCGCCGCGCGGTCCCTATGAGCAAGTGCAATCGGTGGCCCATCGACGCAACCTCACCATCCACGACCTGTCGATTTATGAGGTTCCGGGCCCGGCGGGGGAGGTCCCCAGCGCCTCGGGGAGTGTTGCGGGCTCGCCGGCGGATACTGCGGCGAACGAACTGGATATCGAATTTCACCTTGAGTTGGACGAGTCTCTGCCCCTGGCCGATGCCCATGAGTTGGTCTGCCAATTGGAAAATGAGATGCGGCAGGCGCTGCCCACGATTCGTCAAATCGTTACCCACATTGAACCCGAGCAAGCGCGCGTCAGCCGGTCGAATTTGATTGACCCGCACCGCATTGCCCGGCAAGTGGGCGACATAGCGCTCCGGGTGCCGGAAATGCTCGACTGTCACGACATACAGGTTCGCAGCAGCAACGGACACTTGGCGCTGAGCTGTCACTGCAGTTTTCCGGACACTCTGCCTGTGGGCAGGGTCCATGAGCTGGTGTCGCGGCTGGAGAGCGATATCAAGCACGGACTGCCGCAGTTGATCCGGGTGACGATCCATCCGGAGCCGTTTTCGGACAATCGCCGATAATAGAAGTACATGGCATCCGCACCCACCACCGCTTCCGCCCGTTGGATTGACGGCCAGCGTTTCGTCACGAATGGCAGTGCCGGGCACGCAGTGGTGATGGATAGCTCGCGGGAGTTGAATTCGGCGCCCGGGCCTATGGAGATGGTCCTGCGCAGTTTGTGCGCCTGCTCAGCCACCGATATTGTCATTGTGCTCAACAAGACGCGGCAGCGATACACGCATATCGAGGTTAGCGCCGAGGGCGCGCGGGCGGATGAGCCCCCTACCGTGTTTACCAGAATCCATATGGTGTACCGGGCTACCGGCATTGACCTGGATCGTACGGCGGTGGAACGGGCGGTCAAGCTCTCACGGGAGAAATATTGCAGCGTATTCAGCATGTTGGAGAAGACCGCCAGCATGAGTTTTGCAATCCAATTGGAGACGGCACACCTATGAAAGCTGCGAAACGATCGGCGGGCGGGGGGCGGCAGGCCCAGGCGGCGCGCGAAGCCGCGCTGCAGATGGTGTACGCACTCGAGATCGGCGGACAGGACGCGGCGCAGATCGAGAAGTGGTTTGTCGAGGCGCATCCGTTGGCGCCGCCGGTGCGCGAGCGCGCAGGCGCGCTACTCGAGAGCGTGGTGCGCCACCAGACCAAGATCGTTGACTTAATTCGGCGTCATTCAAAACGGTGGAAGCTGGAGCGGATCAGCCTGGTGGATCGCAGCCTGCTGAAGCTGGGCATCGCCGAGTTCCTGGCGCCGGCAGGGGCGAGTGCCCGCGAGGTGATCATGGCCGGCCGCGACCTTTGCCTGAAATATTCGCATCCCGAGGCGCAGGAGTTCGGCCAAAACGTCTTGGAAGCGATTCTTAGCGAGTTGCAGAAAGCCGAAGAAAAGGCGGCAGCCCATGCCCAGTAGCACGTTCGGACGTTTGGCCTGGACGCTCGGCGGCGCGGCGACCGCCGGAACGGCGGTTGGCGTGGCGGCGGGGGCGGCCGCGCTGGTGGGCGGTTATACGCTGTGGCGGCGCAATCAGCGCTATGAGTTGCACGGCAAGACGGTGCTTGTAACCGGCGGCTCCCGCGGCCTGGGGTTTGCCGCGGCGCGCGAGTTCCTGCGCCAGGGAGCGCGGGTTGCCATCTGCGCCCGCGATGGAGCCGAACTCGACCGCGCCGTCGCCCAGTTAGGATCGCGCGACCAGGTCATGGCGGTTCGCGCCGATTTGACGGAACCCGAAGCGGCGGCCAACGTGGTGGCGGCGGTCGCGGAGCAGTGGGGGGCGATTGACGTGCTGGCGCACGTAGCCGGTGTGATCCAGATTGGTCCCTGGGAGACGATGACCGAATCCGATTATGAGCAGGCGATGGATTTGCACTTTTGGGCAGCGCTGCGGCTGGCCCAGGCCGTGCTGCCACAGATGATCGCGCGCCGCCATGGACGTATCGTCAACATCAGCTCGATCGGGGGGCTAGTCGCGGTTCCACATATGCTGCCCTATTCGGCCAGCAAGTTTGCCCTGGTTGGACTGTCGCAAGGCTTGGCGGCCGAGGTGCGGCGTTACGGCGTGCGGGTGAGTTGCGTGTGCCCCTTTCTGACCCGCACCGGGTCGCAGGAAAAGGTCGCAGTGCGTGGGCAGCAGCAGAAGGAATTCGCCTGGTTTGCCACATCCGGCTCGACACCGATCATGACCCAGAGCGCGCGAGCGGCGGCCCGCGCCATCGTGCGCGCAGCGCAATATGGGCCGGCACAGCTTACACTCAGTTTGCCTGGGAAACTTGCCGCCCTGGCGCACGGCGTCGCGCCCTCGCTGGTGGCGAGCGGCCTGGCCGTCGCCAACCGATTGTTACCCGATCCGACCGGCAGCGAGAGCGGCGAGCGCGCGGGAGCGGAGAGCTACAACGGTTGGACCGCACGCGCGATTCGTCCGCAGATTGTCCGCGCCGGCCGCGATCTTAACCAGTAGCGCGCGATTGCCACGCCAGCGGTCTAAAAGCAGCCGCCGGCGATGGAGGGGAGGATTAGCACCTCGTCATTCGAGGCGAACTGGTAGTTGTTGCCGCCGAGGAAACGGATGTCCTCGTCGTTGATATAGACGTTGAAGAAGCGCCGCGGACGTCCGTCGGGTTCGCACAGGCGATCTTTCAACTCCGGAAAGCGGGTGGTCAATTCCACCAGCAGCGCCGGTAAATTGGCGGCCTCGCAGGCGACCGCTTCGGCGCCCTCGGTGAATCGTTGCAGGGGAGCGGGAATGCGTACTTGGGGCATGGAATCTCCTTAGGCAATGGAAGCGGCGGCTTCCTGGGGAACAGCATCGGCCGGCGGAAAGGGCGCGGCCAGGTAAGCGGCAATCTGGCCCAGCTTGGGCGCGAGCACCGGAATTTGAGCGGAGGGCGAGCGCACCGCGTCAAGCGTCTTCAAGCCGTTGCCGGTGATGACCAGAACCAGCGGGCGATCCAGATCAACGCGTCCTTGTTGGACGAGCTTGCGCGCCACCGCGACGGTCACACCGCCGGCGGTTTCGGCGAAGATGCCTTCGCTCTCGGCCAGCAAGCGCATGCCGGCGACGATCTCGGGGTCGGTGGCGTCGTCGGCCCAGCCGCCGGAACTGGTGATCGTGCGTATGGCGTAGTAGCCGTCGGCCGGGTTGCCAATGGCGAGCGAGCGGGCGATTGTGTCGGGGCGCTGGGGCTCGAACTCAGCGTGCCCTTGTTTCACCGCCTGGCTGATGGGCGAACATCCGGTCGCCTGCGCGCCGCAAATGCGCGTGGCCTCAGGCCGAACCCAGCCTAATGTTTGCAGCTCATCGAACGCCTTGGCAATTTTGCCGATCAGCGATCCGCCGGCCATGGGACAAACCACCGCGCCGGGGAGGCGCCATCCCAACTGTTCGGCGATTTCGTAGCCGACTGTCTTCGAACCTTCGGAGTAGTACGGTCGCAGGTTGACGTTGACAATGCCCCACGGGTAGCGCTGCGCAATCTCGGCGCAGAGCCGATTCACTTGATCGTAGTTGCCCTTGATCTTGATCAGGTGCGCGCCGTAGACGAGGGTGGCGGTGATTTTCGCATCTTCGAGATCTTCGGGAATGAATATGTAGGCTTCGAAGCCTTCGGCGGCGGCGGCGGCGGCCAGCGCATTGGCAAGATTGCCGGTCGACGAACAGGCCACGGTACGGAAACCGAAAGCGCGCGCCTTACTCAGCGCCACCGCGATGACGCGGTCTTTGAACGAGAGCGTGGGGAAATTCACAGCGTCGTTTTTTATGTAGAGTTCGCGCACGCCCAATGCCTTGGCCAAGCGCGGCGCGGAGACCAGCGGCGTGCCGCCCACCGGGCGCTCGCCCGGCGCGGGCGTGGCCGCTACCGGCAGCAACTCGCGATAGCGCCAGATGGAGCGCGGACGGGAGAGAAGGTCCAGCGGTTTTACCGCGCGGCCGATGGCCGCGAGATCATAGGCAACCTCCAGCGGGGCGAAACAGGAATCGCACCCGGCTAGAGGTTGTGACGGAAACTGTTTGCCGCAATCGCGGCAGTGGAGACCCAATTCAAAGCTCATAGCGTGACCTTTCCTTTGCGTTTTCCGGGCAATAAAAAACCTCTTCCGCAACTGGAAGAGGTGAAAAACGGCTGGCTGGAGGTCGCGCAGCCCCTACTCATCTTTCCCAGCGACGGTTTCCCTCGCGGGCAGGATTTGGCACCTCGTCACTCCGCCGTTGCGGAGTCGGTTGCCGTGGCTTCATCGGGCCTGTTCCCTCAGCCACTCTTGATAAGATTCAGGGGTACTGAATCCCCGCCCCGCTGCTCATGCGCGGGCGGGTCGGGCTATTTAGTTGTCAGATGCAATATAACACGGTTCGAATTGTCGCAACGGAAGATTTTGGCATGACTGCCGCGACCGTGCTTGAGGAGGAGTTGGCGCAGCGCCCGCGCGCCTTGGTGGTTCTGCCCACCGGAAATACGCCGCTGCCACTGTATGCCGAGTTGCGCCGGCGCGGGGGCACCGGAGCGATGCGGGTGGCCATGTTGGACGACTATTACGACGCAGACTCGCTGGCGACGAATTCCTACCAGTGGCTGCGGCGGGAAGTACTCGATCCCTTGAAGATCGGCGCCGAGCGTCTGCTACGTATTCCCACCGCGCCCGATAACTTGCCAGCGGCGTGTGCGGGGTACGAAGCGGCATTGGAGCGCGCAGGTGGATGCAATCTCATTTATCTGGGGCTGGGGCCGAACGGGCACATCGGGTTCAACGAGCCGGGCTCAGCCATCACATCGCGCACCAGGTTAGTCACGCTGACCGATGAGACGGCGGCGGCCAACGCCGAATATTGGAAGGGAGCGTACTGTCCCCGCGCGGCGGTGACCATGGGCATCGCGACGATCCTCGAAGCCCGGCGCATCTGTCTGCTGGTCGGAGGCCGAGGCAAATCAGCGGCGCTGCGCGCGGCGCTGGAGGGGCCGGAGACGCCCGACATTCCGGCAAGTTATCTGCGACGAGCCCGTGGGTTGGTGGTGATCGCCGACCGCGCGTGTTTACAATAGTTATGTTTTGTTGCATTGCATGCGGCGCGGAGGCCGCGGATCTCGCGAGCGATTGCCGCTGTCCGCAATGCCATGACTTGCTGGAGTGGGTGACACCCGCGCCCACGACCCATGACCTGCGCGAGCGTTGGCAAGCGCGGAAGGCGGCTCCGAAAGACGAGGCTGACCGCAGCGGCGTCTGGCGTTTCCGCGAACTGTTGCCGCCGTGCGCCGACCTGGTCAGCTTGGGCGAAGGGAACACGCCGTTGTACGACTTGCCGCGCCTGGCGTCACGAATTGCAGCCGGCCGCCTGCTGGCGAAGCACCAGGGGATGAACCCGACCGGGTCGTTCAAAGACACGGGCATGACGGTCGCGGTTTCACAGGCGCGGGCCGCGGGTTGCAGTTGGCTGGCGTGCGCCTCGACCGGCAACACTTCAGCGTCGATGGCGGCTTACGCGGCCCGCGCCGGGCTACGCAGTCTGGTGTTGGTGCCCGAGGGGAAAATCGCGCGCGGCAAATTGGCGCAGGCGATTGACTACGGCGCGCTGATCTGTCAGTTGGCGACCGATTTCGATGGCTGCGTGCGCGCACTTTCAGAAGTTGTCCCCCGTGCTCCGCTTTATCTCGCCAACTCGGTGAATCCGTTCCGTCTGGAAGGTCAGAAGACGGCGGCGGTGGAGATGCTCGAACAACTGGAATGGCAGGTGCCCGACCATCTCCTTGTCCCCGGCGGCAACCTGGCCAACAGTTCGGCGCTGGGTAAGGCCTTAATCGAACTGAAAACCTGGGGGCTGATTGACCGGCTGCCGAAGCTTTCCATCGTACAGGCCGAGGGCGCCAATCCATTCGCTCGCTGGCTGCGCGGCGGGCGTCGCGGCGACCTTGAGCCTATGACCGCAAAGACCGCCGCGACCGCAATCCAAATTGGCAACCCCGCATCATGGAAGAAGGCAGCTCGGGTGCTTGATACCACCGGCGGCGCCTGCATTGAGGTCAACGAAATTGAAATTGAGGTGGCGAAGGCGGAGATCGGCGGCGAAGGTATTGGCTGCGAGCCGGCATCGGCGGCGGCGCTGGCGGGAGCGCGCAAGCTCATCGCGAGCGGTTTCATTGGGAACGAGGACACAGTGGTCCTGCTGTTGACCGGCCACATGCTCAAGGACCCGGAGTACACGTTAGAGCGCCGCCAGGGCGAGTTACTGGCCGCCGCCAATGCGGACGCGATTTTACAAGCGATGGAATCAAACCATGGACCACGATTTTGAATTGAGCATTCCGGCCAGCTCCGCCAATTTGGGGCCGGCCTTCGACGCGGCGGCGTTGGCATGGACGCTGTGCCTAAAGGTGCGGGCACGCTGCTGTGATCATTTCGAGATTACAGCGGCCGGCCGCGACGCCGCGATTGCCGGCAACCCGGGGGGCCACATGGTGGTCGAGACGTATTTGCAAACGCTGGCGGCGGCGGGCCGGGAGGCGCAGCCGCTGGCCATCCACCTGGAAAACGAGATCCCGATTGGCCGCGGATGCGGCTCGTCGGCCGCGGCGAGGCTGGCGGGGGTCGCGTTAGCCAGTTGTTTCGGTGACTTGAAATGGAGCGCGCAAGAGGTGTTTGAAGCGGCGGCTCGCGCGGAAGGGCATCCCGACAATGTCGCGGCGGCATGGTGGGGAGGGCTGGTCATCGCCCAAGGCGGCGGCGAGCATTTTCGCTGGATCGATGTGCCAGTGGCCAAGCCTTGGGCGGCGTTGCTGGCGGTTCCGCAGCAACCGCTCGCCACCAGCGACGCGCGCGCGGTGTTGCCGGAGCAGTACTCGCGCCAGGATGCGGTGGCCAATCTGCAAGCGGCGCTGCTGTTGATCTGCGCGTTTCAGCAGGGCCGCGGGGATCTGCTGGGCGACGCCCTGAGCGACCGCTGGCACGAGCCTTATCGCGCCGCCTTGTGTCCGCTGCTGCCGGCGCTGCGGCCGCTAGCTGGAAGAAGCGGAATTCTCGGCGTGGCGCTCAGCGGCGCGGGGCCCTCGGTGCTGCTGCTGCTTGACTCCGCCGACGCGCGCACCGAGGCGAGCGCCGCGGCCCGCGCCGCCATTGACGCGGCACGGCTGGAAGCCGAACTGCTCTTTGCCGAGATCGAAACCCGCGCGCCGGGCCGGAAATGGAAGCCATGAGGACGGTCCGTATCGGCATTGCCGGCTTCGGCACCGTTGGCCAGGCGACGGCGAGTATTCTTGCCTCGCACCAGGCCGAGATTGCCGCCCGGTGCGGAGCGGTGCTTTGCGTTACGGCCATCTGCCGCCGCAGCCCGATTGCTTCGCCGCCCTTTGCCGTGAAGGCGCACCGGGACTGGCGCGAACTGGTGGCCAGCCCGGAGGTGGACATTGTGCTCGAAACCATGGGCGGCGTGACCGACGCGCGCGCCCTGGTCGCGACCGCCCTGGAGAGCGGAAAACCGGTGGTCACCGCCAACAAGAACCTGCTGGCCGCGGAGGGCGAAGCGCTGATGAAGATAGCCGACCGGCGCAACGTGCCGCTCGGTTTCGAGGCGGCGGTGGCGGGCGGGGTCCCGGTTATCCGGGCCATCGCCGAGGGGACCGCCGCCGATAGACTGCGCTCGGTGCACGGCATTCTGAACGGCACCGCGAACTACATTCTGACCCGCATGGAAGCTGGCGTGATCGAATTCGCCGACGCGCTCGGAGAGGCGCAGCGGCTGGGCTATGCCGAAGCGGACCCGAGCTTCGATGTGGACGGCATCGATGCGCGCGACAAGCTGGCAATTCTGGCGCGCCTGGCGTTTGGCGGCAAAGTCGATGCGAACGCGATCGCGACGACCGGCATCAGAGGGCTTACGGCGATTGACATGGTGTATGCCGCTAAATTGGAGGGGACGATTCGACTGGTGGGCGCGGCCGAAAAGCACGCCGACGGCGTGGCGCTCACAGTGCGGCCCTGGCTGGTGTCGCACCGCGACCTGCTGGCCAAGGTCGAGGGCGTCAACAACGCGGTCATCCTCGAGGGCGAGCGGGCCGGGGTGCAGATGTTCTATGGCCCCGGCGCGGGCGGCGATGCCACGGCGATTGCGGTGCTTAGCGACTTGATGGAAATTGCCGGCGACATGGCCAGCGGGAGACTCGGGGCGAAGCCCACGGCCGGGTTCCGCGAAACCACGGATGTGCCGCTCTGCTACCAACCACCGCCGGTGGCCTGGTACCTGCGCCTCGTGATCGAAGACGCCCCGGGCGTACTCGCCCGCCTGGCCGGCGTTCTCGCCCGCCACGAAATCAACATCGACCGCGTGTTGCAAGAGCCGAACCTCGACAAACGCCGTCTGCCGTTCGTGATCACCGTCGAGCCCGTGAGCGAGCCGCTGCTGCTGCGGGCTGTGGCCGAACTTGACCGCGACCCGGCCGTCAAAGCCCCAGCGCTGCCGCTGCGCATGGTGGCGATGGAGTGAAATTAGGGCGCGGTTGCGGTCAGCAGCGCGGTGGCACAGTTGGTGCCAGCTTGGGCGTTGATGCGGAACGTATACGTACTGGGCGGCGTGTAACCAGGTTTGGTGCCGGAATAGGCGCCGCCACAGCCGAGTTAACCCATCGCCAACAATGCTGGCGCTATAACACGGAGCCGCCGCCGCGGGCAGGCAACGAACCTAGCCGCAAAGAGAAGGAACCGACGAAGGCGTACTTCAGGCACCCCCAGGTCGAACCCGGTTTCGGCAAATTTGAATCCCAGAATGGCAGTCGCTGCTAACAGTCATTGATGCACTTGGGCAATGGCCGGTGTCGGATGATCAAGATCGCCACAACAGCACCGACCGTCGCCAAGGTGGCAATGATCCAAGCGCGCCGGTGAGAGGTACGGTCCGGCCGCACGCTCGACTGAAGCTTCACCGCCGGCGCCACTGCGGGCGCCGGTGCGGACGCCGGTACGGGCGCAGGAGGCGATGTCACCGCGGACGGAGCCGTTGCACCGCGCGGGGATTGGGCAACTGCGCCGACTGTGGATAGAGATGGGAAGAGGATTGCGCACGTGAGGAGTGTGCGCCCAGCCATTCTCGGCCAATAATCGCGGTTCATGGCATTTCCTTTGGTCAGTTGCCAGGGGTGATCACAGTGTTGGTGATCGTTGGCGCGTTGCCGCATTCATCGGGAGGATTGCAGTCGTTTTGGATGCCTGAGCTGATTGCTCAAGGTAAAACAGATGATACCTATCCTTTCTGATCTTAATGTGCGGTCTCACCTGACTCTCAAATGGTCCACCCCTTCAGACATCACATTTATACACCTGTTATATTGCTTGTCAATGCAAATCGGAAGTGTGTTGTGATGCAGGTGACAATACAGAGTAATGCAACCTTGCGCGCGTGGAAGCGCGCTGCGCGCACAGTGTTAGTAGAGAAAAATGATGCTACGTGCGGTTGACGCGTCGAGGTTAGGTGATCTACGGACGCAGGCGGGGCAGAACGCGTGAGGAGGCGGTTTGCTTTTTCAAGGCGATCGCGGCGCGGCTGCGTTGCATCATGGCCAAGGTCGGATCCGGACTCGTGACCATTGACTGCATGCGCAGGTCGAGGCTAGTGGCGCGGGCGGCGGGAATATAGCTGTAAATGCCGTAGCGGAGCGCGTCCAGGCAGTCATCAAGAGGGTCGGCTGTGATTTTGGCGATGTCGTCGGGGCGGTTGGAATCGTGAATGCGCGTGGGCAGAGCCTCGATCAAGCCGCGGCAGCCGTCGGCGACCACCAACTCGCCGCGGTCGAGCATGGTGTAGAGAAGCATTGCCCCGCCGATGCGGTCGTTGCTGGCCGGCTCCAAGCCGATGCCAGTCGCCTGTTGCATTTGGTCGGCCAGGGTGTGTCCGTCGCCGCGCTGGTTCCATGCGTCCGGAGAGAGGTACCAGCCGGCGAAACGCCGCCCGCCGGCGTCGAAACGATGCCGCAAGTCGCGGGCAAAATCGGCGGCGGCCTGGTGGCGGGCCGTGTACTCCTCGAGCACGTAGGTTCGACCGTTCGGAAATTCGGGAGTCGCCGGCGATTTGCAAAACAGGTAAGCCGCGGCCTGGCTGATGTTGAAACCGTAATCAATCCCCACCCAGTGCGGCCACCACGCCTGCTCCTCGATGGCGGCGCGCTTGATCGTCATTGCGGCCGGATTCCAGTGGTCGAAGTATTGGCCTTCGTAAACGTCCCAACAACCCTCGAGCAGAGCCTTGCGAAAGGCGCCTGGCAGCGACTCGAGCGACTGCGCGTAATCGGCGCCGAGCAGGCTATGGTCGTGCAGTCTTCCGGGAATGAAGCAGGTGGATTTGCCAATCGGATGCTGGTCGCTGGGCCAGAGCGCGTCATGGTAGAGCGCGCCGGGAGTGCGGGCGTGCGACGGCTGGCAGTGCGAACAGATCCCGCCGTGAAAAATATTTTTGTGGGTGTTGTGGCCGATGTTGCCTGGGTTCGAGGCCAGGCGCATGCGCAGGGTCATGCCGGGGTCGGTCGAGCGCAGGCGCGAGAGCATGTAACGGATGGGAAATTCGGAAAAATGGGTGGATTCGTCGAAGCCGATAAAAGTGTATTCCGCGCCCTGATAGCGGTAGATGTCTTTCTCCGATTCGCAGTAGCCGAACTCCACCGTGCCGCCGGCGGGAAACGTCCAGCGCCGCTTCTGCTCGTTGTAGCTGCCGCCGCAGTGCGGATAGAGCTCGCGGCTGCGCCGGATGAGGCTCTTCTCCAGTTCCGGGTAGCTGCGCCGCAGCAAGATGGCGCGCAATCCGCGGCGCTCGTGCTCGGCGACGGCGTCCACCAGCATGGTCTCCGACTTGAGCGAGCCGGCCGCGCCGCCGAACAAAAGGATCTGGGCCGGCGATTGCAGCGCCTGCCGCTGCGGCGCCGATTTGACCGACCAGAATTGAGGTGGAATCATGGCGCGGCGGACCGGGGGTAGCGCGCCTCCCATTCCTCGGGTGTCAGTCGCCGCAAAAGGGGCGCGGCGGAAACGGGTGCCGGCGCCGGCGCGGCGTCAGTCATCTCGCACCCGCGCCGGGCCCGCAGCAGCGAAGTGAGCATACGCACCCGGATCTGCGGGTCGTCAACCTCGGCCAGCGCTTGATCAGTACAGCCGGCGGCAACGGCCGCGAATAGCTTGTCAAGCCGCGGCGTGACTGGTTCATCGTTCCGGGCGGCGGCGGCGTTGCTCCAGGTTATCATCGCAGCCTCTGAGGTTTGCCGTTGCGCCGGGTCCAAATCTGGCCATTTTGAAAGGTGGTTCGCACGCCCTCCTCAAGCCGCGCCAGAACCGCTGCGGGCGGCAAGCCGCTGGGGCCGCGTTCATTGCTCACGGGCGGCACAGGAAGCCCGGAAAGCTCGGGATGGGGGGCGGCGGGCAGGGCCGCGCCGCGCTGCAGCAGGCCGGGCGCGGCAGTCTCATGACTGGCCACGCCGGTCGGCGGCGGCTGCGCCGGGTTGTGAAAAGCGGGCGCGCCCGCGGCGACCAACCCGCCGGCGGAAAACTCACCCGACATCGGCTGCAACGCATTAGGCACGCGCGCGTCGGCGTCAACGCCGGCCAACTCCGGCGGCTGGGCCAACCCGCCAGGGGTCAGGCGCTGGGTGCGCCACCGGCGCTGCACCAGCTCGCTGTAGCCGCGCCCAGCGGGGCTGGGCGGCTGCGCGACAGCACGCTGAAAACGCAAATACGGATGCAGATCGGTTTGCAAGTCCGCCGGATCTTCACCTAGCCCGGCGAGCACGCTCAAGGGAGTTTCAGTACTCGGGTTGTGCGCAGCCATTAGCGGCCTCCCGATCCCAGTCCGCCGGTGATCGCATTTAGGCCATGCTGCAGCACCTGGGCCCAAAAGCCGGGAGTGTCGGCCACGCGGCCCTGGGTGCCGACCAAATTGGCGCCCGTGTTCATGGCCGAGTCGAGCCCCTGGGTAGTGGTGCCGTAAAGATTGCCCAGTCCGCCCATGGCGTTCTGCTGGCCCTGAATGCGCGCATTCGCGAACTGGCCTTGCAGCCCGCCCAGAGCCTGGGCGTTCTGCCGTCCCTGTTCGAGGCCCAACTGTTCCTCGGTCGCATTTTCGCCGGCGGCGTTGCCGGTGCGCGCGGCGGCGTTCTGCAGACGGTCGCGAGCGGCGCCGAACGCGCCCGCAAGCGAGCCGCTGGTGGCCTGTGTCATCGCCTGCTTCTCGTCGGCGCCATAGCCCGGGTTGTCGTACTCGGACTGGTACATCGGCGCCACGGCGCCGTAAAGGTTCTGCTGGTTCTGGTAATCCTGCCCGGCAGCCTGCCGCGACTGCCCAAAGGCTTGCTGTTGTTGCTGGTTGTAAACGGCCTTGTCGCCACGTCCCATGGAAGACTCCTTTTAAAGATGAAATTTAAATTGAAGATCAGCGCCCCGGCCGCACCAGCCAGGTGGGGCGGACGAACGCATAGATTGAAAGCAGGTGCAGGTTCGCGGCCGTCCCGGCGCTCGAAAAGCGCAGACCAATGGCCTCGCCCTGCGCCAACGCGAGGCCACGCAGGTCGCCCTCGAGCCGTGCCGGAAGATTCAGGTTCATGAACGCGACCGGTTCGAGGCCGTCGGCGATTTCCTCGACCTGTACGGTGCCGGCGCCGCGGGCGCGCACCTGCACCATTCCGAGAAGCTCCATTCCCTGGCGCTGCTGCTTGATTGTTTCCGCGGCCGAAATAGATCCGGTGCGCAGACTCCAGGCGATCGGCTGTCCGTTGTCGAGCGTCGCGTCGGGATCAATAAAATCCACCGCGCCGTTGGCGGCCGAGGAACCCAGCAGAATTTGCGCTTGGCCGGAGCGGCGATCGCCGGCGATGCCGTTGAGCGGGCGCGGGCGCTTGATGCGCACGGCCTGGGTCGCGGCAATGGTATCAAGGGACCATCGCCGCCCTGGAAAGTAGTGATAGCGCGCGGTGAAGGGAGAAAAACGAATACTGGGATCCCAGCCGTCGAGATAGCTTAGTTTCAAAACGTGACTGCACACCGTGGACTGGTCGAGCGGCACGCCGATACGCACGCATTTCGTATCGTGGTCAATCGCCACCCAGATCAGATGTTCGTAGGTCCAATTGATCCGCTCCCAAAGCCCCGGACGGTCGGGCGCCGGTCCCAGCAACTCGCTCGTCATCAGCGTGGGCGTACCGCCGTCGAACTGGTACGCTCCCGAGCGATGCACCAAAACCACGAAGCCATCGCCCACCGCCATGGCGCGCGCTCCGCAAGCGCCGGTCACCGGCGACACTTGCTGCACGCTCCAGGTCGCGGGATCGCCGCCGCTGGGCGTCACCAAATGTAGGCTGTCTTCCTTGGCGGCATAAATCTGATTGCGGAACTCGAACACCGATGTGATGCGCTGGCCGTTGTTGACCGCCGCCTCGAAAAATCCGGTGTCACCAAAGTAATTGCCGGCATCCGAAGGTTGGCTGCATTGCACCACGCTTGGCTGCGCCGGGTCGCCCCACCACAGCAGGCGTTGCGTGGTTTCGCTGAAGCAAACGCCTATTTGGCTGGGCAATAGAATGGAACGGAATTGATCGGTTACATCGTCGGCCGATGCCAGAAAGGAATCGTCGAAGTTGAACGTCGCGCTGGTCGTCGTGTTGTCGGTCACGACGGTAGCGGTTTCGACAATTCCGTTCACCGTCTGTGACGCGCCGATGTAAAAGTACGGACCAGCGCTGGTGCCGCCCGCCACTGTAAACGCGACCACTCGGGCCGCAACCGACGCCGGTCCAATCGGCAGGGCGGAAACGGTGACCTGCTTGGCGCCAACCGCCGACCAGTTAAAAATTGGTCCCGCCCCGGTCAGTGATCCTTCCCGCGTCTGATAGAGCACCATGCCGTAGCGCACGCCGGCGGCGATATTGCCCGCGCTCGCACTGTCCGCCGGTGAGCTGGGCGTGGATGGCGCCGCAATCGTCACCGGATCGAGATGAGCACCGTCGAAGCTTGCCGGTATGGCGGTTCCCGATTTACCGTCGCCAAACGCCAGGTAGGCGCGTCCATACGCCGCGATGCCGTTCATCCACGCCCCGGCGGGCAGCACCATGGTGCCGCCGGTCGCCGCCGTCGACAGCGTGCCGCTCCCCGCCGGCGCTTCCATGGTGAGCGCGCCGCTGGCGTCATACACCAACGGCGTCTCCACGCCGGACAACGTGACGTAGTTGACCAGCCCGGTGATCGGCGCCGCCGCCGTGGTGGTAAACGCGCGCGTCAAGCCCTCGCGACTGCATAACTCCGCGGTTGTGAAGCGCAGGTTCGTGGCCTCAACCAGCAGCGAGGCGTCGAGCATTTCCGGCGGCCAGGCGGTGACCAGGCCTCCGAAATGCTCGATGGGAACGGATGTGTAGCTTTGCAGCATGAGGCTTACAGGTTCACGCGGTAGTCGAGTTCCAGGGTGTGATAGACAGCGCTGGTAATGGCCGCCGGATAGGCGCCCGCCGCCAGCTCGGCGCCGGTCGCCGGGTTGATAAGCTTGAGTTTCGGAACCGCCGAGTTGGCTACCGGCACGATCACGCCGATGTAGCCGCCGTCCACCTGAAAATTGCCGCGCACCGGCGGGCGGCTCGCGTGCAGCTGCGAGGCTCCGCGCTTGTAATCGGGCCAGCCGGCGGTGTTGGTGCCGGCAGCCGTCACGAAGGTGCCGGCGGCGTCGCCGCCGGTGGTGTAATTGCCGCTGAATTGCACTTGCCCGAAGGCTTCCGTTTGCGAACGGTCCACGGGCAGCGCGCTGATGTTAAACGTCCATGCCATTTGTTTTGCTCCTGATTCCCAGTGGGGAACTTTGTAAATACTGTGAAAAATCGCCGACCAGCACGTGCAGCGAGCGGTAGGCCCAGCGGTAGCCGACCGAGGCGTTTGCCTCGGGCGCCGGCATGCCGCTTACCACCGCGCTCAACACGTACCAAACAACAAGAACGATGAGGGCGTGAGAGCCCAGCCAGGTTGCCATTTCAATGACTCCAGTGCGCCTGATTTACGGCAGCACGCGCACATCCCAGACGGTGCCCGAGGGCCACGCGACCGTGGCCGAGGTGGCATTGCACACACGTATGGTTGCGTGGTTGACCGCGTCAATGTAAACGTTCCAAACCAGACCGGCGGGTGGAGCATTCTCCGGATTGGTGGCAGCCGCCATGCTCAAGCCAACGCCGGAACCAAAGCTCACGCCGCCGCTTTGGCATTGCCCAGCCGCAAAACTTGAGCTTGCGAATAACATGCCGGATTGCGCCGCCAGCCTGGGGGCGGTGGTGTTAATCGCACTGCCGGCCACGTTGGCGCCGGCCGCGAGCGTAGCCACGCCGTTGACATTCAGCGCGCCGGCCATGGTCGTATTGCCGCTGGCGTCCACACGGAACAGCGGATGCGATTCGGTCGCATCCTCCAGATCAATCAGGAAACCGGTTGGCGAGGTGTCGGTGAACCGCAGAATCTGGATGACCGGGTCACCGTTGGCCTGTTGCAGAAAGCGGTAATCACCGTCAAAGGTAATGTTGCCCGGCACGCCGGCGCTGGAAAACTGGAAATGCTTCTGCTGGTTGATGTACAACTCGCAGGTAGCCGAAGCCGGCACGGCATAGTCATTGGCCAGGCAGAAGTCATGGGCATTCGCGCCGCTCACATCGTTCTTAATGCCCCATTCATCCACGCCCTGATTGCGCCATTTGAACTCGCTCGATTTGATGGTGGTCGAGGCGCCTTCGAGAGCCAACAGCGCAGGGTTGCTCGCCGACGGCCCGCCTTGGCGCCCGCGTATCGAGACCTTGCCAGTGGGTGATTCAATGGTGGTGTCGCTTAACTTGCTGCCAAATTGGTCGTTCAACTGGTCGCTGCCGCCGATGGTCAGCGTGCCGTTAGGATCGATTCGGGTAATGGTGCCAGCCGCGGACCCGCCCGAGCATCCGCCGCCATTCACCACTCCGCAATCGCCGAGCGCGAGCACAATACTGAAATTAGGCGGCGGCCCGGTAATGAATGCGTACACCTTACCGGTGCCATATCCCGAGTAGGTGTTGTTGGAAACCGTTGCCTGTACCGCTCCGAAATTGAGCGCCGTAACGACGCCGCCAGATGTCGCGTTGAAAATGTTGTCGGTCGCCTCGCAGTTGATGCAGCCGGCGCCATTGTTGCCGGCGCCGCCGCCGACGAGCTGGCCCAAAAAGACGTCGCCCTGACCCGCGACGGTTCCGTTGCGCTCGAAGTAGTTGCCATGCAAAACGACATTGTGTCCCGACCACCCGGCCGGATTCGACACTTGTTGCCAGTAGCCATACAGGGCGTTGCTCTCGATATCATTGCCGATCCAGGCGTGCACCCAGCCGCCATCGTCAAACACGCCGTACTGATTGGCATCCACCGTATCGCCAACAAACGTCAGCCGATTGGCTGAGCCGCCCACGATGTGCACGCCATAAAAATTGTCAATGAAGTGCGAGCCGGTCACGGTGCCGTCAAAAGCGTGACCGTAGGTCGAGTCGAAATACAACCCATCGTGCGCCTGCTTTGCGGTCACATTAAAAAGCTTGAGTTTGGCGCAGTTGAGGCAGTGCACCGCGATTCCGCTATCCGTTCCGTCGCCTTTAACGCCGACCGCCATCAGGTCCTCGATAACGACATCTTGGGGAAAACTCGCCGCCGTTCCCACCTGGATCACATCGGTGTTGGGAGTCTGTTGAACAATTTGCGTGCCCACCCCGGCATCCATCGCCGCCAACCCGGTCAGGCGCGCCGTCTGCGCGATCACCAGCGGCGCGTAAATCGCAGCCACTGGTAAATCGTCAATCACCGCCCCTCCGGGGCCGGCGTAATTGAGCGCCTCTTGCAGCCCGTCGGTGGCGCTTTGCAGCGTGAAGCGCTGATGCGGATTGCTAAACGATGCGGTCAAAGTGCAGATGCCCGACTGCACCGAGCAGTTCACAGCCGTCGGTATGACCAATTCCGGCGCCGCGTCTCCGGTCACACGCAGGGGCGTTCCCACCGCGAGCGGCATCCAGGCGGTGCCGTCAGGCAGGGTCCAGCCGGCGTTGCCGATTGTGACGGTTTGCACGCCCGAGGCGCCGTTGCCTTGCGCCTGTGCCGACCACTGGCCGAACTGGCTGGCCACCACCTGGCCCGCGATGCGCGGCCGGCTGAAACCGCCGGGCGCCTGCGCCGCGACTGGCCACGCAACCGCTAACGCCAAGCCGATCATAGAGAATTTCACAACCACCGCCCTCCCCAGCGCGAGCCAAATGGACGCGGACGCAGCGTGACCGTTTGGGCATCGAGCACCTGGCGTTGCAACCACTGAAACAGCAGGTGCCGGGCCTCAGCCACGTATTGCGTACCCAGCGACTGCTCGCGCATCGCCACCGCCATGAGGCCCGCCGTCCAATACCCGAGAATGGTGGCGATGCCGACCGCCGCCAGCGCCTGGTCGGGCGACTGCAGTGCGGGCCAGATTTGTTCGAAACGCACTTCGAGATCCACCGCCTGCGTGGCGCCGGGAAAATAGACGTTGCCGCCGCGCCATTCAAAAATACGCAGTTGCTCGCTGGGCAGCGCCGCATCCAGTTCCGCCACCCGAGCCATTTCGGTATAGCTGTTGTCGTCAGCTCCGGCCGGTTTCTCGCGCAGCGCCAGCGGCGCCGCCATGTTGGCCAGCATGCCGCCGGGCGCGACATACGCGCCCAGGTCGCGGACACCGGCGGCAACCGCGGGCAGCACCACCACCGTCTCGCTCGCGGTAATCGTGCGCATGGTCATGCCTTCGTCACGGAGCGTCGAGTAGGCGATGTTCAGATAAGGCATCAGCCGCTCGGCACTGAACAGTCCCTGCCCGCTTGGGTCAAGCAGGGCCTGGGCTCGGGCGATGGCGGTCTGCGCGGGTTGCATCAGGCAGCCGCCTCGGAGGGTGCGATCTTGGAGTGGCAGAAGCGGCAGACCCTGGCCACAATCTTGATGTCTTCACCGCACATCGGGCAGGGGCGGCGGTCCGATTGGGCGCGGGTCATGGTGACCCACTCGGGTAACTCCGCGATTTCGCCGGTGCGCACCAGGGCCCGCGCCGCATCGCGCTGGCGGTCGGTCAGCATTTTGTGCTGGTGGTAGCGCGACCACGAGTCAACACCCTGCTGATAGAGTTTGCGGTACCATTCCGTTTGCCGTTCCCGCGCGGCGCCGATATCGGCGGCGTTCGGATCGCCGTCGCCTTCATACCAGAACACACCGCCCGTTTCGCCGTATTCGCGGACCACTTCCTTGGCAATCTCGGAGGGCAGTATGCTGACCGGTGTGAAGTTGCCGTCGCCCAAGTCGCGCATCGAGAACCGGTAGTCCTTGATCACCAGCTTCTGCAACGGCTCCTTCTCGCTGGCCGGGGGCAGCGCCACCACGCCCAGCTCGCCCAGGTTGACGTTGATCGCAAACGGCTGCAAGTTGACGATCGTGACCCGGCTCCAGCCCTGGCGATGCAATTTGGCATGCTCCTCGCGCACCAGGCGGTCGCGCAGCCGGTCGCTGACCCCGCCGTTGCGCAACCCGCCATTGGCTCCGATGCCGGCCTCAAAGACCGAGTTGAAATCCCGCCCGTCGAGGGACGCTTCCGCAGTTGTTCCCATTTTTGTTTCTCCTGTTCCGCCGCTCCTCAGAGCGGATGCTCTCGAATTCCAATCCGCTCCGCCATCTCCACCAAGGCCGGGCGATGCGAGCCTCCGGCCCCAATCATGGGCGCGCCACCGAACGCGAACGACGAATCGTCGAACACATCCGCCGCCAATTGATCGAACTCGCGATCGCGCCGCTCCTGCTCACGCTGCGCGCGGTAGGTCCGGCGCAGGGCGCGTCCGGCGGCCGTCGCCGGCTGCCCCTCGTGCTGACGTTCAATTGCGTCCACAGCCATGGTCACGTGATTTTCCGTCGGATACCAGTACATCCGCGCGCCAATATCCTCGTAATCCCCCCAATGGGGGTAGTCGCCGCAAGCGGCGATGCCCGCCGGTAACCACGTTCCGCCTTGGCTGACGGGCGCGTACCACTGCTCGGGAGTGCCGTAGCTCGCGGCCGGAGCCCAACGCTCGATCATCCAGGCATGCTCGCCGGGATACTTCGGCGTCCAACGCATGGCGATCACGCGGCGCACCGGAGCGCGGGCGCCACGCTGGCGGTCGCGCGCACTCACCGTGCTGTCCCAATCCGTCCATTCGCCGCCGGAACGTTCAAACCGCGAGCCGGACCAAACCAGCCGGTAGCGCGGTTCGCCAAACGGGGTGCGCCCGTAACGCCGCACCAGCAGCGACTGCAGCCAGGCGGGCGCGCGCCGGCCTTGAATATCGCCGCGCATCATGCCGTGCGATCCAACTCCGGAAGTTCGAACTTCTTAAGGTCGCGCATGACCATGCGGGTCGCGTGAAAATCGGCGTTGCGCAGCCGCTGTAAGCAGAGATGGCAAAAACCCCGCCCGCACCGTGAGGGTAAGCGCCGGCAGGCGCGGCACAATGGGCCGGCGGGCGCCGCGGCCTCCGGTGCCGGAGGCGGCGCCAACGCCGCCGCCGCGCTCATGCCGCCGCTCCCGCGGTTTCGACCTCATCAATCAGGGCGCGGATCTTAGTGATCGTCTGCGCCGCCTGCTGGGCCGCCGCGAGTTGCTGCTGCATGACCTGGGCATTCGTCGCCGCCGCCGCTGCCCGCGCCTGGGCTTGCGCCGCTTCATCCTGGAAGTGGCTGGCCACCGCCGCGCTATCGTTCACGCCGTGCCAATGACCGCCGGCGTGGCCGCCGCACAGCAAACGGCCGCAGGTTTCGCACAGAAAGCTGGCCGGCTCCGTGCAGGCCGGAATTTCGGGCCCTTTCCAATCCGGTTGGGCCTGCTTGTTTTCGCACGCGCCCACCCGCCGCATCAGTTGAATGTGTTCGCTCATGAAACGCTCCTTTTTTTGCAAGAGCGATTTCCAGCGGGCGCGCCGCGCCCGCTGGAGCTCGCTGTTCGTTCTTGGTTGGTTTAGTAACCGGAGGGCAGACCCAGGCCGGTGACCGATGACACGGCGCGCGGGTTGTCCACGAAGAACTGCACGCCGGTGACCAGGTAGAAGAGATAGCTGGCCGCCACGCCGCCCGAGGCGCCGTACACCGGGAACACGGTCGAGCCGCCGACTTCGTAGAAGTCAATCGGCAGCCATTCGACGCGGCCCCAGGTTTCAAGGTTGATCAGATCCAGCCGGGTCGTATCGGCGTGAACGTTCTCCTTGATCTTCACTCCACCCATCGTCTTGTTGCGGAACAGAAGGTCGAGGTCCTGGTTGGAACCGCCCTTCTCAATCTCGCTGATGACGAAGCCGAGCTCCTCGTAGGCCGCCACCTGCGACGGATGCCCGTGCCAGAGCAGCGAACCGAGCGAGTCCACGCCGATCGCCTGGCGGATCTGGTTGAAGGCAAGCCGGATGGGCGGCAGCGTCAGCGCCGCGCCGTTGGCATTCACGCCATTGGCGACAGCATAGGGATTGGCGCGGCTGATCCCCATCCACGTCCCCGCGGTCGAGGTCGAGTGGTGATAGGGAATGCCGTAGATGAAGGTCGGCGACGCGCCCGAAACGCCGTCCACGACCAGCACGTCGTTGGCGGCGGTACCCGCCGGCACCGAGCTGACGGTGATGGTCTGAGGCCCGCCCAGGCTCTTGCTCACGGCGCTGATCGTCGCCGTACCCCGGTTGGTGGTGAGCGTCGGGTCGTACACCTGCACGTTCTGGTTCTCGTGCAGCAGGCGCGCGCCGAAAGGCGTGTTGGCGAGCGTGATCACCGGGCTGGCCACGCTCGCCACCGTGCCGAACACGCCGTTGCCGGCGGTCTGCAGCGAGGCGTCGAGATCGCGCCGGAACTGCTTCATGGCGTCGGCCACGTTGCGCTTGGCGGCGTTCTCAACCGCCTTGTCGGTGGCGTCGGTGGCGTACTCCACCAACTTGGTGATTTCCACCGCGAAACGGATGCCCACCGGCGTGATCTGCGCGAAGTCGTAGCTGGTGCCCGACCCGCGTCCCAGATCGCCGCCGTCAAACGAGGCGTATCCGAAAGCTCCGCCCGGCTGCACCTGCAGCGGAATGCGCGCCGTGCGGGTCGAGACCCGCTCCACCTCGCGCTTCTGAATCAAGCTGAAAAAAGCGTCGTCGCGCTCGTACAGGATCGGCAGCTTGGGCCGAACTTTTTCGAGCTGCAACGCCACTACTTGCGAATTCTGCAATGCCATGGTTTTTGCTCTCCGCCGGGATCACGCCCGGCCGGTTGCTGACAGTTGGATTAGGGCGACGCTCTCGCGTGCTTCAGGCCAATTCGAGGATTTCGCGATCGGTCAGGCGCCGGCCCAGCCGGGTCTCCGCCGAGCGCACCAGGTCGCGCGCGCTCGGCGCCCGCGGGCTGGCCGGCGCGCCCGCCGCCGCCGGCTCACTCCGCCCCCGCGTCTGCGCCGCTTCGCGCTGCGCCTGCCGTTGTTTCAGGCCCGCGCCCGCCCGCGCCAGAATCGGTTCCAGAATGTCGCGCCCGTTTTGCCGCGCCCAGGCCTTGCTGCGCGCCACGACCTTAGCCCGGGTGGCCGCGGTATGGCCGCCCGCGCGCAGTATCTCCTCGATCGCCGCGTTGTGTACCTTGTCCTGGGCGGCGAGTCCGGAGACCGCCTCCAGAAAGTCGCGCGCGATGTTTTGCTTGTCGTAATCCGACAGCTTGGCCGTGCCCAAGAGTCCGTTGACGAAGCCGCGCAGCTCGCCGGCTACCTCGGCCGCCGTTTCGCCCATGAAGTGGTTCGCCTGCCGCTGCTCGTCTTCGCTCCGCCGGAGTCGGAGTTGCTCCAGCTCGCGGGCATTGGTGTCCGCTTGCTCGAGTTTCTGCCGGATGTGAGCGGGCAGTTGGTTGTTATGCGCGGCCCCGGGCGCCGCCTCCACCGGACCGTGTCCTTCCAACGCAGGGGATGACTGCGCGGGGCTCCACCCCAGGGCATCCCGTAAGGATCGTACGGCTCCGGTCAAATCATTGTTCTTGTCGCGCTGCGCCTGCTGTTCCATGTGGTCGAGGAACGACCGCTGCAGGTACTGCACATTGCGCTCATAGGCGCCGCTGGAGCGAGCCTGGCCCGTCACCGGGTCGGGCTGCGTTTGCGCCTGAAACAAACTGTTCCAAAACTGTTGCGGGCTGTCGCCAAAATACGCCTTGTCCAGGTTCTGCAACTGGGTGGCCGCCTGCACCGCCTCCCGCGCCCTGGTCACGCTGGGCAGAAGTTCCTGGTACTGGTTGAGCTCCTGCGAGCGTCGCGCCATTTGATAGAGCTGGGCCTTCACTCGCGGCGAAGCGTCCGCCGCCTGCTGCAGCGCCGGGTTGTCTTTCAAGAGCTTGGAGAGGGCCGCCGTGCCCAGCTTGGCGGCCGTCGGCGCCTCGTCGCCGGGCGCGCTGGCGGCCGCCGCCGGTTCCGCTTCCGCGTCCAACTCCGGGTCCTCGTCGGGATATTGGATCTCAATTTCTTCCGGCGCCACCGCGGCCGCGCTCGCGGCCTCGTCGGCGGTGCCAACAGCGGCATCGGCCGCGAGCGCCGCGGATGCTGGCGCCGTCACCGGTGCCGATTCCGCGACGCTCACGGTTGCTTCCGCCGCGCCATCTCCGATTTGATTCAGGCTGCCACTATCCATTGTTGCCAGCTCGTCCATGCTCGATGCTCCTTTTCACCCACGAATCTAAAAAATGCGGCGGGCGTGAGCGTTGCCGAGACGCGCACGCAGCCTTTCGGCCCGGGCCCCCACCCACCGCCGCATTCCCCCCCGACCGCCTGGGGGCACAGGTAAGCAGTCATCTCTCGATGACGCGATGCACCCCAGGAAAACTTACGCCAGGGAAACTGATTTATTTATGTCCGCATGCTGTTTTCATGCTCAACCAAATGCGCCATTACGTTGGCGTAGCCCAGCGGACGCGCCGCCTTGGCTTGTAGTCCCGCCTGCGACACCGCCCACTCTTTAATGGTCTCGATGTGAATCGCGTGATCGTCCACCAGCGGCTCCGGAGCGATGCTCGCGTGCCAGCCGCCGTCGGCCCCGAGTAGCGGCTCCGAAGCCAGCATGGCTTCGATCTCCATAAACTGTTTGGCCCGGTTGTCTTCGCCCGGATCCACCAGGTCGGGTAGGCCAAGGTAGTGCTGCACCAGCGGGCGGTTCACCGGCGCGCCAATAACGGCCAGCAATTCCGGATCGCGCGTCTGCATAATTTGACTCAATGCCTGGCGCACCTCGGTAAAGCTTTGCGGGAAATCCTCGTCGGCGCTCGGACGCGCCACGACATTGCCGCGAATTTCGTTCAGCCGCACGTACTCACTGTGATATCCGCCGGCGCTGCCGTTCACCACCAACTCGACGTCATCGCTGCGGTTGCGCCGAAAGCACTCGATCGCGAGCGTCATCTCCCGCGCCTCGGCCTCGCGCATCTGTTTCCACACCAGCGACAGCCGGCCCATCGCCTGGTCGCGCGACTGGGCGTAGGCGGCGGCGGTATTCAGGTTGGGCGAGCCGCCGCCAAACATCGAAGGCAGCGCCCCGGTAATGAATTGCCCCACCTCGGCCAGCCGCTCGCCGTCATTCCAGAGCTGCGCGTCAACCCCGTAATGGGGCTGATAAATCATCTCGGTCAACGATTTCTGTGGGCCAACACTTTCAATCGTCACCGGCATAAAGCTGGCCGCCTGCATGCGTTTTTTTGCCATCGCCTCGCCGTTGATGTAGCGGGCGTCGTACAGCACCGGCGGCGCGCTCGAGAGACTGCGGTGGCCGGCCAGAATGTTGGCGCTGTCGTTGATTTGCCGTTGAATTGAAATCGCGTCCTGGCCCATGGGATCGCGGTAAATACCGATGCCGGGCAGCCCGGTGCAGATGGACCAGCAATCGTCCAGCCGCTCCGGCACCGCCTGGAGAAAGCGGTCCCCGGCGAATTCCACCCGGCAGCCGTCGGGATAGAGCGTCAGCAACTGCTGGCGCATGGTCTCATCGGTGTGGGCCCAGAACGATTCCGGCCGCAGCCACGCGCGCTTGAAGGTGATCAAGTTCGCCATCGGCATCGAGTTCCATGAACCCTGGGCATCGGCCAGGCTCAACCGGACAATCCGCTCGTAAGTGTCCTCCGCGCCCGCGCCGGTATCGTCAATCACGTTGGCTTTCCGCGGATACGCGGCGCGCAGCACCGCCTTGTGCTGCTCCTCAACCAGAATCAAGTAATAACAATCGCGCTGCGATTGCGCTTGCGGCGGCAGCTTGAAAAATAGCGGGCCGTACGTATCCAGCTTTTCGGCGCCGTTGGGCACGCGCCGCGTTCCCGTGGGAACGGTGGCGGAGACGTGTTGAGCCGGCGAAAAGCTCTCCGGCCCCATGATCGCGCCGCAGCTCCGGCAACCCACCGGGCCGCCCGCAAGGAGTCCGCCCGCTTCCGCCGCCGGCTGATAGGCTCCGCAATCGGCGCACTCGAAGCGATCGGGCAGCACCTGGAAAATCTGTTCACCCAAAACCGGCTCCTCGCGGTAGCCGAATTGTCCGCCGTCCACCAGGAAACGTACGTAGGTCGCGAAAATGCCCTGGGTCCAAAGGTAATATCCCTTCTTGACCCGCAGCGTGGCCATGTTGTTGTTGCGCGCGACCACCTGGGCCACGCGCGTGGCGGCGCGAGCGGTCGCGATGTCCTCCTGCGACTCCGCGCTCACCGGCAAATATTGAATCTTGGGCGGCGACTGCACCAATGCCGCGATGATGGACAATCCCCAGGGCCGGTACAGATTGATGGCGTAATGAAAGACATCCTCGTCGTCGGGGTTGTAGTCAGGCCGTTCGAAGGCGGCGTGCCAGTTGTTGTCCTGCGCGGAAAACCAGATATTCTGGTTGCCGCGCCAAAACTCTTCTCCCTCCCGCCAGAGCTTGACCTTGTGCCGGCGCACCGAGTCGCTTTCCATTTCGTAGGAGCGCACCAGCTCGCGCAACGCGTCCCGCACCGCCTCGGGCGGGTCGCTGGGCTCGGTGAGCGGCGCCTGCGGCGTGGGCTGTTCGCTGACGGCGCCTGCCGCCGCGGTCGGCGGCGTATCGCCCGCGCCGGCGTTCGCGCCGGCTGGGCCATGATCCGCGCTCGCGTCGTCCAGCCCGTCATGCCCGTCGCTTAATTGCTGCAGCAGTTGTTCCATCGATGCCATGAATGTTCCTGGTTGATCCTTCAAAGCGCCCGGTAAAAAGGCGTGTACAGTTCGTTGCTGCGCTCGAATCCGAGTCGCCGCAGGATGGGCTGCATGCTCCCCACCCACTTCCGCGGCACGAAGGCATGCGCTTCATCCGCGCCCAGCGCCCGCAGCCAGCCCGCCAGCACGCTCTCATGCCGCACGGCGCTGCGAACCATGCGCGCATCGCCGCCCACAAACATCACTTCCACCGTGGCGTGCGCCATGACGGCGCCCAACACCTGGCTGCCCCGCTCGCATACGGCGATCAGCAGTGTCCGTTCATCGTCCACGTCGGGAAATGCAAAGTGCATCCCCAATCCCGCGCACTGTGCGGCGTGGGCCGCGCGCAAGGCGGGTTCATCGCCGGGGCGGAACCGCCGCCAGCGGCAAGGTTCGGTGTTCATGAGGCCGGCGTTCATGAGATTTTTAGGGCTCCCGTGGCCACTGGCACCACGCCGGCGCTTGTGGCGTACATCCGCCATCCGTTCCAGGCTGAACCCGCAAGCCGCGATTGCAGGCGCCAATACTTGGTCACGCCCGGGTCTACGATGTCGCGCGTGGTTTCGCCCATGCCCAGGGTGTATGTCGTCGTGCCCGCCGAGGGGTCAAACGTCTGGCTGGCCGAGCTGGCGATTTGATGTTGAACCATGGGCTGCGGGGCGGGCTGCACGCCCGAGCCGGTCGGATTGCTGATCTGAATGAGAACGTGCCCATCGGCCGCGGTGATCGTCCAACTCGCCGGCGCGGGAGCGCTCGCTCGGGCGCCGCTGCCCAGACGGACGCCGATCGCCGCCTCGAGCGCATCCACGAAATTCGCGAGATCGGTGAAGGCCTGAAACTGATTGCCATCGCTGGTCGCAAACGGTGCAATGTAGGCGCGTGACACAGGCATGTTGCAGTCCTCAGGCATTTGGTTCGCCATGATTCACTTCCGGCGGTCGCCGCGCTTCCCGATCTCGGGCTATTTGTTTCAAGCCCTCGGTCAACTCGGCGCGCCGGTTGCGCTCGGCCTGCTGACGGTCCAACTCCTCCGCCCGCCGCCGCCACTCGGCCGGCGAAAGGGTGCGAGCCACCTGACGCGCTTCGGCTTGCTGCTCAACCATCCGCCGCGGCTGAAACCGCGCCGCATCGGGCTGAAACAGAGGCGCGTGGCCGCTGCCGAAGAGTACGTTGTCGGTCAGCGACTCGATCTTCTGCCGCAGGCTGGCGATCATGTTTTCGGCCAGCGCCAGGCGCTCACTGCTGTTGGCGCATTCGCGTTTCCAGTGCTCCGCGGCTTGCGTTGCGAGCTGCTGCTCGATACGGCATTGCCGCGCCTGGTGTTTCCACAGCAGCGCCATGCGGTCGCGCCTTGAGTTACGCCAAAATCGCATGTCCCCGCCTCCCTTCGTACTTGGTCCAGATGGCGCGCACGTAATCGGTAATCTGTTCAACATCGGGGCGCTTGCCCGCCACCGCGATCTGCGCGAGAAATGGCGCAACGCTGGCCCATGTCGCCGTGTCCACGCCGGCCGCGCCGGCTGCCTGCTGCGCCGCCAGGGCGTAGCCCGAACCGCCGTTGTAGCTGGCCAGCCCAAACTTCACGGCCTCGTCCGGCGCTTCCTTTTTCCAGATTGCAATGCACTCGCGCAAAAACTCGCTGCCCAGCTTCACGTTATTTTCCGGATCGAGCAGGGAAGTGCGCGACCAGGTGGGAAAGCTGGACGGCATCAACTGCATCAGCCCCAGCGCGCCGCAGCCCGATTCCGACCTCTCGTCGAAGCCCGACTCCTGCTCAATGACCGAGTAAATCAGCCACCAGTCGAGCAAGGTTCGCGCCGAAGCCCGGGTAATAGCGGCGTAAAGATCAGCGGTCTCCATAGCCCAGCCTTTCCCGGATGTCCGTCTCCGTCGCCGGTTGGTCGTGTGACAAATGGTTGAACACCGCCACCCGCAGCGTCTCCACGTCCTGCCGCAGAGGCTCGAGTTCATCGCGGACAATGTGCCGCAGCACCCATAGACATCCGGCCGCCGTCAGCCCCGCGATCGCAGTGAGACCGGTGATCCAGGCCGGGTTCATTCGATCACCGCCGTGATGTCCATCGCCGCCGAGGTCACGACGCAAATTCCGTTCGTGGTTTTAACGTCATAGCGCAGCGTCACCGGCTGTGTCGAACTGGTCACCGTAATCACTCCGAACTTTCCCGATCCCGGCGTGCCCGAGCACGAGCCTGACGCCACATCGTACAAACCGATCGTTCCCGCCGCCGGGGTGTTGATCACGATCTTGTGCAACACGCCCGCGGTCGCCTTCACGGCAGTGGTGGTGGCGGTCGCGATATAGGCGTACGTTTGCACCGGGTTGGCCTCCAGCACCCCGGTCTTGGCCGAGTTATCGGCCGAGGTGGTGCGGAGCCGGTCGAAGCTCGAGCCATTCCATCCCGCCGCCACGGCAAAAGCCATGAGCTGTTGAATGCTGTTCGATACCCCGTCGCCCCATGAATCCGCCCGTACATCCTGTGGCGAGTTGCCGTTGCCGGCGGCTTCGGTCTGAACCCGCAGCCGCGTACCGTTAACATCGAGCGCGGCGCCGGCGCTGTTGGCAAGCACAGTGTTCAGTGTTGCGGGATTGCTGTTACTGACCTTCTGCCCGGCCGCCAGGCTCACCAGCAGTGCCGCGGCAAGGCCCCAACGTAGGGTTCGCATTAGGTTCTCTCCATTTCCACCACGCGCACGGTTGTGGCTGTGGCCGTGGCCGATTTCACCTGGCAGTACACGTCGGCCGCCCGGTAGTTGAAGGCGGTTGTCCCGTTGGCGCTGTTCTGAGCCGGCAGGAATCCGCTGGGTTTTTCAACCGTCAGCGGCTCCTGTCCGATCGGGATGTTGGCGGTGGCGGTGAAGCCATCCGCCGGGTACTGCACCTGCAAACCCTGTGGCGCAACGGAGCCGTCTTCGATGAGTAAGGCCGCCCGCGCCGCAATCGTCGCAGCGATCTGCGTGTAGGCGCCGCCCGAGCCGTTGATCGCGACCAGTCGCGTTACTGGCATGACTTCACCTCCGGGTTCCAGCGGTAGCCCGCCTGCCGGATGCATTCGAGCGACCGCGCAGCCGTCCCGCCAAGCCGTCGGCGCAGCCTTCCCAGTTGCACGTCGATGTTCCGGCGCTGGCGGTCATTGTCAACGCCGTTGATGGCCTCCAGCAGCATGGCCCGGGTCGCGATGCGCCCGGAGCGCGCCAGCATGACCCTCATGATCTCGGCCTGCTGTTTCGTGATCCGAACTGTACGCTCGCCGACGGCGAGCTCCAGCCGCTCCGGGTAGAGCGTCGTGCCGCCGGCCTTGATGACTTCCTCCTCCGAGTTCAGGGCCGGGGTCACGGCCGCACCGCCGGAGCCGGCGGTGCCGGCTTCTTTCCGAACAGCGACTGCAAGTCGGCGTAAAGCGCCTCGATCGCCGCGATCGTCGCCTGATCGAATTTGACGTTCAGTCCCGATGCGCCCACCGCGGCACCGGCGGCGTCGAAGGCGTTGAGCACGTCGCCGGCGATCGCCTCGATTCCCGCCTGCGCCGTCGCGCCTTTGCTGCCCAACACCCCGGCGATCGCCGTGGCCAGGGGCGAGGCCGCGGCGGTCTCGACCGCCGGCAGCCCGACATGCAACACCCAGGCGAAAAAGTGACCAATGGAATTGAAAATTTTCATAAATGTTTACCTCGCGGTCAGTTCCAAACTCCAACTTAGGTTTTGTGGCTTGACGGTGTGGTCGTCCCCGCTCACGGATACGGTCAGCGGTACCGACGCGCCAAAGCTGCAGCTGCCCACTGCGAACCCTTGCGAGGTGGCCACCGCGCCGCCGATGAGTAGTCCGCCAAAGGTGCAGGACGAGGTTCCGTCGGTGATTGTCACGGTTGTCCCCACCGTGCCCCCCAATCCCGCCGTTTGGGCGTTGATGTCCAGCCTTCGAATGACAATCCCAACGTTCGGTGTCCAGCTCGCGAGCGTTGTCCCCGGCGCCGGCTGGCTGCCCGACCAGAAGGCGCTGAAAAAGCCGGGTCCGACGTTGGCTGCGGCGTTGATAGGAAATTGGTTCAGGTTCAACCCGCTACCCACGCTCTGCGCCGCCGGAGAGGCCGGGTTGGCGAGTATCGGCATCGGAAACCGAACGGCGGGATTGGAGGCGAGCGGGACAAGGTTCGAAACGTCGAGCGATGAGCCGCTCAGGTACCAGCTCTGCGGATACCCCGGAACCGTGTTGCCCTGGCCGTCGGCAAGCGAGGCCGAGTAATAGGTGAAGCTGGGGATGACGGTGTCGTTAAATATGAGGCTGCACACGGTCGAGTTCGCCCCCGGCAGGGCCGCGCCCGCCACGAGAGCCGCCGATTGGGTATAGGCGGCGCCGAATCCAGTGGCTGCTCCTTGCAGCGTTTCAGCGCCCGAAGCGGTGCCGATGTAGACGGCAAAGCCTGTGGCCGCGGCCGGCTGAACGACCGGCGCGTTGATCTGCAGCTTGCCCGCCGCGGGCAGCGTCAGGATCAACTCCGGGGATGCAATGGAAGTGGTTGCCGCGGGGCCGGTATAACTAATAACAACAAAGTAAGTGCCGGCCGCCAGCGTCCCCGCGCCCGCCGTGGCCGCGCCCACCGGGGTTGCTATCGGGTTCGGCACGCCCACCACTGACCCATCCGCGGACGTGGCGCAAGCCGCGGTGGCCGGTACAATGGCGAAACTTCCCGGCAGGACCGCCGCCTGTGATAGCGTCAGCAGCAGCGTGCCGTTCGCGACCCCGCCCAAACCTGGCACAACGAAGCGCCCAGTTAGCGTGCCCGCGGATAACGTTAAAGTCAGTGGCGTGAGAGCCAGCCATATTGAGAGTAATGTCTTGAAGTGTTTCCTCATACTTTCATCCGTGATTGATCGCGGCTCCATTCATGCGATAACCATCGAGGCTGCGCCACCCGCTTTGGTTGGTCACGCCGACGCGGGAGAACGCGCCCCAGCGCACCGGCGCGCCGTCGTCGCGCGCTTCCCGCCGGTCATCCTCCGGGCCGGGCAGCAGCGTCAATTTGCCGTTGCCGGTCAATCGCGCCCGCCGCGCTTGAATCAACCAGCGCGCGCGGGTGCCGTTCACGAACCGGCCCGGCTGGCCTTCGATTTCCATGCGTCCCATCGCCATAAGCTGTACTTGTTTCCCGGCACACCGCGATCGCCCTGGCGGCGATGCGCACCCACGAAACCGGCGGGCTGCCCGGGCGGAAGCGCATGCTTCCGGCTTTCTGGCGGCGGGTGGCCGCTTCCGGCTGCCCGCGCTGTCAACGACTGGTGATAGCTGATATGAGTGGTGTTTGCCGGTAAAGGTTGGCGAGTGACTCCCTCACATTTTGATCGCCTAATTGCGGTCGCATGCCGCATTTCAGTCACAATTGCCAGGCTCGGCAATGACGGGCCTGGCGCCGCCATCCGTGCGCGATGCGGTTTGCTATGCTGAACACATGGCGCGAAAGAGCTCCTCATGGACCGCGGGCACGCGCCCTGGATTGCGGCTGGACAGCCTTGCACCGGGCGCCGCTCTGCCTGGCGGCGAGTTCACCGTTCATGGCGCCGACCTGGTGCCCGAGCGCGGTTTACCGCGGCTCCGCGTCGGCGGACAACTCGCGCCCTTAATCCTGGCCGCGCCCGCGGCGATTATGGCGAGGGTGCCTGAGCGCGCCCTTTCCGGCCAGGTTGAAATGGCCACCGACGACGGCGCCGTGGCCGGACCCAACCTGGTTGTTGCCGTGCAAATTGCCGACAATCTTCACCCGGTTTGTAATCCGGCGCTCGACCCGGAAGGCAACATCTGGGCTACGCTTAGCGGAACGCGCGGCCAGAAAACGCCGGTCAGCATCTACCGGATTGATGCCAATTACACCGTCAGCGCCTGGAGCAGCGCCTTGACCAATCCCAGCGGCCTGGCGTTTGATCGCGAGGGAACATTGTTTGCCTCCAGCCGGCACGACGGCGCCGTCTATCGCCTGGCAGCCAACGGTACCGCCACGCTGCACGCGGGCGGGCTCGGCATCGCCACCGGAATCGCGTTCGACTCCGCCGGAGATCTCTATGTCGGCGATCGAAGCGGCACCATCTTCAAAATTGACGCCCAGCGCTCAACCTTCGTGTTCGCCACCCTCGAACCGAGCGTCGCCGCTTATCATCTCGCCTTTGGACCGGACAATTATCTCTATGTCTCGGGACCTACGACCTCGAGCTTCGACGCTATCTGGCGCATAAGTCCGAGCGGTGAGGTGTCAACCTTCTTCCGCGGCCTGGGACGTCCCCAGGGGATAGCCTTCGACGCCAACGGTGACCTTTATGCGGTTGCGTCCCACGCCGGGCGCTGCGGCGTGATCCGTATTACGCCAGCCGGCGTTGCCGAGTGCGTGCTGAGCGGTCATAGCCTGGTCGGCCTCGCCTTTGCGCCCGCGTTGGCGCCGGCGCCCGCGGCCCCCGGCTCCAGCTTGATTCTGGCCACCCACAACGCGCTGTTCCATGTCCCATGGCCGACGGCAGGACGGCCACTGCCGCCGGCATGAGCAAGGCTCCCACGCTGGCGCAGGCCGAAATCATTGCCATCGGCTCGGAACTGCTCGGCGCCACGCGGCTCGACACCAACTCACTCTTTCTCACCCGCGAACTGAATGCGCTCGGCATCGAGGTTGTCCGCAAGGCGGTTCTCCCTGACGATGCCGTTGCGCTCGCCGATGCCATCCGCGGCAGTTGCCGGCGCGTCGGACTGGTCCTCTGCTGCGGCGGCCTCGGCCCCACCGAGGACGACCGTACCCGCGAAGCCGCCGCCGCCGCCCTTGGTGTCGGCCTGCGCCGCGATCCCCAGGCCGAGCAGACGCTGCGGGCTTACTTCGAGCGTCGCCAGCGCGCCATGGCAGCGATCAACCGGCGCCAGTGCGATCGCCTCGCCGGCGCGGAATGGCTGGCCAACACGGTGGGTTCCGCCCCCGGACAATGGTGCCCTACCGAGGGCGGTTGGCTCGCTCTTCTTCCCGGGCCGCCACCGGAATTGCAAGCCATGTTTCAGTCCGCCCTGCGGCCGCGCCTCCTGCCGCTTGCGCCCGCGCGCAAATCATTCACCCGCGTACTCAGCATCGCCGGCATGTCCGAATCCGACGTTGACACCATCGCCGCGCCCTTTTATCGCGCTGTGGCCAACCCGGCGACCACCATCCTTGCCACCGCCGAGTTGCAAGTCGAATTGCATTTTCAGGCCTGGGCCGCGAGCGCTGAGGCGGCGCAGGAAATGGCCGATGGACTCGCCCATCAGATCGAACCCGCTCTGGGTGACGCGGTTTTCAGCCGCGACCAGGCGCCGCTCGCCACCGTTGTCGGCGAAGCTCTCCGTCTCCGGAACCAATCCCTCGCGCTCGCTGAAAGTTGCACCGCGGGCATGGTCGCTGAAACCCTCACTCGCGCCCCCGGCGCCTCTGATTTTTTTCTGGGGGGCGTTGTCTGCTATAGCGACCAGGTCAAGCGTGATCTGCTCGGTGTCGCGGACGAGACATTGACAGCCCATGGCGCTGTCAGCGCCGCTTGCGCCTGCGAACTGGCGCGCGGCGCGCGCCAACGCTGCGCCGCCGACTGGGCCATCGCCGTCACTGGTATTGCCGGCCCCGGCGGCGGCACGCCCACCAAGCCGGTGGGCACCGTCTTCATCGCGCTCGCCGGCCCCGATGGCAAAGTCATGGCCGTGCAGCACCAACTCGCCGGCGACCGCGACCGGATCCGCCGCTGGAGCACCCACCTCGCCCTCAATCAATTGCGCCTCCGCCTGTTGCTAAACTGAAACGTGGAAGTTGCACCGAAAACGCCGGCGTCATCCGGCTCTGCCGCACCCCCGGGGTCGCCGCGCGGCTGGCGCAGCCACGAGATTTGGCTGTACTTCGGTCCCGCCTTCGTCGCCAGCGTTGCCTACATCGATCCCGGCAACTTCGCCACCAACATCCAGGGTGGCGCGCAATTCGGCTACCGCTTGCTCTGGGTTCTGCTGTGGAGCAATCTGACCGCCATGCTGGTGCAGTTCCTGGCCGCCAAGCTGGGTATCGCGACCGGACGCACGCTGCCCCAGCTCTGCCGCGATCATTTCCCCCGTCCCCTGGTGATCGTTCTCTGGATAATCGCCGAAGTAGCCGCCATGGCGACCGATGTCGCCGAGTTTGTCGGCGCCGCGCTCGGCTTCTATCTGCTGCTCCATCTGCCGCTGTTCACCTGCGCCCTGATCACCACCGCCGGGGTCTTTCTCATTCTCGCCATCGAGGTTTACGGGTTCCGCCGCCTCGAACACATAATCATGCTCTTTGTCGGTGTCATCGCCGTTTCCTATTTCTACGAAATTCTCCTCGCCCGCCCGGAGTGGCGGCAGGTCGCGATGGCAACGTTTCTTCCCCATATTGACCGGGCCAGCGCCTACATTGCCGTTGGCATGTTGGGCGCCACGGTTATGCCCCACGTCGTCTACCTTCACTCCGCGCTGGTGCAGCACCGCTACCGCGCCGATGACGCGGACCACAGCCTTCGCCACGCTCGATATGAATTTTGGGACGTCATGGTCGCCATGAACGGCTCCTGGCTTGTCAACTCCGCCATGCTGATCATGGCCGCGGCGGTGTTTTACCGAGGCGGATTCCACCATCTCGACATGACCCAGGCCCATCAGACGCTCGCCCCCATCCTGGGGCCGGCCTCGGCGTTTGCCTTTGCCCTGGCGCTGCTTTGCTCCGGCCTATCCTCCTCAGTGGTCGGCACCATGGCTGGCCAGGTGGTGCTCGAAGGCTTTCTCCACGTCAATTTCAATATCTTTTATCGTCGCGCGTTGACTGTCATTCCGGCCTTGGTGGTGATTGCAATGGGTCTCGACCCGCTGCGGGTAATCGTCTTCACCCAGGTGGTGCTCAGCTTTGCCCTCCCGTTTGCCATCGTCCCGCTCATATTGCTGGTTCAGAAAGAGTCGGTTATGGGCAAGCTTGCGGTCCAGCGCACCACCGCCGTACTGGGATGGCTAACCACGGCCGCCATCGTCGGGCTCAACGGGTTTCTCATCTACCTGGTCGCTGTCGGCCAGGCGTGAATCCTGTATCCTTGAAAGGATGGAGTACCGTTTTCTCAATCAGATTGACTCTCCCGCCGATCTGAAAAAAGTTCCGCGCGCCGAGCTCCCGCGCGTGGCCGAGGAACTGCGCGACTACATGATCACCACCGTCAGCAAGGTCGGCGGCCATTTGGCCTCCAGCCTGGGCACGGTCGAGCTCACCCTGGCGCTGCATTACATCTTCCATGCCCCCGCCGATAAAATCGTCTGGGACGTCGGCCATCAGGCCTATGGCCATAAGATTCTTACCGGGCGCCGCGATCGGTTTCCCACGCTGCGCCAGTACGGCGGCATCTCCGGCTTTCCGGTGCGCGATGAAAGCCCCTACGATTGCTTCAACGTCGCCCATGCCTGCACGTCCATCTCCGCCGCCCTCGGCATGTGCACAGCGCGCGATCTTACCGGCGGCGATAATTATGTCGTCGCCGTGATTGGCGATGCTGGTCTCACCGGCGGCGTCGGTCTCGAAGGCCTCAATCAGACCGGCCACCTCAAGCCCAAAATGATGGTCATTTTGAATGACAACGAAATGTCCATCTCGCCCAACGTGGGCGCCATCTCCGGCTATCTGCATCGCATTGCCCGCGGCCAGGCCTACCAGCGCGTGCGTGACGAAATCGAACAGCTCATCAGCGCCGTCCCCCGCATCGGTCCGCGTCTGTTCCGTCTAACCCGGCAATGGGTGGACGCCATCAAGGGGTTGATCCTGCCCGGCCTCGTTTTTGAGGAGCTCGGCTTTGAGTATGTCGGCCCCATCAACGGCCATCATCTCGATACGCTGCTCGATACGATCAATCAGTACAAAGATCACGATGGCCCGGTGCTGCTCCACGTGGTCACGCGCAAGGGCAAGGGCTACGCTCAGGCCGAGCAGTTGCCCATGAAGTATCACGGCGTCACCGCGTTTGACGTCTCGACCGGAGCCTTCGCCAAGGCGCCCGCCTCCGCTCCAAGTTTCACCAGCGTCTTCGGCCAGGCCCTGTGCGAACGGGCCGCCGCCGACGAACGGGTCGTCGCCATCACCGCGGCCATGACTGAGGGCACAGGGCTAGGCGAGTTCGCCACCCGTTATCCCAAACGCTTCTTCGATGTCGGCATCGCCGAACAGCACGCCGTAACGTTTGCCGCCGGCCTTGCTTGCGAAGGCTACCGTCCGGTGGCGGCCATCTACTCGACCTTTCTGCAACGCGCCTACGACCAGGTCATCCACGATGTCTGCCTCATGAACCTGCCGGTCGTATTCGCGCTCGACCGCGGCGGCATCGTCGGCGCCGATGGGCCCACGCATCACGGTTTGTACGACATCCCCTACCTCACAGCCGCCCCCAATATGACGGTGATGGCGCCCAAGGACGAAAACGAGCTGCGCCA
>DATNFK010000014.1:0-9494 GCA_035606395.1 Terriglobales bacterium | reverse complement strand
CGACGAGGTGCATGTCCGCGCCAGGCGTTGCATTCGCACGCTGGGGCCCACCGGCACTCCCGTCAGCTGGCCGCATGACCCGCCATACAGCGCTGGTCACCCCTTAAAGGTACAGGGGCCCCGCGCGGCTGTCGCCGCGCGACCCGCTTAGGCGCGGCGCCGGAATGGGGACCCCTCTGCCCCAATCCGGCGTCGCGCGGCAAGGTAATCCGCCGCACAGCATAGATCGGGCGAGGCGATAACGGGGCCATTGCGCCCCACCCCAATGCCCGAAGCGGCGTTGCGGAACCCGGTTCGCAGAACTGGCCTTGCGATCTCGCGTGGCTCAGCAGATTACCCTTCGGATGCGACTCCGGGCCCTGCGGCCCGCCGCGGCGGCTACCAGGCCCATTACGTTGCCGCCTGATTGCAATTGCTCCCCAGTGAGTCTATGGTGACCCATATGCTTACTCTCCGTACCGCCGTCGTGCTCGGCTGCCTAATCGCGCCCGCCCTCGCGCTACCGCGGCCCGTGCCCAAACCAGCCGCTTGGGTGCGCATCGAGAGCCCGCACTTCGAGGTTCTTACCGATGGGGACGAAGACCAGGGACGCGACGTCGCCGCCCAGCTTGAGCGGATGCGCGCCATGTTCATGGAAATGCTCCCCGGCATCAAGGACCCCGCCCTTCCGGTGCAGATCCTCGCGGTCAAGAACAAGCGCGAGTTCATGGATCTCACCCCGCCCGACCTCTTTGGCAAGGGCAAGCCCGACTACGTCTCCTTTCTCATGCCCACCGCCGAGCGCACCGAATTCCTTGTGCGCCTGGATTCGGTGGCCGATGCCAACTATCTTTATCCCTATGGCGTCATCTACAGCGCCTACGCCCAAATCCTGATCGAGCAAAGCTCCGTCCACATCCCCGACTGGCTGACCTTCGGAATGGGCGAGTTTTACGAAACCGCCGAGATCGACAATCACAACGCGGTGATTGGCAAGGTTAACCGCGGCAACCTCGAGATCCTGCAAAATCGCGCGCTGCTTCCGGTCAGCGTGCTTATGTCGGCCGACGTCAATACGCCGGAATGGAATCGAACCGATCGCCGCGAACTTTTCGACGCCGAATCCTGGGCCCTCGTCCACTACCTGCTCACCAACGATCAACAAAAACACACGCATCAACTGCAAACCTACATCGCGCGCCTGGCCACGCAGGCGCCCGAAGAAGCCGCCGTCAGCACCTTCGGCGATCTCGATCAGTTCCAAAAAACCCTGATCGAGTACTCGCGCCACCTCTCTTTCACGGCCATGGCGGTGAATGTCTCGACCAAGACCGACAAGAAAACATACATTGTCGAGCCCATCCCACTCGAGCGCGCCGAAGCGACCCGCGCCGACTTCATGGTCAACGATGAACGTTTCACCGATGCCCGCCTGCAGCTCGAAGCCGCGCTCAAGCAGGATCCCAACGATGCCGCCGCCATGGCCAGCATGGGCCTGCTCGAGTCGCGCCAGAACAATGACGAGGCGGCGCGGCAGTGGTATCAGAAGTCCATCCAGCTCGACGCCTCCGATTACCTCACGCAATACCGGTTCGGACGGCTTAGCCTCGATTCGCCAACGCCCGAGTCCGCCACCGCCGATGCCGATATCGAAGCGAGCTTTCGCGCCGCCATCAAGTTGAATCCGCAATTCGCACCCGCCTACGACGGCCTGGCCCGCGTTTTCCTGCGCCAACGCCAGCATCTGGACGAGGCCGACTCGCTGGAGCTCCAGGCCATAACGCTCGACCCCTCGCAATTCTATTACCGCTACAACGCCGCCATCGCGCTCCTGGATGCGCAGAATTTCGACGCCGCCGCCCAGGTCCTCACGCTCGCCAAGAATTACGCCAAGAACGTCCAGGAAACGAGCCAAGCCGATCAAACACTGCGCGAAATCGCGAGTTATAGCGCCGAAAAGGCGAATGTGGATAGGACCAACCAGCGTATTGCCGCCCTTAACCAGCAAATGAGCGCGGCCGCGGCGGCCAGCACTGCCTTCAGCCAACACAGGGACGCGGCCGAGGCGGAGGCGACCGCGGCCACACCGGTGCCCATCCTGGTACGCACCGACCCCAACCCCAAACCCAAGCCGACCGGTGTCCCCCAATCGATTTCCGGCCAAGTGCAGTCGGTCTACTGTTCCGGTTCGAATGGAATAGATATTGCGTTGAACATTGGCGCCAAGACCTCCGTATTCCATAGCGATGACTATTTCAAGGTGGCCTTCACCGCGGTCAATTTCACCCCGAAGGGCCTCCTCCAACCCTGTCAGCAACTCGAAGGGCTCAACGCGAAGATTGATTATCTCCCCAGCACTGACTCCGAAGTGGCCGGCGTCATTGTCGCCG
Organism: Terriglobales bacterium; assembly: GCA_035606395.1. Classification (GTDB taxonomy): domain Bacteria; phylum Acidobacteriota; class Terriglobia; order Terriglobales; family SCQP01; genus SCQP01. Next base: position 7,125 of record DATNFK010000014.1, on the reverse strand, counting down.
TCCACTTAACTCAGCCCAAAGCGAAGCATTAAAACAGCCATCTTCATGCTGCCTTCATCTCCATCGCAACAGGATACGGCTCAGATGGCGACGAACGTGAACATGGTTGAGCTCGATCATCTTTCCTCCCGCTACGGCGAACGCGAGATTCTCAAGAATCTAAGCGGCGCCTTCTCGGGCCGCACGCTGGGCCTCCTGGGTCCCAATGGCGCCGGCAAGTCAAGCCTCATCAGTATTCTTCTCGGCTTCCACGCCCCCAGTTCCGGAAGCGCCCGTGTTCTTGGCCGAGACATTGCCACCCAGGGCGGCGAACTTCGCCGGCTGATCGGCTACATGCCCGAGAACGACGCCTTCATCGCCAATCAAACCGCCGTCTCCTTCGTCCGCATGATGGGCGAATTGAGCGGGCTTCCCAGCGAAGCGGCGCTCGAACGCGCCCACGAGGCCCTGTTTTATGTCGGCTTAGGCGAAGCGCGGTATCGCCGCCTCGGCGGATACTCGCTCGGCATGCGGCAGCTGGCCAAGCTTGCGCAGGCTATTGTCCACGGCCCGCGCTTGCTGATTCTCGACGAACCGACCAACAGCCTCGATCCGCCGGCGCGCCAGCGCATGCTCGAGCTCATCCGTGAAATGCGCGACGGAGGCGAGGTGCGCATCATTCTCTGCTCCCACCTGCTGCGCGATGTCGAGGAGACCTGCGACGAGGTGGTCATCCTCAACCGGGGCGCCATCGTGCACCACTCCAACCTTGCCCGTGAACGACAGGCCAATCTCCGCTTCCTCGATCTCGAACCCGCCGCCGATTCCCCCGCGCTCATCAACGGACTGCGGCAGCTTGGCTGCGAGGTGACCCCCGGCCGCCAGCGCCACCTGCGCGTGCAGCTTGCGCCGGCGGTTGCCATGCGCGACGTCTACCGCCTCGCCGCCACCTGCCAGACCGGCCTGCGCCGGGTTGAGTTCCAGCGCGATTCATTGGAATCCATCTTCCTCGAGGCGGTCCAGTAAATGGCCGTCTACCGGCAGACGTATCGCGGCTACACGGGCACGCTGACGCCCGCGTGGTCGCGCTTCACCATTCTCTACCGGTACGCACGCCGCAACTTGTTCCAGTCGAAGCTGCTGTTCGGCTACTTCGTCGCCTGCTTCATCATTCCGCTCGTGGATCTGATCGTGATCTACGCCATGAACAACCCCACGTTTCTGGCGCGCCTTAACATCGGCTTAGTCATCCACATCAACCGCGGCTTCTTCAATAGTTATCTGCACTATCAGTGCTTCATGGCTTTTCTGTTCACCGCCTTCGCCGCGCCGGGGTTGATCTCGCCCGACCTGGCCAACGGCGGACTGCCGCTCTATCTCTCGCGCCCCTTCAGCCGCGCCGAGTATCTCGCCGGCAAATTCGCGGTCCTCTTCATCCTTCTTTCCGAGCTGACCTGGATCCCGGGACTGGTGTTGTTTGCGGTCGAGTGCGGCGTCGGCGGCACCGCCTGGCGCGCCGACAATCTCTGGCTGGGCCCCGCCATCGTCGCCGCCAGCCTGGTCTGGATCGTCGTTCTTTCACTGCTAGCGCTCGCCCTCTCCGCCTGGATTAAGTGGCGCGTCGTAGCCGGGGCGGCCCTGCTTGGGATCTATTTCTTCGGCGCCGGCCTCGGCGGAGCGGTCAACGCCGTGCTCCAGACTCAAAACGGCTCGCTGCTCGATTTCATGGAGTTGCACCTGATCGTTTGGCGCGGCCTGCTCCGTCTGCCGCCGCCGCCGCTGGCGCTGCAGAACGAAGCCTGGATCGTGCTCGTCGCCATCGCGGCCGGTTCCCTGGCGCTGATCCTCAAGAAAATCCGCCCGCTCGAGGTGGTGAAGTGAGTTCCGCCTCCGCTGTTGTCATTCCGCAGATTTCCGCCGCCGGCGGCATTGTTTTCGATAATGTCTGCAAGTTTTACGGCGAAGTGCTCGGCGTCAACCGCGTCAATCTCACGATCCCCAGCGGTATCACCAGCCTGGTCGGCCCGAACGGATCGGGTAAGACCACGCTGATGAACCTGATGACCGGCCTCATTCGCCCCTCCCGCGGACGCATCACAGTGCGCGGCATCACCACCGACGACCCTGAGCGCCTCTTTGCCCAGGTCGGCTACTGCACCCAGTTCGACTCTTTTCCGCGCGGCATGACGGGGCGTGAATTCATCACCGCCTATCTCCGCCTCTTTGGCAGGGGCGCCGACGAGGCCGCCCGCCTTGCCCAGGCGGCGGTTGACCGCGTAAAGCTGGGCGAAGCCGCCGACCGCCGCCTGGCCGGCTACAGCAAGGGCATGCGCCAGCGCATCCGGCTCGCCCAGGCGCTGAGCCACGATCCCCAGGTGGTCATCCTCGACGAACCGCTCAACGGTCTCGATCCGCTTGTCCGCGCCGAATCGATCGCTCTGTTTCAATCGCTCGGCGCAGAGGGACGACACGTAATCCTCTCCAGCCACGTTCTCCACGAAGTGGACGCGATCTCCGATCAGGTCATCATGCTTAGCCACGGCTATGTCGTGGCCGAGGGAAAAATTCAGGACGTGCGCGGCGAAATGAGCGAGCACCCGGTGCTCATTCGGGTCGGCTGCAACCAGCCGCGGCGCCTGGCGATCGAGGTCCTGCGCCAGTCCCAACTTCTCCGCACCGAACTGATCGAGTCGTCGCCCGGCGTGGCCAATGCATTGCTGGTCACGACACGCGACGCCGACACCTTTTATCTCGAGCTCAACCGCATCGTCGCCGCTGTGCCGGAACTTGAAATCACCTCCGTCGCGCCCGCCGATGAGGACGCCGGCTCCGTCTACGATTACCTCGTCGGCCGCGGCCAGGGAGCGCAGTCATAATGCCCAGCCCCGCCCTGGCCCAGACTAGCGCCGTCTTCCGGCTCGAGGTTCGCAAAACCTTCTTCGCCCGGCGCAGCCTTTGGGTTTATCTCCTCGCGCTCGCCCCCCTGCTGCTGTTTTTCGGCTACTCGGTACAGACGCGGATGGAGTCCGCCCAGCGCCAGCAACTCGCCGCCGAAAACCAAAAGCCGTTGACCGCCGCCGACTTCGCGGCCATCCACCGTGGCATGAGCGACTCCGAAGTTCTGAGCCGCCTCGGACCACCGCCCCGCCGCATCACGTTCCGCCAGCGCCGCCGCGACAACCACGACAACATCGTCGTGGATCAGAATCAGTGGTATCGCTACTCCGACGGTTCCACCGATTACTCGATCGTCATCGCAAACGGCGCCGTCGCCCGCATTCGCTCCAACACCGCGCCTTCGGTCAACGATCTGGAGACGACCTTCGCCAGCATTTTTCAGTTCTTCTTCCTGCGCCTGGCGGTGTTCTTCGGCTGCCTGGGTATCTTCATGAACCTCTTTCGCGGTGAGCTGCTCGACAAGAGCTTGCACTTCTACTTCCTGGCTCCGCTGCGCCGCTCGCGCGTCCTTGCCGGCAAGTTCCTCGCCGGCCTCGCCGCCGCCATAACCATCTTCTGTATCAGCGTCGCGCTGCAACTCTTTACCCTGGCCCGCCTGACTGGCAACGCGCTCCCCCACGCCGCCAGTTATATCGCGATCACTGCGCTCGCCTGCCTCGGCTATGGAGCCGTCTTTCTCGCCGCCGGCCTGTTGTTCAAGAACCCGGTTGCACCCGCCGCGGCGCTGCTGGTGTGGGAGAGCCTGAACCCGTTCCTGCCGGCGCTACTGAAGAAATTTAGCGTGATCTACTACCTCGGCCAACTTACGCCCGTAAGTGTCGCCTCAGGCCCCGGAACCTCCGCCCTGTTCGCGCTGCTGGTCTCCACGCCAGACCCCATCTCCCCACTCGCCGCCATCCTCGGCCTGATACTCGTGACCGCTCTCGTCCTCGCCTACGCCATCCGCCGCGTGCGAACTCTGGAAATCGACTACAGCAGCGAGTAGGCCCGTTCACCGCCCTCGCGTGTCATATTGGAATTGCATTTCAGCGAAAGTTTCACCCAACATCTGGGTACAGGACGTATCGCTTGTTAGGCTACGCCCACAGTGGTTGCTTCCCCGCATTGGTGTAGAAAGAAAAGCGGCAGCCATACTCCGCCGGCAATCGCTGGTCGGAAACCAGCACCTTGCCCGGCGCCGCACCCCCGCCGCTGGGCTTCAACGGCGGCAACAATCGCGCGGACGGCTGGTCCTACGATGCCGACGGGAATCTCTTGAATGACGGCGCGCATACCTACCAGTACGATGTCGAAAATAGATTGACCTCGGTGGACGGCGGCGCGACCGCAAGCTATGTATACGATGCCGAGGGCAGGCGGGTACACGAGAACGTCGGCGGCATGGTAAAAGAGTATGTATACGGAGCGAGCGGCCAATTGACGATCACGGACGGCAGCCAGAACCTGATCGCGGGCGAAACCTACGTGGGCGGCCGCTACCTCGGCACCCAGGGTCCGTCCGGCTTCAGTTGGGCACACACGGACGAGTTGGGTACTGTGCGCGCCCGCAGCAACGCAGGCGGCGGCAGAACCGAGACCGACATCAGTTGGCCCTTCGGCGAATTCGCCATCGTGCTGAACGGCACCAGCCAAATTCACTTTACCGGCAAGCTCAAGGACACCGAGGACAACCTGGACTATTTCGGTGCACGCTACTACAACTCAAACCTCGGCCGCTTCATGTCCCCCGACTGGTCCGAGGCCCCCATGGCCGTCCCGTACGCCAACCTCGAAAACCCCCAGTCCTTCAACCTCTATAGCTACGTGCTCAACAACCCGGTAACGGACCTCGATGCGGACGGCCATACCGAGGATTCGCCGGATCCGAGCAGCGGTGGTGCGGCTGCCGCCGACGCCAGCGGCGGCATCGGTAGCGCCGGTGGGCCGGATGTGGACTGTTGCGACGCGGTTCTGCCTATGTCGGGGGCTGCCACCGCGGCTGCCAAAGCCGGAGGAAATGGGGTATTGGCATCGGTCGGGGAATTGTTAAGTTCAGCATTTTCCACGGCGGCAGATGCCGTCGCCGGCCCGGTTGTAGCCGTATTCTCGATGAGCACGCCTGCGGGCTCAGCCCACGAAGATCAGGTGATCGCCAAATCCAACGCCGAAGATACTGCACGCGCCAAAGCTGACAGAACCGGCGGTGGAAGGAACGCACAAGAATCTAATCCGGATCGTGTAGAGGCTGCACGGCAGAAATACGCGGAGCTAAGGGACCAGTGGCAGAAAGCAAAAGCAAGGCCAAATAAGACTCCATCTGACGTTGCAACGCGGGATCGGCTCGAACGAGCAATGAAACAACAGCTCGACCGAATGCGCGATTCAGAGAACCATTCTCAACTTGGGAAAGGCGGCATATGAAGCGCAGCTTCTTCACGATTATTCTGCAATATGTCGGCGGAACTTATATTTATCAAACGCGCGCCGCATCGCCCAAAGCGGCGCTTGCCCGCTGGGCAAAGAATGTCAGCGTAGAGGAATTGAACCTTTATGGCTTGGAGAGATGCGATCTCCTCAGAGCTCTTCGAAATGATGAGAATGCTCCAGTTGCGGTTGATCAACGAACGGGTGTGTGGTGCACATGGCCCAGTTTGCGGGACGTGCCGGCGCTCATAAATATCGTGGATACGATCAATCAGATGGAGGAATTGCCAACCTCACCACGTTTCGGCCGCCAAGCCGAGCAGGCATTATGTCGAGCCCGCAAGACCGCGAGGCGAAGGTCGTGAGCGATTCGCTGGGCGGCTGCAGCAGCAGCTGGCGACGCACCTACCCAGGCAGGAGCCAACAACACTACCGGAGGGAAAGCCGAAAGCCGCGCACAGCAGATTGTAGGCGCATTAGGTTCTGCAGGTCAGAGCTACCAGCCAAACAAGCAATATGATGCCGCCGCAGCCAACATCTTTAAGCAGGGCGCGGCTCAACAGAAAGCGGCGGAGCAAAAGGCAGCCTGCTCTGGTTCGGGAGGTTCATGTCAACATTGAGAGTGAAATTATTCTTTCTGCTGTTATTCGCTGGTTTCACTTCTCTTCTCTGCGCCAGCGCAGCGCCGCTTCGTGTTGTCGTGGTCGACCAAACAGGCGCGGGATTTCCTGACGTCCTGGTAATAGTGAGGCAGCTGGAAGGAGGCGCAGAGGCGTTTAGGGCGCTCTCAGATAAAGATGGAACAGTCCCGGCACGCGACATCCTCCCCGGCCCATACCAGCTTATTGCGACATGTCCGTACGGCCTGTGCCAAACCACGGTTCGAGAATTCATGATGAAGGGGAAATCGTTTGTTTTGAAGCTTTCGGTAGCCGTGATGCCGACCAGGGGAAACACCTTCACGACAGGACATATAGAACATCGTGATGTCGGGGTTCTGGATCAGTCAGGCAAGCCAATTCCTTCTGTACCTTTACTTGTTCGAGATGCAACCGCCCAGAACGAGAGGTGGTACAAGACGGGCAACAATGGCACGGCAACGGTCGACGTGCCTCCAGGAGCAGAGATGACGATTGTTGCGGTGCATCAAGAAAATTTAACCAGTGTCAACGTAAAGACGCATGACGGCAACGATAAAATTGTCTTGCACCTTGGTGATCGTAATATTGTGCCGAAGGGCGGAGCACTTAACAGCGCCCATTTAACCCATCAGGCCGCCGATTCCCATGTCGCCGGAATGAGCGATTCGCAGGTCGACAACCAGTTCAAGCAATCCGGTTCGCCGGTCGCAGACGGCTTCAGGGTGATCTAGCATGGCAAGGACGCTTCTAAGGCATGACATCGCAGAATACAAATGTATATACGCGCGATCGCCAAATAGATTCGGGTGGCTCGCCGTAGCCACAATAGTCGTTACCGTGTTGGCGGTTGGAGTGCTCGCAATGCCAGCGGCTCCGGCCAAGATACCGGCAGGTAGCCCCTATTTTCCCCTGCATGTTGGCAACTGGTGGCGGTACCGCTCCAAAGATTTGACAAGCGGCCAAATCGGCGTCGTAACATGGAAAGTTGTGCTGCAGGAGACAGTGTGACCTGTACCCCGAAAGCTGAGCCGGTTTAAAGTAGAGGCTCCCGGAAAGGGGAGCAGATGAGGAAGAGCCGATTTACGGAAGAACAGATCATTGGGATTCTGAAACAGGGCGAGGCCGGGGCGAAGACCTCGGAGCT
>DATNFK010000013.1:0-119965 GCA_035606395.1 Terriglobales bacterium | reverse complement strand
AGCTCCGAGGTCTTCGCCCCGGCCTCGCCCTGTTTCAGAATCCCAATGATCTGTTCTTCCGTAAATCGGCTCTTCCTCATCTGCTCCCCTTTCCGGGAGCCTCTACTTTAAACCGGCTCAGCTTTCGGGGTACAGGTCAGCAAGCGTGGACCGGTCCACGGAGCCGAACCCAAAGCTCTTGACGCTACTCCAGCGATTTAGGCCGGTCTGTGCCGCCCCGGCGAGAACCATTGCCAGTGAGAGAAACACAACGCGTAGAATGCGGGGCTGCTTCATTGACCACCTCCAAAGCCATGCGTACTCGGAACCGGCGGAAGGGTAAGAGCGAAGTCGGCTGAGGTCAGTGATGGCTTGGATCCAGCGGAAGTAAACTGGATTGTCATCAGCCTGCGTTCGGCGACGCTCTCAGTCACCGTGCCGGGATAGGTAAGCCCATCGCCGCCTCGGTAGTTCGCATAGCGGATCGCAACGAAACCCCTGGCGTCCTTCCAGGTAACACCCTGAACCAGGCCGGTGGAGGGATCAAGTGACACTTGGGACGCGTCCGCGGCCCGCGAAGCCTTGGGATTGGCAGCCGCGATGGTCGCGCTTTGTGGGAGAAGCGCGCAACCGTGAGCCCAGTTTGGGTGGGGAAGTGCCCGGGCGAGTTCCTGCGCGGCGGAAACCTGCACCCTTTTGCCGTTGACCACCGTTGTCCACTTGCGGTCTTCTCCGGGGATGGAAAGGTCAACGGTTACTTTGCAGTAGCTCGTCCCAAGCACATCGACAATGATGCTTCCTGTCTCGGTGCCGCGGCTGCTCTCCACCGTGACCATGCCGCGTGCCTCAAATCCCGCGCCGGCTGTCGAGAGTGCTGGCGATTGCCCCGCCGCTGATATTGCTCCCAAGGCAAATGCGGTAACTAGCAGTCCAAGCGTTCCTCTGCTGATCCCCATGATTATTACCTCTTTCGCGAATCATCAACTGATCGCCACTTTTCGCGGACGATGCCAAACTACTTCGACACATTTGCTCTTGTCAAGAGATATTCATGAAATCCGATATTATTTTTCACAAGCCGAATTTGGCGCCGCGTAGTCGAGTGAGGTAAAGGTACATTCCTACTGCACTTATGGCCAAAATACCGAAGGTAAAGCGAATAAATTGTCACAAATTGTCACAATTCATCCAAACGACTTGCGTTCTTCAAACGAGGAAGGTCGATTCTGTACTGCGGCCACGAAACCAGGCAAGACACAAGAGTTGACACCTTGTGACCTAAAAATGCCATACAGCAATGGGTTGGCGGGGAACCCTTGCCACGAGCGCCAAACGCAGGCTGGCTGTTACCTGAATCCTCCGGGGATGGAGGGCCAGGAAGGCGACGCCAGACGAGCGCCGACGGTTTTCGCCACACCCGCGCGAGGCGTGGTACCGTAGCCCTGTCAGTAGGTGCCACCTATGTCACGATTACGCTTGCTTCTGACCGTACTGATTGGCTTGGGCCTGGGCTTGGCGGCCGCGCCGCCGCAGTTGTTGCGCAGTCCCACCCTGAGCGCCACCCAGATCGCCTTCGCCTTTGGCGGCGACCTTTGGATTGTGCCCCGCAACGGCGGCGCGGCCACGCGCCTGACAGCGGGCATGGGGGTGCAGAGTCATCCCATCTTCTCGCCCGACGGCACCCAGATCGCCTTCACCGGTGAATACGATGGCAACGTGGATGTATTCGTGGTCGCCGCGAACGGCGGCGAGCCCCGCCGCCTGACCTTCCATCCCGGCGCCGACCGCGCCGTGGCCTGGACGCCCGACGGCAAGGCCGTCCTGTTTACCAGCAACCGCAACAGCTACTCCGGGGGCTTCGACCGCCTGTTCGCCATGCCGCTCGCCGGCGGCCTCCCCACCGAGCTGCCGCTACCCATGGGCGAGGACGGCTCCTACTCACCCGACGGCACCCACATCGCCTACGTCCCGGTCAACAACTGGAGCGCCCGCACTGCCTGGAAACGCTATCGCGGCGGACGCAACGCCCGCATCTGGCTGGCCAACCTCGCCGACTCCAGCATCGAAAAAATTCCGCAGCAGCGCTCCAACGATATTGATCCGATGTGGATCGGCAACGACGTGTACTTCCTCTCCGATCGCAGCGCCGCCGGAGCGCAGGACGCCAATCCGTTGGCGCTCTACCGCTACGATACCCGCACCAGGCAAGTGACCAAGGTGCTTGACCCCGGCGACCGCGACATCAAATCGGCCTCGGCCGGCCCCGGCGCCATCGTGTACGAACAGCTCGGCTCGATTCATCTTTATGATTTAAAGTCGGGCAAGAGCCGCGAGGTGCCGATCACGGTCAGCGGCGACCTGCCGGCCATGCGCCCGCACTTCGAGAAGGCGGCGGCGCAGATTCAACAGTTCGGCATCTCGCCGACCGGCGTGCGGGCTGTATTTGAAGCCCATGGCGATATCTTCACCGCGCCCGCCAAGGAAGGCGACATTCGCGACATCACCCGCACCGCGGGCGTCGCCGAACGCAGCCCGGCCTGGTCGCCCGACGGCCAATCCATCGCCTACTTCTCCGACGCCGACGGCGAGTATGCGCTGCACATCGCCGCGCAGGACGGCATCGGCAAGAACGGTTCCGGCGACGTACGCGTCATCAGCCTCGGGCATCCCTCGTCCTATTTCTACTCCTCGCGCTGGTCCCCCGACAGCAAGAAGATCGCCTTTACCGACAAGCGGCTCAACGTCTGGTACGTGGATACGACCCAGTCCGCGCCCACGCCGGTCAAAGTCGCAACCGACGCCTACGATCTCGACACCGCGCTCGACCCGAGTTGGTCGCCCGACAGCGAATGGATCGCCTTCAGCCAGCTCCTCGCCAGCCACACTCACGAGATCAAGGTCTACTCCCTCGCCGACGGCAGCACCCACGCAGTGACCGACGGCATGAGCGACGCGCGCATGCCGGTGTTCGATGCCAACGGCAAGTACCTGTATTTCACGGCCTCCACCGATCTCGGTCCGGCGCGCAAAGGCATTGACCTGAGCGGCATCGGGCACCAGACCACCAGCAGCATTTATTGTCTGGTTCTGCGCCGCGATTTACCCTCTCCTCTGGCGCCCCAAAGCGACGAGGAAAATGCGACGAAGCCCGAGAATGATACCCGTCCCGCCGCCAGGCCGCCAGTCCCCACGGTGCGGATCGACTTCGACAACGTGAGCCAGCGCATCCTCGCGATGCCCATTCCGGCGGCGAATTACGCCGCGCTCGATGCCGGCCAGACCGGCATTTTGTTCCTGCGCGAAGCCGGCGCCACGCCCGTGCTTTGGCGGTTTGACCTCAAGCAGCGCAAGCGCGAGAAGTTTCTCGACGGCGTGACCGGCTATGCCGTTTCGGCCAATGGCGAGAAACTGCTGATCCGCGAGCGCAACAACTGGTCCATCGTCGACGCCAAGGCCACGCCCAAGCCGGGCGAGGGCGCCTTGCATCTCGACGCCATGGAAGTGCGCGTCGATCCGCCGGCGGAATGGAACCAGATGTACCACGAAGTCTGGCGCATCGAGCGCGACTTCCTTTACGATCCCGGTGCGCACGGGTTGAATATTCCCGCCGCCGAGCAATACTACAGCCAGTACCTGCCCGGCCTCGCCAGCCGCGACGATCTCAATTACCTTTTCAATGACATGCTGGGGGAGATCACGATCGGGCACATGTTCATCGGCGGCGGCGACATACCCGCTCCGCCGCGCGTCGCGGGTGGCCTGCTCGGCGCCGATTATCGCATCGTCGATGGACGGTACCAATTTTCGAAGGTGTATCAGGGCGAAAACTGGAACCCAACCCTGCGCGCGCCCCTGACCGAGCCCGGCATGAACGTGGCCCAGGGCGAATACCTGCTCGCCGTCAACGGACGCGAAGTGCGCGGCACCGACAATATTTATAGCTTTTTCGAGGAAACCGCCGGCAGACAAACCCAGCTCAAGGTTGGCCCCAACGCCGATGGTACCGGCAGCCGGACGGTGATTGTCGAGCCGCTCCCAACCGAAACCGCCCTGCGCAACCGCGATTGGATGGATCAGAACCGACGCGCCGTGGACGCGCTCAGCCACGGTAAGCTGGCCTACGTCTATCTGCCCGACACCGCCAACGGCGGCTACACCAACTTCAACCGCTACTATTACGCCCAGCTCGACAAGCAGGGTGCCATCATGGACGAGCGCTTCAACAGCGGCGGCGACATCGCCGACTACATTATTGACAACCTGCACCGTCCTCAGTTCGCCTACTTCACCACTCGAGAAGGCGCGCCCTGGAGCGAGCCGACCGGCTCCATCTACGGCCCGGTGGCGATGATCATCAACGCCTTTGCCGGTTCCGGCGGCGACGCCATGCCCTGGATGTTCCGCAACGCCAAGCTGGGCACCTTGGTCGGCACCCGAACCTGGGGGGGACTGGTCGGCATCGGCGGTTATCCAGTATTGATGGACGGCGGTACGGTGACCGCGCCCCGCGAGGCCTTCTACAACCTGCACGGTGATTGGGATGTGGAAAACCACGGCGTAGCGCCCGATGTTGACGTGGAACTATCGCCCGAAGCCTGGCGCAAGGGCCACGACCCGCAGCTCGAGCGCGCGGTCGAGGTAGTGATGGCGCAGCTCGCCGCCCACCCTGCCGTGGCGGCGGTCAAGCCCGCTTACCCCAACTATCACCAGCGCTTCAGCGAGACGCCCGCCACCGCGGCCCCCAGCGGCGCCAAGGCCGCCGGCGGCGGTCACTGAAATGCCACAGACCGGTCATCGATAGCCCGGTTCCCGGTCGCATCTGATTCCGTATGCAAGAACCCCCAGGGGTTACCCGGGCGCGCACGGCGCGTGCGGGATGCATGCGCCCGCGCGGCCCTCGAGCCGGCCGGGTTTGACAATTCGTTCAGGTTGCGAGCCGGTCCCACCGGCTCGCACTTCATTTTCTTCGGAACGGCAACGTTCGTGCTATCGCTGTCTACTTTTCTGTCCCCCGCGTGAAGCTCATTCAGGGCCTAACGCGAAGACAGAACGCGAGTTAAGTTGTCTCACCGAGACCATTAAGTTGTCTCGGCGAGACAATTTCTGGCGCCAGGCAGAGCCCGGGAGGCTACATCAACCAAAGATTGTGCACTCATGCTGTACAGCGTAGGGGGCAAGCTCAACCGTGTGCCACCTCCAGTTCTGGTGGCGCTAAGCGATTTAGCCGCAAATGGCACATTTTGAGCCCTTTTTTACGGTTCAATGGCCAGCGTGAGGTTGGCGGCTTTTAACTTCGCGTTGAAAGCCGGCGTGTCGGTAGCGACCACGTTTTGGAATGCTTGTTTGGCTTGCGCTAGGCGCTGTACGAGCAGGCGGTTGACCTCCTCCTGTTGGGTGGTCGGGGCAAGGTCGGCGCCGGTGCCATCCAGTTGCGAGGCGATTTGGGCGATCATCCCCTCCAGCTTCATTGGGTGCCGGAACGCGTCTTCGGTATGCCCGGTTAGATAGACGTCCACCAGGTTTTCCTCCGCCGCGATCGCCTGCGTGGCGAGCTGATCCGCCGCTGGGCGCAGCGCCGGTGTCAGCAGCGGGAGCGCATCGGCGACTTGACGCCGCGTACGTTCGAGATGGTTAATCATGTCCACCGAGTCGTTCCATTCCGACTGCAACGTCAGCAGGAAATCGCGCTCTGCGGTCATCGTCGCCGCTGTTCCCAGATCGGTCGGGTCGGCCAAGACTTCCAGCGGGCGCGAACCGATCTCGGCGCCATTCACGCTCAATTTGACCGTGTATGTGCCGGGTACGACCTTGGGGCCTTGCGGCATGCGATCCCAGTCCACGAAGGGACGGCGCGCCGGTACCCAGGGTTCGCCAGGCGGCGAAACCTGGTACTCGATCTCGTGCGGCGGGGTGCTGCGCAGATCCCACCAATAACGGTTGATTCCCTTCTGGGCGTGCAGGCTGGCGCTGCGCAGCGTCTTGCCGTCGGCGCCGGTAACGGTAATCTCGACATTGTCGCTGGGCGCGTTCAGAACGTAGTTGATGTCCGCGCCATAGGGTGGGTTCTCGCCCGCGACGACGCCGTTGGGGTCGTCATACGGGTTGTCGCCCCGCTCCCGGAAGCGGTAGGCCGGGCGCGGGTCAAGCAGCGTCGCTGCGGCGCCGGATGCTTTGTCGTAGCCGCGCAAAGCGGTAACGTCGTCGAGAATGTAAATACCCCGGCCGTGGGTGGCAATCACCAAGTCGTTGAAGCGGGGCTCGATCTCGAGCCAGTAGACGGGCGAGGGCGGCAGGTTGTTGCGCAGATGGGTCCAGTGCGCGCCGTCGTCCCAGGAGACGTACAGCGCATTGTCGGTGCCCAGATAAAGCATGCCCGCCCGCACTGGGTCTTCGAGAATAAAATGGGCGAAGCTCGAAACCGACTTGGGAATATCGCCGGCAAGCGAAGTCCAGGTGGCGCCGAAATCAGTGGTCTTGTAAACGTAAGGATTGTAGTCGCCGACCATCTGCAGATCGACCGTGATATAGGCCGTGCCGGCGGCAAACTTCGAGGGGAAGATGTTGTCGACCGTTCCCCACGGCGGCAGGCCGGGAATGTTCTTGGTGACGTTGGCCCAGGTGGTCCCGCCATTACGGGTGAGCTGCACCTGGCCATCGTTGCTGCCAGTCCAGATCACGCCCGCCGCCACCGGCGACTCCTCAATCGAGTAGAGGATGTCACCGTCGAACGTCATGAGGTTGTCCCAGGCAATGCCGCCCGAGTTACCTTCGTGGGATTTATCGTTGAGCGTGAGGTCCGGCGAGATGCGCTTCCACGACGTTCCGCCGTCGTGCGTGGCATAGACGTACTGGCTGCCGGCGTAAACCGTGTTGTGGTCGTGGGGCGAAATCGCCACCGGGAAGGTCCAGTTCCAGCGATCGCGCACCTCGCTGGGGGCATAGCCGTAGGTTGACTCCGGCCACGGATCCACGCTGCGAATCTGGCCGGTGCGCAGGTCAATGCGATCGAGCATGCCGTTGTAGCAGCCCGACCAGATAATGTTGCTGTCCACCGGGTCGGGAATGCCAAAGCCGCTCTCGCAGCCGCCGTAGGCGTGCCACGTGGCCGTCGTAAGACCGCCGCCCAGGGTGCGGCTTGGACCTTCGTTCGAGCCATCGTCCTGCTTGTTGCCCAGCACGTGATAGGGGATTTGATTGTCGGTGAACACGTGGTAGATCTGCGCGATCGGCAGCGTGACGTGGTAGTAGCTCGCGCCCCGGTTCAAGCTGATGGATCCGCCCGAATCCTGGGCTGTCATCACCCGGTTGGCGTTCAGCGGGTCCACCCACACCTCGTGCAGATCGCCGCCCGCCGAAGTGGCGGTCGCGTCAAACGTATGCCCGCCGTCGCGCGACACCGACCAGGAGACCGATGGGAAATAAAGCAGGTCGGGATCGTCGGGCGAAATGGTGAAGCGCGTGTAGTAGGGCGATCGCTCTGCCGTGACATGGCTGCGGTTGACCACCGTCCAGTTGCGGCCGGCGTCGTCGGATCGGTACAGCGTCGCCGTTGACTGCTGCAGCAGCGCATAAACACGATTGGGATCGCTGGGCGCGACCCCCACCGCGACCTTCCCAATCGGCGCGTCGGCGGCCGGCAGTCCATGGCCGCTGAGCTTGTTCCAGGTGGTCCCGCCGTCATGGGTGACGTAGACACCGCCCGAAGGGCCGCCGCTATCTTCATCCCAGGTCTTAATCGTGATCGGCCAGAGTCCCGCGTAGATCGTGTCCGGATCGTGGGCATCCATCGAGAGATCGCTGCAGCCGGTGTTTTCATCCACCGCGAGGACGTGCTGCCAGCTCTTGCCGCCATCCTCGGTGCGGTAAATGCCACGCTCCGGACTGGGCTTGTAGGCCTCGCCCACCGCGCAGGCGAAGACAATATTGGGATTGGCCGGGTTGATGATGATGCGGCCGATGTGGCCGGTCGCGGCCAGCCCCATGTGGGTCCAGGTGGCGCCGCGATCCTGCGATTTGTAGACGCCGTCGCCCATCGCATGCCAAGCGCGAATCAAGTAGGTTTCGCCAGTGCCCGCCCATACGATGTTGTGCGCCGAGGGCGCGATGGCGAGCGCGGAAACCGAAGACACATCCTGACCGTCAAAGATGGGCGCCCAATGAGTACCCCCGTCCGTCGTCTTCCAGATGCCGCCCGAGGCGGCGCCGTAATACGCCACCAGCGGGTTGCCTGGCTCTCCGGCCACCGCAATGGCGCGGTTGCCCGTGGGGCCGATGAAGCGGAAATGCATCTGCGCGAAGGGATTCGAATTATCGAGTGCCGGCAGCCGCGGTGCTGCCCCGCGGCGCTGCGCGCCCAGCGAGAGACCGAGACTCAGCATGGAGAGACAGACGGTGGATAGCAGCGGCATCCGTATACGCATGCGCGAAACATACCACAAAGCGATACCATGCAGGGTATGAGTTGCAAAGCGCTCCTGGCCGTGGCCTTGGCGGGACTGGGGGGCGCCGCCGCCGCCCAGGTCGCCGGCCGCGTCTCGGGCGCCGAGGCGCGCAATTACGTGTATGTGCTGGCTTCACAGCCCATGCAGGGCCGCGATACGCCCTCCCGCGGCCTGGATGCCGCGGCGCTGTTTGTCGCTAGCAAACTCGATGAGTGGGGCCTCGATCCCGTCGGCGCCAATCCCGCCGGCGATCCTCTGCGCCGCTTTTTTCTGCCCATTGCGCTGGAAACCATTGTTCCCAATCTCCAGCGCACCACGGCCCGGATGAGCGGCCATGCTTTCGTCTACGGCCGCGATTTCGCCGCCAGCGGGCGCTTCGCCGGGTCGGCCGAAGGACAGTTGGTTTTTGTCGGCTCCTCGCTCGCCGACAACGTAATCGATGTGCGCGGCAAGATCATCGTCCTCCCGCCGGGCATGGAGATGGCGGCCGCCCAGAGTTATGCGGCGGCACACGGTGCCGCGGGCATCGTGCTTTTGCCTGGCATGGGGCAGATCATTTCCATGCTCGATCCCGAGGCGGCCGGCGAGATGATGGCGGAAAACAGCGGCGGCGGCATGGATCCTGCCCTCGCGGCTGCTGGCTTACGCGCCCCGCGCCTCGCGATGACCCGCCTTGAGGCAGCCAATCGCAATCCCGGAGAGGTGCCGGCGATCGTCGCCGGACCGGTGTTGCTCAATGCGCTCTTCAATGGCGAAAAAATTGGCGCCACCAAAATCGTCGCCAGCGCCGCCCTCCCCGACAAAGCCGGCCCCATCGCCGGCTTCGCCCTGGCGCCGGAGAAGGTGCTGCGCTTCAGCCTCGCCGCCACCGCCACCCCGTCCGAAACCGAAGACGTAATTGGGTTGTTGCCCGGCAGTGACCCGGCGCTCAAAGACGAGTATGTCGTCATCAGCGCCCACCTGGATCATCTAGGTCCCGGCTTTCCCGGAGCCGACGACGACGGATCCGGTAGCGCGGGGTTACTCGCCATGGCCCACGCCTTCGCTCAGGGTGCGCGCCCGCGGCGGTCGATGTTATTCGTTTGGCATGCGGGTGAGGAGAAAGGCCTGTGGGGATCCGAGTATCTAACCCGGTTCCCGCCGGTGCCGCTCCGGCAAATCGTCGCTGAGCTGAACCTTGACATGATCGGCCGCAGCAAGCCGGCCGGCGACACCGACCCGCGCGATGCTCACCTGGCGTTGCCGGGCGAGGTGTTCGTCATCGGACCGAATCTCGGCAGCCAGTCGCTCGGAGCCGTGCTGGACCGGGTCAACAATGGCTACCTCCGCCTCAGCCTCAATCATTACTGGGACCGCGCCGGCGATCCCGATCGCATTTACTACCGCAGCGACCAGTACAACTATGCCCGCGCCGGCGTGCCGGTGCTGTTTTTTACCGACGGTTTGCATCGCGACTACCACCGCCCCACCGATACCCCTGAAAAGCTCGACTACACACAACTGGAAAAAATCGCCCGCACGGCGGCCGCGCTGGCTGAAAACCTCGCCAACGGCCCCCGGCTACCACAGCACTAGCACTTACACTATACTCACTGGTGATGCGACCCCCGGCGCTGTTACTCATGCTCTGCCTGCTGCCGTTGTGCGCCGCCGCGCAGCGCTTTCCGTTTGCCGGCTACGGGCAGTCGAATGGACTCGGCAATCTCAATATCAATGGCATCGTCGAGGACGGTGAGGGTTTCCTTTGGGTCGGCACCGAGAACGGTTTGTTCCGCCTCGAGGGCGATCAATTCCGCCGCTTCGGCCATGACCAGGGCCTGGCGAACGAGTTCGTCTATAGTCTCCATGTCGACCGCGCCGGCCAGCTCTGGGTGGGCACCGACGACGGCCTTTACCACAAGCAGGGCGACCGATTTGTCGATGTGCGCGAAACTGACGGCGAAGCCGCCGGTCGGCGCCTCGCTGTGAAGCCCGACGCCGCTTTTGCCGACGAAAAAAACGGCAACTTATTAGTGGTCACAAGCATCGGACTGGTCGAGGTCTCAGGCGGCGGCGCGCACCGCTACGGTCCGGCCGTTCCACAGCCCATTCGCAGCGTATTCGCCGGCCGCGACGGCGCGCTCTGGATCGGCTGCGGAGACGCGCTGTGCAGAGTTGCGGACGGCCAGTGGAGCCGGTGGGGCGAGCAGAGAGGAGTCCCGCGCGGCGTTTGGATGGAGCTGTTCCAGGCCCATGACGGAACCCTCTGGGCGCGCGATGGCGCCCATGTGATTGCGCTTCCGGAGGGCGGCGATCGCTTCCACTTCGAGGAAACCGGATTGCCGGCGGAACGCGCCAACGATGGCTACTTCACCATCGCCGAGGACGCGGCCGGCAGAATCCTTACCGCCTCGGCGCACGGGCTCGCGCGCTGGCAGGCCGGACGCTGGACGGTCGTCGGACCCGCGCAGGGCTTGCCGCCGTATCCCATCACCATGCTGCGGCTGGACCGCCAGAACCGGTTTTGGATGGGGCTGGCCGGCCACGGCCTGACGCAATGGTTGGGCTATGGCCAATGGGAAAGCTGGACGCCTCAGGAGGGCCTGGCAAGCTCCTCAGTGTGGTCCATCTTGCCGATCTCCCCAACCCTAACCTATGTCGCCAGCGAGCAGGGAGTGAATATTGTCAACGCCGCAACCGGCGCCGTCCAGCCTTGGGGCAGGCTCGGCGCCGACGGGCGCGAGGCCGTGCGCTTCATGCAACAGACCAGCGACGGACACGCGTGGTTTGTGAACCGCAGCGGTGTGATCAATGAACTCGACCCCGCCAGCCAGGCCCTGCACCGCTACCAGGCGTTTCCGGGAGTGATCCGCACTGCCATGGCCGACCGCGAGAACCGGTTATGGGTGGCGACCTCGAGCGGGTTGTACGTGAACACCGCCGGGCGGGCCGGACGCGTGTTTCAGCTTGTGCGCGACGCCGCGTTCGACACCAACTATTTCTACGATATTGCCGAAGCGCCCAACGGCGAGTTCTGGGCCAGTGGCCGCACCGGACTATTTCATCTAACCGCCGGGCATTGGCACAAAGTCGATTTGGGGGCGAATCATCTCGACCCGCGCTTCGAGTTGATTGTTCCCCTTTCGGGCTCAGTGTGGGTGTCGGACTACAGCCGTGCGATTGACCGGCTGTGGATCGTCGGCGACAAGGTGACCGGAGTTGAAGCGGTGAATCCGCCGGTGGTCGCGTCCGAGCAGGTCGTGTTTCTGCACTCAGATCAGCGCGGTTGGTTGTGGGTCGGCACCGATCACGGAGCCGATGTGTTCAATGGCAAGTCCTGGCGCCGGGTGACGCAGGACAACGGATTGCTGTGGAACGATCTCGATGAACGCGCCTTTGCCGCCGCGCCCGACGGCAGTGTATGGATTGGCAGCAGCGCCGGAGTCTCCCACTGGCGCGCCCCGCGGGATGCGTTTGCGCCACTCGATTTGCGGGCGGTGATTACTTCAATCGAGGCGCCGGGGCGCGGACGGCCGCTGCTGGCCTCGTTCACCGGCCTCGGCGCGGCCAGTAGCGGAGAATTGAGCTACCGCTACCGTCTGCGCGGCCTCGAAAACGATTGGACCGAGACACCGCACGGCGAAGCCCGCTATGCCAGCCTGCCGCCTGGCCATTATCAATTTGAAGTCGAAGCTGTGGATGGAGCGCAGCATTTGGCTTCCGCCGCCGCCGTCGAGCCCGTGCTGATCAAAGCTCCCTGGTGGCGCAGCGGGCCTTTCGAGATCACGATTCCATTGTTGGTGTTTGCCCTGGCACTGCAACTCTGGGGCTGGCGCGAGCGCTACCTGCGCCGGCGCGCGGAGGGGCTTGAGCGGTTGATCGCCGCACGCACCGAGGAGTTGGAAACCGAGAAGGCCGAATTGCTCGCCGCCCGCGAGGAATTGCGTATTCAGGCCACGCGCGACAGCTTGACCCAGTTGTGGAACCGCCGGGCCATCTTCGAGTTGCTGGAAACTGAGCTGGCGCGGGCGGCGCGCGAGGACTGCCGGGTGGCGGTGGTGCTGGTGGACCTCGACCACTTCAAGGCAGTGAACGATCGCTTTGGACACCTCCGCGGCGATCGTGTCTTGCAGGAAGCCGGGCGCCGGTTTGTGCGCGCGGCCCGGCCCTACGACAGCATCGGCCGCTATGGCGGTGAGGAATTTCTGATTATCATGCCCGGCCTGGACCATGACGACGGCGTCGCGCGTCTGGAGGCGTTTCGGCGGGCCCTCACCGGGGAGCCGTTCGTAATCGATGGCGCCGCGTTGCAGCTTACCTGTAGCCTGGGTGTGAGCTGGGTTCGGGGCGCCGCCGTGCTCGAGGACGTGCTCGACAACGCCGACCGCGCGCTCTATTTGGCCAAAAAGCTGGGGCGCGACCGGGTCGAGTACGCCAACGCCTGGCGTTAGCCGCGATTCGCCGAGCCTGGACCGCCACTCGCCGATTGCACGTTGGTGCGGCATCCGCCCCAATCTAAAGTGACATCTGGAGGTGGGACATGGACGACAACGCGATTTATGTGCGGCGGCGGCGTGGCGGGCGAAACATCTTCGCCCCGGTTTTCATCATCGGCCTGGGCGTGGTTTTTCTTCTGGCGCAATGGAACGTTTTGAGCGTGGATCGCGCTTTCGATTATTTCTGGCCCATCGTGCTGATCCTGTTCGGCGCCAACTGCGTCCTGCACCGGTGTGGCGCCAATCGCGTCTGCGGTTGGCTCGCCATCGTTTTCGGAGCCGGATTATTGGCGCGCACCTTGGGCTACGTCCGCTTTGACGTGGGCCAATTGTGGCCGGTGGTGCTGATTGTCCTGGGCATTGCCATGCTGTTGCGCGGTCCGCGCCTGCGGCATGCCTACGCGTACGCGGCCCCCGACGCTTCCTCCCGAACCCAACCCGGCGATGATCACGTCAACGGTGTCGCCTTCATGGGCGGATTTAAGCGCCAAATCACGCGTCAGGATTTCCGCGGCGGCAGCGTCAGCGCGTTCCTGGGCGGCTTCGAATTGGACTTGACCCGCGCCGACATTGCCGGTGATGAAGCCGTGCTCGAATTGAGCTCGGTTTTCGGCGGCGGCGAAGTGCGCGTGCCGACCAATTGGGTTGTGGATGTGCAAAGCCAGGCCTTCCTCGGCGGTTACAGCGACGAAACCCACCAGGTTTCCGGGCCAGGGGCCAAGCGGCTGGTCATTCGCGGCACTTCGCTTCTGGGCGGCGTCGTCATCAAGAACTAATGCACCCGATTCTGGCCCGCGGCCGCCGGCTGCCCATTTACCTCGCCGCTTGGATACCGATCGCCGTCCTCCTGACGCTGCTGCTGATTGCCACCCGCCAGCTTGCGCCGGCGCGGGCGATCGAGCTGGCTCTGCCTTTGGCGTTCCTGTATGCATTCATTTGCCTCGGCGTTTGGTACACATGCCGCGTGCTGCCGCTCTCCGCTTCCTCCTTGAACAGGACGCTCGGAGCTCAGTTGACCGCGGCACTGACGGCTGGCGCGCTGTGGGCCGGCGCGGCATGGCTGCTCGGCGTTGCCAACCCTGGCGGGGTCTGGGGCCTGGGAACGCTTCTGTATCTGCTGGCGGTGGCGGGTTACTACCTCGAGATCGGCGGCGAAACGGCGCAGCGGGAGCGAGCCTTGGCGCGGGACGCGGAACTTCGGGCGCTGCGCGCCCAGATAAATCCCCACTTTCTGTACAACAGCTTGAACTCGATCAGCGCGCTCACCTCAATCGATCCGCTGCTCGCGCGCCAGATGTGCGTCGGCCTCGGCGACTTCTTGCGGCGCACCTTGGGCCTCGGCGAGCGCTCCACCGTTCGGCTGGCCGAGGAGCTGGAACTCATCGAGGCCTATGTTGCCATCGAGCGCGTTCGCTTTGCCGATCGCCTTCAATTTTGCAGCATAATCGCCCCCGAAGCGCTCTTGGTGACGATCCCGCCCTTGCTGTTGCAGCCGCTTGTCGAGAATGCGGTCGTCCACGGAATTGCGCATTGTTTGGCGGGCGGTATGATCGAGTTGAAGGCCGAAGTGGAGGCAGACCGGTTGTTGGTGAGCGTGACGAATCCGTTTGACGCCGAGGCGCGCCGCGGCGGCGCCGGCCTCGGTATGGACAACGTGCGCCGGCGCCTGGGCGCGGCCGGCACGATGACGACCGAGACGACGGGCGAGCTTTTTACTGTGAAACTGAACCTGCCAGTCCATGACGGTGGGGACGAATGACCCGCGCTGTCGTCGTCGATGACGAGCCGCTGGCCCGCCAGGTGCTGCGCGAAATGCTGGCCGGAATGGCCGAGGTTATCCTAGTCGCGGAGTGCGCCAATGGCTTTGAGGCGGTCAAGGCGGTACACGACCTCAAGCCCGACTTGCTGCTGCTCGACATCCAAATGCCCAAGCTGGATGGGTTTGAAGTTCTCGATCTCCTGGGCAGCGACGCGCCGGCGGTGGTGTTCGTCACCGCCCACGACGCGCACGCGCTGCGGGCCTTCGAGGTGCAGGCTGTGGATTATCTGCTCAAGCCATTCACCGCCGAACGCCTGGCGACCGCGCTCGGGCGAGCGCTACAACGCGGACGCGCCCCAGCCGTTGCTCGTGCCGGCTATCTCGAGCGGATTGCGGTTCGCGATGGCGCCACGGTGACCATCATCCCGGTCGCAAGACTGGACTATGCCGAGGCTCAGGACGATTACGTTGGACTGGTGAGCGCTGGCAAAACGCACCTCAAGGCGCAGACGATCGCCAGCCTTGAGTCAGCCCTGGACCCGGCCGAGTTCGTGCGCATCCACCGCTCCTACATCGTCCGGCTGGAGCGGGTCGCTCGTCTCGAGAGCCACGGCAAGGACGGCCATACCGCCGTACTCGACACCGGCGTCAAGCTCCCCGTCAGCCGCTCTGGCTACGCCCGCCTCAAGCTCCAACTGGAGCGCTAAAAAAACAAGGGCCGCGGCGCTCAGCGCCGCGGCCCTTGGGTAGTGGTGTTGGAAGGTTACCAGTGAATGCGGAGGCCGATTTCGACCGCACGCGACCTGAGGTTGTTCCCGACGACAGCGCCGAAATCCTGAGGATTCTGGATGTCGGGTTGATTCGTGCCCGGCGAGAAGTGGTTGAAGACGTTGGTGGCTTGGGCACTGAGTTCAGAGCCAAACCGCTCCGACAGGGCCAAGTCCTTGGTCACCGCGAAGTCAACGTTCCACACCGGGATGTCCGGAATCATACCCGACGTGCTGGTTGTATCAAGACCCAGTACGATCGGCCGGAATTCCGCATAGATCGCCGCGGCGTTGGCGCCGAAGCGATTGAGGCCGCTGCCTCCATTGGCGGCATCGCTGTTGGTTCCGATGCCGGCCGATTCGCCAGCCGCGTTCTGCGAGACGGCAATTTGCGACGAGTGGCCACCGGTGAAGCCGGTGACGCGAACCGCATTCTCGTTGGTGCCGCCGGCATTGCAATCGGTTTCGCCAAACGAAGCGCAATCGCCACCGATGTTGACGTATGTAGTCTGGCCGTCGTTCCAATTAAAGATTGGAGCAAAGGACCAGCCATGCGCCAGATGGCCAATCAGCCCGCGCTGCGTCTTGGAGCCGGGCTCCCAGACGATGTAGGCGTTATAGAGCAGCGGAGTGTCGTTGCCCTGCGGACCGTACATGGCATGCAGGTTAAAGGGATCGCTGACGGTGTAAGAGCTGGAGGCCTGAACCACCGCCCCCGTACCGAGCGAGCGACCATAAGTGAAGTTGCTGGTTGCCGTCAGGTTATGCCAGTTGCGCATGGTCAGCGTCCAGAACACCGAGTTGTAGTTGCCGTATCCGTTCGACAGGTTGGCAAACACAGCCTGCATCTGGCCCGAGGTGCTGGGCGTGGTCGATCCCAGCGTCCATGAGCTGCTGCGGTTCAAGTTGCTCCACATGGTATACACGTCGTTGCCCTGGGTTACGTTGATGTCGCCGTTGGCGACCTCCTTGGTAGCCACCGCGGTGGTGCAGTTGGCAAAGGCCTTGCAATACGCCGAACCCGAACCACCAAGTGCCGTCTCAAAGAACGACTGTGGTGCCATGGTCGTCTTGCCGGCGGCCAATTGCAGCCACATGTTGGCGAACGCGTTCTTAAATTGCTGACCGCCGGCGGTCAGCATGGTGGGAACCGCATCCAGGTTGATCTGCTGGTATTCGTTCCGGATCACGCGCCCGGTATAGCCCACTTCGGTGGAGAAGTTGCTATTGATTTGCCGTTGGATGGTCAAGTCAAATTCATCGGACCGATTGGGACGGAAATTCGGATCGAGGAATTCGCCGGAACCGGAGGCGGGATTGAGCACGCCATTCTGCACCGTGCCTGGATAGTAGGGCTGGGGCAGGGTGGGGGTGGCGGCCGGGATCGGCGCCGACAGACCGTCGTAGCCGAGCGAAGTGGGGCCAATGCGGAAGGCGTTCATCGGATCCGCGCCGCCAATGCCATTGCAGGCCTGGCCAGGGACAACACCGGCGCTGTTGGGTTTGCCGTTGTTGGCGCCCAGGCAGGCGATGGCCTGCCCCAGACCGGTACCGAGTAGCGGCACGAGCACCAGATCCACGCCGTTGAGGCGGCCGTAGATGCGTGACCAACCGCCACGAACAACCGTGTTGTTGTTGCCGAACAATTCACCCAACAATCCGCCCTTAAACGACGGGTTCCAAGCCAGCGCGACACGCGGACTCAAGCCGCCATAAAACGGCTTGTAGGGATACTTCTCGCCGCCGCCGATGTTTTGAACGGTCGCGAATCCGAGCGTCGGGTTGTAGATCTGGCCGCCCGAGGCAAACCGGGCCGTCGTCGAAAGGTAGTCGGCGGTGCTAATCGGATTGCCGGCCTGATCCACCAACCCCACCTGTTTGCCGAGAGCTTCCACCGGCGGCATCGAGACGGTATAGCTGGTGCCGAAGGTGGCGGTCAGATTCGGTTTGACGTGCCAGGAATCGCTCAGGTAGGCGCTGTAGGTCGGGATCGTGCTTTGATCGAACATGGGCGTTCCCAGCGGCTGCAAATTGAGTTGGGGTCCGCTGCGGGTATACAGGGTTTGCGGCTGATTCACGATGCCCAACACCTCGTTGTAGAACTTCTTGTAGGTGCTGACGGAACCCACCAAATTGACCGGGGTATAGGCGTTTGTGACACCTTGGCCGCCGGTAATCTGGTACACATTGGCGGCCATGATGCCGCCGCCGTTGTCATTGCGTTGGTGGTAATCCCAATCGTGGCCATAGGTGCCGCCAAATTGGAGAATGTGGTTGCCGTGAATGAGAGTCATCTCATCACGAACCTCGTTGTTAATGCCGTCCCAGAAGCGGGTGCGCACACTTTGCGTGTTTACGTTGTAGGGGATCAGCGCGTTGCTGGTCTCGCCGCCGATTTCCAGCGAGCCGCCCAGGGCAAATCCGGTCACCGGCTGCGGGGCGACATCCGTTCCCGCCCATTGCCAGAAGTTGCGCAGGTAGGTGTAATGCAGGTCATTGGTCAGATTGGAGGTAACGCTGGTGGTCAAACCTGCCGTCCACATCGAGGGGAGCTGCGGCCGCTGCGTGGTGGCAACCGGCACGCCTTTGGTGTCACCGGGAATACCGCCGCCAATATCAATTTGATTGGTGGTGGTGGGGTTGTAGCTATAGAAGTGATAGCTGACGGTGGCGTGATTTTTCGCCCCGAAGTCGTGATCGAGACGGGCGACGAAAAAGTTCGATTTCAACGGCGTGTTGGCGCTTCCGATGAAGTTTTCGGTGTTGAACGCGTCATTGACAAAGCTGGTCGGCTCCGGCTCAAATTGCTTCCAGAGCTGGGACACAACCGGATTCACGGCATCGAAGCCACGCGGATCGCACGCGCCAGTGGTGCCGTCAGGATGGTTGCAAACCGCCGGGGCATACGACTTCCCATTGACGGTCACGGTGTGGTTCAGGAGGTTGTAGGCGGTGGAACCGTCACTCGATTGAATCACGCCGGCGCGCAGCAGATCGCTCGGCACCGCACGGGTAATGACCGTGGAACTGGGAAAGCGGCGGGCTTCAAAGTTGCCAAACAGAAACGTCTTGCCGCCCAGGAAGTTGGGCAGGATCTCGCCGCCCAACGAAGCCCCATAGCGGTTCTGGTGGCTCTTGGGGCGGGCGGTGCCGGCCTGATTGTTTTCCCAGGAATTGGCGGCCAGATACGACCCCAGATAATATTCGTAGGCGGAACCGTGCATTGCCGTTGTTCCCCGCTTGGTGACCATGGCGACCTGCGAACCGGCCGCGCCGTTGAAGTCCGCGGTCTGGTTGTTCACGCCCACGCTAAATTGCTCGATACTGTCGGCCGGAGTGGGAATAACGCCCGAAGGTATGCCGCCGGCGCCGGAGCCGGTGGAACCGGAAGACGGCGTATAAATGTTGTGCGCGCCGTCCATGTCGTCGCTATTGGAACTCCCGTCGAGGGTGTAGGAGTTCTGATCGGAAACCGCGCCCGCGACGCCCCCGTCAGGGGCGACATTGGGTTGCAACATCGAAAGTGCGTTGGCGTCGCGACCCAGGTTGGGAAGCTTAACAATGGCATCGCCGGTGATCGTCGTGCCAACGGTGGAGTTCATCGTTTGCAATTCGGCGCCGGTGGCGGAAACTTCGACCGTCTGCGTGGCGGTGCCGACTTCCATGGCGACATTCAAGGTCAACTGTTTGTTGACGTCCACCGCCTGGTTCTTGACCGCGGCTTCCTTAAATCCCTCTTTCTTGACGTTGAGGGTATAGGTGCCGGGTTGAACATTAACGAATACGTAACGACCCGCGGCATTGGCGATTGTCGCCTGCGTGCCGTTGGTAGCGGTATTGGTCAGCGTGACCACGGCGCCCACCATGGCGGCACCCTGGGCATCGGTGATTTGTCCGGTGACGGTGCCGGTGGCGGCTTGCGCCATCGCGGCCGGAGTCAGACCGGGTGTGACCATAACCAATCCTGCGCCGGCCAGCAAGGCCAGCAGGAAACCCACACGCTTGAGATTCAGACATTGCGGCATAAAGTGCGTATCCTCCCCTAGATTCGAATCAGCTGCCCGCTTACAAAAGGGTACGTCGAGAGACATAACCTAGAACGTCGTGATATTCGGCGAAGTCACCGGCGACTGTCAAGCGAAAAACAAACATCCGATTGTATATTTGTGTGCGCTAGCGGTACTAGCGAAAACAGCCATCCGCCGGAGTGGCAAGCCACGTGCTGTGCAGGGAGGGAAAAGATGACCCTCAAAAAAAAGGCGGACCGGCTGGGCGCCGGTCCGCGAGAGGGTGTTGCTGACGAAAGCCGCTGGCTACCAGTGCAGGCGCAGGCCGATTTCGACCGCCCGCGGGTTGAGCGCGCTGCCAGTGATGACGCCGAAGTTGGCCGGGTCGCCAAGATCGAGTGAGGCGCCGTTGCCGTTGTAGTTGAACGCGCCCGTATTGGGCGAGAAGTGGTTGAATACATTGGAGGCCTGGGCGCTCAACTCAGCTTGGAAACGCTCCGAGATGGCGAGATCCTTGGTGAGGGCGAAGTCGACATTCCAAACCGGAAGGCCGGGGACGATGCCCGAGGTTCCGGTGGTATCGAGGCCTAGAACCATGGGGCGGAACTCGGCGTAGATTTTCGCGGCATTGGCGCCGAACTGGTTGATGCCGGTCCCGGCGGTTCCCTTGGGGTTGCTGTCGCTGTTGACGCCGATCCCGCTTCCCTCATTGGCCTGGGTCACGACATTCCTTGTCACCGAGGTGCCGCCGGTGTAGCCGGTGACTTTAACCGCGGTTTCGTTGGTTGATCCGGCGGTGCAGTCGGTTTCGCCAAACGAGGCGCAGTCGGTGCCGCCGTTGTTATTGGTGATGCTGACCGCGTTATAGCCGCCGTCGTTCCATGTGAAGATCGGCGCAAACGACCATCCATTGAAGAGGTGGCCAATCAAGCCGTGTTGAGTTTTTGAGCCTGGCTCGTAGACGAAAAACAAATTGTAGTTGAGCGGCGTGTCGTTGAATTGCGGTCCGTACATGGCGTGCAGATTGAAGGGATCAACCACCGTGTACTCGCTGGTGGCCTGGGTGGTCTGACCGGTGCCGAAGGCGCGCGACCAGGTGAAATTGCTGAGCACGGTCAGGTTGTGGTAGTTGCGCAAATTCACGCTCCAGAACAAGGCGTTGTAGTTGCCGTATCCGTCGGAGAGGTTGTCGTAAATGGCCTGCAGTTGGCTGGGCGGCGCGCTGGGGAAGGTGCGGCCCAGCGCCCAGGACGGCGAGCTGTTGAGATTGCTCCACATACTGTAGACATCGTTTCCCGTGCTCGAGACGTCCTTGTTGCCGGTCGGACCTTCCTTGGCCTGCACAGCGACGGTGCAGCTGGCGAAGCCCTTGCAGTAGGCCGAGCCCGAGCCTCCCAGCGCGGTTTCGAAGAACGGTTGCGGAGAGGCGGTGGTGCCGCCATTTACAGCGAGCCACAAGTTCTTGAAGGCCTGCTGGAATTGCTGGCCGCCGCTGGTCAGCATGTAGGGAACCGCATCGAGGTTGATGGCTTGGTATTCGTTGCGCAGAATGCGGCCGGTGTAGCCAATCTCGGTGGAGAAGTTGGAGGTGATTTGGCGTTGCAGGGTGAGATCGAACTCGTCCGAACGATTGGGTTTGAAATTGGGGTCGAGCACTTCGCCGGCGCCGGCGGCGGGGTTGGCGACGCCATTCTGCACAATGCCGGGGAAGTAGGGCTGCGGCAGCGTCGGCGTCGGCGTCGGCAGCGGAGCGGCGAGGCCGTCGGTTCCGATGCGGAAGGCGTTGGTGGGATTGGCGCCGCCGACCCCATTGCAAGCGGGAACACCGCCGGCTCCGTTGGTGGCGCCGATGCAAGCTATGGCCTGGCCGAGCCCGGTGCCGAGCAGCGGGACGAGCACCTGATCAACACCGTTCAGGCGCCCATAAATGCGCGACCAGCCGCCGCGGACGACCGTGGCATTCTGACCGAACAGCGAGCCCAGCCAACCTCCCCGGAACCCAGGATTCCATGCCAGCGCCAGGCGCGGGCTCAGGCCGCCATAAAAAGGATGATAGGGATACTTTTGTCCGCCGCCAACGTTGTTGACAGTGGCGAAACCGAGCGTCGGATTAAACACCTGTCCGCCGGCGGCCAGACGTTCGGTGGTGGCGAGGTAGCTGGGCGCATCAATTGGGTTGCCGGCGGAGTCCACCAACATCACCTGTTTGCCTTGCTCCTCGTGTGGCGGCATTTCAACTGTGTATCCGGCGCCGTAGGTGAGAGTGACGGAGGGCACGACGTGCCAGGAATCGGTGAAGTACGCGTTATACAGCGGAATGGTGCTCTTATCGAACAAGGGCGTGCCGAGCGGCTGTAAGTTCAGTTGAGGCCCGCTCCGGGTGAATAGCGTCTGGGGCTGGCTGACGATACCGAGCACTTCGTTGTAAAGCGCCTTGTAACTGGCTGTGGAACCCGAAAACCCGGTGGGTATGAATGTATTTGTGACCCCCTGGCCGGAGCCGATCTGGTACACATTGGCGGCCATAATGCCGCCGCCATTGTCGTTGCGTTGATGGTAATCCCACTGGTAGGTGTAAACGCCGCCGAACTGGAAAATGTGATTGCCGTGCAGCAGGGTGATGTCGTCGCGCACGGTATTGCCGATGCCGTCCCAGAAACGGCTGCGCACGCTTTGCGTGTTGACGTTGTAAGGAATGAGCGCATTGCTCGTTTCGCCGCCGATTTCGAGCGCGCCGCCGAGGCCGGCAAATCCGGTCAGCGGTTGCGGGTTAAGATCGGCGCCGCCCCACTGCCAGAAGTTGCGCAGGTAGGAGTAATGCAAGTCGTTGGTCAGATTGGGAGAGAGACTGCTGGTTAAATCGGCCGTCCACATCGACGGCAGTTCGGGGCGGGCGGTGGTCGCCACGCCCTGGCCGAACGGGTCACCCTTGATGCCGCCACCGATATCAACCTGCGAGGTCGTAACCGGATTGAAACTGTAGAAGTGATAACTCACCGAACCATGGTTCTTGGCGCCGAAATCGTGGTCCAGGCGGGTCACGAAAAAGTTGGACTTCAAGGGTGTGCTGACCGGAGTAGTGAACCCGAACGTGTTGTGGTGATCGCCTCCCACCTTCAAATTGTTCGGCAGTGGCTCGAACTGTTTCCACAACTGCGCCACGACCGGGTTCAGCCCGAGGCCGCGCGGGTCGCAAGGCCCGGCACCGCCGCCGGGTTGGCTACAGGTTGCCGGCGCAAAGGCGGTGCCGTTGACGGTGACCGTGGTGGGATTCAAGTTATACGCAGTGAAGCCCCCACCGCCCTGATTATTGGCCTCAATCACGCCGGCGCGCATCAGGGCGCCGGGGACGGCGCGGGTCAGCACGGTGGTTAAGGGGTAACGCCGGCCCTCGTAAAGGCCAAATAGGTAAGTCTTGCCGCCGAGGAAATTGGGCAGGATTTCACCGCCCAATGAAGCTCCAAAGCGGTTCTGGTGGCTCTTGGGACGGGGGGTATTGGTGCGGTTGTTGGTCCAACTATTGGCACCGAGGTAGCTGCCGAGATAATACTCGTAAGCCGATCCGTGCACGGTATCGGTGCCGCGTTTGGTGACCATGTTGACGGCCGAGCCCGCGGAGCCGTTGAAACTGGCGGTTTGATTGTCAACGCCAACCGAGAATTGCTCGATGCTATCGGCCGGGGTAGGAATGACGCCGCTGGGATTGCCGCCCGCGCCGGTGCCAATGTTGCCCGAGGACGGCGTGTAGGAGGAATGCGAGCCATCCATGTCGTCGCTGTTGGAACCGCCATCAAGCGTGTAGCTGTTCTGGTCACGGTCGGCGCCGGCAATGCCGCCGTCGGGAGCAGTATTAGGCTGAAGCGTCGTCAGGGCGTTGGCGTCACGCCCGAGGTTGGGAAGCTTGACGATGGCGTCGCCCGTCACCGAGGAGCCGACGGTCGAGTTCATCGTCTGCAGTTCGGCACCGGAGGCGGTGACTTCGACGGTTTGGGTGGCCACGCCGACTTGCATGGGCACGTTCAGCGTGAGCTGCTTGTTGACGGATACCTCCTGGTTCTTCACCGTTGCATCCTTAAACCCCTGCTTCTTCA
This sequence comes from Terriglobales bacterium, assembly GCA_035606395.1. Lineage (GTDB taxonomy): Bacteria > Acidobacteriota > Terriglobia > Terriglobales > SCQP01 > SCQP01. Next base: position 96,446 of record DATNFK010000013.1, on the reverse strand, counting down.
CCGTCAGCGTGTAGGTGCCGGGCTGGACGTTGGAGAAGACGTAGCGCCCTTGTTGGTTGGCGACCGTGGCCTGAGCGGCGTTGGTGGCGTTGTTGACCAGCAAAACGGTGGCGCCGACCATGGCGGCACCCTGCGCGTCGGTGACTTGTCCGACGACCGTACCGACGTTGGTGGCTTGGGGAAAGGCCCAGCCGGCGAGCGCGACCAACACCACACACAAAATTCCGAAATACCGTTTCATGAATTTATCTCCTCAGGGTTTTTCAAAATTAAAATGACTGCGGCACTAATACTTCCGGGTTGTCGCATCGGATGTACGAAGATGAAAACCGGGTTGCCCGGGGCAACGCACAATCGCAAGTAGCATCAATTCCTTTATGCCGCTCTCCGCTCTGGGTTGGGATGTCGAGCCCGGCGTAGTGATCGGCTGCCTGATCTTGATAGCGCTCTATGGCCACCTCACCGCCTGGCGCTGGCGCTGGCGCGGCGTATCTTTTGTGGCGGGAACGGCCATCATGTTGCTGGCGCTGATCTCGCCGCTCGATATCCTGGCTGACCAGTATTTGTTCAGCGCCCACATGCTGCAGCACCTGCTGCTGTTGGAGTTGGCCGCGCCTTTATTGGTGCTTGGGATACCTGCGGAACCGGCGCTGCGGTGGCTTGCCGTGCCCTGGTTGGCGCGCTGGGAGCGCCGGCTGCGTCAGCCGATGGTCGCCTGGCCAATCGGATTCGGCACTTTACTCGTTTGGCACGTTCCGCGGCTCTACGATTGGGCTGTGGCCTCCGACGCGGTGCATGCCGCCGAACACGTCAGCTTTGTCGTTAGCGCGGTGATTTTCTGGTGGCCGGTTCTGGCCCCCCTTGCGACCAGCCGGCTGCCTGCCCACGAGGCGGTTCTTTATTTATTTGCCCGACTCTCCGCAAACCTGGTGTTGGGCACGGTGATCGCGGCCGCGCCGCTGGGCGTCTATGCCGCCTATGCCCACGCACCGCTGGCGCAACTCGGCTGGGGCATCACGCCGCTGTTGGATCAGCGCCTCGGGGGATTCCTCATGTGGACACCCAGCCTGTTGGTTGATGCCGCCGCCATCCCCTTGCTATTGGCGATTTGGGGAGCGCAGGTGACGACGGAAGCGGCTTAGCTTCGTTCGAGAGCGGCGCGATCCCAACCGCCGAGATCGGCGGCGGCCTTGTAGGCTGATTGACAGAATTCGAACAGCGTCGCCTCTGGATCTGGGTTGCGTCGAACCTCATCGTAGGCGAGCAGGTACTCGCCTAGCTCCAGGTTATATCCGGCGGCCGCCGGCCGCACTGCCGCCGTGGCAAAGCCTGGTGGCGACGGCGCGGCATAGGCGTAGAACGACGCTTGAGGATGAGCGGGATCTCCAGGCCAGTAGCCGACACTCATGACTTCATGCGAGTAGGATTCGCGCGTGACCGGGTCGGCGCCGGGCCGCTCCGGGGCGCGGCGGCCAGAGAAGCGCGTACACGCCAAATCCATGCTGCCAAAGAATAGATGCACTGGACTGCACTTGCCCACGAACCCGGCGCGAAAGCGCTCGAATACCGGCACAATGGCAACCAACGATTGCCACCAGCGCTGGGCGGCATCAGGATCGTAGCTGGCGTGAGTTTGGTCGACATCGAAACGGATCGGATCCGGAAACTCAACCGGCATAGTCCATATGTGTACGCTCATGCCGAGATTGGCCAGCATAGCCATGAAGGCCTGATAAAACTCCGCAACTAGCCCAGGCCGCAGTGGCACCTGCGCTCGCTGATTGCGGCTGGTGTTGATGATGACGGCGTGGTCGACGAAATCAAATTGAATCGCGAACACGCCGCCGCCAGGCATCGGGATCGAACCGGTGGTGAGCCCGCGCGGAGTCACGTAAAACGTCGCCTGCCAAAAATGGTTCAGCCTCGGAGCCAGGGCGAGCCGCACCTTGCCCGCCATTTGCAAAGCCATATGGAGCGTGTCGCAGGTGGCGCGCCATTGTGCGTAGTCGAGTTCGGGCCAAGCTTGAACCTGGGGCACGACTCCATCTTACGGCAACCTAATTCAGCCGGACCAGGTAGGCGGGATAGTTTTCGGCGCGAAGCGAGCGGACGACATTGGTGGCGGTCTCCATGTCGAGCCGAATACGCTTGTCGTAGCGCAGCCAGCGGCCTTCATCCGACCCGAAGGCGATGACCGGATCATGAAGATCGTTCTCCATGCGCTGGCGGCACTGATTGAGCTGGCCCGAGTTGGTGAACCATCCCACCTGAACCGTATAGACGCCGGGGGGTACGGGATCGGGGAGATGCACGATCTCGATGCGAACCGGATCAAGGCCATCGTCGCCAATTTTTTTGGCTGCGCCCCAGGAGAGATCGAGGAGGCGGTTGGGCCAAAAGGGTCCGCGATCGTTGATGGTGACCTGAACCGTTTTTTGAGTCTTGAGATCGGTGACCTTGATCTCGGTGCCCAGCGGCAGCAGGCGGTGGGCGGCGGTCATTTTGTGAAAATCGAATTTCTCGCCACTGGCGGTGTCGCGGCCCTGCTCGCGCGGACCGTAGAAACTGGCGATACCGGTTTCCCAAATCCGGCCGGCCCGGTAATGGGGATCATAGTTGCCGGCGGGCATGGGCGGGTGCGCCGTCGGCGGCGGTTCGAAGTGCGTACCCGGATCGGGAGCGGCGGTGGCAGTCTCCGAGCGGGGCGCGACGACGGGCGGGGGCACCGGAGCCGGAGGGCTGGCTGCCGGCGGCCCCCAGCTAACCCCGGGGGGCATAATGGGCGCGGGCGGCTCAACTTGAGGCTTTTTGCTGCCACACCCGCTGGCGAGGAGAGCGCACAGCGGGACGGTCAGGAAGAACGATCGAGCGAATCGGCGAGCTGGGCCAGTTTCTGGGCCGCCGCCCGCAGCGCTTTGCCACCATCTTGCCGCAGCGACGGTACCACCTCGTCGTTCACTACGTTGATCAATCGTTTCACTTCGGCTTCGACTTTGCGAGCCGCTTCCTCGAAGGAGGACGACGAAGGCGGATTGGGAACGGTCATGATTCACCTTTGCTGATTATGAAGCAGAGATGAAGCAATGCGCCAGTTGACCAGCGAGTTACTGGTAGTGGAATACGGCGGCGTCGTTGGCCAGCGTGACTGCGGTGCAATGAGCCGGAAGTGCGACGGCGAAGCTGCGCCCGAGCTTGGGGTAGCGGGGGCGAATGAAAGCGGCGACGGCGGCGTCAATCAGAAAATTCGGCACGACTTCGCCATCGAGACGCACCTCGGTGATGGTGAGATGGGCTTCCGGAGCGGCGCCGCTGTCGAGGCGCGCACGGGCGGAAACAGTATGCTTGCCGGTAAACAGCTGCAGCAGCGGGCTGTGCGACCCGGTTTGCCGCAGGCGGTCGAAATCAATTTCGGCGCTGCCGGTGAGCCACCCGGGTTCGGCGCCGAGCTTGAGGTGGGAAACCGCGGCGGGAAGCGTGCTCTTGCCGGCGCCCGCCCAGTATTGGTTGACAGCTTCCGCACTAACGGTGACGTCGTGGTAGGGTGGCGGAGCGTGGGCATAGGCAACGATCCGGGCGATCGACGGCGGCAAATTCCCGTTCTGGAGATCGAGCGTCGCGCCGCCATTCGAGAGCTGTAGATCGAACTGATCCAACGATTGCGTTTGGAATTGAGCGCTTCCGTTCCCGCGCCAGAGTGCGCCCCCGCGCAGCCACTGGATGTTGTCGAGCGCCGCCACGCCGCCCTCGAGATGGTAGTCAGCCGCGAAAAGGTCAAACGGAACCATTCCGGTAGAGGTGGCGATCTGACCATGACGAATCTCGAAATGCCCGCTGGCGGTCGTCTGGTCGAAGCCCGCGGCGCCGGCGGCGCGCGAGAGTTCGACGGTTCCAGATGCCGCGCCGCTCATCGCATTGCCAAACTTGGTCGGCGCCAGCAGCAAACGCAGATTCAACGGCTGCGACGGCGGTACAACACCGGAAACCGTATATTGTGAACCGTCGAGGCGCGCGCTGCCGGTGAATACGCCATTGGCGAGCGACACACTGAGACGCGGCGCCCGCCAATGATCGGGCGTGGCCACCAGATCGGCGCCGACGGCGGCATGGAAGCCGCGCCAATCCAAATCCGAGACCACGATTGAACCGCGGGCGTTGAGCTGGCTGATCCATGCGGGCGTGCCGCCGCCAAAGAGGCGCTGGACGAAGTCGGCGGGCGGCGGATGCAGGTAGTCCCAAACGTCCGCCGCGGCGAGACGGCGCGCGGTGATATGGAACTCCGGCGGCTGGTTGACAGGAAAGGCGGCCCAGCCTTGAAAGGGCGTGTGAACGAATTGCACTCGCGGCGGTCTGAGGGGCGAGAGGCCTACCGAAACATCGGTTAGCGCCAGATCCTCGGCGCCGGGTTGATAACGGGCGCGGAGGAAGCGGGCGTCACCCTGCCAGCCCGCCTGCCGAAACGAATTCCAGGGAGCCGCAATCGTCAAGCGCGCCTGGGCCGAGCCGATTAACCCAGGTGGAAGCGGCGAGGCTATACCGCAAAGTTGCGACAAGGCCTGGGCCGATGCGGCGCTGAGCGAGCGGCTGTCAAGTTGCAGCGCAAAGCCATGGGTATCGACACTGGCAGCCAGTTCAACGCTGTCGTCCACATTGGAAGTCGGGCCCTGCGGGGCGATGGCGAGGCGGGCCGGAAGAAGATGAACGCCGCGTTCGTCCCAAACGACCTGCGCGACGGGCAGGCTGATTTCGTTGCCGGCGGTGGCAAGTCGAATTTGGTGCAGTTGAAAGTGGCCGGCGCCCGAAAGATTCGAGCGCCAATGAAGCGTGGCATCGCCGTCGGCGCTGCCGGTGGCCGCCAGGTTGGCGGGCAGGTGGGCTTTGACGGCGAGTACCAGCGGCAATAGGTCGGCTGCGGCAAATTGGTTCAGGCTCAATTTCAGGTCGGCCTGCGGTTGGGAGAATAGCCTGTCGACGGAGCCGGAGAGACGGATATGGCGCCAGCCGGGGTCGCCCAGGCCTTGCAATTCGAAATGATCTTGGGCCGGAAAGTAGTCGGCGAGAAAACTGGTTTGGACGCTGGCAGGCGGGGGCAGCATATCCCACCTCCGCAGCGATTGCGCGCTGAGCGTGCCACTGATGCTGAACTCGGCGCCAGTGCCCTGGACGTGCACCTGGGCACCGAGAATACCATGGACGCCGGCGTCGTGACCGAGCACAAGCGCCGACGATCCGGCCAGATAGGAGTTCGAAACGCGCAACACCAGGTCGAAAGGTAGCTGCCGGAAATCGCGATTGCCCGAAGCCGCCCAACGTCCGGCCCAGCGGCCGTCGATGCGTACGTCGCCGGTATTGGAAAGGTTGACGTCGGTGCGCAGTGGCTGAAATTGGGCTTGCAGCCGCCAATTATCGCCGGCGCGCGCAAGCGAGCCGGATACCTGACCTAGATAGAGACGCGTCTTGGATTGTCCGAGCTTGAAGTTAATGCGTCCGTCGCTCCACTCAACATAGGGAAAGCGCCGGCCCAGCGGGGCGGGCACCGGGGCCCTCGCTGCCTCGGTGGGAGCCAGCTTCGCCGCGGGCGCAGCCGGACGCGGAGCATCAAGCAGGGCGGCTATATTCCACTCCCCGGCCGCATTTCGCACCAAGTTGATGCTGGGGTGGTCGAGTTCGAGGCGGGCGAAGACAAGTCGGCCAGTGAGCAGGGGGCCGAGTTGTACCGAGGCGCTGGCGCTGTCGGCGATGACCATGTCCTCAATGCCGAAAGCGGGCGCGTCGGCGAGGCGCACCTGATCGAGTTCAACGCCGGGAAGCGGAAAAAGTCGCAAATGCACAGCATCGGCGCGGACGCTGCGACCCAGGTCGGCAGACAAGGTGCGCAAGATGCGCTGACGCGCCGATTGCAGACTGACGAAGGGAGCCGCGATTGGAATGAGCACCACGGCCAGGACGCCGTACCAAATCTGGCGTCGGCTCAGCGTCATCGCGGCAAGCGCAGGGTGCGGCTCCAGCGGGTGCGGGTGGGCGCGTGGATGATGACCGAAAGCAGGCCGGCAATGCGATCGCCCATCCCCTGGGCGAGATAGTCGCTTTCGTCGCTCTGGTACGACCAATAAATGACGCTGGGGCGCCCAATGAGATTCGCCTCGGGCACGAAGCCCCAGTAGCGCGAGTCGAGAGAATTGTCGCGGTTGTCGCCCATGCAGAAATACTGGCCGGGAGGCACGACCACAGCGCCATCCTGAAGATACTGCGGCAGCGCCGCTTGCCAACCGGGAGCCGTCTCGAGCGGAGTGCCGCCGTTGGGCCAGTCATCGCGGCCGGGATCATAACCACCGGTATGGATGGCATAGGGCTCGACCAACGCCTGGCCGTTTCGGTACACAACCCCGTGCACCAGCTTGATGTGATCGCCAGGCAGGCCGATCAGCCGCTTCACGACGTGTTCGCCTGGAGGTGTGTTGATCGGCGGCGCAGTGTCGTTTTGGGTGGCGAGAAACACCACAATATCGCCGTGCTGCAGGCCACGGTAGGGCAGCAGCACGCGGGTCCAGTCGTTGGGCGGCGGCGAGAGCCGCACGCGGTCGGCGAGGAGATGATCGCCAATTAAAAGCGTGTTCTCCATCGAGCCCGAGGGAATATCAAAGGGCTGCACCACGAAGGTGATGATGAAGAGAGCGACCACCAGCGTCGGTATCCACACCCGGAGGAAGGTTTCGGCCAGCGGCGTGGGTGTGGTCTTGGGCATGGGATTCTCTTATTTTACAAGGAGCCCGAGGTGGGCGAGCGCGGCGGCGGCGGCTTTTTGTTCGGCGTCCTTCTTCGTGGCCGCGGTGGCGGAGCCGGTATATAGGTCGCCGAGTGATACTTCGACGGTGAACCGCTTGTCATGCTCGGGGCCGCTGGCGGCGAGGACGCGGTAGCGGGGCAGCGGCCGGGCGTGGGCGTGCGCCCACTCCTGCAGCGCCGACTTATAGGCGAATTCGTGCAGTTGCTCGAGCGAAAGCTGTTCCAGGCTGGCGCCGACCACGTGGTGATCGATAAATTCGGCGGCAGCGGCGTAGCCCTGGTCGAGATGAATGGCGGCAATGATGGCCTCCATGGTGTTGGCCAACAGCCGCTGCTTATCGCGCCCGCCAATCGCCTCTTCGGCCCGGCTGAGGCGGAGCTCAGCCCCCAGTTCAAGGCGCCCGGCGGCTAGAGCGAGATTGCGCGCGCTCACCAGCCAGGAACGGAGGCGGCTGAGTTGCCCTTCCGATGCCGCGGGGAAGGCGGACATGAGGCGCTCGCAAATGCGGAGCCCGAGCACCGCATCCCCCAGGAATTCCAGCCGTTCATTGTCCACCCCCGGAGAGGTGGAGTCGGGTTGTTCGCGTCCAAAGGAGCGGTGCGTCAGTGCCTGGCGCAGCAACTCAGGCTGACGAAAGGCGTGGCCTAAGCGCTGCTCCAGACTTTGTGGCATTCGCAGTGGACTAGGTGGTTTAATGTCCTTGCAGTTGCGCGATGCGCTTGCGATTCGAGGCGACGGCGGCTTGTACGTTGGGGTCGTTGGGCGCCGCCTTGGCGGCGCTGTCGAGCGAGGCCAGCGCTTCGGGATACTGCTTCATATTGATCTGCGCCATGGCGGTGTAGAAATAATCAACCGCCTGGTGGGCCGGATCGTCGACAGGAATCGCCTTGGCGTAGTTGGCGACGACGTTCGGGTAATCCTTGTTGATATTGGCAATGCGGGCGAGCGACGAGTATGCGATGGACCGCACCTCGTTCTTGGCTGCGTCGGTGAAGGGTTGTCCGTTCAGAGTGCCGCCCTGGGTGTCGGCCACCTTGAGGGCCTGCATGTCGTCGTCGGTTGCTTCCTTGAGGCGCTGATCCTTGTCGAGGTCGGTGTCGGTGACCTTGTTGGGAATCATATCGCCAATAGTCGTGAGCGCGTACACATCAGTGGGATCGTATTTAATCGCTTGCTCGCCGTAGACCAGGCTCTTATCGTAGTTCGGCGGCTTTTGGGCCTGGTAATACTCGAGACCGTAGGTCGAGACGGCCGCCAGGAAGTCGCTGGTCGGGTAGTTGGTGACGAAGGCGGTTAGGGCCGCGTCCACTTGATCGCTGGGTGTGGACGGATCCTTGATCATCTTGTTCAAGGCATTGAGCGCGTCCTGTTCGGCCTTGCTCTTGGCATGGGCGCCTTTGGGGGCGTTGGACGTAATGCTGGCAGCCGGCGGCTTGGCTTGGGCAACAAGGACCGGCGCCGCGCAAAGCAGCACCGCCAGTGGGTAGGCAAAAGAATATTTTTTCATGGCAATCGGATAGTGGAATTATACAGGTTTCAATGGGCGGCCGGGGGCCGATACGGTGCTTTGATGCCGGCGGTGGCCAAGGTCTTCGAGATCGGGGTATCGGCGGTCAGCAATGCCGCCTTGTAGCGCAGGACTGCATCGGCGCGGTTGTTTTCAGCGTCAAACAAGCGCGCCAGAAAGATGTTGGACCAGGTCTTGACGTGGGCGCTGGCGTTCGGCACGGTGAGCGCGTTCTGAAACTGGGTAATCGCGGTATTGGGCTGGTTCTGCGCAGTGGCGATTTTACCCAGCAGAAAATAAGCCTCGCCGCGATCCGAACCGGGCTTCTGGAGAGCGGCATTGGCGAGCGAAGTGGCGCCGGCGAGATCATGGGCGTCGAAGCGCTCCTGTCCCAGCTCGATCAGTCCCTTGACGTGTGCCACCTCGGAGACAGTGGCTTTGGAAGTAGCCGTGGCAGGGGGCGCGGGAGTGAAGTTGATCTTCTTGGTCTGGCTGGCGATTTCATCGAGCCGGGCGCCGAAGGCTGCCACCGGATAAAATTCGATGAAGTTGGCCGGGTCGGCACGGAAGGCGCCCAGTTGGGTTACCCAGTACGGCGTCAGCACTAATCCGTTGGCCGCGGCATTGGCTGCCGCCTGCTGCCTGTCGGCCAAGGTTGCCACATCAAGTTGGATTTCGATCGCCCGCACCAGGCACTCCGTCGCGAACAGTTGCGGATCGCGCTTGTATTGCACGTCGAGGGCGGGGGCGCGCGCCACCTGCGGAAGAATCTCTTCCTCGACCTGGGTAAAAATCGCCGGATACTGGGCCAGGATCGGATCCAGCACGAAATGTAAATAGGTGTGCCGGATCTGATGCAGTTGGGGCTTGAGATCCAGATTGACGGCGATGTAATAGTTGCCGTTATAGCTGAGCGCGTCGGACTGTGCCGCGGACAGCATGGGATCGGGAAAAATGAAGAGCTGGTGGGTCGGGTAGCCACGCGGAATGCGGAAAAACGCATCGACGGACGCCAGGCTCGCGCGCGTCAGGGAGGAATCCTGATTGAGTGCGAGTTCGAACGCTGGTTGAGCGTCATCCCAAATTTTTTCAATGCCGGCGTCGGCGTAGAAGCGCGCCAGCAAGGGGACAATGTCGGAAACGGCGGAGGCTTCGGGCGGCAATCCGGCACCCGGGACGGTAAGGCTCAGCCCCGGTGGGTTGCCGAGAAACAAAGCGAGCGTGGTGTACTGCTCCAAATCCTGTGCCGGATCATCGCGGTGATGTGAGAGATAGTAGGCCTTCAGCTCGCGAACCACCGGCAGCTCTGACTTTGTGGATAATTGCTTCCGGATTTTGACCCGGAGCACGGCGGCGGCATCCGTTGACGTGGTTGACACCCCGTTGTCATAGCCGACCGCGTTGAGGGCGCAAAGTACGGTGAAGAGCGCGGGATTGGAATCAACAACGACGCTGGAAGCAGGCTGGGGCGGACTCTGAGTTTGGGCGAATAGCGATCCGCCCGCAAGCAGCAACGCCAAGGCGAGGTAGGGCAATCCAAGGCGAGGCAGCGCCGGGGCTGGTCTAGCCACGCACATCCACAGTTCCAAACGAAACCACTACGCTGCCTGTTGTGGGTTGACCCAGTGTGGTGGTGGCGGGCTGGAACACGCCCAGAAGCAACTGATTGTTCAGGCGCGAGATGAGGCCGGCATCGGTTGGACCGGAGAGCACGTTGTAGCCGTAAACATGACCGCTCGCGTCAATCTGCGCCTCGACCATGACGTTACCGCCAATGCTGGCGTCTGGCAGGCTGGTCAGTCGTGGAGGGGTGGCGGCGCTGATAAGAACGTCAGGGAGATTGGTATCAACAATGCTGCCGCGGACGCCTCCGGCCAGAGCGATAAAAAGACAGAGGGCGGCTGTTGTGCCCACCGTCATGGGCACTGCAAGGGCTTCGACGGCGCTGCGCAGACGCATCTTCCAGTAAACCCAATGCTGGCCGGACGCGGCGCGGTGGGAGGCATCGACGCGCAGACGGATGGCCAAATTGCGGGGCGGAGCGGGCACGGGGAGCGAACGCAATTCGCCGCCTAACTGACGGAATGCCGCCAGGGTGGCACTGCACTCTGAGCACGCCTCCAAATGATGGATGAGCCGGCCGCTATCGCCGGGATCAAGCTCGCCGTCGAGATAGGCGCTGAGCGCCGGCTGCAGGGACAAACACTCAGGCTTAACCATTTTGTACCACCACTTTTTGGCGCAATATTTCGCGCCCGCGCAGCAGGCGGCTCTTGACCGTGCCCACGCGCACATGCAGAATTTCCGCGATTTCGTCGTAGCTGAAGCCTTCCATTTCACGCAGCAGCAGCACGGCGTGATAGGGTTCGGGCACCTCGGCCAGCGCGCGCCGCATTTGTTGCTGGACTTCGTGACGCAAGGTTTGATGAAGCGGCGAATCGCCCTGATCGGCGAGACGGGAAGACCAACTCAGGCCATTCTCGTCCTCTTCGTCGAGCGAGGCTTCCTGCCGCTTGTGGCGCCGCCACCAGCGGCGGTGATTGCTGGCCTCGTGCAGCGCGATCTGATAAAGCCAGGTGCGGAGGCTGCTCTTGCCCTCAAATTGGCGGGCGGAACGGAATACCTTTAGGAAAACCTCTTGCAAGGCGTCGGCGGAATCGTCGGCATTGCCCAGGATGCGGGTGATGAAGCGATAGAGAGGTTGGTGATAAAGCGAAATTAGGTAGTCAAAGGCTTCGATCGAGCCCAGGCGGAGTTCACCGACGAGCTGCTGCTCGCCCCAGACGCCGATGCCGGAACTGGCATTGAAGCCGACGGTTGTGTCGTGTGTGCTCATCGCCAATTCAAATTTACTACGATTCCAGTACCGTTAGACTCCGGGGAACGGTGGAAAGTTCCAGCCCACCGTCATTTAGGGCAGGCGTGTCTTTTCCATCAATTTGGCTTGTTTCAGATGGACATACGTGGCGGCCAGGTAGGCAATTACGATGCCGGGCCAGCCATCCCGAAAGCCTTGTTTAAGGATGTAGCTGCGGAAGAATGTCCAGGGCGGGGAAAAAGCCAGGGCCCAGAGGGATACGCGACGCCCCTGGCGAAAGCGGGAGGCGGAAGCCAGGTCCGTGTACCGGTTCATCACCGCCACATGTTCATGAAGATTGCGGCGTGTGTAGTGGAGCAGGTCGCCCGGCACAGTTTTGACCTGACCGGCGACTTTTGGCTCCTCGTGCGGCGGCTCTCCATCCCAGCGTGTCACGGCCCGGCGGTACAAGCGCGTCTGCCAATCGGGATACCAACCGGAGTGTCGGATCCAGCGATCGAGGTACCAGGCCCGGCGCGCCATGCGATAACCGTCGGCGTGAGCGCCATCGCGGCGGATGGCTTGCAGTGCTTCGGCCAGCTCCGGCGTCAGGCGCTCGTCGGCATCCAGCACCAGAACCCAGTCGTAGGTACAGAGCGAGTCGGCGAAATTGTGCTGTTCGCCGTGGCTGGTGAATGCGCGCTGCACGACGCGGTCGGTGAAGCGGCGCGCGATTTCCACGGTGCGATCGGTGGAGAAGGAATCTACCACCAGGATTTCATCGGCCCAGGCGACGGAGGCGAGCGCGTCGGCGATGTTATCCTCCTCATTGAATGTGTTGATGCGGGCGCTGATTTGCATCTGGTGAAAAGAATACTCCACGCCGACTTCAGCCGCGTCTGGCGCGGCGGCCAGCAGCAGCTGCTGATTCTGGCGCGGGCCTTGGCGCAGCACGGCTACGAACAGACGATTGTGACCCGGCCGGGGCCGGTGTCGGAGCGATTGCGCGCGGCCGGATTCCGGGTGCTGTCGCAGGGGCGGGAGGCGCGGGAAGCGGCGCGAGCGAGCGATATATTACATGCGCACGACGGCGCGGCGCATACCTGGATTATATTTTCCGGCGGCTATGGCAAGCGGGTTCTATCGCGGCGAGTGGCGTTCCCGATCACCGGCTGGGCATCGCGATGGAAGTACAGGCGGATGGACGCCGTGCTCGCGGTCAGCGAGTACGTTTGCCAAGCCGTGTTGGCCGCCGGTGTCGATGTCACCCGGACACGCGTCGTTCCGGACGCGGTGGAGCGCGAACCGCGTGAGCAAATTGTTGCGAGCCGCGGGGAGCTGCGGCGTACCTTGGGGATTGCGGCGGATCGGCCTTTGTTACTGTGCCTCAGCGCCTTCAGCGCTGAGAAAGGGGTGGGGGATGCGGTTCGAGCGATGCGCCACTTGCCGTCTGAATTCCAACTGGTGCTTCGAGGCGAGGGAGGGTTGCGCGGCGCACTGGAGGCCCAGGCCCGCGAAGCCGGCGTCGCGGGCCGGGTGGCATTCGTAAACACTGGAACCGCGGCGGAGTGGGTGAATGCGAGCGACATGGTCCTGATGCCGTCGCTCGAGGAGGGCTTGGGCTCGGCGGCGCTCCTGGCCATGGCGCTCGACCGGCCGGTGGTTGCGACCCGGGTGGGCGGCATACCGGAGTTGGTCGCGCACAACATAACCGGATGGCTGGTCGCGCCGGGAGCGGCGGAGGAACTGGCGGCGGGATGCGCGCACTTATGGGCCTCGCCGGAGCTGCGGGCGCGCCTGGTCGAGGCGGCCGCCGGACGCGTCCGAATGCGGCATTCGCCGCAGGCCTTGGCGCAAGCGACCATTGCGGCCTACACTGCTATTACTGGAACATGAAGCGCGTTGCCGTTTATTTATCGTTACTCCTGCTGGCGGGCATGCTCGCGGGGCTCGTCGCCGGGCAAGCGCCGGCGGCTCCGATGGAGCTGGTTGCGCCGGCGCTTTTCGACGTCGGCTTCCATACCACCGCCGGTGACTTTGTGATTGAAGTGCAGCGCGATTGGGCGCCGCACGCCGCCGACCGCTTCTACACCCTGGTACGCAGCGGCTATTACAATGGCAACGCTTTTTATCGCGTGGTGGACCGCTTCGTCGCGCAATGGGGACTGAATCCCGACCCGTCAGTGACGGCGTTGTGGGTGCACCGGACCCTTCCCGACGACCCTGTTGTGCTCAGCAATATGGCGGGTACGGTTAGTTTTGCCGCGCTGGGCCGGAACACGCGCACCACGCAAGTGTTCATCAACCTCGGCAACAATCAGCGCTTGGACAAAATGGGGTTCGCCGCTTTCGGCCGCGTGGTGAGTGGTATGAATGTTGCGCTGCATCTGGCCAGCGATTATGGCGATGGGCCGCCCCAAGGCAGCGGGCCGGACCAGGCCCGGATCGTCGCCCAGGGAGCCGCGTATCTGACCCAAAATTTTCCGCGTTTAGATGTGATCTATACCGCGGCGCTGGTCAGACCCAGAGGCCGCTAAAACAATGCTGGCGACCCTGGCGGCGGCGGCGTTCGGCTTGGTCGCTGGAAGTTTTCTCGGGCTCTGCGCGTGGCGGCTGCCGCGAGGGGAATCGGTCGCGAGTCCCGGATCGCGCTGTACCGTGTGCCGGCGGCGGTTGGGATGGATTGAAAACGTGCCCTTGCTGAGTTTCGTTTGGCAGCGCGGGGCTTGCCGGGGTTGCGGCAGTATGATCGGCTGGCGTTACCCAGCCTTGGAGATCGCCTGCGCGGCGGCGTTTGCGGCCTGTTGGCTGGGCTGGGGCGCGGCAGGGGATGATGCGGGCTTCGTACGGACGGCGTTCTTCTGCGCCTGCATGCTGGCGTTGGCGGTGTGCGATGCCGAATGCCGGCAACTTCCAGATGAAATTACGCTCGGCGGCTGGATCGTCGGCTTGGGCTTGGCGGGTTGGGCGGGCGTGCTGATGCCGGCGCTGCTGGCGAGTTTCGCCGGAGCGGGCGTTTTAGCGGCGGTGGGATTGGGTTACCAACGCGCGCGCGGACGCGAGGGTTTGGGCTGGGGTGACGTAAAGATGGTCGGCTTGCTGGGGGCGTTCCTAGGTTTCGAGGGCATGTTTGTCGCAGTGTTCCTGGGATCATTGGCGGCAGCCGCGGTGGGCCTGGCCCAGATGCTCGGTGTCGCACTGGCGCGGCGGCGCCAGGGCCAAAGTTGGAGTCGGGCACGTGCGGCCGCGGCCCAGTACCTGACGACGGCGTCGCTGCCATTGGGAGTCTATCTCGCCGCGGGCGGCGGAATGGCGTTGGGCTGGGGTCATGGTATTTGGCGGGCCTGGATCGGGTGAGTCTTCAATACTGCTGCTAGAATGGGGCCTGCATGGCGAAGGCGAAAGCGGTGGCGATGCGAGTTTCCGGGCGCCGACCCGATGTGGACGCCATGCGCATGTCGCAGGAGGTGCTCCGGCATTTACCCAGCGGCATCGTCTTCTTCGACCGCCACGGGAGGGTGGAAGAGGCCAACCCGGCCGCCCGCGCCGCACTCGGCTATGGCAATCCGCAGGGCATGACGCTGGCCCAGCTTTTCCGTGACGCCGAGCTGTGCGAGCCGGACGGTCAAAGCCTGGGCCCGGCCGCGCCCCTGATGCAAGATACCTATCGCTCTAGCCGCATTCTGCAGCGCAAGACCATGCGCTATTCGACGCCAGGGGGCCAGGGACGGCGCCTGGGTGTGACGCTGTTTCCCTTGCGCAACGAGACCGGCGCGCCGGGAACGGAAATGGCGCCGGCGGGGCTGATTTGCCTGCTCACCGATCTGACCGCAATCCATGCCCTGGAAGAGGAGCTGCAGCGGCGCAAGAATCTGGGCGCGCTGGGCGAAATGGCGGCGGGTATTGCCCACGAATTCAAGAACGGATTGGCGACCATTTCCGGCTACGGCCAAATGTTGCAGGCAAGTCTGTCGCAGGCGCCCGAGCTGGCTGAAGAGCGCTTGCAAGCGCAAAAAATATTGCAGCAGGCGGCCATGCTCAACAACATCGCCACCGAGTTTCTGACTTTCGCCCGCCCGCTGTCGGTGCAGCCGGAGCCGCTCGACTTAACGGCGCTGCTGCGGCGATGTGCGGAAGCGATCCAGGTGCAGGATTTTCCGCAGATCGAAATTTCGATTGACCTGAGCTTTCCCTGGGTGGCGGGCGACATCGGTCTGTTAACCGCCGCCGCCATCAACTTAATGCGCAACGCCTGCGAGGCGATTGCGCACACGGGCGCGCCCGGAAGGGTTGAGGTGGTCTGCGACGGCGTGCACGAGGGCCAGGTGCGCATCCTGTTCCGCGACAGCGGACCCGGAGTACCGCCGGAGGTGGCAGAGAAGATTTTTATACCGTTTTTTACCACCAAGGCGAGCGGCACGGGCCTGGGCCTATCCATGGTGCACAAGATCATCACCGCGCACCGCGGCAGTGTGCTGCTGGCCGATGCCTCCGCTGGGCACACGGTGTTCGCGGTTCTGCTACCGGTGGTCGCGCGGGAAAGCTGATATATGGAAACGATTCTGCTGGTCGAAGATAAACACGAACTGCGGCTGATGCTGAAAACCGCGCTCAGCGCCGAGGGCTACGACGTGGTCGAGGCCTCAAGCGGGGATGAAGCGGTGCGGCTGTTACGCGGCATGCAGTTCGCGTTGGTGCTCAGTGACTTGAAACTGCCGGGCCAGAGCGGGCTCGACGTGCTGCTGGCGACCAAGGAAACCGCTCCCACAACGCCGGTGGTGATCATGACCGCCTATGGCTCGATCGAGGAGGCGGTGCGCGCCATGAAGGATGGCGCGTATGACTTTATCCAGAAGCCGCTCGATCTGAACCACCTCATGCTGCTGCTGAAGCGAGCCATTGCGCAGCAGCAGTTGCTGCGCGAGAACGTGCTGCTGCGCAGCGAGTTCGCGGCGCGCTATGGATTCCCGAAAATCATCGGCGAACACGACTCCATGAAGCGCGTGGCGCAGGCGCTGCAGCGGATCGCGCCCACCGACACCACGGCCCTGATGCTGGGCGAGAGCGGCACCGGCAAGGAGCTGTTCGCCCGCGCCGTCCACCAGCTCAGTCCGCGCGCCTCGGAGGCGTTTGTCGCCATCAACTGCGCCGCAATTCCGGAAACGTTGGTGGAAACGGAGTTGTTCGGTCATGAGAAGGGAGCTTTCACCGGGGCCAACGCGCGCAAGTTGGGAAAATTCGAGCTGGCCCACCGGGGAACGATTTTCCTCGACGAGATCGGCGAGATTCCCCTGGCGGTGCAGGCCAAAATTTTGCGGGTCCTCGAGGAGCGCGCCTTCGAGCGCGTGGGCGGCGTGCAAACCGTGCAGGTGGATGTGCGCATTGTCGCCGCCACCAACCGCGATCTGGAGGCGGCGGCCCGTCAGAAGCAATTCCGTGAGGATCTCTACTTCCGGCTCTCGGCGTTTCCGATCACCATTCCGCCGTTGCGCGAGCGCGGCAACGACGTGATTGCGCTGGCGGAGAACTTTCTCGGCGTGTACTGCCGCGAACTGAAGAAGCCGCCGATGCGGCTGAGTCCACAGGTGCAGCAGGCGCTACTGGCCTACCGCTGGCCCGGCAACGTGCGTGAGTTGCAGAACGCGATCGAACGCGCGGTGATCCTGGGCGAGGGGGAGTTGATCCGGGCGGCCGACTTGCAGCTCCGCGATCTGCGCAAGAGCCCACTGGCGGAGGATAGCGGCCTCGACCTGCCCGACGACTTTGACTGGAATGGCTCGCTGACCGAGGTCGTAGAGCGTGCCACCATGTTGGTCGAGCGCCGGCTGCTGCTTTCGACGTTGGAAGAGTGCCGTTGGAACAAACAACAGGCGGCCGACCGATTGCAGGTGCCATATAAAAAGCTGCTGGCGCGAGTGCGCGAGCATGCGCTGGCGACCGGCGAGGCCGAGGCGTAAGAACTTCAGCAGCCGTGCAACGCACCGTGCAATGGTGGCAGCGCTGGCTGGGTTTCATTTTCCTCACCGTCTTCGCCGGCTTTTGGCGGCAGATGCCGGGCCTCATCGGGCCGGCGGGCATTGCGCCCGCGACCGAATACCTGCGCGTGCTGCGGACCAACTTCGGACTGTGGCATCGTCTGTGGCTGGCGCCGTCATTGTTTTGGTTCGGCAGCGGAGGCGCGGCGATCCACGTCGTCGCGGCCGTGGGCGTGGTCGCATCGTTGCTGCTGATGGGGCGCGTCTTTCCGCGGGCGAGCCTGGGCGCGTGCATGGTTTGCTTTTTGTCGTTCATCGCCACCGCCCAAGTGTTCGCCAGCTATCAATCCGACGGCATGTTGATGTCAGCCGCCTTTGTCGGCTTATTCTTGGACGACCGCGCACCCGGCCGCGCCGCGGTGTGGGCCACGCGCTGGCTTTGGTTCACCATCTATTTCGGCTCCGGCGTGGCCAAGCTGGCCAGCGGCGATCCGGAGTGGCGTCATCTGACCGCGCTCGATCACTACTATGAAAACGGACCCCTGCCGACCTGGATCGGCTGGTATGCGCAGCAGTACACGCCGCACTGGGTCAATGCCGTAACCGTGGTCGCGGTGCTCGTGCTGGAGCTGGGCGTGGCGTGGATTTGCTTTGGCCCGCGACGGGCGCGCATCGCCTGTTTTTGGATCGCGACGCTGTTTCAGATCGCCATCATTGCGACGTCGAACTACGGCTTTCTCAATTGGCTGGTGTTGGGTTTGGGATTGGCTCTCATCGACGATCGGCACATCGCGTGGCTCCTGCGCCGGCCGGCGGTCGCCTCGGCGGCGCCACTCCAACCATGGCTGGCGCGGCCCGCGGCGTTGGCGATCCTCGGCGCCTGGTTTCTTCTCACCGCCGCCAATCTGGCGCAGCGGGTCATGCCGCGCTTCCCTGCCCCGAGCGCCGTGAGCAACGCGGTGGCGCAATTTCGCATTGCCGACCCGTTCGGACTTTTCGCGGTGATGACACGCGAGCGGTACGAGCTTGAGTTCCAGGGCAGCGCCGACGGCGAACATTGGGTGGCGTACCCTTTCCGCTTCAAACCCCAGGAGCCGGAGCGCGCGCCCGGGATTTATGGGCCCTACCAGCCGCGGTTCGATTGGAATCTTTGGTTTGCTTCGCTCGACAACTACCAGAACAACCCTTGGATCGAGGAGGCCGAGGTGCGCTTGTTGGCCAATGATCCGGCGGTGTTGCATTTATTCGCCGGCAATCCGTTTGCGGGGGCGGCGCCCCGAGCCGTAAGGGTGGTGCTGTGGCAGTACTGGTTTGCGACGCCAGAGCAGAAGCGAACCGAAGGAGTTTGGTGGACACGACACGAGCTCGGGCTGTATGCGCCCGAGCTCGCGAGGTAAGTCAAGATAATTTACGTGTCTAATGACCTTTGCCATTCCCCTTGCCATTACCCGGCTGGTTCGCCGTTTGGCAAGTGGAGCAGAACGACTGATTTCCGTGATGCAGTTCCACGTCGCCGCCCTGGAGAGTGCCCGAGTTCGAGTAACCATTGCTAAGCGTCAGAGCAAAGCTATCCGAACCGTGCGCACCACCGTTGTCGCACGCGGTCACGGAGTAGGTGTAGCCCGGCATGCCGTTGATCTCGGCGTTGCCCGAAATGACGCGGCAGCCGGTTGGCTTCTTGTTGCCTTCCGCGGGCCCGTTGGATTGCACTTGATACCCGGTGGAGCAATCAGCGAAAGTGTGACCTTCGACATGCATGCCGGTGGCATGGTCAATGTAATTGAGATGGCCCCAGCCGGTGCCGTGCTTGCAGCCGCCTTCGATGGCGAAATTGGCGTGGTCGCTGCCGCTGGCAATCCAACCGCCGCCGGTGAGGAAGTCGCAGGCGGTGCCCGAGGGCGGGGGTGTGGTGATTTGACTGGGGTAATCGACTTGTCCCGTCAGCGATCCATTGGTGCCCACGATGGTGGACAAGCCGGCGCCGATCGCCCATTCGAAGGAAACCATGCCTTGACCAGTGGTAAAAGCGCTGGCGAAGCTGCCGCCGGTAATGTCCAGCGCGCCGGTGAGCATCGCGGTGGTACCGCTATCCATAACGGCGCCGTCGAAATCGAAGGTGCCTTGCAGCGTGCCCTGGGGAGAACTATAGGCAAAGTACACCGGAGCGACCGTGGTAACAGCGAATGCGTTGGGGGTATCTTCGTTCAATGTCAGCGGCGTCTGGCTGGGCGACCAAATAACATAGTAGGCGGCACCGGAGCCATTGGATCCGGACGACAAGGAATTATCTCCGCTGGCGCTGCCGCAGGCCAGGATAAAACCGGGTTCCGAGCAAGTTACGGTTTGTCCAGTTCCATTCACAAACGAAACCGAATTGGCCGCGTCTATAGAAAGCTGGATGGTATTGGTGCCGGAGCCTTGGCCAATGAGCTCGAATTCGCTCAGCGAGGTGCCAAGACCAAGGGTTGAGGTGGTCTGAGCGGCGCCGGGGAGCGTCAGCGCCAGAGGAATGAGAGTTGCGCAGAGAGTTAGATATAGACGCTTCATTGCGGTGTTTTTCTCCTTATGAGTTACAGTGACGTTTCCCAACGGCCATGCTGCTGACTCTCGGATGGATGTATTTACACGAAACCAGGGTGGGCTAAGTTCGTTCCCCTCCTACCGCGTTTTACCGACGCGGCTGCGGACCGCGCATCACGATCCGGAGTGGTTCCCGGTCCCTCGTGAGTGGCTGCGCTGCCACGCTGGAGAGGAAGTGCGGCGGGGAACTCCAATCACGGCAAGGGCTGCGGGAATGGCAGCGCGGTTTTTCACGGTACCGGGGCATTCGGGAGACCGGCCGAGAGGGCATCGGGTGGAGACCGGACCTAGTGCCAGTAATGAAACTTAAGAGCGGGGAGCTACTCGATTTCGGCCGCGGCGGCAGCGGCATCGGCCAGCAGGGGCGGGTGTTCAAGCGCTTTGAGTTCGGTCGGCTCTTCCCATCCTGCGTTGAGATCCTGCAAGCGTTCGAGTCGCGGAACGAGGCGCGAGCGATGACTGGCTAGAGCCGCGTTATAGGCTTTGCCGGCGCTGTCCAACCCCTTGCCAATGCTCTGCACGTGGCCAAAGAATGTTCCCAGACGCTTGCCAAACTCCGAGACTTCGTCGAGCAGGGATTTCATTTGCTGCGTGGCGCGCTGCTGTTGCCATCCATGGGCGACGATCGAGATCATGGGAAAGAGGGTGCTGGGGCTGGCGAGGAGAATGGCCGGGGATTGGGTTTGGGCGAAACGCCACAGGTCGGGGTCGGCGTCGACGGCGGCGCGGAAGGCGCCCTCGCTGGGCACGAACATGACCACGCAGGGCAGGCTGTCGTCGAGATAGCGGCTGTATTCACGGCCGGCTAAATCCTTGGCGCGGGCCCGCAATACCTGGGCGAAACGTGCGTAGCAGGCGAGGCGCTGTTTTTCATCGCCCTCATCGAGGCCCTCGAGGAACGCCGCCAGGCTGGCCTTGGCGTCCACCGCGAGGTTGCGCCCGTCGGCGAGGTGGATGACGGCATCGGGACGCAGGCGCGCTTCCCCCTGGGTGACGGTGACTTGCAGGTGGTAGTCAACATTCTCGTTGAGGCCGCAGGCGTCGAGAATGTTCTTCAACACCGTTTGTTCACCCCAGCGTCCGCGCACGCTGCCGCTATGGGTAAGCGCCTCGCGCAAGGTTCGCGATTCCTGGGTGATGGCGGCGCCGGCGGCGGCGACCGCCTCGAGCTGGTGCGCAACGCCGGCCTGGGCGGCGGCGCGCTGGGTTTCAAACTCGTGAATTTGCTTCTGGTACTCGTCCAGCTTTTGGCGCATGGCGCCGAGCGTGGCCTCCATGCCGGCCTGGCTCGATTTGACTTCCCGGACGGTGTCGCGCTCCAACTGCTGTGCCTTTCCGGCGAGTACCGCTTCGGCGATGCGGGGCAGCGTGCGTTCGACATTGCGTTCGAGGTTGCGATCAATGCGGCTGCCGAGATCGGCGCTGGCGCGCCACCACATCAGCGCGGCACCCGCGATGATGCCGAGCAGGAAGAAGAATCCGGCGCTGATCACGCCCCGACCGCCTGTTGGGCGAGGGCGCGATACCTGGGTTTGAAGCCGAGGTCGCGGGCTCGCTGGAGTAAGCCATCAAAATCGAGGCTAATGGTGGCGCCGGCGCTTTGCGTGACCTCGTCCTCGATGGGCAGGTCGAAGTCGTCGGCGCCATAGGCGAGACCCTCGAGCGCGCCTTGATTCTGGGTCAGGACCGAGGTGCGGACGCGGGCGATATTGTCGAGGAAAATGCGGCTTAGCGCCAGGTGGCGCAAGTATTCGGCGCTGCCAATTTCAGTGCCGCCGAGATCGGTCGAGTAAGGCTTATAGGTCCAGCACAGGAAACTGGCAAGGCCGGAGGTCTCGTCCTGCAGGGCGCGGGTACGATCGAGGTGCTCGATACGCTCGGCGATGGTCTCGTCGAAGCCGATTACCATGGTGGCGGTAGTGCGCAATCCCGAAGCGATGACGGCCCGCTGCGCATCGAGGTACTGCGCCACGGTGTACTTGAACTTGCTGTGGCGGGCGCGGAAGCTCTCGGTCAGGATTTCCGAACCGCCTCCGGTGATCCAACGCACGCCGGCTTGTTGGAAACGGCGGGCGGCGTCCGGCCAACTGAGCTTGGCGTGGTCGGCCAAATACATGAACTCGGCGATGGTGAGCGCATAGAATTCAAGACGCTCGCCGTACCGTTCACGCAGGGCCGCGAAGAGTTCGCAGTAGTAGTCGAGCGGAAGATGGGGGTTGAAGCCGCCATTGAATGCGGCGAGATCGCCACCGAGGGCCAGCAGCTCATCGATTTTGGCAAAAACCTGTTCACGGCTAAGCACGTACCCGCCGGGCTGGCCAGGCAGCCTGTAGAACGCGCAGTAGTCGCACTGGGCGACGCAGACATTGGTGTAATTGACGATGCGCATGATCATGTAGGTGCATTCGTCGTGATGGTGGAAGCGGGCGCGGACGGCCCCGGCGAGCGAGCGCAAGGTCGAATCGTCAGCTTCGCTCCACAAGCGCATGGCCTCGTCGCACGAAATGCGCTGCCCGGCCCTAATCTTTTCGTACAATGGCTGCATCAATCCTTAAGGGTAGCAAACGCGCACCATCTTCACCATCGGCCACTCGACGCGCACGGCGGAGGCATTTATCAACCTGTTGCACGTGCATGGGGTGAAGCGGGTGGCGGACGTGCGCACCATTCCAAAATCGCGGCACAACCCGCAATTTGCCGGTGCGGAGTTGAGCGCTTCGCTGGAAAAAGCCGGCATCGGCTACGTCCAACTGCCGGGCCTCGGCGGGTTGCGACACGCCCGACGGGACTCCGTCAACACCGCCTGGCGCAATGCCAGTTTTCGCGGTTTCGCCGATTACATGCACACGCCGGAGTTTGCCGCCGCTTTGGCGGAGTTGGAGGCATTGGCCGATGAGCGCCCCACGGCGATTATGTGCGCGGAAGCGGTTCCATGGCGCTGTCACCGGTCGCTGATCGGTGATGCGCTGACAGTCGCGTGCTGGCGGGTGCTGGACATTATCGACCTCAAGCCTGCCAAGGCACACACGCTGACCCCGTTTCTCAAGGTGGATCATGGGCGGCTTCTATATGCCGAATGATGGCATTTTTCGTCACCTTTGCCGCTGCGGCGCGTCATACTGTGCCTATGAAGCTCAATTTGCGTAATGGAGTACTTGCCGTCGCGCTGGCCACCGTTCCCGCGGGAATGTGGGCAATGCAGGCCGCTCAAACCGCCTACACCGGTGTCGTCAGCGACGACATGTGCGGGGTCAAGCACACAATGGATGCGGGCCATAGCGATGCCGATTGCGTTCGCATGTGCACTCAGGACAACGGCGCATACGCGCTTGTGGTTGGGCAGAAGGCTTATACCCTCGACGCCAATGCCGCGCAGCGAGCCACACTCAACAAACTGGCAGCCAAACGCGTCATCGTGAAGGGGACACTGAAGGGCGACACCTTGAAAGTCGCCAGCGTGACCCCGGCACCGCCAGCGCGCTAGCGTCGTTTTTTCGCGCGAGTGTGGCGTTCCGCTTAGCCGATCGCCGAAGATCCGGGGGTAGTTCGCCGTGTTTCAAATCCAGGCTTTGATAATTGAAGCGGACCGCGGGTCCATGCCGCCACAGGCGACCGCACTGCCCAGCAGGCCCAATGCCGCCAGCGACGCCTGCCTGCGATTGGCAATCAGCATCAGCTACCGCCGGTCATTGCCGCCATGAGAGCCATGGCGTGATTGTAAGTGAAGGGTTGGTTAGGTCGGGCCCTACGCGGATACCGCCGCGCGCTCCGCTTAGGCACAGCGCCAGACTAGGCGATCAGGGATTGACTTTGAGGCCGAGTTTATCGAGCAGAGTCCAGGTGGCGCGCTGATAAGCGATTTGGGCGATCTGGTAACTGGTGTAGGCGCCGAGGAGGGTGAGCTCGGCGTTGCTCAACTGGACCTGGGCCTGCAGCAACTCGAAAACGGTAATCGTACCGAGGGTGTATTTCTGCTGTTCGGCGGCGACGTTTTTCTGGGACAGATCGCGGGCGGTGGTGGCGGAATGAACAACGGCGGCGGCCATGCTCAATTGAGTGTCAGCGAGACGGACTTCCTGGGTCACTTGTTGGGTTTCGTTGCGTTCCTGGTAGGCGTGGCTGGCTTCGCTGACCAGCGAATTGGATAGCTGCGCGCGGCCGGCACTGTTGCGCAGCGGCAGATTGAGCGAAAGCGAAAATCCATAGGTCGGAAAGCCGAAATCAAAAACCTGGCCGAGGGCGCTGCCGAAGCCGGTGGAGAGACCGCCAACCGAAACGCCGAGCGAATTGACGACCGGAATGGCGTTGCCGGCGAGCGCGTTCGAGCCGTAGCTGCCGCTCAGGTTTAGCTGGGGACGGAGGGCGTCGCGGGCGGCGGCGGTGGAGAAGCGGTCCTCGATGCGCTGGCGCTGAATCGCATCCATCTCAGGGCGATGGGCGAGCGCCTGCGCCACCGCCTGATCCACAGGCAGCGGCGGGGCCTCGGGGGTGGTGGCGCGCGGGTCTTCATCGAGCACGATCTCGGCGGCGCGGGCCTCGGCGTCAATATCGGCGCCAATCAGGCGGCGCAGCAGATCCATCTGCTGGCGGTAGTTCGATTGAGCCTGGAGAAGCTGGGTTTGGTCCTGCGCCACCTGGGCCTGCGAGGTGAAAATATCGCCGGGCGGAAGCGCGCCCAACTGCAAGGCGTTCTGGTCGCGTTCATAGGATTTTTGGGCGAGATCAACGCCCTGCTGCTGCACCGCGATCTGATCGCGCGCCTGAACGGTGGACCAGTACTGGTCGGCGGCGCTGACCAGTTGATCGGCAATCTGGGTGGAGGTCTGGTCGCCCACGACCAGCACCTGGGTTTGGGCGATGAGCAGCGGAGTACGGTTCTGGAGGTTGCCGCGGTTGCGGAGCAGCGGCTGGGTGAGCGCAAAATTCATGGTCGCGCCCAGGCTGGGGTTGAAGGTGAGGAACTGGCTATTGCTGGAGTCGCGGTTGGTGCCGAAACCGATCGCGACCTGCTGACCGGTGCCAAGAACCTGATTGAACGTGAAGTTGCTGTTCTGTCCGAGCTGCGAAAGGGTGGGCGCGCCATTGATTTGGCTGGCTTCGGGCTGCACGCTGCGGGTGCCGTTGAAGCTGCCGATGAGGGTGGGGTCAAACGGGCTGCGCGCGGCCAGCACGGCATTGACGGCATTGGTATTGTCGAGGCGCAGCACATGGATCTGGGTGTCGTTGGCGAGCACCAGGGCGAGGAATTCCTTCAGCGTCAGGTGAAGCTGGCCGTCGTGAATGCGCTCGTGCAGGCCGGCGATGGGCTCGACACGGGGCGCGTTCACGTGGAAACGGGGGAGGAACTGGGCGGACAACGCGCCCGCGGACAGCAGGCACGCGGCCAAGCAGCCGGTGATGAATCGCAGCTTACTCATAGCGCAAAGCCTCGATCGGATCGATGCGCGCCGCCTTGCGCGCCGGATAAATGCCGAAGATGATGCCCACGCCGACCGAGACGCCGAAGGCGACCAGGATGGACCAGGTGCTGACCAACGTGGTCCAGGCGGCGGTGACGGCGATGAGCCACGACATGGCGTAGCCAAACGCAATGCCGAGGGAGCCGCCGGAGACGGAGATCAACACCGCTTCGGCGAGGAATTGGCGCAGAATGTCGGCGCGGCGGGCGCCGGTGGCGCGACGGACGCCGATTTCGCGGGTGCGCTCGAGCACGGTGGCGAGCACGATGTTCATGATGCCGATGCCGCCGACCAGCAGCGAAATCGCCGCGATGGCCACCATGACCAAGGTAAAGATGCGCTGCGTCTGCTGCTGCTGGGCCAGCAGTCCAGCCGGCACGGTGACGTTGAAGTCGCGCGCGTTGTGGTGGGTTGAGTCCAGAATCGCGGTGACGATTTTGGATGCGGCAATACTGTCGGTGCCGGGCTTGAGGCTCATGTCGACGCCGTCGAGTTCGTCTTTGAGATTGAAGCTGGCGTCGTAAAAGCGGAACTGAAACGTATTGAACGGCACGTAGACAACGTTGTTCCAATCGCGACCGCCGCTGCCGCCGGAGGCGGATTGTTCGCCGAGCACACCCACCACCTTGAGCCAGGTGTCGTTAACCTTGAGGTAGCGGCCGACGGCGGGGTCATAACCGAAAATGTTGACCTTGGCGGTCTGGCCGAGCACGCACACCGGGGCTCCGGCGGCATTGTCGAGGTCGTCGAAAAACTCGCCTTCGAGCGGAACAAAATGGTGAATGGCGGCATACGACGCGCGAACGCCATAGAGCTCGGGAATGTCGTGGGCGGGCTTGGGCAGCACCCGGGCGGGGTGCAGCTCGCGCCGGGCGGAGATTTGGTCGAGGCCATCGACGTTGACGGAGAGGATGCGCACATCGCGCATGGTCAGACCGGGCGAGGTCAGGCGGCGCTGCTGGAATAGCTGCTGGCTGCCGGGCGGAATGCTGTCAACCATCAAATTGCGCACGCCGAGTTGTTCTATGGTCCGCAAGGACTCCTGCTTGGCGCCGGCGCCGATGGCGAGCATGGCGATGACAGCGCCGACACCGAAGACCATGCCCAGCGCGGTGAGCAGGGTGCGGGTTTTCTGCGCCCGCAGGTTTTGCGCGGCCAACGCCAGATCGGTTCCGAGGCGGGAAAAAGGAAGCTTCATCGGACGATCACCATGGGGCCGCCGCCGCCGGGCGCGCCCGCCGATGGCGCGGCAGGCGCGGCGGCCGGCGCGCCAGTCTGCTCCGGATTGGCGAGCGCAATCACGTCGCCGGCATGGACACCCTGTAACACCACTTGACTCTCGCTGCGGCTCACAACCTTGATCGGGCGGCGGGCGAACTGTCCGCCGGCGCGAAGGTAGACGTAATTGGAACCATCCGGTCCAAACACCGCCTGGCTGGGAACATACAGCGCGTCGCGCAGGGTTTGGGTGGTGATAATGACCTTGGCCGACAAGCCGGGCTTGAGCGCCGGCGTGGCGCGCAGCAGTTCGAGGACGCACTTCACCTGACGATTCCAGGACGGACCGGTGGCGCCGCCGAGCGACTTCACCCGGGCGGGAAAAGTTTGCCCGGGCAGCGGATCGAATTCGGCGGTCGCCGGCTGGCCGACGGCAAGATGGCCGCGGTCGAACTCACTGACGGTGACGTTGAGCTCCCAGGAGGTGGTGTCGGGAATTTCGGCGATGGCCAAGCCCGGGTCGGTGACATCGCCAATTTGATAAACGGGCACGGCGAGGCCGTTGAAGCCATTGCGCATGTTTTCGCGGATGGACATATAACCGCCGCGGGTCGCCTTCAACGACATGGCGGCGATATTGGCCTGCGCGGTCGCGGCGTCGCTCTGCGACTTGAGCTCGGCGGCCTGCTGCAAGGCGACGGAGGCCTGGTTGCTGGACTTGCGGCTGGCGACATCCTGCTGCAATTGGCGCAGATGCTCGCGCGCGGCGGCGAGGTTGAGGTCGTTTTTCTGGGCATCGACGGCAGCCACGATGGGGTTTTTGCGCACCTGCAACTCGGCCCGCTGCACATCGAACTGGGCTTTGAGAAGCTGGTAGGCGTCATCCTCGGTCTGGGCGGCGGCCGTAGCCTGGGCGCCGAGCACCTGCTGCTGCGCCTGTTCGAGCGCGGCCTGGGCCTGCTTAAGGTTGTACTCCTGGGCGGAGGTATCAAATTGCACGACGACGTCGCCGGACTTGACCAAGGTGCCGGTTTCGAGAATGTCGCGGATGCTCAAGGTATCGCCGTTTACCATGGGCGCGGTCAGCACTTCGGAGTTGCCGCCGCTGAGCGTGCCCTGGGCGTAGACATTGAAGTGAACCTCGCCACGGCGCACCTCTGCCAGGGGTACGTTGGCCGCCGACGGCGCGGTGAGGGCGGTGTAGCCGCGCCAAGCGCCCCAGGCGGCCACGGCCGCAACCGCGGCCACGATGGCCCGGTACAGCCAACGCCGGAGGTTCGGCGCGCGCTTTTTGGGAAGGGGCAGGACGCGAATTTGGGGTGCGGCCGCCATGGTTATGGCTTATTGCCCGGCGCCTTTTTCAGGGTCGGATCGAGCAACGCCAACCGGGCGCCGGCGGTGATGCCGCTGACCGCGGCTTCATCGGGATTGCGGGCAAGCACCTGCACCGAGCGGGCCTGGAACCCATCTGGAGTTTGGAGATAGACCACCGGCTTGCCGGCGACAGTGAAAAGCGATCGCGCCGGCACCACGATGGCCAGGGGAATACGGCGCACGACGATATTGCAGGAGCCGCTCATTTGAGGTCGCAGGCGCGGGTCGAGCGCATTGAGGCGCGCAAAAATATTAAATACCTTGGCGGGGGGAAAGTTACCGTCGTAATAAGGCTCCGACAGGGCCGCCACGTTCACGAGCGTGCCTGAAACCGACGCCTCGGGCAGCGAGTCGAGGTGCACCTCGACGGAATCACCGAGAGAAACCTGACCGCGGTCAATTTCAGCCAGCTTGCCCTGGGCCTCGAGGCTGGAGAGGTCGGGAATTTCGGCGATGGCGGCGTTGGCCCACACGTGATCGCCGACCTTGAAGGGCTGGGCGTTCATCCAACCCTGGGACTGATTGGTCAGGTAGGTGACAACGCCGTTGAAGGGCGCGCGCACCAGCATTTGCTTCATTTCTTCCTGATCGAGGGTGAGATCGGCCTGGGCCTTGTCGCGATTCCGCGTGGCACTGGCGATTTTGGCGCCGTTGGAGGTGCGATGCAGGTTGATGTTGGCTTGTTCGACCTTAAGTTTTTCTTCGGCCATGCCCAGTGCGAGCTTGGCCTCATCGCCATCAATGGTGCTGAGAATGGCGGCCTTGGAGGCGTCGAGGCGGGCGGAGGCGACGCCGTTTTGATCTGTGGCGAGGTCGAGCGCGTCCTGCTGGTCGGCAATCTGGGCGGCGGCATTGGCCTGATCGAGCGAGGCTTGAGCCTGGCGCAGCGCGGCGGTCTTGGCGTCAGCGTCTTTCTGGGCGCTGGAGGGATCGAAGCGAATCACCGGATCGCCGACCTTCACGGTGGACCCCGGCGGCGCGAGCCATGTGATTTGCAGATTCAGCACGTTGGGGGCATGGAGCTCCTCGGAGCGGGTTGCAACCAACGTTGCCTGGGTCTTGACAGTCACCCGAAACTCTTCAGCGCGGGCGGCCGCGGTGGGCAGGTTCGCCAACGCCGGTGAGCGAAGGCGATGGAAACCGTAGGCCAGCGCCACAATCGAAAGCGTCACCACCGCGGTGGCGGTCCAACGGCGCAGGCGGCGGGGTGGGTGACGGGGCGCCATTAATTCTGGGTGCGGACTTGATCGCCGGCGGCGACGCCGCTGACGATGACCACCTGTTGATCGTTGAAGTTGCCGAGTTCGACCCGCTGTTCACGCCAATCGCCGCCGACGCGCTTGGTGACGTAGGGTTCGTCCTGAATGAAATGGACCGCCGAGCGGGGCACCAGCAACACGTCGTCGGCGCTGGCAATTTTCAAATCGATGGCACAGGAAAGGTCGGGCAGCAGGCGCGGGTCGGTTTGCTCGACCAAGAATCTCGCTGAAAAGCCGCGCACGGGGTTGATGAAGCTTCCGCCCGAAGCCACCGGGCTGGCTGCCTCGAAGTGCACGGTGAAGCTGGTGTTGGGGTAGGCATCGAGATGCATGACGCCGCTCAGGCCGGGGGCGAGGGAGGCGCCGTCGGCTTCATTGATTTGGCCGACCACCTCCATTTGACGAGCGTCGAAAATGTGCAGCAGGTTCTGCCCGGTGTAGAGTTGATCACCGGGCTGGGCGGGCCCCGACACGCCGTTGTGATAGACCGAGACAAGACTGATCATGCCCGCCAGCGGCGCCTTCAAGGTCAGCATCTGGGCGGTGGAGAGCGCGCGCTGCCACTCGATTTTCTGCTGGTCGCGCTGCAACTCGAGCACCCGCAGCGCGGCGGCGTCGGCGGCTGCCTTGAACTGGTTCTCGCGCTTCAGGCTGGCCACATGGGCTTGCGCGTCGGTGACGTTCAATTGTCCGGTGGCCGCGTCAATGGCGCTCTGGATAGGAGCTTTTTTCTGTTCCAGTTCGGCCTTGCCCAGGTCGGCCTCGGCCTGCTGCAGATCGCTGGCGTTCTGTTCGGCATTGCTGCGGTTTTGGGCCTGGCGGTCCTCGACCTGGTGGCCCAGATCCTGGAATTTCGCCTCGGCGTCGCGGGCGTTTTGCAATTCCTGGGTGGCATCGAATTCGGCCAACACGTCGCCGGCCTTCACCTGGGTGCCGTTGGGGATGATGTCAACCAGCGTGAGCTGGCCGTTCTGGCGCTGCATTTCGGGGATGCGCAGGGTGTAGGCATGGACCGCCTCGGTGGTGCCACCAATGCGTAACTGACGAGTGAGATGCCCGCGGCCCACAGTGACCACGCTGGCGGCGGCCGGAGATGAATCCTGCGCGGCGCAAAACGGAAGGCAAACAGCAAGAAGACACAGCGAGATGCAAGCTACCCGCCCGGTGTGACGCACAATGAGGTTCATTTTCTCACGTTATTGATGCTTTTCGTGCTATTCCCACTTCGACGCGCCCGCCCGGCCACGGTTAGCCGATACCCCGCCCTGCCCTAAAGAGGGGGTCACGTGCAGTTTCGTTCCGACCTTTTCAGAATGGGACGATTTCAAGCCCGGGAACCATCTGAAAATGACGCAGATTTCCGGTCGCAACCCTGTAGCCAAGCTCCAGCGCTGTCACTCCAATAAGCAGGTCTGCGAGAGGCAGCCGAACACCTTGCGCCGCGTTCTCGCCGTCGATTTGGCCAACCCGCAGAGCAACGGGAACCGTCACAGGATGCACCGGGAGAGCTATTGTCAGTTCGTGGACGAACTGCCGCCGCGCCGCCTTTCTTTCCGGTGTGTCGGCACGGGCTGCGCCGTGCGCCAGCTCGATTAGCGTCACGACCGAGATGGCCACATCCTCACCGACGACGCGCCGGGCGATTTCGCCGAGAGCCTGATGCGCATTGCGTCCTTTGCGCTCGGCCGCGATGAGCACGCTGGAATCGAGGATCAATCCCATGCTGGAGGATTCAACGGCTCACTGTGCGCAGCTACAGCCTCTCCGACATCCCGGGCGAAGTCCTCATCTATAATCGCCGTAGAGTTCTCAGGCAACAGAGCGATGCACGCCTCGATGGAGCGGTGCAGTGGCACCGGCGTGTGCACCACGGCTACGACTAGCTGGTCGTCTTCGATGACGACTTCCGCGCCGGCTCGGACGCGGGCCAGCAGTCCCGCAAAGTCGCGGGCCGCTTCGGTTGCCGAGATGCGAATTGTTGCCATACCACTGATGATACCGCCGCTGCTGTCGTCGGCGAAATTGCGTTGAAGCTGGTTGGCAGAAGTTTGCGCCCAGCGCGTGTTCCTCGCCGGATTAACCAGGGTCGGGATCTCTATACCGTGCACACTTGCCGTTCTTATCGGCATATTGATGTTTTTCCATTGACAAAAGCGCAGGGGTGGAGAGTAACGTCACATAGGATTCCGTGGAGGAGATTCGTCGATGAAGTTCCTGGTTCCGCTGCTCGTGGATGCCGCGCTGGCCGGGCCCCCGGAAGGGGCACAATGAGAATCATTGCAAGGGCAGGTGTGGCAGCCGTGCTTATCTTTGCTGGCATTGCATCGGCGGCGGGACAGAGCGCGGCGCCGTCCAGTAACTTCGCCAGCGACTGCACAGGAACAAATCCCAACGCAGACCAGGGTGCTTTTTCAGTGGTTTCGATCAAGCCAAGCGATCCCGTAGGGAGGATGGGACGAGTTTTCAATATTGCACCAGGTCGATTGGTCATCGCCAATTTGCCGCTCAGGCAAATCATTGCTCTCGCCTATCCGGCCTGTTTCTCCGTGGTGGGAGGGGCAGATTGGATTGATGACCAACACTACGACATTCAGGCGACCATGGACGGAGGCCTACAAAAAGCGCAAGTTATCGCGATGCTCGGTTCCCTGTTGCGCGAGCGTTTTCGCTTAGTGGCGGCCGCCGACAGTGTTCCGGGCGACGTGACCAATTTAACCATCGCGAGCGGAGGTTTCCACGGCACCGTGGCGGCGGAAGGCGAGCGTTCCAGGATCGCACTCGTGCGGCATGGCGATAATAGCAAGCCGGCGCTCTCCTACGAGGTGACTGCGACTGCCACCAGCATGGATGAATTGGCGAAGTGGGTGGGCCGCGAGCTGGGCGGAATGGCGGTTGATTCCACAAATAAAACCGGCCGCTTTGATTTCACTTTCGCGTTTCGCGGCGAAGGGCCGGAGGCGGATTCCGGCTACCTAACGCTCCGCGATGCATTGCGCCAGATCGGCGTATTGGCGACCAGCAAGCGCGGTAGCCTCCCCGTACTTCGTATTGTTAGCGTTCAAGAGCCAAGCCCCAATTGAGGGGGAAATATCTTATTTTGATTGACGCGAGCCCCAGCGCGGCTGTCGCCGCGCGCCCGCCTAGGCCCGCCCCACGCGTTCTAAGTGCACGTCAGCCTGCCCACAGCGCACGGCGAGCACCGGGCATGGTGCCACGCAACGCAGCCTGGCCGCGCGGGCTGAAGTCGGTTGCCGCCAGTATCCGTCGCAGGGGCAGCAGCGATGCCTCCAGTCGCGGACTGTGCTCAGCGGGAAGTGCAATGGCGGATGGTTGGGTGGGCATGGAATCTTCCTCGCTCATGTGATTGCAGGTTGCGGACCAATGGGCTTTCGCGTGCATTGCCTTGGTAAGTGCATGGCGGGTCCGCGCGTTGAAAGTCGCATTTATTCAGTGTCGCCCGCATTGAGTGGCGCGAGAAGTGGATGGACGGACCGTGACGACTCCGTCGTATTTCAGGAAGCGTGATCTCTCCGTGCTGATTTGCCGGCGGCCGCCGGTGCGGCATCTCCGGTTGTACAGCCGCGTTTCGCGCCACGCGCGCGCGGCATCTCCGCCGCGCGCAGACTGCATTCCAGACAGAGATATTGCCTTCCAACTCGCCGCTGAAATACCGGTCGCAGTTACGGCAACGCTTGTTCACTCCATGCGGATAGCAAGGTTGCCTTCTCACCCTGTGTTCCGCCTGGTCTTCGCCCTAGGTAGGAGCAATTGAGCTGCCGCTTCTACATCATGGATTTGGCCCAAATTCGAGGCCGCGACCAGTGCGCCAGCGCTGAAGTGAGTGAAATGCCCCGCCTACAGCGCTATTTCACGCGTCGTCTGCCCACCGCTCCCAGCGCTCAGTGTTTAATCACGCCGGGCGCGGCTGGCGGCTTGGGCTGGGCGCCTCCCAGTGCGTCGCCTTCCGCCGGGGGCGTATTAGGAGGCGCGGGGGTGGCGCCGGGGGGCGGAGCCGGCTGGGGGAACGCGCCGGGGGCAGCGGCGGTGAAGGCGGGGAGCGACGGCAGCGCGGCCTGGCGGATTTCGGCCGCGGTCTGACCCTGCGCCGCTTGTTGGTCAGGAGGCGGCAAAGTGCCGGTCACGACCAGGACCTGTTCCAGCCGGCCCAGGTCTACCGCGGGCTTGAGTTCGACAACTCGAAAAATGCCATCGATCGAGGGGCGCATGCCAGTGACCGTGCCCACGGGAATACCCTTTGGAAAGACCTGATCGTCGCCGGAGGTGACGACAGCGGCGCCGACGGCGACCGGTTCGTCCTTGAGCACGTCGCGGATCTCGATGCGGCCGGCACCGAGGCCGGTGGCGATGCCATGGATGCGCTTGTCGCCGATCAGAACGCCGGCGCCGGATTGGGTGTCGGTGATCATCAACACTTGCGAGGACGAACCCAGCACCTGGGATAGCTTGCCCACCAACCCCGACGGGTTGATCACCGGCATATTGCGGGCGAAGCCGGCGTTCGAGCCCCCGTCGAGATAGAGAGTTTGCGCGTCGGCGGTGATGCCGCTGCTAATCACCTGGGCGGCCACCGTCTTGATGCCGTAGGCGCGTTGGAAGCCGAGCAGAGTTTCGAGCGCGGGCAGCTCTCGCACGCCTTCGACCAGACGCTGGTTTTCGATACGCAAGGCCGCCACCTGCGCCTGCAACTCCTGGTTCTGCCGGTTGACCTCGCGCAGGCCGACGTAGCCATGGAACAAATTGCGGGTTTCGCTGACGACGCGATCGGAGACGCGTTCGGCGGGCAGAATGGCCTCAACGCTCCACAACCTAACCAGGCGCACGCCGCCGGCATCGGGACGCCGGACCTGATAACCGAGCAGCATTAACTGCCCGAGCAGAAGCACGGAAAGGAACAATTTGTTCCGCTTGCGTTCGATCAGATGCTCCACGGCTCGCCTTCTACTTATTGGTCGATCGAAATCTTGCGCAGCAGCTTGAAGTCGCTCAGCATTTTGCCGGTGCCGAGCACCACGCTGGCCAGCGGATCGTCGGCGATCGAGACCGGCAGGCCGGTTTCCTCGCGGATCCGCTTGTCGAGATTTTTGAGCATGGCCCCGCCGCCGGTGAGCACAATGCCCTTATCGCTGATGTCGGCGCTCAACTCGGGCGGCGTGCGCTCGAGCGCGACGCGGATGGCGTTGATGATCGTGCCAACACTTTCGCTCAGCGCCTCGCGAATTTCGGCGTCCTCGATCACCAGGGTCTTGGGAACGCCCTCGATCAAGTTGCGTCCCTTGATCTCGAAAGTTTCAATCGAATCGAGCGGATAGGCGGAGCCAATGTTGATCTTCACCTGTTCGGCGGTGCGTTCGCCGACCAGGAGATTGTATTTGCGCTTGAGGTAGTTGGTGATGGCGTCGTCCATTTCATTGCCGGCGACGCGCACCGAGCGCGAGTAGACGATGCCGCTGAGCGAAATGACGGCGATATCGGTGGTGCCACCGCCGATATCCACGACCATGTTGCCGCTGGGTTCGGTAATGGGCAAGCCGGCGCCGATGGCGGCGACCATCGCTTGCTCGACCAGGTAGACTTCACTGGCCTTGGCGCGGTAGGCGGAGTCCATGACCGCGCGCTTTTCCACCTGCGTGATTTCCGAAGGCACACCGATGACGATGCGCGGGTGCACCAACATCTTGCGGTTGTGCGCCTTCTGGATGAAGTAGTTGAGGATCTTCTCGGTGACCTTGAAGTCGGCGATGACGCCGTCCTTCATGGGCCGGATGGCCACAATGTTGCCGGGGGTTCGACCCAGCATTTCCTTGGCCTCTTTGCCCACTGCTTCCACTTCGCCGGTCCCTTTATTGATGGCGACGATTGAAGGTTCGTTGACAACGATGCCCTTGCCCTTGGCATACACGAGGGTGTTCGCAGTGCCGAGGTCGATGGCCAGATCGCTGGAAAAAACGCTGAAAAGGGTCCGAAAGCTCATGAATTTCCGAGATTAGAAGGAGTGTCTCACAATACCATAGAGGACGTGTATATCGAACTCGAACAACGCCTGAGGTGTGCGGTGGTGGACCACTTGCGGAAAACCATGGCCGAGCTGCCGGATTTGACCCCGGAAAAGCTCGTAGTGGGACTCCCCCCCAAGCCGGACATGGGCGAATTTGCGCTGCCCATTTGCTTCGAATTGGCGAAGCAGATGCGGCGTCCGCCTCGGCAATTGGCGCAGGAGGTTGCCGCCACCATGCCCGTGCCGGAGGGCTTCGTCAAAGTCGAGGTGGCGGGGGGCGGGTACCTCAATTTTTACGTTTGTCGCAGCAATGCGATGGAGGCGCTGCGGGAGAACACGAACCAGCTCCGGCCTCGCCTGGGCGCCAAGGTAATCGTGGAACATACCAATATCAACCCCAATAAGGCCGCCCACATTGGCCATCTCCGCAATGCGGTTCTTGGCGACACATGGGTACGGCTGCTGCGGCGGCGCGGGGAAACGGTCGAAGTGCAGAACCTACAGGACAACACCGGCGTGCAGGTGGCCGACGTGGTTGCCGCGTTCCAGCACTTGACCGTGCCGGAGCATGCCGACCAGCGGTTTGATTATTTGTGCTGGGACATGTATGCGGCGATTTCGCAGCATTACGAGAGCCATCCCGAAGACCTGGCCGCGTGGCGGCCGGCGACGCTGCACCTCATTGAAGCCGGCGGCAATGAGACCGCCGCGTTGGCCGACGACATTGCCAGCAAGATCGCGCACTGCCACTTGCGCACCATGCACCGCATTGGAGTCGAGTACGACGTGCTGCCGCGCGAGAGCGAGATTCTGCAACTGCACCTATGGTCCCACGCCTTTGCGCTCCTGAAGGAGCGCGGCGCGGTGCGTCGGGAGACGGAAGGCAAAAACGCCGGCTGCTGGGTAATGGACCGGGTGGGAAGCCTGGGCAAGGAGGGCGAGGAGGAGACGAAGGTGATCGTTCGCTCGAACGGAACCGTGACCTACGTCGGCAAGGACATCGCCTATCAACTTTGGAAACTGGGACTGCTGCCGATGGAGTTTGGCTTCGCCCGCTTTCACGAGTACCCAGACGGGCATGTCGCCTGGCGTACGGCGCTGACCCGCGAGCCGGGCGCCCCCCGATTTGGAGGCGGCGATTGGATTTTCAACGTGATTGACGCGCGCCAGAGTTATCTACAGGAAATCGTGGTCGCCGGGCTGCGCGCCCTGGGATTCGAAGAACAAGCGAATCGCAGCGTGCATTTCAGCTACGAGATGGTGGCGCTGACGCCGGCATGCGCGGCCGAACTGGGTTATCAGGCGGAGGCCGGCGCGAAGCGGGTGGACGTTTCCGGACGCAAGGGGACGGGCGTTAAAGCCGATGACCTGCTCGACCGGCTTGAAAGCGAGGCGCTGGCGCAAGTCGCAGCCCGCAATCCGGAAATGGAGGCGGCGCGGCAGCGCGATACGGCCCACACCATCGCGGTCGGGGCGCTCCGCTATTTCCTGCTGAAATTCACCACGGCAACAATCATCGCCTTCGACTTCAAGGAAGCGCTCAGCTTCGAGGGCGAGAGCGGCCCCTATGCGCAGTACGCGACCGTGCGCGCGGCCAATATTTTGCGCAAGGCCGGACCGCAGTCAGAGCCGGTGGCGTATCACGACGACTTGCAGAGTTGGAGCCTTCTCTGGCTCGGGGCGCGGCTGCCGGGGGTGGTGGAGCAGGCGCTGGCCACGCGCGAACCATCCCATTTGGCCAAATATGCGTTTCAGTTGGCGCAAGCGTTCAATAATTTCTACCATCACACGCCGGTTCTGCAGGAGGCCGATGCCGGCAAGCGGGCGTTTTTGTTACAGGTGGTCGCGTTGACGCACCGGCAGCTCACTGCCGCGCTGGAACTGATGGGGATCGCGGTGCCGCTGGCTATGTAGATTGCACTGCGGTGCGCGGCTTTCATGGAGCATGGGATCGCGCCGCATTTTTCCGCCAACCTTGCAAACCGCGCAAACGGCGCGGCTTCCGCGTGTGGGTTGCCATCATGACCGCTAGAGGTCACGATGAGTCATGAAGGAAGTTGGGATCGCGGAATTCAAAGCCCACCTGAGCAGGTACATACGCCAGGCAAGAGCCGGCGGCGGGGTTGTGGTCACCGATCGGGGCACCCCGGTGGCGCGTTTGGTCGCACCCGAAGCTGGATTGATCGTGCGCAAGGCAAACGGACGTCTGCGGGATTTGAAAGAGCCGCCGCCCAACGACGTTGATTTCGATGTGGTCGAGCGGTTTATGGCGGAGGAACGGAGAAGGGACCCGTCGTGGTTGCCTATTTAGATTCGTCGGCTCTGATTCGCTATATCTTCCAGCAGCCCGGCCACGTGGACCTGCGAGAGTTCGAGTTCTTGGTGGCGAG
Organism: Terriglobales bacterium; assembly: GCA_035606395.1. Classification (GTDB taxonomy): domain Bacteria; phylum Acidobacteriota; class Terriglobia; order Terriglobales; family SCQP01; genus SCQP01. The sequence continues at coordinate 59,087 of DATNFK010000013.1, read as the reverse complement.
CGAATTGACTCGCGTCGAGAGCATGCGCACGCTCGACCGTTGGCGACTCTCTGGCGCGGCAGAGGAGCGGACTCTGGCGTTGCGCCGCGCCGCACTGATTGACTTTTTTTGGCGCGCGGAATTCGGCGGCGCGATGGGGGTTCTAACTTTCGACAGGGAGCTGGCGCGCGCGGCACAGGTTTACGACTTCACCATTATTGGGGCGGGGCCGGGTTGAGTTCCGTGTTTCATTTGGTACTATCACATCTATGAAGTTCAGTACTCTTCGCCGGTCCGGTTGGGCATGGTTGATCGTGGCCGCCTTGGGAATGACGCCGCTGCGGGCGGACACCACCATGCGCACCCACGTTACCTGGAAATCGGGCGGCATGATGCCGCCCGAAATGGTGGCGCAATTCATGGCGATGGCGAAGGACGTGACGGCGCACATGCCGAGCGACGTTGTTCTCGAGATGCAAGGCACCAAGGCGAGGACCGAAGGGACCGGCATGGGGATCACCATCCTCGATCTGGGCAGTTCACAGGTCATGGTGTTGAACCCGGCCACCAAACATTTCGCCGCTTTGCCGCTGCACGATTTCCTGGCCACCGGGCTGGGCGCCACGCCCGCCAAGCTGCCACCGGTGCCGCCGCAGGCGCAAGAGTTTTTCTCGGCCTTGCAGATCGCGACGGATTCGCACGCCACCGGGCGCACCGACACCGTCGCCGGAGTTCAGGTCGAGGAGCACACCGTGAGCTTGACTCTGCGGATTGATCCTTCGAAGTTTCCGCCCGATCCGGCGCACCCGATACCGGCCGATGTGCTGCCCCTTTTCCAGTCTCCGGTGTTACGGCTGGAGTTCGCGTTCTGGACGCCGGCGGCGGGCGAGTCGCAGCGGGTCGCGGCGCTGGGACAGATCCAAAGTTTTAACGCCGTACAGACGCGGATGTTCAGTCCGTTGGCGCAGATGCAAACGATCCTGACCCAACTACCGCCGGAGATCGCCGACAAAATCAGTGCGGCTTCGGCGCCGTTCGCAACCATGAAGACGTCCTTGCGGACGCGCGTGGTCGTGTACCTGCCGATCATGGCGCCTGTGGCCTCTTACCTGAATGCACACCCGCCGAAGGGCGCAAATCCCATGGCGATGGCGGTTTTGCAGGGTCTCGATGCCTCGCAACCCTTGGTGGAGATGGACAGCGAAGTGAGCGAGCTGAGCGAAGGTCCGCTGGACGCGGCGCTGTTCAGCCCGCCGCCGGATTACACCGCGCAGCCGGCCGCCGAGTTGATGAAATCGCTGGTTCCGCAGCCGCCAAAACGCTAGACCAGGACCAGACCGGCGACGCCAGCCCGGCCGTAGCCGGCTATCGTGTAGCGGCTTGGCGGTTGAACGCCGCCAAGGGGCCGGACTTTACTTGCTGGAATTTGGCGAGAGCGGCGTCCAACTCCTTGTCCAATTCGGCGAAGACGGTGTAGGTCTGGTCAGTGGGGCGAGCGTCGTAACTCCCTTCAATAACGCCCATTAAGTGGCCGATGCGGTTGTTGATCTTGATCGGGAAATTCAGCGGGTCCTCGCTGGCGTGGCTCAGGGGCTGGTAGATAGTCTCCTCGACATCGGTCAGGTCGGCGATGACCGGCTCGCCCGCACTTTTCAAGGCGGGATTGGCGGCGATCGCGGCGCGCACCTTGTCGCGCAGCGTGCGGGCGTCAATCACCGCCTGGTTGGCGCGGCTTTCGGCGTCGACCACCTTTTCATCGAGATCGAATTGCGCTTGCAGATCGGCTTGGGTCGCCGGCGAGTGCGGGTTGTGAAGCACGTGGAACGGTACGGTTTGCGATTGTCCGTCCACCGTCAGGCGGGCGGAGTATGCACCGGGAACGGCGGTCGGACCGCTGGTGACGTTCGCGCCCCAGAGCACCATGCCGGGGAAGGTTGTCGCGCCGGGATAACGCAAATCCCAGGTGAATTGGTTCAGTCCAGCGGCGGCACTGGCCACACTGACGGCGCCGCGGCCACGTCCGCCGCGGGCGGCGCCGGCTTCGGCCTCGGCAGGGGCGCGGCCACCGCGCCCGCCGCGGGCGGCGGGGCTGGTGAAGCTGCGAATGGTGGCGCCCTTGGAATCGAGAATATCGATCGTCACCTTGGACGCGGCCGCCGGCAAGTAGTAATCGAGCGTGAGGCCGCGGCCGCCGCGCGCGGGGTCCTGCGGCGTGAACAAATGCGGCGACGAGGAGGAGGCGATGGCCGGCGTGAGCTGGCGGAGGATATCCATGTTCTCGAGCGACCAGAAGCCGCGGCCCATGGTGGAGATCACGACGTCATGGGGCGCGACCGCAATGTCGGACACCTGCTCGTCGGGCATGTTGAGCGACAGCGGCTGCCAGTTATCGCCGTTGTTGAATGAAATGTAGAAGCCGTGTTCGGTGCCGGCGTAGAGCATGCCGGCGCGGTCGGTATCCTCGCGCACGGCGTGAACGAAGTCATCGGCGGGAATGCCGTTTACAATTTTCGTCCAGGTCTTGCCGTAATCCTCAGTGCGGAAAATGTAGGGCGCGCGGTCGTCCTGCAGGTAGCGCTTGACAGCCACATAGGCGCCGCCTCGGGTGTGGGTCGAGGCTTCGATCAGACTGACGCGGCCGAGGGAGGGCATGCCGGGCGGCGTGATGTTGGTCCAGTTTTTTCCGGCATCGCGGGTGATGTAGACCATGCCGTCGTCGGAGCCGGTCCAGATCACGCCGGCTTCGCGCCGCGACGGGGCGATGGTGAAAATCGTCGCGTAGATTTCCGGACCATTCATGTCGTGGGTAATCGGGCCTCCGGAGTCGCCCAGCGTTTTGGGGTCGTGCCTGGTAAGGTCGGGGCTGATTTTTGTCCAGCTCTGACCGTCATTGGTCGTCTTCCACAAATGCTGCGACGAGGTGTAGAGAGTGTGCGGGTCGAAGGGATCGAAGACGATGGGGAACGTCCACTGCCAGCGCTCGGGAACCGAGGCCGAACTCTCGCCCGAGAAAAAGCGCGGGTCGGGTTCGATGTCGCGGCTCTCTCCGGTGCGCCGGTCGAAGCGGCTGAGCAGCGCCCCCTGGCTGCCGGCGTAAATAATATTGGGATCGGTCGGGCTCGGCGCGATGTAGCCGCTCTCGCCGCCACCGACCGAGTAGAACGGCGCCCACATGCCGCCGCGGCCGAATCCCCCCCCGGCGGTGCTTTGCAGACATAGGGTGGAACTGTCTTGCTGGGCTCCGCAAACCTGGTAGGGATCATCCTTGGTCAGGGCGACGTGATAGAGCTGCGCGGTGGAGTAAGTCTCGGGCGACCAGGTAACGCCACCGTTGGTGGTGACCGTCGAGCCGCTATCGTTGCTGACCACCATGCGCTTGTCGTTGGCGGGATCAATCCACATGTCGTGGCTGTCGCCGCCGCGCACCTGGCGCCAGGTTTTACCGGCGTCGGTGGATTTGTAAAAGCCGACGTTTTCCCCGTACACGGTATCCTTCTCGACCGGATCGGCGGTGATATCGGCGTAGTAGAACGCGCGTTGGCGCAGCGTATTTTCGTTGTTGACCAAAGTCCAGGTGGCGCCCGCATCGTCGGAGCGGAAGACGCCGCCATCTGCGGCCTCGACAATGGCATAAAGGCGGTTCGAGTCGGCTCCGGAAACGGTGATGCCGATTTTGCCGAGAATGCCCTTGGGCAGGCCGGGGTTGCGCGAAATGTCGGTCCAGGTGGCGCCCGCGTCGGTGGATTTGTATATGCCGCTGCCTGGTCCGCCGCTCGACATGCCCCAGGAGACGCGCCACGATTCCCAGAGCGACGCATAAACGACCTGGGGATTATGAGGATCGATCGCGAGATCCACGCCGCCTGCCTTGTCGCCCTTGTATAGAACCTTCTGCCAATTGGCGCCGCCATCGGTGGATTTGTAGATGCCGCGCTCCGGATTGGGCGCGGAGGGATGGCCCAGCGCCGCGACGTAGACAATGTCGGCGTTGGTGGGGTCAACGCGGATGCGCGCAATGGTCTGGGTATCGGCGAGACCTAGGTGTTTCCAGGTCTTGCCCGCGTCGGTGGTCTTGTATACTCCGTCGCCTTGCATGATATTGCCGCGCAGTTCTTTTTCACCCATGCCGATGTAGACGACGTCGGGATTGGAGGGAGCGACAGCAACAGCACCGACCGAGGAGCTCTGGAGCTGACCGTCGGTGACCGGATTCCACGTGAAGCCGCCATCGGTTGTTTTCCAAAGGCCGCCGCCGGTAGCGCCGGAGTAGTACTCGAGCGGACGGGCGGCGGAGCCGGAGACGGCAATCGAGCGTCCGGCGCGTTGAGGCCCCAGGTTGCGCCAGCGCAGGTTCTTGAATAGCGGGGCGGGATAAGCTTGGGCGAGGGCGACAGTGGCGCAGAAGGAAAACGCCGCTAGAACTAGAGATAAACGACCGGTACGCGTCATCCGCGTAGTCTAGCGTTATTCGTCGCGGCTGGGGCCTTTTTTTGTTTGCGTTCTTTGAGCGCCTATTTCCCTTTGGCGTGGCCTTTTTCTTTATGCTGCTTCATGACCGTGCGGGCGGCGACCTCTTTGGCGCGCTTGCCGTAGCGGCCGGACTTTTCGGCGCTTTCCTTAATGTGTTCGTACTCGCGCTGTTCCTTGGCGCCGACGCCGCGGAGGTGTTTACCTTTTGGCATAGAACAGACCCCTAGCTGGCTTGTTGCAGCGAGCGGTTAAAGCGATCGAGCAGGGACTGGACCTGCGATAGAGTGTCCTGCACGCGGTGGTTGGTTCGAACCAGGTTGTCGGCCCAGTCGCCGAAATGATCGCTAACCTGTTCCTGGAGCTCGCGTCCGCGCCGGGTCATGAGGAAAACCACTGCTCCAATGGCAATCGAGGGCAAAATCCAGGATTTCATACTCGCGATAGATGCCAGAGCGGTAGCTTCAGTTGCCGGCGCAATAGGGGACGGCGCGATGGCCGGGAGTACGGGTGGGGTCAATCTGGAGGGCGCCAATATCGCTGTCGATTTTGGCGAGAGCTGCGTTCGTTTGACTTATGGTGACGGCTTGCGCGAGATCGGCCAGTCCGCTGGTGGGCGGCAAGCTGCTGCCGATGTCGGCGATGGAAGAGGAGGGCTGGCTGGTAGCCACATCGCGCTGGAAGAGCTGGTCGCGCTGGTGACTCCATTGCGTGTATTGGTCGGGCGGGAGCGCCGCCACCCATAGCGCGGCGGGGAGGGACAGTGAGGCTTGCTTGCGCAGAGCAAATTCCTGTTTGCCGATGCGCACGCTGGCCTTCCCGTCGAGCAGTTCGATTTCGGATTGGCCGGCGACGGTGGAGCGCACATCCAGGGCGACCGGCGAATTGGGCGGCTCCAGCTCGCCTCCGGGCAGTTCCAGTACGAAGTCGCGGCTGTCGCTTCGGCGCAGCGTGACAAACATTTCGCCGTGGCCGAGGCTAACTGTGGTGGCGCGAATCCCGTTGTCGCGCAGGCGGAGGTGGGGGAACGACACCTCGGAATTAGGCGCCAGCCGCACCACCGAGCCGCACTCGAATTGCACCTCGGCCTCGCCACCGCCCGAGGTTCGCAGGCTTTCGTTTTCGATCACCGGGGAATTGAGCAAGGCCTGTGACCAGCGCTCGCCCGGAATATCGGTCTCTACACCGTGCTGGAGAAAGCTGATGCGCACAATCCGCACCTGCGAGTCGGCATAGAGCAGCGCCGAAACAGCCAGCAGCGAAATGAATCCGACACACAAAGTCCTGCGCATGTACTTCTCATCATAGTTTCGCCTATTCAGCGGCACTGTCAAGCCTCGGCGGTACGCTGGTTGGATGCGATTGTTTGTCGCGCACTGGGTGAAGATACCGCCCGGGATTCGGGATTGGCTGGCAACGCCGCGCTAAGCGGGTCGCGCCGATCAATGCCGCCTGCCGATTGCGCTAGCGGAAGTGCTGTCAGAATTGAGCGATGCCGGAGCGACTGACACTCGTCCGACCCAATTGGCTGAAAAGCCATATACCCGCGCTCGACGGCCTGCGGGGAATGGCGATCCTGCTGGTGCTGCTTTTTCACTGCCGACCGCGACTGGTCAGTTTGCATTTGGCCGGGATCGCAGCTTGGGGATGGACCGGCGTCAACCTTTTTTTCGTGCTCAGCGGATTTCTGATTACCGGAATCATCTTGGACGGCCGCCCGCGACCTGCATTTTTCAAGAACTTTTATGCTCGGCGCGGCCTGCGTATTTTGCCCGTGTACGCCCTTGTCGTGCCGGTGAATTACTTCATCTATGGGCGCGCCAACACCTGGTCGGAGCCGGGCACCTTCTGGCCCTACTTTGTTTTTTTCGCGCAAAACCTGGTGCACGGGTTGACGGGAACGATTGATCCCACTTGGAGCTTGGCCATCGAGGAACAGTTTTACCTGGTTTGGGCGCCGATCGCGCGGCGGCTCCCAACGGTGGGATTGGGCGCGGCGCTGGCGGCGATTCTTTTAATTGAGCCCTGGCTGCGCCGAAATCTGCACGGACTCACCGCAACCCATACGCTCTACCATCTCGACGGGCTGGCGGCGGGCGCGTTGATCGCGCTCGCGGTGCGGGTGCTCGACTGGCCGCGCCAACGTTGGCTGCTGCTGGCACGGGGATTGGTCGTTGCCGGTTTGGCGGGTTGGTACTTCGCCTGGCGGGGCCATGGCTCGTATCTCGATACGTTCTTTGCGGTGGGCTTTGCCGGCTGCGTGCTGATGGCCGCGGTGGGAGTGCGGCTGTGCGACACCGCGCCGCTGCGCTACCTGGGGCTGATCAGCTACGGACTGTATCTCACCCACATGCTTGTTTTCGCGATTCTGGGCGGTTTCGATGCGCACATGAACCGCATGCATCCAGGGCCGGCGGGCGACGCCGCGATTGTGGCCCTGCGCTGGGCGGTTTCGATCGGCGTGGCGAGCATGCTTTGGTATGGCTTCGAGACGCCAATTCTGAGCCTGAAGCGCTATTTCGCTCAACCGTCCGCGCCGGCGGTGCGGCGCGCCACATCGTAGACGGCCACTGTTTCGCGGGCGGCGCGGTCCCAGGTGTAATCGCGGACGAAGGCATGCCCATTCTCGCCCAAGTTCTGACGCAAGGCGGGTTCATGCCACAAGCGCGCCATCGCGTCGGCGAGCGCGGCAGCGTCGCGCGGAGGAACCAGGAGCGCGTTAATGCCGTTTGTGAGCCGCTCGGCCGCGCCCACGGAAAGGCTGGCGACGACTGGCATGCGCTGGCTCATGGCTTCGAAGACCACCATGCCGAAGCCCTCCGCGGTCGAGGGACACACCAGGAATTGATGGTTGCGGTAGAACTCGAACACCGCATCCTCGTCGGCAAGACGCTCGACGACGGTGAGCCAGGGCTGGGATTCCGGGGCGAAACTGGCGCGCACGTGGCGCTCGATTTCAGGCTGGGGAAAGTCAGTGCCGCCGCCCAGCAAGGTCAGCGGCATGGGGATGCCGCGGGCCAGGAGCAAGCGGTGTGCTTCGGCGAGATATGCGGTGCCCTTGCCGAGATGCCAGTTGCCTGAAAAGAGCACCCGCGCCTGGCGCGGAGCCGACGGCGGCGGCGCGGAGGACCAGTGCAACCCGTCTACGCCATGGGCGATGAGCGCGATTTGCCCGGCGGATTTCCATCGGCGATCGAGTACAAGCGCGCGGCTGCGTTGATTCAGGAGAATTGCGTGGTCGGCGAGGCGGAAGGAGGCGGCAACCTGACTGAGCTTAACGACCGGGTACCAGATGCGGCGCGGCCAAGGTTTGCGCAAGAGGCCGGCGCGATGATCGGCGACCAATTCGCGGTAATAAATATGCTCGAGACCGTGCGTGCGCGCGACCATGGCGGCCCCGCGGAATGCGCCCAGCCGGTGGGCAAGGAAGACGAGCCATCCCTCACTGCTGGCCATGTCAATGACGTCGTAGGGGCCGCGCTCGCGCCACCGGCGGCGCACGGTGGAGAGCGCGTACCAGGGGGCGACGAGGTAGCGCAGACGTTCGTTGCGGGGGTGGTAGCGGAGATCACCGTTGAAAACGAGATCCACTTTGTGGCCGGCGCGCTCGAGGGCTTGTGCCAACTTGCGCGGCGCTTTGGCCGCGCCTACGCGCGGGTCATCCCAATCATCGCTGGCAATTAGTACACGCAAAGCGAGAAGCTCGCCTCGAATTTTAACAGGGCGGCTTAGAAGCTAACCGGGGCGAGCGGCATCAACGAGTTAGTGCTACGGCTAGTGCTTGGCCAAAGCGGGCCATTGGGCGCGCAGTGCGGCAAGCTTAGGCAGATCGTTGATGCGGATATACGGATTGTCGGGATTGTGCACCGCATAGTCCTGATGGTAGTCTTCGGCGCGGTAGAAGCCGTGCAGCGGATTGAGCTGGGTCACAATGGGCCGCTGGAAAATCCTGGCAGCTTCAAGTTGGTCGATGTAGGCTTTCGCAATGCGTTCCTGGTCGGGATTGGAATAAAAAATCGCCGACCGGTACTGGGTTCCGGTATCGGGACCCTGGCGATTCAGTTCAGTAGGGTTGTGGGCAACGGAGAAGAACACCTGAAGCAGTTCACCCAGCGTCACTTTGGACGGGTCATAAACCACCTGGACTGACTCGGCATGGCCGGTCAAGCCAGTCGAGACGGTTTCGTACTCAGCGGTCGAGGCCTGGCCGCCGGCGTAGCCGTCGGTGGCCGATACCACGCCCCGCACGTTTTCGAAGACCAATTGCACGCCCCAGAAACACCCGCCTGAAAGCACGATGGACTCGCGCCCGGAATGCGTGGCGCGGGCCTCGTCCACGGTCGGCGCGGGCAGGTTGGCGCCTGCGGCGGCGCGCGCGCCGCGATTCACGAAACTGATGAAGCCCAACCCAACCGCGAGCATCAGGCCCACCACCACGCCAATACGCAACGTAGACATGCCTATAGGATGCGCCTCTTAGTGAAACGTCGCAATCCTTCGAAGGACGGGCACATCATCTCGGAAAGTGAATGTTGATTACTGACTGTTTGTGCCTGTTTCTGTGCTACATTGCGAAACCTGAGAGGTTGAAATTTAATGTCATCTTACCCGTCACCCCTGCGCCTGCTCGGATGTCTAGCTCTGCCCGCCTGTCTGGCTGTGGCCACCACCGGATTGGTGCTGGCACAAGGCCGCAGGCCGGAGCCGCCGAAGCCCGAAATCAACGTATCGACCAACCCTTTGCTGAAGCCGTTCAGCTTCCGCTCGATCGGGCCGGCAACCATGATGGGCCGGCTCGACGATATCGTCGGCGCCGATCAGGATCCAATGACGATGTACATCGGCTTCGCCACGGGTGGCGTTTGGAAGTCCACCGACGGCGGCAATCACTGGGTATCGCAGTTCGACGAGAAGCCGAATGAGTCAATTGGCTCGATTGCCATCGCGCCCTCGAACAAAGACGTTGTCTATGTCGGCACCGGCGAAGCTAACAACCGTCAGAGCGCCTCGATCGGCGACGGCGTGTGGGGCACGACGGATGGCGGGAAAACCTGGAACCACCTGGGGCTGGAGAACACGCAGTCGATTGGTCGTGTTGTTGTTGACCCCACGAATCCGGAAATTGTTTATGTCGCCGCCAACGGCCACCTATTTGGCCCCAATCCCGACCGCGGATTGTACAAGTCGGTCGACGGCGGAAAGAATTGGAAGAAAGCCAAGTACATTGACGAGAACACCGGATTCGAAGATGTAGCCATCGATCCAGCTAATCCGAAAATTGTCTACGCCACCAGCTACGAGCACCGTCGCACATGGTGGGGCTATAACGGCGGCGGTCCCAACAGCGGACTGTGGAAGTCCACCGACGCCGGCAACAGCTGGACGCGGCTGGACGGCCCCGGCTGGCCCAAACCCAAGGACGGGATCTACGGACGCATCGCGATTTCGATCTTCCGCGCGCGGCCGACAACGATTTACGCTCAGGTTGAAGCGGGCGCCAGCGCCGGCACCGGCGCGGGCACGGACGCCGACGGCGGACCCGCCCATCCGGCGCCGCGCGGCGGGCGCGGCGGCAACCCCGACGCCCCTGGCGGCGGACGCGGCCGCAATGCGGAACCACCGAACCCTAACGGCAGCGGCGTTTTCCGCTCCGACGACAGCGGCAAGACGTGGACGTTTGAGAGCAACCAGAACCAGCGCCCGGTCTACTTCAGCCAGATCCGCGTTGACCCCATGAACGACCAGAAGCTCTTCGTGGGCGGAACGCCGGGCCAGATTTCCCTTGACGGCGGCAAGACCTGGCACGGCATGACCGGCTCGCACACCGATTACCACGCCATCTGGATCAACCCAAAAGACCCGCGCTTCGTCGCCATTGGCCACGACGGCGGCCTCGATCTCAGCTATGACGGAGGCGAGAGCTGGGTCTATCAGAACAACATGGCGCTGGGCCAGTTCTACCAGGTCTCGGCCGACATGCGCCGCCCCTATTACGTTTGCGGCGGCTTGCAGGACAACAACGCCTGGTGCGGCCCGAGCGCGATGCGCAACAACGTGGGCACGGTGAACACAGACTGGTACACCGTCAGCGGTGGCGACGGGTTCTACACCCGTCAGGATCCGACCGACTGGGCCATCGTGTACGGCGAATCGCAGGACGGTTCGATGTCGCGCCACGACCTGCGCAACGGCACCCAGGTGTCGATTCGTCCGCGCCTGACGGCGCCGGCCAATGGCGGCGGCGATCAAGGCGGCTTCGGCGGGCGCGGCGGCGTGGGTAACATCATCAACCAGCCCACCGATCTGGCGGCACTCCGCTTCTACTGGAACGCGCCATTTGAGATCTCGCCGTTTGACCCGTCGAAGATCTACATGGCCGCGCAGTACTTCTTCAAGTCCAACGACCGCGGCGACACCTGGACGGTGACGCCGACCGATCTGAGCAAGAACGTCAACCGATGGTCGCCGGAGATGGCGATCATGGGTGTGGCCGGCAATCTGCCGATGGCCGAAAAGCACGACGGCTACTCCTCAAGTTCGCTGGTCACCCAGGTCCGCGAGTCGCCCTCGCGGCCCGGCGAAATCTGGGTCGGCACCGACGACGGCAACTTGCAAATTTCGCTCGACGACGGCGACTCCTTCACAAACGTGATGGGCAACGTCACCTCGAGCCTGGCTAACGCTCCGAAAGGTTACGTTCAGGTGTCGCGCATCGAGCCTTCGCATTTCGATGCCGCGACGACCTACGTCGCGCTCGACAACCATCGCAACGACGACTACAAACCTTACCTTTTCAAGACGACCGATTACGGCAAGACCTGGACCGACGTCACCGCCAACCTTCCTGCGGAAGGCGAAATTCAGGCGGTGCGCGAGGATGACCGCAATCCGAACCTGCTGTTCGTCGGCACGGAATTCGGGCTGTTTATCTCGACCGATGGCGCCAAGTCGTTTGAGCCTTTCATGAACAATCTGCCCAACGTGCCGGTGGATGACATCCTGATTCATCCGCGTGATCGCGATTTGATCATTGGCACCCACGGACGCTCGATCTGGATCGCGGACGACATCACGCCGCTCGAGCAGTTGGGTCGCGTGGGCGGCAAGGACGTCATGCTGTTCGACCCGCGCCCGGCGGTGGAGTGGAAGAACGACACCGAACAACAGCGGAATATCTTCCAGGGAATGTTCCATGGCGAGAATCCGCAGGGCGGGACCGCGATCGACGTCTGGGCCAAGAGCGATTTGGGCCCGGCGACGGTTGATTTCCTGCAGGGAGACAAAGTGGTCAGCACCATGGCCATGGACCTCAAGGCGGGAATGAACCGGATGCAGTGGAACATGCGCGGCGTGCCGCCGCCGCGTCCAGCGGGCGCCGCCGCTGACAATCAGAACGTGGGTGGCGGTGGCGGCGGACGCGCCGGTGGGCGCGGCGGACGCGGCCCGGTGTTGGTTCCCTTCGTCGCCGGCGGCGGTGGCGGCGGCTTCGGTCGCGGCGGCGGGGCGCAAGGCGCGCTGCTGGCGCCAGGCACCTACATGGTCCGCCTGACCGTGGGCGGCCAGCAATTGCACTCATCGGTTGTCGTGCTTGACGACATCTGGATGCGGCCGCAGTAGTTCGAGCTTCAACCATCGAAAAAAAGGGGGGCGCCGCAATCGAGGCGCCCCTCTTTCTTTTTGCCCGTTATTTGATAGAGTGGCGCAATGCGTACCTACCTAGTCGTTGCCGCCTTGCTGTTGGGATCGCTGGCCGCCGCCCAGCGCGGGCCGGCCCCCAATCGCGCCGCCCTGGTCGCCGCGCGCGAAGCCACCGAGCAGCAGATCGAGGCGATCGCCATTATCGATCGCAAGTTGATGGTGCCGATGCGCGATGGCAAGCGCATGTCGGCCGACGTTTACCGTCCCAAAGACACGTCAAAAACGTATCCGATTATTTTTGTGCGCACGCCCTATAACTTCAACTATTGGGATGTGCGCAACGGGACCTACGCCGACATGTCGGCGCAGCTCGAAGCGGTGCGGAACGGCTACATATACGTCGAGATGAATGAACGCGGGCATTTTCAGTCGGAAGGCGACTACGACATCCTGGGGCCGCCGCTCACCGACGGCGACGACGCCATTGCCTGGATGACCAGCCAGCCGTGGAGCGACCACAAGGTTGGAACCACCGGTTGTTCGTCCACCGCGGAGTGGCAATTGGCGGTGGTGGCGCAAAACACGCCGGGATTTGCCGCGTTTAACGTGCAGTCGTTCGGCGCCGGCGTGGGGCGGGTCGGTCCGTATTATGAGCAGGGCAATTGGTACCGCGGCGGCGCGGTGCAGCTCCTGTTCGCCACCTGGATTTACGGCGAGCAGAACCAGGTGCGGCCGATGTTCCCCTCGGGAACGTCGCAGGCCGACCGCATCGCCGGCTCGAAGCTCTTCGATCTCGCGCCACAAATGCCGCCGGTTGACTGGTCCAAGGCGCTGTGGCATTTGCCCGAGCAGGACATGCTCAAGGCGGTGGGAGCGCCGCGCGGAATTTTTGCCGACGCCATGCCGGTCGCGACCGGCGGACGCATGATCGAGCGCACGCCCAACGACCCAGCGTGGTACAAGGGCCGATTTTGGCACGACAATATGCCGGTGAAGTTGCCCGGGCTATGGTTCATGACCTGGTACGACGTTTCGATGGGACCCAATCTCGCCGCTTACAACTATGTTCGCCGCACCGCTCCAGCCGCGGTGGCCAACCAGCAGTACATGGTGATCGCCCCGACGCTGCATTGCGGCTACACGCGGGCCACCGAGAACACCGTCGTCGGCGAGCGCTCGATGGGCGACGCCCGCTTTGACTACAACGCGTTGATGTATGGCTTCTTCGACAAGTTCCTGAAGGGCGTGGATAGCCCGCGTCTGGACGCCGAAGCCAAAGTGCATTACTTCAACATGGGCGAAAATAAATGGCACGACGCAGCCACATGGCCGCCGGCGGGAGCGCATCCGGAAACGCTGTATCTCACCAGCGGCGGCCGCGCCAATACCCTCAACGGCGACGGGGCGTTGGCGGCCACGGCGCCGGGGCCGGATCATCCCGACAACTTTACCTACGACCCAATGAATCCGGTACCCTCACACGGCGGCAATGTGTGCTGCGAAGGCAACGCGCTGGCCGGCGGCGCGCTCGACCAGCGCGTGATCGAGGCGCGGCCGGATGTGCTGGTCTACACCTCGGCGCCGTTCGCGGAGGGCTTGCAGGTCAGCGGGCCGATTGACGCGACGCTCTACGTTTCGAGCGACGCAAAGGACACCGACTTTACCATCAAGGTCATGGACGTGTACCCCGACGGCACGGCCTATAACCTCGACGAGACCATCCAGCGCCTTCGCTACCGGAATGGCTACGACAAGCCGCTGGCGTGGATGCAACCCGGCAAAGTGGCGAAGTTCAGTTTCCAACCCATGAACACCAGCAACTATTTTGCTCCAGGGCACCGTCTGCGGATTGAAATCTCCAGTTCGAACTTTCCCCGGTTCGATCGCAACCTGAATACCGGCGGCAACAATTATGACGAGGCGCAGGGAGTCGTGGCGCACAACAGCGTGCATCACTCCAGCGCGTATCCGTCATCGGTGACGGTCAGCGTGATGTCGAAGCCGTAGATTGGCGGGCGCGGCTGGATTCGAACCAGCGACCGTCGGCTTAGAAGGCCGATGCTCTGGTCCAACTGAGCTACGCGCCCGCGCTGCCTTCTAGGCTACTATACCGGGCATGAGCCTTTGGTTCTCCGACAATCGCGAACATAGCTTCCGTGGTTTACGGGCGGGCTGGCGCTTTGCCGTTTTCCTCGCGATACTTCTCGCACCATTGCTATTGCTCATGCTGCGGCGCAGTCCGCCGGCGAATGCGGCGGCGACCGCGCTCGATCCGTTAAGCGTCGCGCTTTCGGAGTTCGCCTTGTTCGTGTGGGTCTTAGTCGTGACCTTCATCATGTCGCTGCTCGAGCGGCGGCGGGTCGGCGAGTATGGCCTGCCGGTGAGACTAGCGTTCGCGCGCAACTTTTGGAGCGGCGTGCTGTGGGGCGTTGTGGCGTTGACACTTTTGTTAGCGCTGATCGCGACCAGCGGCGATTTCCATTTTGGCCATTTGGCCCTGAGCGGCGGCGCCATTGCCAAGTACGGCGGCGAATGGGCCCTCGCGTTTCTTGCGGTCGGATTCTTTGAGGAGTTCAGCTTTCGCGGTTACGCGCTGACGACGCTCGCGAGCGGAATGCCGTTTTGGATTGCGGCGATTGTGCTCTCGCTTCCGTTTGGTGGAGTGCATTTATTTAACGGCGGCGAGGACATGCTGGGCGGAATTTCAGCGGCGCTGATCGCGCTGTTTTTCTGTTTCACCTGGAAGCGCACCGGTTCCCTGTGGTTTGCGGTGGGCCTGCACTTCAGTTGGGACTACTGCGAAAGCTTTGTCTACGGGACGCCGGACAGCGGCTTGATATCGCCGCACCATTTGCTGAATTCGAGTTACAGCGGATCTAATTGGATCTCGGGAGGCACGGTGGGACCCGAGGGGAGCCTTTGGGTCCTGGTGATCATCGCCTTGCTTTTTATCGCCTTTAACCGGGCTTATGCGCCGACAGCGGCGAGAGGCTGACCGGGCGCGAGCATGAGCCGGACAGCGTCTGGGGCGCTGACCATTTCACGGTAACCGAGTTCGCGCTGAATGCGCCGGCTGGACGGGATTGCGGATAGAGCGGGAGCTTGGCCCGATGCAATGACGATGCGGCCCGGCAACCCAATCGCGCGACCGACCAATTGAACCCACTGCCAGTCGGGACCTTGCCAGGTGTCTACCAAATTGTAAATCCGCCCAGCCGCGGCGCGGGCGGTGGCGGCCAGAGCCAGGCCCGCGCCGGCATTATCGCAATACAGTCTGGGAGTGTGGCGCCAGGCTTCGGCGCATGAGAGCCGTATTTCGCCGCCCGATTGGCGCAGGCGCTGCGCCAGCGCGGCAAGGCCGAGTTGGGGATCACCGGAACCGTAGACGTGTCCGAGGCGGACAATGGTCACCTCCGAACGCCCCAGCCAGAAACCGCATTCTGAGATGCACGCGTATTCGTCCCCGGGGAAAGAGGCGAGACTGCTGCCGAGTACGATCCGACGCGCGCGCCCATCCCAGGTGCGTAACGATTCGCGGGCATGGCCAGGAACGGCGGCGTCGAGGTCAACCACAACATCGGGAACTTCACTGGAGTCGCCTGAGAGCACCGCGTGACCTGCGTTCGTTAAACGTTCCGCCAATGCCGAGGAAATAAAACCAACCCCGCCCACAATGAACACCCGCATAACCTGCTCCGATGCGCCGCCCAACGGCGAGGCCAATCCGCCTTTCGTACAGCTTTTTACTTTCGCTTTTTGTTCGAGTTACTCGGATGATACAGCTATTTTTTTGAAAAAAGTGGGTACAAGTGGTAAAAAGTGGTACATTGTGGGTGGCGAAACATGCTGCGCGGCAACTTTCCAGCTCGGGTGGACGACAAGGGGCGACTGAAGCTCCCGACCGAATTTCGCACCCATCTGGATCAATCGAACCCCGCCCATCAGTTCTACATAACCAGCGTTGATGGCGTGAATGCGCGGGTTTATCCGTTGCGCGAGTGGGAACGCATTGAAGAAAAGCTGGCGGCGCTGCCGTCGATGAACCCGATCAAGCAAAAGCTGCTAAGCCGCACCAACTACTTCGGACAGGTGGTCGAGATGGATGCGCAAGGCCGCCTTCTCATCCCCGCCGTACTGCGCTCCGCCGCCCAGATGAAAGGCGATGTAGCCGTACTGGGGTACCTGCAATATCTCGAAGTCTGGAATGAGGAACGGCTGCTGTCGGAGATGAAAACGAACGCCTTCACCGACGAGGACAAGCAAACGCTTTCGGACCTGGGGATCTAAGTGGATGCCGAGCACACACCACAACACCTGCCGGTCATGCCCAGGGAAGTGCTCGCATATCTCGACCCCCAGCCCGGCGCGACCATTGTCGACTGCACGGCGGGCGCGGGCGGCCATTTGCGGCTCATTGCCGAAGCCATGGGCCGCGGTCGCATCGTCGGCCTCGACCGCGATCCGGTCGCGCTCGCCTTGGCGGGAGCGCAGTCGCTGCCGGCGGGCGTCCGAGTCGACCTGCTGCACTCGGATTTCAGGCATACCGGCGAGCGGTTGCGGGAGCTCGGTATCGAACAGGTGGACGGCGTGATGGCGGACCTGGGAGTCAGCTCGATGCAGCTCTCGACCGCGCAGCGCGGATTCAGTTTCGCCGCCGACGGGCCGCTGGACATGAGGATGGATCCTCGCCAGCCGCTTACGGCGCATGAGGTGGTGAACCAGTTCGACGAGCGCACGCTCGCCGACCTGATTTTCCAATTCGGTGAAGAGAGGAGGTCTAGGAGAATAGCCAGAGCCATTGTCCGGTCACGGCCGCTGCATACCACCGCGCAACTTGCGGGGGTAGTGGCGGCCGTGAGCCGGTCAGTGAACCCCAAGGGGCGCCGCGGCTTGCATCCCGCGACCCGCACCTTTCAGGCGCTGCGCATTGTCGTGAATGCGGAGATCGACGCGCTCACCGATTGGCTGACTTTGTTGCCCACCTGGCTGCGCCCCGGAGGGCGCGCGGTGGTGATTAGTTTTCATTCCCTGGAGGACCGGCCGGTGAAGCAGAGCTTCCGAGCGGGCGCCGACCAGGGCGTCTATGAGTTACTGACACGGCGCACGGTGCGTCCGAGCGAAGACGAGATGGCGCGCAACCCGCGCTCGCGCAGCGCCAAGCTGCGGGCGGTGCGGCGGTTGGCTGTATAGGAGCATCACTATGGACGTTTATTTCATCCAGCAAATCGACAACTCAAGGGTGATTCGCGTAGCCGACCCGCGGCGCCGGCGCGAGCAGCACGTCTACGTTGGCGCGGTGGTGATGCTGTTCTTGCTGCTGTTTGGTTACGCCTGGCAGCGCTACGCCATGGTCGAATTAGGCTACAAGATCGAGGCGGCGCGGCAGCAGCAGGCACAGCTCGAGAGCTGGAACGAGGGGCTGGAACTGCAGCGCGCGTCACTGGGCAGTCCGGAGCGCATTTACTCGTTGGCTCAGGCGCGCCTGGGAATGCAGAATGCGCAGCCGGGGCAAGTGCTGGCGTTGGATGTCGCGCCCTTGGCGGGCGCTTCCACGACGCGATCGGCCATGTTGACCACCAATCCGTAAACTTCTGAAAACACGTGCGCACCAACCGCTCCTCGCCGCTGCGTACCAATAGTCTTCAGGCCGCCCTCGTCGTATGGGCCATGGTGGTGATCGCGCGGCTATTCTGGCTGCAGATAGTGGATCACACCTGGCTGCAACAGCGTGCCGAGCACCAGCAGCAGGAGACGGTCACAGTGGCGGCGCAGCGCGGCGTCATTTATGACCGCAACTTGACCCCGCTGGCGATGAGCCTGCCGGTCGAGTCGCTGTTCGCGCTGCCGCGCCAAATTGCCGATCCCGATGCGGCGGCCGCTGCGCTGGGAGAAGCGCTGCGCGAGAGTCCGGCTACAATTCGCCCGCTGCTCGACCGCAAGCGTTCGTTCGTCTGGGTGGCGCGGCAGGTGCGCGCCGAACCCGCGGCGGCGGTGCGCGCGCTGCACTTGAAAGGGGTTTATTTCCAGCCCGATTCGCGGCGCTTCTATCCCAAGGGCGACCTGGCCGCCAACGTGCTGGGATATGTCGGCGTTGACGGCACCGGGCTGGGCGGGATTGAGCATTCCTTTGACCGCGCCATTCGCGGCAGCGACGGTCAGGCGACGCTTGAAGTGGACGCTCACCGGCAAAGCTATCGGCAGATTGAGCGGCCGCCGGCGCAGGGCGAAAATCTGGTCCTAACGATAGACCAGAACATTCAATTCATTGCGCAGCAGGCTCTTGATAAGCAGGTGGCGGCGACGCACGCGGTCCGGGGCGTGGCCATCGTCGAGAATCCCCGTACAGGTGAAATTCTGGCGCTGGCCAACTCGCCAACCTTTCGCCCCGACGACTATCAGAACACGCCCGCGGCGCGGCTGAGCGACGCCGCCGTAAGCGACCCCTACGAACCAGGCTCGGTGTTCAAACTGGTGACGCTCTCGGCCGCGCTCGAACAGCACCTGACCACGCCGGACGAAATGATTGACTGTGAGAACGGTTCGATCAAGGTTGGAGGCCGCATAATCCACGACCACGCTCGGTTTGGCATGTTGAGCGTGACCGACATCCTGCGCCACTCCAGCGACGTAGGAGCCATCAAAATCGGTGAGCGGCTGGGCGACCAGGAGTTTTATCACTACATCGAGGCTTACGGCTTTGGCAAACCCACGGGAATCAAGCTCCCTGGTGAATCGCGCGGCATCGTGCGGCCGCCAGCACGCTGGACTCCGATGTCCATCGGCGCGGTCAGCATGGGCCAGGAAGTCGCGGTGACGCCGGTGCAGGTGATCGCGATGATCTCGACCCTTGCCAACGGCGGCGTCTACCATGCCCCGCGCATTGTTCTCGATGCCTTTGACGGCACCGCGCCCGGCGCCCCGCCGGCGTTCGAACCGGCGCCGGGGCGCACCGTGGTAAGCCCATTGGTAGCCAATGAAATGAAGCAGATGATGGCCCAGGTCGTACTCGCGGGTACGGCGCAGCAGGCCCAGCTCAACGGCTACACGGCAGGCGGCAAGACCGGCACGGCCCAGAAGGTGGATCCGGGAACGCATGCGTATTCCGCCCATAACTACGTATCTTCATTCGGCGGATTTGCGCCGCTGAACGATCCGGCCCTGACAATTTTGGTCGTAATCGATTCGCCGCAAGGCGGGCACGAAGGCGGCCCCACGGCGGGACCTGTGTTCAAGGCGATCGCCGAGCGGGCCCTTCCCTACCTGGGCGTGCCGCACGATATTCCGAGCAAGGCATTACCGCCGGCGATTCACGTCGCCGCCGTGGATGCCACCGAGGATTCCGAAACCGTGGCTGCGCCCGCGACCGACGATCCCCCGCCCGCTCCTGCCATGCCGGCCGTGGCCGGCACGCCTGCCGCGCCTCAGCGGACTCTGGTCACGTTTTATGCCCACACGGTCACGACTCCCGACTTCAGCGGCCAAACCTTGCGCACCGTGGCCGAGACTTGTCAGCGCCTGGGCCTGCGGTTGATACTGGAAGGCACCGGAGTGGCGCGCACGCAAACGCCGCCCGCGGGCACCGAGCTGAGCCCGGGCGCCAGGATCACGGTTCATTTCGCGCCCTAATGTAGTTTTTTGCATGCAACTGGTACAACTTTTCCGCGACCAAACCGTTCTGGCGCGACGCCCGGCGTTACCGGATTCGGTCGCGGGCCTGCATTACGACTCGCGCCGCATCCAGCCGGGCTGGGCGTTTTTTGCGATCCGCGGCGAGGTGTCCGACGGCAACGCCTTCATCGCCCAGGCGCGGGCGCGAGGAGCGACGCTGATCGTCAGTGATCAGGCGTCAACCGAGGCAGACATCCGCGTGCCCAATGCGCGCGTGGCGCTGGCGCAGGCTTCCGCCAATTGGTTTGGCCGGCCTGCGGAAAAACTGCGGCTGGTTGGCATCACCGGAACCAACGGCAAGACCACCACCGCGTTTTTAGTCGAAGCTATGATGCGCGCGGCGGGCCTGACCACCGGCCTGGTGGGCACGATTGAGTATCACATTGGCGAGCGCGTGCTACCCTCGCCCCATACCACCCCGGAAAGTTACGATTTGCAGGCGCTGCTCGCGCAAATGGTCGAGTCGGGCTGCGGCGCCGCGGTGATGGAGGTTTCATCGCACGCCTTGGCGATGGAGCGGGTATGGAGCTGTCCCTTCGAGGTCGGAGTGTTCACCAATCTGACCCAGGACCATCTCGACTTCCACGGCAGCATGGAAAATTACCGGGCGGCCAAGCACCGCCTGTTCACCGGTCTGGGCGCACCGCCGCCACCACAAGCCGTGGTCAATGCCGATGACCCGGCCGCGCAGACAATGCTTGAGGGCTACCAAGGCGTGGTGCGGCGGTTTGGATTTTCATCGGCGGCTGACCTGCGCGCCAGTGAGGCCGAGTACTTGCCGGTGGGGTCGCGCTTCGCAGTGAATGGCCAGAGTTTCGCCACGCCGCTGCTGGGCCGTGTCAATGTTCTCAACACCCTGGCCGCGCTGGGCGTGGCACGGGCGCTCGGCATTGATGAGGCCGCGCAGCGCCGCGGCATGGCGGCCCTGACCCGGGTCCCGGGGCGATTCGAGCGCGTCTTCCGCGGACAGCCATTTATGGTTGCCGTCGATTATGCCCACACGCCTGACGCGCTGGCGCATCTGCTGGCGCTGGCGCGCGAACTCGCGCCGCGGCCGGCGCGGGTGCTGGTGGTTTTTGGTTGTGGCGGGGATCGCGATCGGGGCAAGCGCCCGTTGATGGGGCGGGCCGCTGCCCAGGCTGCCGATTGGGTGATGGTCACGAGCGATAACCCCAGGTCGGAGAAGCCGGAAGCGATCATCGCCGAGATTCTGTCCGGCTCACCCGAGGCCCTTCACGACCCCGACCGCCATGCGGCCATCCGTTTAGCCGTGGCCGAAGCGCGGCCGGGTGACATCGTTATCATTGCCGGCAAAGGCCACGAACACTACCAGATCATCGGCGATCAGCGGATCGATTTCGACGATGCCGCCGAAGCCGGCGCCGCGCTGGCTGAGCTGGGGTGGAAGGAATGAACCCACCAGCCATTAGCATTGATTCGCGCACCCTGCGCCCCGGCGACCTGTACATCGCGCTGCGCGGGGAGACCCACGACGGCCACGATTTTGTGGCCGCGGCCCTCGAACGTGGCGCCTCGGCCGCCATGGTCGAGGAGGCATCGGTCGGACGAATACCTGAGATCCTCCACTCGCGCTTGCAGGTGGTACCCGACACGCTGCGGGCCTTTCAGGACCTGGCGCACCAGGCGCGCATGAAATGGGGCAAGACGGTGGTGGCCATCACAGGATCAGCCGGCAAGACCACCACCAAGGAAATGATCGCGGCGGTGCTCGCGACTCGGAGGAACGTGCTCAAGAGCCAGGGCAACTTGAATAACCATTTCGGCGTGCCGCTGACGCTTCTCCGGCTGCGCCCGGAGCACGACGTTGCAGTGGTTGAGATGGGCATGAACCACGCCGGCGAGATCGCTCGCCTGGCGGAGATTGCCGCCCCCAACATAGGCGTCTTCACCAATGTCGGCACCGCCCACATCGGGCATTTTGATTCGATTGAAGCGGTGGCGGAAGCCAAGCGCGAGTTGGCGCTGGCCATTCCCGCGGGCGGTACGCTGGTGCTCAACGCCGCCGACCCTCGGGTAGCGCGCTTTGGCGATGGTTTGCCGGCCACGGTGGTGACCTACTGCGCCCCGCGCGCCACGGCAAACCGCGCCGCGGCTATCGCCACGGGCGGGCTTTTTGGAATCGGCGTTGATGATGCCACCGCCGCTCTCGATGCTATGCCGGCACTCGCCGGGCGCGGAGAAATATTATCGCGGCGCGGTCTCACCATCATCAATGACTGCTACAATGCCAACCCGGAAGCCATGGAATTCATGCTCGAAACCCTGCGCGGACTGCCGGGCCGGCGCTATATCGCCGTGCTGGGCGAAATGCGCGAGTTGGGCCGCCAATCGGAGGCTCTGCATCGCCAGGTGGGCGCGGCGGCGGCGGCCCTGCCCAATTTGGACGCCCTGGTCGGGGTGGGCGGCGACGCCCGCTTCCTTCTCGACGAGGCCCGTCGGCGAGGCTTTTCCGGCGTGGCCCGATTTTTTGCCACGGCGCTCGAGGCGCGCGACGGTCTCGCGTCGCTGCTCCAACCCGGAGACGTGGTGTTGTTTAAGGCGAGCCATTCTATCCATCTTGAGGACGCAATACCCAACCCCTAACCGCCGCCGCCATTCCGCATGCTTTACTGGCTCCTCTATCAAAAACTGTTCCGTTTCTACACCCCGCTGCGGGTTTTTCGTTTTCTCACGTTTCGCACCGCCTTTGCCGGCATCACCGCCCTGTTCATCGCGTTGGCGCTGGGACCGTGGCTCATCAACCGCCTGAAGCAGTTTCAGATCGGCCAGTTCATCCGCGAGGATGGACCGCAATCGCACCTCCAGAAGGCCGGCACCCCGACCATGGGGGGCGTGCTGATCAATATCGCCATCCTGGTGCCGACGCTGCTCTGGGCCGACTTGACCAATCCATTCATCTGGATCGCGATATTCTCCGTCATTGCTTTCGGAGCGATTGGATTCGTGGATGACTTTGCCAAGCTGAGGCGCAAGCGCAACCTGGGGCTGACGTCGCGGCAGAAGCTCCTGGCCCAGGCGCTGGTCGGAGTCGTAATCGCGTTAATCCTGGTCTGGCTCAACCATCAGGGACGTTACTCAACCAGGCTTGTGGTTCCCTTCTTCAAGAATTACCGGCCCAACCTGGCTTTCAATGCGCTCACCGGCCACCCCAGCCTGTATCTGGTCGCGTTCCTGCCGTTCATCGCTTTCGTGGTGCTGGTGGTGGTGGGCTCGTCGAACGCGGTGAACTTGACCGACGGACTTGACGGACTGGCCATCGGCTGCACCATTATCGCCGCCGGCGCGCTCACGGTGCTGACCTATATCAGCGGGCATGCGCTGTTTGCCACCTATCTCGAAATTGAAAAGATGCCGCAGGTCGGGGAGTTGACGATCTTTGGCGGGGCGATGGTCGGGGCCTCGATCGGGTTCCTCTGGTACAACGCGCATCCGGCGGAGATTTTTATGGGGGACGTCGGATCCTTGGCGCTCGGCGGCGCGATCGGCACGGTGGCGATTCTGATCAAGCAGGAACTGCTGCTGCCCTTCATCGGCGGCATCTTCGTGCTGGAGGCGGTCTCCGTCATCCTCCAGGTGGGCAGCTACAAGCTGCGCCACAAGCGCATTTTCAAGATGGCGCCGATCCACCACCATTTCGAGCACATGGGCTGGAGCGAATCGAAGATCATCACCCGCTTCTGGATCCTGGCCGGGGTGTTCGCGCTGTTCGCGCTGACCACGCTAAAATTGCGCTAGCTTATGGAACTCAACGGCAAACGGATTCTCGTCGCCGGCATGGCCGCGAGCGGCATGGCGGCGGCCTTGTTCCTGCGCCGCCGCGGGGCGCGGGTGGTGGTATCGGAGATGCGCGCGGCGAGCGATTTGCGCGAGGAAATACCCCGGCTGCTCGCCGCCGGCGTGGCCATCGAGACCGGCGGGCATCGCGAACACTCATTCTTGGACGCCGAACTGATCGTGGTCTCGCCTGGGGTTCCCGCCGACCTGCCGCAGTTGCGGCGCGCCCGTTCTCTTGGCATTCCGGTATGGGGTGAAATTGAGCTGGCGGCGCGCTTTCTACAAGGAACGGTTGTCGCCATCACCGGTGCCAATGGCAAGACCACCACCACCACGCTGACCGGCGCGCTTCTCGCCGCATGCGGACGCCACGTGCAATTGGGCGGCAATATCGGCACGCCGTTGGTGGACCTGGTCGAGACTTCGACCCCGGAGACGATCAACGTGATTGAGGTCTCGAGCTTTCAGTTGGAGACGGTGGCGACGTTTCATCCTCATATCGCCTGCGTGCTCAACCTCTCGCCCGACCACCTCGACCGCCACGGCACCATGGAAGCATATGCCGCCGCCAAACAGCGTATTTTCATGAATCAGACGGCGAACGATTTCGCCGTGCTCAACCCCAATGACATCTGGTGCCGGCAGTTTGCCGCGGGCGTAGCCAGCCAGGTGGTTTGGTTCGCTCCCTACGCGCTGGATAAGCAGACGGGCACCGCCGTCGAGGGTGGTCAGATCATCTGGGTCGATAAAGGCAAGCGTCACCCAATCTTGCCGGTCGAGGAGATTCCGCTGCGTGGCGCGCACAATTTGGAAAACGTGCTGGCGGCGGTGGCGATGGCATGTTTGCTCGAAGGCGCGAAGGCGGCCGGGGCGATCCGTAAGGCGGTGCGGGAGTTCAAAGCGGTCGAGCATCGGCTCGAATTCGTGGAGAATCGGCACGGCGTCAACTACTACAACGACTCCAAGGCCACCAACGTCGATGCGACGATCAAGGCGCTGGAAGCCTTCCCCGAGCGGGTTTGGGTGATCCTTGGCGGCAAGGACAAAGGCAGCGACTACACGCCGCTGGCTCCCCTTCTGACGGATCGCGCCAAGGGGGTGCTGCTGATCGGCGCGGCAACCGAGAAAATTGCCGCCCAGTTGAGCGCGGCCGGCATAAAGGTGACGCGCTGCGGCACCCTCGACCAGGCGGTGACGACGGCGGCGAACGAAGCCACCGAGGGGGACACGGTGCTCCTGGCGCCCGCGTGCGCCAGTTTCGACCAATTCCACAACTACGCCCATCGCGGCCAGGTTTTCAAGGCGCTGGTGGCGGCGCTACCCTAGCCAATGCCCAAGCGCCTTGCCTATGACCGCCTGCTGTTCGCGATCACGCTGGTGCTGGTCACGTTCGGGCTGGTAATGGTGTTCTCCGCCTCCGCCCTGATGGCGGCGGCGCGGGATCAGTCACCCTACGGTTTTGTCGCGCGGCAGGCCCTGGGGGCGGTGATCGGCATCGCCGCCATGCTCATGATCATGCGGATTGATTACCGCAGGTTGAAGGACCCGGGCGTGGTGTATTTTTTGCTATGTGTAACGTTGTTCCTGTTGGCGGCGGTATTCTTTCTCGACCGCACCCACAATACCCACCGCTGGATTCATCTCGGTCCGCTTTCGCTGCAGCCCTCGGAGATGGCCAAGCCGACGCTGATATTGTTTCTCGCGTTTTATCTCGAATCCCGCCTTTCGAAAATCAATGAGTGGCCCACGCTGGCGCCCGCGGTGGTATACCTGGCGATGCTGTGCTGCCTGGTGGTGGCGGCCAAGGATCTGGGAACCACGGTGGCGCTGGCCTTGATCGCGGCTTCAATGCTGTACGTCGCCGGATTGCGCTGGCGCTGGTTCGGGTACGGCATTCTGGCAACGTTGCCGGTGCTCTATGTCTTGGTGTTTCACGTCGCCTACCGGCGGGAGCGGGTGCTGGCGTTTTTGCATCCCTGGCAGGAGGCGCGCGGGGCGGCATTCCAGGTGGTGCAATCGCTCATTGCGGTGGGCAGCGGCGGACTGACCGGGCTAGGGCTCATGAATGGGCGTCAAAAGCTGTTCTTCCTGCCGGCGCCGCACACGGATTTTATTTTCGCTGTGGTGTCAGAGGAGTTTGGTTTCATCGGCGCCAGCGCCCTGGTGCTGCTGTTCCTCGCCTTTCTCTGGCGCGGCCTTAGGGTTTCGCGGCGCGCACCCGACGATTTTGGACGCCTGCTGGCGGTGGGCGTAACCGCCATGGTCGTGGTGCAGGCGCTGATCAACTTTAGCGTGGTGGTGAGCTTGGTGCCCAATAAGGGAATC
The DNA here is from genome assembly GCA_035606395.1 of Terriglobales bacterium. Lineage (GTDB taxonomy): Bacteria > Acidobacteriota > Terriglobia > Terriglobales > SCQP01 > SCQP01. The sequence goes on along the minus strand of DATNFK010000013.1, from coordinate 33,215 downwards.
CCTCTCCCCTTCATCAGCTACGGCGGCTCGTCGTTGATCTTCACCCTTGCCGCGGTCGGCGTTCTCCTGAATGTCAGCCAGCACACATAACGTCGTCATCGCGGGCGGGGGCACGGGAGGGCATCTTATCCCGGGTTTGGCGGTGGCGCGCGCTCTGGTCGAGCGCGGTATAGATGCGGGCAATATAACATTCGTCGGCACGGCGCGCGGAATTGAGGCGCGAATGGTACCGGCGTCCGGCTTTGCCCTGCGGCTTATTGCGATCGCCGGGTGGAAGGGAACCGGATTGGCCCGGCGCCTGCGGGCGGCGGCGCAGTTACCGATAGCCATCGGCCAGTGCGTGCGCATTCTGCGCCAGACGCGGGCGCACGTGGTGTTTGGCATTGGTGGCTACGCTTCGGGGCCGGCATTGGCGGCGGCGCTCGTGCTGCGCATTCCGGTGGTATTGCTCGAGGTCAACGCCAGCGCCGGGCTGGCCAACCGTTTGGCGGCGCGATGGGCGCGGGCGGCGGCGGTGAATTTCCCCGAGACCGCGCGGCAGTTCAAGCACGCATTGGTCACCGGCATTCCAGTGCGCGCCGAGTTTTTTCCCCGGTCCGGCGAAGGCGCATTAGAAAATGACGAGCCGGCAAACGCCTCGGTTCTTGTTTTCGGCGGAAGCCAGGGAGCGCGTGCGATTAACGCCGCTGCCGGCGAACTGGCCGAGCGGCTGCCGCCGGGGACGGCGTTGCGGCGGCAGACCGGCGCCGACGATTTCATTGCCGACATGGCGGGGGCCATGCGGGCCGCCCAAGTGGTAGTAGCGCGGGCGGGGGCCAGCACGTTGGGCGAGTTGGCCGCGGCGGGCAAGCCGTCGGTATTGATTCCGCTGCCGACAGCGGCCGACCAGCACCAGCTTCGGAACGCGGAAGCCTACGCGCGGGCCGGGGCGGCGGTCCTGCTGCCGCAGGCGGAGTTAACCCCCGAGCGCCTGGCGAAGGAAGTTAATGCACTGCTGGGCGACCGTGCGCAGCGCCAGCGGATGGCGGCGGCGGTTCGAAACTTCGCGCATCGCGACGCCGCCGCGGCCATCGCTGGCTTGATCCTTGAGAATAAAAAAGGGACAGACTGAAGTCCCAGTGGGAATTCAATCCGTCCCTAAAAGGCTAACTTTGGTAGTGTCGGTTACTTGCTGGCAGCGGCCTTCTTCTTGCGGGCAGGCACGACCTTGGCGCTATCGACGGTGATGGAACCATCGGCGACTTCGCCGGTCACGGCTACGTGCTCGCCGGCGACATCGGCAACCTTATCCTGATTGGCGATCGCCAGCACGGTGCCATTGTCCTCGACCAGAACCGCCGGCGAGCCTTTGCCGATGCAGCTCTTGGCGCACTCAACGTTGCCTTTCATGGCAGCCTTGGTCGAGCAGTTCTTGTCCATAATGTAGCCCCGCACTGTGGTGGGAGCCGCGAACGCGAAGCTCATGAGGCCGAAGGTGGCAACCATGGTCGCGAGGCTGAGGGTCTTCTTCATGTATTAAGTCTCCTTAAAGTGGGTCCTGCAATCAGGTCTTAGAAACAGCAGAGAACCTGTCAGCCATGATACACGAATTCAAGCCTGGCCGGTTCTCCACCTACTTACGCTACAGATTCCCAACCCAACGCCAAGCTACAAAATAAAATCTAATGGGTGGTCACGCCGGCCGGAGCCGGGGCATTCTCGGCGGCACTGTCGGGTTCGGCGGGGCGCTCGTACCCGCAACCCTCGTTGGGGCAGGCAATCGTCGGCCCGGCTTTCAAAAATTTCTTCACCAGATAGGGGAAGCGGCAATTGGGGCACGTCTCAGGCACCGGGCGCTGCCACAGACTGAAATCGCACTCCGGGTACCGTGTGCAGCTAAAGAATGTCTTGCCGCGCTTGCTCCGCTTCTCCGCCACATCGCCGATTTTGCACTTCGGGCACTTGAAGCCTTCGACCAGATTCTGCTTGATGTACTTGCAATCCGGGTACCCCGAGCAGGCGGTGAACTCGCCAAACCGGCCATGCTTGACCACCAGGTTCTTGCCGCATTGCGGACATGCTTCGTCAAGTTTACGGTCTTGCTGTTTCTGGCCGGCGTCGAGGCGGCGCGTGGTCTTGCAATCCGGGTAGCCTGTGCAAGCGTAGAACTGGCCAAACCGCCCGCGCTTCAAAACCATCGGCCGGCCGCAATTGTCGCAGAACTCTTCCTTTTCGTGCTGCCCACTGTCGGCCGAGTCGAGATCGGCGGCGGAATCGAGCGAGACCTCGCGCGTGTTGGTACACTCCGGGTAGCCGCTGCACGCGAGGAACGATCCGTGTTTGCCCCAGCGGATCACCATCGGCTTGCCGCACTTCTCGCACACCTGCTCGGTGGGCGTTTCCATGCGTTTGTAATCCTGCATGTTCTTCTCGGCGAATTCGAGGTTGGCCGAAAAGCGGCGATAGAAGTCGGCGAGCGTATCAGTCCATTTTTCCCGGCCCTCTTCAATTTCGTCCAACTTCTCTTCCATTTGGGCGGTGTACTGCAGCTCGAAGATATCCTTGAAATTCGTTGTCAGCAGCTCGGTCACCACCGTTCCGAGTTCAGTGGGATGGAACTTGCCGCCCACCTTGGTGACATAGCCACGGTCCTGGATCGTGGTCAGAATGGCCGCATAGGTCGAGGGACGGCCGATTCCCTTCTCTTCCAAATCCTTGACCAGAGAGGCTTCGGTGTAGCGCGGCGGGGGCTCGGTAAAATGCTGTTCGCTCTTGACCGAGAGTAGCTTGAGCTCCTGGCCGGCGGTGAGCGGGGGCAGTTTATGTTTGAGCGCCTCGTCCTCGTCGTCGGACTGGTCCTTGCTCTCTTCGTAGATCTTAAGGAAGCCGTCGAACTTGAGCACCGAACCGGTCGTGCGGAGCTGAAATTTGTCGCCGTTCTTGGCCGCGGCCTGAATGTCAATCGCGGTCTGGTCGAAAATCGCCGGCGGCATTTGCGAGGCGACGAAGCGCTGCCAGATCAGCTTATAGACCTTATATTCGTCTTCGCCCAGGTACTTCTTCACCGTTTCCGGATCGCGCAAGGCCGAGGTGGGGCGAATCGCTTCGTGGGCATCCTGCGCGCCCTTCTTGCTGGCGAAGCGGTTGGGCTGTTCGGGCAAGTAGGCGGCGCCGTACTGCTGGCCGATGAATTGGCGCGCCTCGACGAGCGCGTCCTCGGAGACGCGAGTCGAGTCGGTGCGCATGTAGGTGATCAATCCCTGCAATCCCTCTTTGCCCAACTCAACACCTTCATAGAGGCGCTGCGCGATCATCATGGTGCGCTTGACGCTGAAGCGGAGCTTGCGCCCGGAGTCCTGTTGCAACTTGCTGGTGATGAAAGGCGGCAGCGGGTTGCGCTTGCGCTCCTTGGTCTCGACCGTTCGCACGGTGTAGATTGAGGCTTCAAGCGCTTTACGAAGTGCGTCGGCCTGCTCACCATTTTCGATCTTCAACTCTTCCTTGGGCAGCTTGCCGGCGGCGTCATAGCGGCGGCTCAAACGGGCGTCGAAGTAGGGAGCTTTGCCGGCGGAGAGATGCGCGTCCATCGTCCAGTACTCTTGCTTGACGAAGGCCTTGATGAGCGCCTCGCGGTCCACTACCATGCGCAGCGCCGGGGTTTGAACGCGTCCAGCCGAGATGCCGCGGCGCACGCGGTCCCAAAGCAGGGGTGAAACCTGGTAGCCGACGATGCGATCAAGTGCGCGGCGCGCCTGGTAGGCATCCACCAAATCCTGGTTCACCGCGCCGGGGTGGGCAAAACCCTCCTGAACGCCTTTTTTGGTGATCTCGTTGAACGCCACCCGTTGCATGGGCTTTTTTGAAGCGCCGTCGCCGTTAAGCTCGTGGGCCAAGTGGAAACAAATGGCTTCACCTTCGCGGTCGGGGTCACCTGCGAGGTAGATGGCTTTGGCCTTCTTGGCTTCCTTCTTAAGTTGGGCCAGCACCTTTTCCTTGCCGGGGATGACTACATAGGTGGGTTCGAAGTGGTTTTCGATGTCGATACCCAGTACCCGCTTGGGCAGATCCATGACGTGGCCAATCGAGGCCAGGACCTCGTACTCGGGCCCAAGGTACTTGGCAATGGTCTTGGCCTTGCCGGGAGATTCGACGATGACGATGGATTTTGCCATGGCTATGGGAGTGGTCTTCCACCCGCTGGCCGCCGCCAGCATCTAGCCAGCAGCACCTTTAGCTTACCCTTAAATATTTTTTTCCGGGAAATTGCCTGACGCGCCCCGCCAACTCGAGGTCAAAAAGTACGGTAAGAATTTCAGGGGCGGAAAGCTTATTCTCCAGCCGATTTACGATTTCGTCAACATGGCTGGTTTCGTCGGTGGCCAAAACCTTTAGAACAGCCTGCCACTGCATGGCCTCACCGGCGGCCGCATCGGGCACGGCGGACTGGCTCGATAACGATACCACGGGGGGCGGAGGGGTGAGCCGGACGCGCACCGCGCTAGGCAATTCCTCGATGATGTCGGTTATGTCGGTGATCAGCTTCGCGCCCTGCTTAATCAGCATATTCGGCAAGCAGGCCTGCTTTTGCGTGGCCATGCCCGGTACGGCGTAGACATCACGGTTTTGCTCGAGCGCCATGCGGGCGGTGATGCGCGAACCGCTGAACTCGCCGCCTTCAACAATCAGGACGGCCAGTGAGAGCCCACTGATCACGCGGTTGCGAAGGGGAAAGTTTTGCGCCGCGGGAATGGTGCCCAGGGGGAATTCGGATACCAGAGCGCCATTACCCGCAACGATGGCCTCAGCCAGTTTGCGGTTCTCAGAGGGGTAGACAATGTCGACCCCAGTGCCCATGACCGCCACTGTGCTTCCGTTGGCTTCCAGGCAGGCCCGCTGGCTGATGGCATCAATCCCGCGGGCCAATCCGCTAAAGACGGTGAGCCCCCACTGCCCCAAATCACGGCCGAGCTTTTCGGCCATGAGCTTGCCATAAAGCGTGGGATGGCGGGTGCCGACCGAGGCTACGCCAAAGGCGTCGAGGGCGTCAACGCGTCCGCGTACATAAAGGACGACGGGCGGATCATGGATCTCGCGCAGCAGCTCCGGGTACTCACGATCACCCAGGGTAATGACCCTGATGCCGAGCCGGGCGGCGCTTTCGGCTTCCTCAGCCCCCAGCGCGGCGGAGCGCCCGCTATGCAAACTTTGGGCTACGGCCGAGGTGATATCGCAGGATTCGAGTTCGGTGAGCGAGGCGGAATAGATGGCCGCGGCATCGCGAAATTGCGCCAGAAGCTTGTGGACACCGCGCAGCCCGAGCCCGGGCGTGAGGTTCAGCCCCAGCCACAAAGGCAAGCTCACGTTCGGGGCGAGATTGGCAGCCGCCACCGGTTCAGGCTAGGCGGGCGGGCTGCGCCTGGTCAATCCCCGCCTAAGGGTGCCCCGCTCTTCCCGCTAATTCGATTAACCTCGGCAGCACGTCTCCGAATCGAACTGAAGACGACGCCGGGGCGCCGAAGGCGAAGTAGAGGCGGCGGAAAATTTCGTGAAGCTGGTCGTAGACCTCGGCCGCGGCGGGTTCGGGCGTGAAGACCTGGTAGGGCGGGCAGAGCGCGTCCTGGGACGCTTCGAGCGTGGGGTGGGCGCCGGCTGCCTGACAGGCGAAGATGGCTGCGCCCAGGCCGGCCAGGCCGCGCTCGGGAACCAAAACCGGGCATTGCAGAACATTGGCGTAGACCTGGTTCAGCAATGGATTCTTCGGCGGGATGCCGCCGGCGTGGATCAGCCGGCGCACCTCGACTCGGTGCTCGGCCATGCGGTCGAGTATGACCCGCGTATGCAGGGCGGTGCCTTCGATCGCCGCAAACAACTCGTCCCGGGCTGTGGATTGCAGATTCCATCCCAGGGTAATTCCCCGCAGGTTGGGGTTTACCAGCACGGTGCGATCCCCGTTGTCCCAGGTCAGCCGGAGGAGCCCGGTTTGGCCGGCACGGTAATTTTCGAGTCCGGCACCCAAGGCTTCGATCGTCGTGCCGGCTCTGACGGCGATGGCGCTGAAAATGTCACCCACCGCGGACAGCCCGGCTTCGATTCCGGTGCGGGCGGGATGCACGCTGCCCTCGACCACGCCGCAGACCCCGGGCACCAGGTTCGGCGCGGCGGCAATGCCGATCATGCACGTCGAGGTGCCGATGACATTGACCATGTCGCCGAGCCTGGCACCGGCACCGATGGCGTCCCAATGGGCGTCGAAGGCGCCGACGGGCACGGGTATGCCGGCGCGCAGGCCGAGCTTGGCGCCCCATTCGGGCGACAAGAGACCGGCGAGTTGGTCGGAGGTCGCGTACTCGCCGTCGAGCATGGCGCGCACGCCGGCGAGGAGCGGATCCACGCCCGCCAGGAATTTTTCAGGAGGCAACCCGCCCAGAGCGGGATTCCACATCCATTTGTGCCCCATGGCGCAAATGCTGCGCTTTGCCCGGCGCGGCTCGGTCACGCCGCAGAGCGTAGCCGCAACGAAATCGCAGTGTTCGAACGCCGAGCCAAAGCGCGGCCGTGCCTCGGGGTTGTGGCGGAGCCAGTGCATTAACTTTGAAAATCCCCACTCCGAGGAATAGACACCGCCGCACCAGGCAATCGCCTCGAGCCCCTGCGCGTTGGCCGCGGCGGTGATCTCCTCGGCTTCGCCCTTGGCCCGGTGATCGCACCAGAGGTAATAATCTCCCAGCGGCTGCATGCCCGCATCCACCGGAATGACTGACGAGCCCGTGGTGGCGCAGGCGAGCGCGTTGACGGCGCTCCCGGCCACTCCCGCGGAGCGCAGCCCGCCTGCCATGGCTTCCTGCAAGCCGCGCATGTGATCGGCATGCGATTGGGTTGCATGTTCGGGATCCTCGCGGGTGCGACGCAGCGGCAGGTCGGCGGTGGCGCTGCCGAGCACGCCCCGCGCGCTGTCCACGATGGAGACGCGCACGGAAAGGGTGCCGAAATCAACGCCTGCGACTATTGCCATCGCGCCGCCATTCGTATTCAGGCCGTGTGGTGATGCATGTCCCAGCCCAGGTATTTGGTGGTCGCTTCCTGGACCGCCGAAGCCACGCTGGACAGGTTGGCGGCGACGTGGTGTTCGAAGCCTTGTTCACAAATGCGGCGCAGGAGGCGCTGCAATCCGGGGATCTCAACCACGCCCGCCCCGCCGAAGGTTGACAGGGGATCGTCGGTGAAGCGCCCCTGGCCCACGTAGCCGCGAATGCGCCCGGCGCTGTCGTCGGTCGAAAAACGCGCGAACGTCATGGGCGCGGCCTTGACTTGACCGACGCAGGTGCCAAAGGTGTTTTCGCGGCCCACCGTGCCGGCGATGATCTCCTGGAAATCCATCTTGACCGACTTGAAAAAATGTTTGGGCAGATTGGAACAGTGAAAACAAACCGCCTTGTCGGGATCGCCGCCATAGTTGTTGTTCCAATCGAGTAGCGCCGAGGGCGTGCCCGAGGCCAGGCGCAAGGCGTGCATGGCGATCACACCGCAGATGTCCACCTCGCAGGCGCTGGAGAGCAGCTTGTCGCTCATCATGCTCATGACGGTACATGGCACGACGCCAAGGTTCTCTTCCATCGAAGTCCAGCATTGCACCGCCGAGATGGCCACCTCGGTCTCCGCCATCCAGGCGTCGATCACGGCGCCCAGCTTGGCCATTTTCAGCAGCGCCGCTTCGGGCACCGCGCCGGTATCCACGTAGCTGTGGATCGCCGCCAGTTTGGCGCGGGCCTCGTCGTCCTTCATGCGGCCGATGCGTCCCAACACCTCCGATAGATCAAGCGTCTCGATCGAGATTCCTGCCGCTTCCAGCAGCTTTTCGCTGTAACGCACGGTGTTGAAGGCGGTTGGACGCGCCCCGATCGCGCCCACCCGCAGCTGGCGCAGGCCATTCACAACGCGGCATACGGCGGCGAACCATTCCAGGTCGCGGCCAAACTCGGGCGAGTCGGGGGCGACGGTGTGCAGCGAAGTCAGCGAGTAGGCGATGCCGTACTGCCGCAAGTTGTTGCAGGCCGACATTTTGCCGCAGAAGCTGTCGCGCCGGGCGGCGATGGTCATTTTCGAGGGTTCATCGGGCGTGGCCTGCACCAGCACCGGCACGCCCAGCGCGGCCTCGCGCAAGGTGTCCGCAATGGCTCGCTCTTCGCCGAAGTTCGGCAGCGTAACGATGACACCGTCCAGGCTCGCGGCGTGGCGTTTGAAGAGTTCGGCACAGCGATGGGCCTCGGCGCGCGTTTCCACCGCGCCGTGCTTGCTCTCCTCCGGCGTGAGGACGACAGCCTCGTGTCCGGCGGCCTGCAACACGCGCTGCATTTCGTCGCGCCCGCTGCGCGCGAGATGATCGGGGAAGAAGCCGCGGTTGCCGACAATTACGCCAAACTTCATTGGCTTCCCTTCCCTTTTGCCCTGGTGGGCGCGAAGCGGATGCAGTACCAGGCGCCGATGACCAGCAACATGAGTCCCCACCAAAGGTTGGCGTGCAGATGCCCCAGCATCACGTGCGGCGCAAACGCCGGCACCAGCCATTCGTGCACGCCCGCGCCGGTGATCAGCAGGCCGTTGCCGAGCAGCGAGATGCCAATGAAGAACCAGATTGAGATTTGCCGCGCTGCCATGTTGGTTACCAGAAAATTATGTTGAGCACGATGAATACCGTGGCGACTACAACCGCCCAGAATATGGGCCGCTGGTAGAGTGGGTAACCGGCGTCGCTTGGAATGTCGGTTTCGCCGTACACCAGCCCGGCGAGCTCGGCCGCCGGCCGCGGCCGCGTTGCCAGGCTCACAATGACAGTCACCGCGACGCAGATGATCCATGACCAGAGCGCGCGGTACATGTTTTCGGCCATGTCCTTGGCGTCGGGCGACATGGCCACATAGCGGAGCGCGCTGGGGTCGAGCTTCACCCAGAGCCACATACCGACCGAGGAACCGGTACCCGCGAGCAATCCCCAGAAGCCGCCGGCGTTGGTGGCGCGCCGCCACAACATGCCTAAAATCACGGTGCCGAACAGCGGCGCGATGAAAAAGCTGAACAGCGCCTGGACGTAGTCCATGATGCTGGCGAACTGCATGACAAGGTACGCGGTGCCGACGCTGATGAGGACGCCGGCGACCGTGCTCCAGCGGCCCATGGCGACGTAATGCGCATCGGGCGCGCGCTTGCGGAAGAGGGCGCGGTAAATGTCGTAGGTCCAGACGGTGGTGAAGGCGCTGACGTTGCCCGCCATGCCCGACATGAAGCCGGCGATGAGAGCGGTGATGCCCAGGCCCAGCAGGCCGGGCCCCAAATAGCGGGCCAGCATCAACGGCAAGGCATCGTTATAACTGTAGCCGCCGGTCGCGATGGCGGTTGCCTCGCTGGTCAGGTGCACGGGCAGCACCGCGAGCGCCAACAGGCCGGGAAGAATCACGATGAACGGCACCACCATCTTGAAGCCGGCGCCGATGATGGGCGCGAGTTTGGCCGAGCGCAGATCCTTGGCGGCCAGAACGCGCTGCACAACCAGGAAGTCGGTCGTCCAGTAGCCGAAGGAAATGATCGCGCCCAGGCCGAAGACGATGCCGATCCAGTTAATGCCCATCGGGTTGGAATTGAAATGTCCAAGCGTGGACCAGAGGTGGGTGTACTCCGGCGCGGCGTTGTGCGCGACGCGCGCCTTGAGATTCGACCACCCGCCGGTCTCGATCAAGCCCAGGATGGGCACCAGGAGCGCCCCGGCCCAAATCAGAAAAAACTGGAGCACCTCGTTGAAGATCGCCGAGGCCAGCCCGCCCAGCGCGACGTAGACCGCCACCGTGATGGACGACACCCAGATGCTGAAATGGATATCCCACCCCAGCACCACGCGCAGCACGATCGCCATCGAGTACATGTTGATGCCGCTCATCAGCACCGTCATGAAGGCAAACGTCACCGCCGACAACGCGCGCGCGGGCTCGCCGAAGCGCAGTTTGAGATAGCCGGGAACCGAGTGGGTCCGGGAGATATAGTAGAACGGCATCATCACGATGCCCAGGAAGAGCATGGCCGGAATCGCGCCGATCCAGTACCAATGGGTCGCGAGTATGCCGTACTGGTAGGTCGCCGCCGCCCAGCCCATCAACTCCAAAGCGCCCAGGTTGGCCGACAGAAAGCTCAAGCCGGCAACCCAGGCCGTCATTTCCCGCCCCGCCATGAAGTAGCCCTCGCCGGTCGTGGCAAGGCCGCGCAGGTACCACCCGATCACCAGGACCAGGGCGAAGTAGAAAACGATGATGGCGATATCCACCGGCGCCAGCGACACCAGGCTGCTGGAGACGGGCGCGAGAGCGGCAAGGAGGATCATGGCCGATCCTCCGGCTGGCCGTAATAGGCGCTGTCGCCGTGCTTGCGCCGGAAATGCTTGTCATGCAGTTCGCCGGCGATCTCCGGCGCGGTTGCGTTCAGGACGCGAGCGCGATAAGCGATGCGCGCCACGATCTCGAGCGCGCCGGCGTGATGCGCGGCCTCGGCCGGGGTTGCGCCCCAGGTGAAGGGACCGTGATTCGCCACTAGCACGGCCGGCACGGCGCGGTAGTCCATGCTGCGAAAGGCGCGCGTGATCACCGCCGCGGTGTTGGCCTCGTAGCCGGAAGCGATTTCTTCCGTCGTCATGGAATCGGTCACCGGCACCGGGCCGTGAAAATAATCGGCGTGGGTCGTGCCCAGGCAAGGAATGGCGCGCCGCGCCTGGGCCCACGCGGTGGCGAACTCGGAATGGGTATGGGCGACCCCACCGATTTCGGCAAAAGTTTGGTAGAGCGCCAGGTGAGTGGGCCAATCCGACGATGGGCGCAGGCCCCCTTCCACCACCTTGCCCGCGCTGTCTATGACGACAATCGCTGCCGGGGTCAGGCGCTCATAGGGAACGCCGCTCGGTTTGATGGCGACGAGGCCGCTGGCGCGGTCGATGCCGCTCGCATTGCCAAACGTGAACGACACCAACCCGGCGCGGACCAATTCCAGGTTGGCCTCCAGCACTGCCGCGCGAAGATCGTGGAGCAACATGAAACTTCATTAAGATACAGCAATACCAGTTGAGCCGCTCCACCAAATGATGAATGCCCTTACTGTGACCACTTCGGCCCTCTTGTTCGACATGGACGGCGTATTGATTGACTCGATGCCGGCGGTCGAGCGCGTCTGGCGGGCGTGGGCCGCCGAACATGGCTTCGATCCCGACGAGGTCGCCGCGCGCGCCCACGGGCGCCCGAGCCTGACGACGGTGCGCGAGTATCTGCCCAACGCCGATCACGACCTTGAAAATCGCGAGATCGAACGCCGCGAGTTGGCCGATGTGGACGGGATCGCGCCGCTTCCCGGCGCCATTGAACTGTTGCGATCCCTGCCGGTGGAACGGTGGGCAATCGTGACTTCCTGCACCCTGCCGCTGGCCCGGGCGCGGGCGCGCGCCGGCGGCTTGCCGGAGCCCAGGCTTTTTATCACCGCCGACGATGTGAAGCAGGGCAAACCCGGGCCGGAACCGTACCAGACCGCCGCCCGCGGCCTGGGCATCTCCCCGGCCCAGTGCATTGTCGTTGAAGATGTGGATGCCGGCGTCGCGTCCGGCAAGGCGGCGGGTGCCCGCGTGATCGCGTTGGCCACGTCGCTGAATCCGGCCAAGCTCCGCCGCGCCGGCGCCGATTGGGTCGTCGCCAATTGCGCTGCCTTGGGTGCCGCGCTGATCGACGGCGAACTGCAGATTACGCTCGCGCAGCCAATGGAATTTTAATTGGCACTAGCCCCCGCGCCGCTTACGTGGCAGCGGGTGTTGAATCCCCCAGGCGCCGCACCGTTTCCGGATCGGGGACGCCCCCGCAAAATCGAGCGAGCGCATTGTTAAATGCACTGGCCTTGTCTCCCTTGGCCACGCAACCAAAGAGCGTCATTGACGAGCGAAACTTCAGGTTGTCAGGAAACGGAAATATTTCATCCAGGGGCTTGTTTTGAATGCGGTTGACCAGCGCCGTGCACTCGAGCAGGCGCCCGCCGAGCAAGGGATGCGCCAGATAGTCGCGAGCCTCGAGCGATGAGGCGATGCCGTAGAATTCCGCCGTCGAGGTGCGTCCGAGCCCGCGCAGTTGCGGAAAAATGAACCACATCCAGTGCCCGCGTTTTGATCCCGACAGCAAATCCCGCACCACCTCGGCATAAACACCCGCTTGAGCCGCGATGAACCGTTCCAGAGTATCGGCCAAGAGCCCCCCTTAATTACAATTCAGCCATCACCTTCAGTCATTTCGTTGAGCGGGTGGCTAGGATTTGGCGCGCAACAGCCAGGAATGCGTTGGATCGCATCTGGAGGTCCTCCCTCGAAAAGGGGCCAAATTGCTCTGACCAGACCCGCCGAACAATGCCTGCAATGTGCTCCTCCGTTATCTCCGCCCACGAACCCTGCGCAAGGGCGGCGGCTATTCTCGCTGCCTCCCCGGCGTACTCGTCAGGCGGCGCACCTGATTCCAGCAGTCCCTCAATGTCTTCAGCGTTGAGGATTCCCATTACCTTTGATGCGCTGAGTGACATTTATCCGTCTCAATGGGTTCACGCGATGATAACCTTGCCTGCCAACACCGTCTGCTTCTACCTTCTTGCTCGTTACCAACTCTCGGCGGCCAGCGGCGAAGGCCAAAACAAGAACCCGGCGCGCAAGACGACCACCCGGATAGCCATCCGGCCCATGCTCCCCTCCGTTACGGGTGGTTGGCCATTGCGCCGCGTTTCAAGCTACTCTTGAGTCGGGTTGCTCCGGCTATCCTCCGCATGAACTTGCGCCTACCGATCGTCGGCTTGATTGTCCTGGCGCTGTCGCTCGCGCCTGGAGCGGTAGCGCAGTCGCGGGGTACCAATGACGTTGCCCTGGGCAAGCTGCTCGTCGCCGGCCCGCATGTGGCCAATGCGACATTCCAGCAAACGGTGGTGCTGATCGTAGCTGTCAATCCCAAGGAAGTGGCGGGAGTCATTCTGAATCGTCCGTCGAAAAAGACTTTGGCCCAGGCTTTACCCACAGTCGCATCGGCGGCCCAGCGGACGGATCCGATCTTCATGGGCGGGCCGGTTGAAGCCGCCCACCCGTTTGCGATTTTGCATAGCGAAACCGCGCTGCACGAGGCCCGTCATGTCGTGGACGACGTCTATTTCACGCCCCTCGAACCGCTGATCGAAATGGCGCTCAACGCGCAGCGCGCGGCCACGGGCCTGCGCGTGTTTTTGGGGTACTCGGGATGGACGCGCGACCAAGTCGAACGCGAGCTGGCGGCAGGCGATTGGCTTATCGCGCCGGCCAAGGAAGCGGACATCTTCAGCGACCCGGCACAGCTCTGGCCGCGATTGGCAAACCCGCCGGCCGTGCACCAGTAAGCGGATGATTGAACCGCCGCTCGCGGAGTGCGCCTCCCGCCTGCGGCTTAAAACTGGCGGAAGCGCATCGGAGTCGAACCGATCGAACGTCCTAAGGACGCCCCACTGGTTTTGAAGACCAGGACAGCCACCCGGCCACACGCGCTTCCATTCATTGGCGCGGACCCCGCCGCGGCTACACTGCGCGACCCGCTTACTGTCGTCACCGCCTGGCTACACGCCCAAGTGGCGTTTGACCTCGGCGGCGGACATACCGGTATTGTAGACCGGCGTGCCGGGTTCGAATTCCCTGCCCCGCGCCAGGGCGCCTACCCGCACTGGCTCGAATCCGGCATCGCGCACGAGCCGTTCAGCCACCTCCAGCGCGCCCGTGTCGTCGCTCGCGAGGGGAATGCCCAGGTTTGGAGATCCACCGGCCAAAGTCTTGTAGTACACCGTGTTGAAGGCCTTGACCCAGCGTGCTTTCGGAAATAATGCCGCGGCCCAGGCGGAAGTTCCAGCGGGGTCGGCCATGGCTGTGGCCGCCACCGCGCCGTCCCGCTCCGGATAGGCGTTGTTGGTGTCGAGTACCACCTTTCCGTCGAGCATGCCCTTCAGCTCGGCGGCCAATCCCGGTATCGCCGACAGAGGCACGGTGATGACGACCACCTCGCCGGATTTTGCCGCTTCCACCGCCGTGCCGTGGGAGGCCGACGGTCCCAACCGATTCGTCAATCCGGCCAACGTCTCGGGGTGGCGCGACGCCAGGCGCACCGCGTACCCGGCTTTGATCCAAAGCTCAGCCAGTGTTGCGCCGATTTTGCCCGCGCCAATGATGCCGATATTCATAAATTCACCGCGATATCAAAAGCGCCACGCTGAATTGCTCCCGGCGGAAGCCGGCGATGGGATGGTAGCTGTTGTAGCGGCCGGCATCGAGGTCGAACCCGGCCCCCCATTTGCCGAGCCCGCGGCTTAATGCCATGTGGGCGGAGCCGCCGTAGACTTCGGTTGACGTCGCCGCAAGCACCACCGGAATATAGTTGTGCAGCCACACAATACTGGCCGGGGTTGCGCCCAGCTTGGCTTCAGCGGTCCAGCCATCCCATTGGCGGCGCTCGCTTAAAGTAAGCGTCGAACGCAATTCGTAGAGGATTGCCTGTTCGCTGATCAACCTGGTAAAGATGTTCGAAGCAAGCGCCGGGTTGGTGTTCAAGTCGTAGGTCGTGACCTGGTGGTAGCGCGTCCATTGCCGGAGGAAATCTTCATCGAGGCCGACCGCGCCCCAGCGGCCGAGACTGAAAAACGGCAGCGACTGGCCAACTCCAAACGTCCTGCTCTTGGCTTCACCTTCATTACCGTGGGTAAAGTTGGTATTGGGCTCGAAATCGGTGTCCTGATCGTAGGCGAAATGGGTGCGTGAGGCGGGCGTAACGCGCAGCCGGGTCTGGAGTTGGGTCTTGTCCCAGTGCCAGTCGATCGCCATGGCCACGTCGGCGCCATCGAACGCATAGCCCTCCTTCGTTTCATGAGGAAAAGGATCGTTGAGCACGCGGAAGTGATAGTCGAACACTACATGGTCGTGAATGGCGAGTGGTCCCACTGCAACGCGATCAAGCCCGATACCCTGCGCCGCGAGAGAGGTTGCCATCGCCAACATCCATAGCCACCCGAAAACAATTCGTCTCATACTGGAAGATAAGGATAGCGTGACATGCGTTATTGGGGCCTGCTCGCGGCAAAACTGTTGACCGCGCTCATTCTGGTCTTGTGGTTCTGGCGCGTGGCGTTGTGGTTCGTACCCGCCGCGCCCACCGGATTGCTGGCCGGCTGGCCGCGCTTCGGCAGCGATTTGCCCTACACCCTGGCGGCGGGCGTTTCGGTGCTCGTCGGCTTCGGCCTGGGGTGGTTGTGCGCGGCCGATCAGGTGTACCGCTGCCGCACCTGCTGCCGCCGGTTGCGCATGCCGGTCAGCGAAGGCACGTTGAGCCACGTGATGCTCGGGCGCACTCCGCATACCGAGTACATCTGCACCTATGGCCATGGCAAACTGTACGTTCCCGAGGTGCACGTTTCGAGCAGCCGCGCCATGCGCTGGACCGGATACGGCAGCTTATGGGAAAACCTGGTCCGGGCCGAAAACGATCACGACGGCGACTAAGCCGCGCGCCCGTACTCGACCACGATCATGGCCGCGAGGATGAGACCGGCGCCTGCGAGTTGCACCGGCTGAAGGCGCTCATGGAAGCCCCACATGGCGGCGAGCCAGGCAAATACCGGTTCGGCGGCAAAAACTACCGCGGTGTGCGAGGCGGGAGTGAACTGCTGGGCCCAGGTCTGGGTGGTAAATGCGACGGCGGTGGCCAGCACCGCCGTGACCGCCAGCGCCATCCATAAGGCCGGGCTGGAATGCCAGACCGGCCGCTCGACCACCGGCATCATCAGCCAGGTAAATACGGCGGCGAAACCAATCTGCAGAACGGCAATATCGCGAAATCCCCAGCGCGGGGCGAATTCGCCAAGCAAGGCGATGTGCAGGGCGAAGCCGAACGCGCACGCCAGCGTCAGCCAATCGCCGCGGTGCGAGCCGCCGCCCCGTGCCGCGGTCCCGGCCAGAATCAAGAAATAAAGCCCGGCCGCCGCCATGGCGGATCCAGCCCAGACCGCGATCCCCAAACGCCGGCGCCATCCGATGGCAAGCAGAAAGGGCACGAGAACCACCGACAACCCGGTGATGAAAGCCGACTTCGAAGGCGTGGTGAGTGTCAATCCCGCTGTCTGAAAAGCGTATCCGGTGGCGAGGCAGATGCCGAGCGCGCCCGAAGCCAGCCACATTCCCGACTGCAACTGCCGCCACCGGGGGCGATAAAAAGCGGCGAGCAGCACCGCCGCCAGACTCAGACGCACAGCGTTGAACAGCAGCGGCGTGGCGTCGTCGAGCGCGCGCTTGACGACCACGAACGTAACGCCCCAGATGGCGGTGACGCCCAGCAGCGCGGCATCGGCGAGAAAAATGCGGCGGCGATGATTCACGGCAGGCGGCAGGCGGCGAGCAGAATGAGAAGCAGGCGCTGGAGGGCGAGCGTTCGTCCCGCGGGATCGTACCATTCCTGCAACGTGTGCGCGCCCCCGCCGGAACCGCCGGCGCCGAGGCGCAGCGCCGAGCGGCCTTGCGACAACGGAATATTGGCGTCGGTCGAGGCTCGCTCCAGGCGGCTGCCGATTCCGAGGCGCTCGTCCACGGCGCGCACCAGGGCGAGAAGCGTTGAATCGGCGGGCAGGTCCCCCGCCGGCCGCTCACCGATGAGTTCCACGCGCACGCGGGACGCGCCGGTGATGGCGGCGGCGTTCTCCTGCTCCAGTCCGGCGGCAATCGCGCGGCGCACGGCTTGCGACAAGGTCTCGAGCCCGGCGGCGTCGCTGGCGCGCAGATCCAACTTCAGGATCGCCTCGGCGGCGATGGCGTTGAGGGCGCTGCCACCCTGTACAACCCCGATATTGCACCCCAGCACGCCCGGCTGCGGCGCGACCTGGGCGAGCAGCGCGGCGGCGGTGCGCACCGCCGCATGGATGGCGCTGGCTCCGCCCAGGTTTGACCAGCTATGGCCCCCCGGCGCCTCGAAGATGAGTTTCAATCGCCGGCTGGGCAGCGCCTGGCAGGTAATTTGCTCCGCGCCGGGGCCATCCACAACAATGCTGTGACGGATTCGACCGGCGTAGGGGCTGGCTGAGGAGAACAAATGGCGCATGCCCTTAAGATCGCCTTCACCCTCCTCACCCACGTTGGCCACGAATAAAATCGAGAGCGGGGTGCGCAGCCGGGCCTGGTGCAGCACTCGCGCCAGCGCGAGCAGCGCGGCCAGTCCAGCACTGTTGTCGCCGATGCCGGGAGCCCATAATCGCCCGTCGCGGCGCTCGGGGCGGACCGCCGTTCCGGGCGCGAAGGCGGTGTCGAGATGGGCCGACACCATGACCAAGCCATTATCCGCACCGGTGCCGGCCCGCTCCGCCACCACGTTGCCGGCGGCATCGAGCTGCGGCTCGAGGCCGAGCGCTTGCCACTGGCGCATGACCCACTCCGCCCGCAGGCCTTCGAAGCCGGTGGGAGCGGCGACGGCGGTGACCGCGAGCTGCTGTTGCTGTATCCAGGGCTCGAGCGTCGCCAGCAATTCGAGCGCGGGTTGGCACGCCACCGTCACATCGTCAAGGTCGGCAACGTTTAGCGATGGTGAGGACTCGGCCGCCATGGTTTCACTAGTATTGCACCGCCACCAAATAAAGCCCTGCCGCCGGCGCGGTGGGGCCGGCGGCGGCCCGGCGGCGCGCCGCGAGTACCGCCGGAATCTCATCGGCGCGCCGGCTGCCGCGACCGATTTCGATCAAGAAGCCCACAAGATTCCGCACCATGTGATGCAAAAAGCCCTGGCCCTCGATTTCATAGACCAGCTCCGATGCCGTGCGCACACACTCGGAACGGAACACCTCGCGCACGGTATCTCCAAGAGGCGGCGCGCCGCGTTCTGGCGTGGCGGTGAAGGAGCGGAAGTCGTGACGGCCGACAAAAGCCGGCGCGGCGGCCATAAGGTTCGTTTCGTTCAACGGATAGGGATAATGCCAAACATACCGATGCAGAAAGGGCGAGGCCACAGGCTCGCGATAAATGCGGTAACGGTAGAGCTTCGAACGGGCGTGGTGGCGGGCGTGAAAGCCGGCCGGCGCATCGGAGGCGTCGAGCACGCGAATGCTGGGCGGCAGGCGGGCGTTGAGCGCCTTCACCAGGTTGGCGCAAGGCAGCCGCGCCTCATGCAACACTACGTGCGCCACCTGGCCCAGGGCGTGCACCCCGGCATCAGTGCGTCCGGAGCCGTGCACAGTCACCGTTTCTCCCACCGTCAGCGCCAGGGCGGTTTGCAAGGCCTGCTGAACCGTCGCCTGCCCCGGCTGCACCTGCCAACCATGGTAGTCACTCCCGTCATAACTAAGGTGCAAGCGCACGGTGCGGGGCTCACTCATCTGTTATGATGATAGCTTCGCCGAAAGGTGTGGCGAACGGCCGCACGCCAATTCCCTGCCGGAAGGTGAAACGTCCCAGGGATTTTCGTCGTAGTTAAATTAGCCCGTATTGTCGAGACCCCTACCACCATGACCCTGCCCATGAGCTTGCGACGCCTTTCCCTACTCTCCCTTGCCATCGCCGCCGCGTTTAGCTTGGCGGCCGCGCCCGCCGGAGCCCAGGACCACAGTATTGACCATAGCCCCAGTGGCATCAATTTTGCCAGCGGCCGGCCCATGATGCAGACGTTGTTCGGGCAGGCTCCGATTCCAGTGGCCCAGTTGCAGTTGAATAACAGCAGCCGGCTGGTCAGCTTGCTTCAAGGCGGCAAGCTCACTCTCTCCCTCAACGACGCCATTGCCTTGGCGCTTGAGAACAATCTCGATATCGCGATTCAGCGCTACAACCTGCCCATCGCCGACACCGACATTCTCCGGGCCAAAGCAGGCACGGCGCCGCGCGGCGTATCGACCGGCGTGGTCAGCGGCACCCCTGGGGGCGGCGGCGCCACCACCGGCGCGGCCGGAGCGAGCGGCTCAGGCGCGGGTGGAACTTCGACCGGTGCGGGCGGCGCTGGCGCTGGCGCGGGCGGCATCGTGACTTCAACGCTGGGTGGCGGCCCGGGTGTGCCCTCGCTTGATCCGGTGCTCAATTTCAGTTCCAGTATTTCCGACGCTGTCCAGCCCCAGGGCAATATCGTCGTCAGCGGCGTGCCAACGCTGCAGAGCCACAGCTTTATCGGCAATGTCAGCTTTAGCCAGGGTTTCCTCACCGGCGGCACCATCAACGTCGGCTACAACAATACGCGGAGCAGCAACAACAGCAACCGCAACCTCTTCAATCCCCAGCTCACCAGCGGGTTGACGTTCAGCTTCAACCAGCCGCTGCTTCAAGGTTTTGGCATTGAGCTCAACAGCCGCAACCTGATTCAGGCCAAAGACAACCGCGAGATCGCCGATATCGCCTTTTCGCAACAGGTGATGGCCACCGTGGCCCAGGTCGAGGATATCTACTGGAACGTGGTCACCGCCAACGAGAGCGTCAAGGTCGCCCAGGAAGCGGTCGACCTGGCGCAGAAGATTCTCAACGACACCCAGCGCCAGGTGCAGATCGGCACCATGGCTCCGCTCCAGGTCACCCAAGCCAAGGCTACGCTGGCCACCAATCAGCAGACCTTGATCGCGGCCCAGACCAACCTGCAGTACAACGGCCTGCTATTGAAAAACGCCGTGACCAAGAATCTTTCCGATCCGATTCTGGCCAATGCCGACGTGGTCACGACCGACAAGATCACGCTGCCCGCCAACGAACCCATCGAGCCGGCCAGCGACCTGGTCAAGCTGGCGCTGCAGTATCGTCCCGAACTGGCCGAGACGCGCATCAATTTGTCGATTTCCGAGATGTCGCTGAAGGCGACCGAGAACGAGCTTAAGCCCGCGCTCAACCTCACCGGCAGCTACAATGCCAATTCGCTGCAGCCCAATTATGGCGCGACGTTCGGCAATGTTTTCGGCAACACCTTCCCCAGCTATGCGGTGGGCTTGAACCTGCAGCTTCCGCTGCGCAACCGTAGCGCCCAGGCCGACGTGGCGCGCGCCGAGCTCTCGCTGCAACAGTCGTACCTGCAGCAGCAGCAGCAGGTCAATAACATTGTGATCAGCGTCGAACAAGCGCAATTCGCGCTGCAAAGCAGCCGCGCGCAAGTTCTGGCGCTCCAGGACGCCGCGACCCTCAACCGTGAAACGCTCGACGCCGACCAGAAGAAACTCGACCTCGGCGCCACCACCGTCACCCAGGTGCTGACCGACCAGACCAACCTGACCACCGCCGAGAGCAACCTGATCAACGCCGAGAGCGCCTACGAACAAAACAAGATCAACGTCGAGCGCCTCACCGGACGCACGCTGACCGCGAACCGCATCTCGATCCTTGACGCGGAAAACGGCAAGGTAACGCAGATGCCCCACGCCAACCAATAGTTGGCGCTTCGTTATTGCTTGAGGACGACCGCTGGGTCCACCGCGGCGGCCTGGCGGGCGGGAATGACACTCGCCACAATGGCAACCGCCGCCAGAATCAGCGGCACGGTCAGCCAGGTAGCCAGCGAGCCGGCCTGGGCATCGTACAGCCAGGTGGACCAAAGCCGGCTAAGAAGATAGGCCAGGGCAAGGCCTATCGCCATGCCGATCAGCGCCAGGCGGAGCGAATCCGCCATCATTTGCCGGCTTACTTGCGCGGGTTCGGCGCCTATCGCCATGCGAATACCGATTTCCTGCCGCCGCAGCGCAACCCGCTGCGCCAGAACTCCGTAAATGCCCGCCGCGGCCAACAACAGCGCCAGCACGGCCATGGCGGCGAGTAAGCGGGACCGGAATCGATCGGGCGCTTGCGCCGCGTCGACACGCTGCTGCATCGACGCCACGTCGTAGATCGGCACCTGCGGGTCAAGCTCCTCCATGACGCGGCGCACGTCGGGCAGCAGCGCCAACGAATCGCCCGCTGCGCGCACCACCACGCTCATCTCTGCCGCCGGCGATTGCAGTTCGGGCACGTAAAAATCGAAACCCGGCGGCTGCGACAAGGAAAGCTGATGAATATCGCCGGCGATGCCCACGATGCGCACCGTTTTCACCGCGCCGCGGCCCCAGCTGAGCGAATGCCCCAAAGCCAAATCGCCCGGGAAAAAGGACCGCGCCAGTGAACGGCTGATAATTACCACACGTTCCGCCGTCGGCCCGTCCGCGTCGGTGAAGGTGCGCCCCTCAACCGGCGTGCCCAGGGCGTGAAAGTATCCAGGAAGTACGCGATGGAAATCGGCGCGGTGGCGCTCCACATCGGGAAGCGCCGCGCCGCTCGTTCCCGGCACATAAAAGTTGACCGTGGCGGCGGCTATGCCCTCCAGCGGAATCTCGGAGCTGAGGCCGGCGGCTTTGACGCCGGGCAGGGTTTGTAAGCGATCGTTCAAGCGCTGGAAGAACCCCACCTTGGCGGCGAATTCGGCCGGCGTGTTAAACAGCAGCGAGGCGCGGAAGCTGAGCAAATGCGCGGCGTCAAAGCCGGGATCGATCTTTTGCAGCCGCTCCAGGCTCTGTGCCAGTAATCCCGCGGCGACGAGCAGCACGATGCAGGCCGCCATCTCGATCACAACCACGCTGGACGAGATCCGTGAGCGGGTGCTTCCCCCTTGATTCCACCCCGTGCTTAGGAGGCGCCGGCCGCCCCACACCCGGAGTAGTTCCCATCCCGGCGCCAGGCTGAACCAGGCCGCGGTGCCCAGGGTAAGCAGCGACGCGAAACCAAGACCGGTCCAACTCAGATGAAGATGCGCGAGTTGAGGCAGCGCCGGGGGGTGGAACTGGCGCAACCAGGGTAGCAACACCAGGGCTGCGAGGCCATATCCCAGGCCACCGCTCAACCCGCTTAACACCGCTGCCTCAACCGCCAACTGGCGCAGCAAACGGCCGCGACCGGCGCCCAACGCCGTCCGCAGCGCCATTTCGCGCCAACGCTCCACCGCCCCGGCGATCAACAAATTGGCCACGTTGGCGGCGGCAATGCCGAGCACCACGATCATGGCCAGCATCATGAGCCAGAGCGTCGCCTGATAGGGGCCACTCTGGTGCGCCGCCAGCGATTCCATGGCGACGCCCTGGCCCGTGTTGGTGACGGGATATTCGGCCGCGAGCCGGGACGCAATGGCGCTCAACTCCTCCCGGGCGCCGGCCGCCGTGACACCCGGCGCGAGCCGTACAAAGGCGTCGAGGAACCGTAAACCGCGCGACTGGTTGGTGAATGGCTCCGGCGCCCAAAGCTCCGTACCCAGCGGATACGCGAAGCCGGCGGGCATCACGCCCACGATCGTGAGCGCCCGGTTGTCGAGCACGATGGGCTTGCCGACGATATGTGGGTCGCCCCCAAATCGGCTCTGCCATAGGCCGTGGCTCAGTACCGCCACCTGCGGCAACGCCGGCCGTTCATCGTCGCGGTTGAGCCACCGCCCCAGTTCCGGAGCGATCGCCAGCGCCGGAAAAAAGTCGCCCGAAACGTTGGCATAGCTGACGTGCTGCGACGGACCCTGGCCGACAATGGTGGCTACATTGGCGTAGTAACCGCCCCAGTATCTGACTGTGTGACTCTGCGAGCGATAGTCGAGAAAGTCGGGTACGGAGACACCGGGCGCGCCGCCGGCGCTGGGCGCCTCCGGAGCCAGCCGCACGGTCGCCAGCCAGTACAGTTGCTGCGCCTGTGGATAGGGCAGCGGATGCAGCAGCAACTCGTCGAAGGCGCTGTACATCGCCGTCGTCGCGCCCAGTGCCACCGCCAGGGTTATCAGCGCCAGCGCCGCCATGCCCCGCCAGCGTGCTAGCCGGCGCAGACCCAAGCGAGCATCGAGCACAGCGTCTTTCAACCAACTCTGCCACTGCATACGTGCAGAACGGATTGTGCCACAATTGAGAAGGCATGTTTGTCCCTAGGTTGGGGCAAATCACGGCTGTCAGTTGCGAACGGTTTGCAACTGAAAAGTTCATCACTTTACTGCCATGGGAATGTTGGAACAGCTAGTCATCACGCTGCGCGAAGGCGTGGAAGCGGCGCTCATTATCGCCATAGCGCTCGCCTATCTCCGCAAGATCGGGCGGCAAGACTTGTCCCGCACGGTATATGCGGCGCTCGTGGCAGCCATTGGCGTGAGTCTGGCGGGCGCCATAGCGATGACGCTCGGGCATTGGAACGAGGACCGCTTCGAGGGCTGGCTGATGCTGGTGGCCTCGGTGTTTGTGTTCACGATGGTGTACTGGATGCACCGCACGGCGCGGTTTCTCAAGAGTGAGATTGAAACCCGGCTGGCGCAAACGGCCGGCGTCGAGTCATCGCGGTGGGGACTGTTCCTGTTTATCTTTTTCATGGTGCTCCGCGAGGGCGTGGAGACGGTGCTGATGCTGTCGGCCGTGTCGCTCAACTCTTCCGAACTGCTGGCTTGGCTGGGCAGCGTCATCGGACTGCTGCTGGCGGCGGCCTTTGCGGTGGCCTTCGTGCGCGGCAGCCTGCGCATCCACCTGCCGCGGTTCTTCAAGATTACGACCGCCATTTTGGTGGTCATCGGAGCGCAGTTGCTGATCACCGGCGCGCACGAGTTGATGGAGGCCGGCGTGTTGCCTTCCTCGACCGGAGAAATGCGGCTGGTGGGGCCGATCGTGTCTAACGACGTTTTCTTTTTTGTGGTGATTTTGGGACTGGCCGGGCTGCTGCTGCTGCGCACGCGCGGGACGGCGGCGGCGCCTGTCGCGGCGGAGACCTCCGCCGCCGAGCGGCGCAAGACGGCGTCGAGCGCCCGCTCGGAGCGCCGCTGGCGGACGCTGGGATACTCGGGCGCGTTTCTGTTTCTGATCCTGATCAGCGCCGAGTATGTCTACGCCATGTCGGCGCGGGCGCTCTCGCCCGCCCAGGAGGTGACGGCGGCGCAAGGCTGGGTGTCGCTCCCGGCGAATGACGTGGCCGACGGCAATCTTCACCGCTACCGGGTGATCACGCCGGCGGGCCCGGTTCGGTTCTTCGCCATTCGCCAGCCGGATGGCAACATCGCCGTCGCGCTCGATGCCTGCCAGATCTGCGGCGCCAAGGGTTACTATCAGCACGGAGCCCAGCTTTTCTGCCGCAACTGCGACGCGCCGATCAACGTTGCCTCGCTCGGTGCGCGCGGGGGCTGCAACCCGATTCCGTTGACAGTGGAACGGCGCGGCGGCGTTATCGCCATTCAGTTGGCCCAGCTCACGGCGGCGGCGCCCACCTTCGCGCCTTAGGTCGAAGCCATGTTTGTCCGCATTCTCAAGCAATCGTTTCATCGGCAGCGGCGGCGCAAGAGTCTGGCCGCCCTGGCCGTGATCGCCGGCATGGCGGTGGCCAGCGCCATGCTGACCCTACGGGTGAATTTGGGCGACGACCTGAGCGCGGAACTGCGGCATATCGGCGCCAATATAGTCATTACCCCCGCCGCCGACTCCCTGCCAATTACTTTGGACGGCGTCGATCTCCGGCCCGCCGGCAGCGGCGCGCTGCTCGATGAACGCGACCTGCCGGCGGTCAAGACGATTTTCTGGAGGAACAACATCGTGGCGCTGGCCCCGATCCTCGACACCCAGGTCAGTCTGGATGGCCGGCGTGTACAGGCGGAGGGCGCCTATCTCGACGCGCTGCGGCGCATCAATCCCGCCTGGAGCGTGGCCGGCTCCTGGCCCGCCGGGAGTGGCAATGGAGTATTGATCGGCCGCAACCTCGGCGGGAAGGTGGGCGATCGCATCCTATTGGACGGCCGCCCGGCGGTGGTCACCGGAATTGTGACGACCGGCGGCGCGGAAGATAATGAAGTCATTGCGCCGCTGGCCCTGGTGCAAGCCATCGCCGGCGTGCCGGGGAAGTATCGCCGGGCTCTGGTCTCCGCCGTGACCAAGCCCGAGGATGCGTTTGCGCGGCGCAGTCGCGCCTCGATGACGATGGCGGAGATGGACCGCTGGATGTGCTCTCCGTACGCCGTCACCATCGCGCAGCAGTTGCAGGATGCGCTGCCCGGCTCGGTGGCGACCGTGGTGCGCCCGGTGGCGGATAGCGAAGGGGTCATCCTGTCGCAGCTTCGATTGCTGCTGTGGTTCATCACCATACTGGCGCTCGCGGCCAGCGGCTTGGCGATCAGCGGCGCCATGACCGCCTCGGTGATCGAGCGCCGCGGCGAGATTGCGTTGATGAAGGCGGTGGGCGCGCAGGATAGCGCCATCGGCGCGCTGTTTTTTAGCGAGGCCGCGCTGTTGGGCCTCGGCGGCGGCGCCCTCGGATACCTGCTGGGCGAGTGGCTGGCTACCGCCATTGCATATCATGTGCTGGGCCATTCCATCGCCTGGAAGCCGGCCCTGGCGCCGTTGGTGCTGGTTCTGGCTGCGCTTGTGGCTCTGCTGGGCAGCTTGCATCCCTTGCGCCAGGCGATGCGGGTCGAGCCGGCGGTGGCGCTGCGGGGCGAAGCGTAATGCGTTTTGGCGGTACGTACCTGGTGCTGGCGCCGCTGTGGCGGCGGCGTGCCCGCGCCCTGCTCTCGCTCGCCGCGCTGGGACTGGGCGCGTGTCTGGTGATGGCTTTGCTGACGCTTTATGGAGGCGTGCAGCGCGACCTCGACCAACAGTTCCGCACCTACGGGCCCGATCTGGTGGTGACGCCGGCGCCAGGCGCAGCTACAATTCCGGCGGCGGCGGCGGCGCGCGCGCTCCAGCAATTTCCTGACAGCGTTGGCGTTTTCTATGCCGTGGCCGACCATCCGGCGATGGTGGTGGCGGGCGCCGACCTGGCTCGCCTGCGCGCCCTCAATTCGGCCTGGCATGTCAACGGCACGCTGGTGCCGAATCAGGTATGGCTGGGTGGCAATGCGGCGCGGCTGCTTCATCTTGGAATTGGCGATCGCCTGAGGGTCACACTGGGCGGGCATTCCGCCGACTGGACCATTGCCGCAACAGTCCAGACCGGCGGCTCGGAAGACAATCAGGTGATGGCGCCGTACCCCATGGTCGCCGCGCTCACGGGCGCGACTGGCTATACAACGTTGCTTGCGCGCGTGCCGGCGAACCAGAGTGCGATCGAGGCGGCCATTAACGAGTGCGCCCGGCTGCTGCCGGGGAGCAATGCCCGTCCGCTGCGGCAGATCGCGGCCGGCGAGGGCGCGATTCTTCTTAGCACGCGCAGCATGCTGGTCTCCTCGACGCTGCTGATTCTGCTTACCGTCGGACTGTGCGTGGCCGCGGCGCTGACCACGTTGGCGCTGGAACGCAGGCGCGACTTCGGGTTAATGAAGGCCCTTGGCGGCAGCGAGACCGAGGTCATGACCACATTTGTGGGCGAAGCCGCGGCCCTGGGACTCGCGGCCGGCATTGGCGGCATCGCGCTTGGCTGGCTGCTCGCCGGCGTGATGGGCCTGGCGCTGTTCGGGGTATGGTTTAATCCCAGCCCGGCCGGTGCCGCGTTTACCATTGCCGTGACGGTTGCCGTAGCCGCGCTGGCCGCGCTGCTGCCCTGGCCCATCGTGCACGCCGCCGCGCCGGCCGCCATACTGAGGGGCGAGTAGACGATGCCCGCCGCCATTTCGCTCCATAACGTGGGCAAGGTTTACGGCCCGGATCGCAGCCAGGTGGCGGCGCTGCGGGGCGTGGATCTCGACGTCGAGGCTGGCACCTGGCTGGCCTTGATGGGACCGTCGGGCTCCGGCAAGACGACGTTGGTCAATCTGATCGGCTGCCTGGACCAGCCCAGCCGCGGCACCGTCGCCATCGATGGCACCGATGTCACTTCGTTTACCCGGCGCCAGCTCACCCGTTTTCGCGCCGAGAGGATTGGTTTTATCTTTCAGCAATTCCACCTGGTTGGCTACCTCACGGCACTCGAAAACGTGATGTTGGCGCAGCACTTCCATAGCCTGGCCGATGAAGCCGAAGCCCGCGCCTCGCTCGAACACGTTGGACTCGGCGACCGCTGCCATCACCTTCCGGCGCAACTCTCGGGCGGCGAGCAGCAGCGCGTCTGCATAGCGCGGGCGCTGATCAACGATCCGAAAATCATCCTCGCCGACGAACCCACCGGCAATCTCGACGAGGCCAACGAGCGCATCGTCATGGATCTACTCGCCGGCGCCCACCGCGCCGGACGAACCATCGTGATGGTCACCCATGACCCGGCGGTCGCCTGCCTGGCAACGCGGCGCATTCAGCTCCGGCACGGGCGCATTGAGGATAGCAATGTCGGCAAGCCGCTGGCGATCGGGTTGGCGCGCACTATCGCTGAACCGTGAGCGTGATCGGCACGGTGGCGGAAAGCGTGCCTGAGGTTGCGGTAATCACCAGTGGGTAGGTGAGCGGAGGCGGAGCCGTGAGCGAAGGCGCGGGCGCACTGGCCGCGCTGCCGCCGCAGGCGGCGCTCACCAAGGCGAAGGCGACCGGCAGCCAGCGCCGCCGGCGCTTTCCGCAAAGCGCCAGCCAGGCGCAGGCGGCGAACCAGACTGGCAGCGGCCAAAGCGGCGGTGATTGGCTGGAGGCGGCGACCGCAACCGTGAAGGAAGTCGCGGTGACCGCGGGCAGCGCCAGCGTCGCAGGGCTGAATTGCGGCGTCAGACCGGCCGGCAGCGCGCCTCCGTCGGAGAGTTGTGCGCTGAATGTCACGGCGCCCGCCAGCCCGTTGACCGGCGTGACGGTCAGCACGATAGCTCCGGTGGATTGGCCTGAGTTGGCGGTGACGCTCGAGGCCGAGGCCGCCAGGGTAAAACCGGCAATGAGCACTGTGGTGCTGGCCGTGTGGGCGCCGATGCCTGGCGAGGCTCCGGTGATCTGCACCGTTTCACTAGTCTGATTGGCATCAAACGCGCCTATGTCCACGGTGACCGTGGCGCTGCCGCCGGGCGCGACAACGGAGGGCGACACCGACGCACAGGCGGGAATCGGCGCCGAACAGCTCAATGTTACCGGCGCGGCGAAGTTGCCCACCGCGGCCACGGCTACCGTGAGCGTGGCGACTTGGTTGGCATGGGCGGGCGCGCTGGGCGGCGCCAGGGTGAGAATGAAATCGGGCGTCGCGAGTGCGGTCTCAATCCAGCTCGCGGTCAGCGCGCCGGAGGTGGCGGTGAGGTGGGCCGGCCCCACCGTGCTCGGCAGCACGTAGTTGATGCTGGCACGTCCGCTTGGGTCGGTGGTCGCCGCTGCGGGATTGAAGCTGCCGGGCCCCGACAGCGTCAAAGCTTGATTGGACACGGGATTGCCGCTGGCATCGGCGACTTCAAGAACGATCGGCTGCGGCAGTTTGGTGGCGTTGGTTGCCGACTGGTTGTCGCCGGAAACAACAATAATCCTGGCCGCGGCGCCGGGCCCAACGCCCAGCGTGACGGTGGCGGAGAGCGTGCCGCCGGGGCCCTGCGTCGAGGCGGTCACAATGACGCTGCCGGTTGTGGATGGAACCGGGTAGGTTACCGTAGCGATCCCTTGTGCATCGGTGGTCGCGTTCGCCTGCCAGGGTGCGCCGCTTGCCGTGAAAGAAACGGTCGCGCCGGCCATGGGCTGCCCGAGTGCTGCAACCGTTGCCTTCAGGGCGACGGTGCTGCCGGCGACGGGCGACGTCGATGCCGCGCTAAGGCTCAAGCTCATGCCGCCATTCGCCAACGGCAGTGTGTAGAGGCCGCGCCCAAGCGTCGCGGCCCAAAGTGTTTCGCTGCTGAATTCCAGATCGGTGATCGGGGCATCGGGCAGTCCAGAAACCATTGCAACCCAGTTCGCGCCCTGATTGAAGGTCACGAACACGCCGGCGCTTCCCGCCGCCGCAATTACGCCGGGACGTAACGGATCAATCGCCAAGCTGGTCGCTGCGCCGGTGAACGGCGAACTCAAGGCGGTCTTCCAAGACCGGCCGCCGTCGGCACTGTGCCAAAGCCCGGTGGCGGTCCCTAACCATAGGTCGGTGGCATCGTTGGCGGCCGCGGCCAGTGCTGTGACGGCGCTGGCCGCGTCTGGCGATGTTCCGGTCGAGAGCTGCCCCCCGGCCGTGCCATAAAATACGTGGCCTTGTGCGACCGCGAGCGCAGTGACGGAGCTGGCCGCTGCGACTGTGGTTGACCACGTTTGACCTGAATCGGCGGACTGCAATATCGCGTCGCCCGAGGCCGCGAAGAGCGAGGTGGCATCAGTCGCCAATGAGGTGAATTTGGTGGCAGCATTCTTGGCGGTCACCGACCAGATGCTTCCCTGCCCCAGGGCCAGATCGCCGCTGTCGAGGGCCGCAAGAGGCGTTGCGTCATTGCCGATCAGGGCGATGCTAAGCACGCCGGCGTTGGCCAGTGGCGGCGGGCCCCCATTCACATTTTCAAAGGCGCCATTCTTCGGTGCCCACCAAACTCCGGCAACACCACCCAGCCACAAGGATCCGTCAGGGGCGGATAGAATGGCACGCTGCCCGCCGTGGAGCGTTGCGCCCGGCGAGCCAGTGTTGGTTAGATTCGTCCAACGCTGAGTGCTAAGGTCGTACTGCCAGAGATCTACGCCCCCCACCCAAATATCGTCGGCGCTGGCGGCAAGGGTGATCAATGCGTCCGTTGGCAGGGCAATTGATTTGGCCGTGGTACCGTCGCTCGTGAGTGCATAAAGCCCGGAGGTCGCCCCATTGAACAGGGCGAGGAAACCGGCTCCTGGCTGCGGCACAAGCGCGGCTGATTTCCAGACGGCGGGTAGTCCACTGGCGGCAACCGCGCCGAAGCTGACGCCATCATCAACTGAGATTTGCAACCCGGCGGTCGTCGCCACCAACACGTTGCCGCCGCTCCATGCGACGTCGGTGGTGGCGCCCGTGAGGCGCGTCTTCCATGTGCCGCCTTGCAGCTCGTCCAGCCCCTGCTGGGTGGCTGCGAACACGTGCGTGTCGTCAAGGGGGTCAATCGCGAGCCGCGCTACCGGCGCGCTGGGATGAACCAGTTGGAAACTTCCGCCGGCGTCGGAAAATACCCCGGTATCGGTTGCAGCATACAGAATACCGGATGCGGTCATGGCAAGGGCCCGCACCGGCTGCCCGCCACTGATGGCGGACCATCCGCCGCTCGCAAGCTGCCAGACACCGCCGTCGCCGCCGGCGAAGGTGCGGGTGCCATCGGTCGAGCGCGCCAGCGCCTGGATGGTTCCACCCAGAGGCGCGCCTTGCAGGGCCGCACTTTCGATGGCCGTCGGACCCGCCGCCGTCCATTGCAATGTTGGCGTTGTTTGCGCCCACAGGCAGCCACTGAATAGTAGTATCCACACACTGGCCTGCATGGTGCCTCATCATAGGCACCTGGGTAGGCCCGCTTCATCCCCGCAGAGAGGCGGGGGCGCGTTCTATTTTAGGAATGATGGCTCTTTATCAACGACAGGAACTCAGCCCGTGTCTCGGCGCAGTCGCGGAATCGCCCCAGCATGTGGCTGGTAACCGCTGAGGAGTGCTGCTTCTCGACTCCGCGCATCATCATGCAGAGGTGGCGAGCCTCAATGACGACGCCCACGCCGGCGGGTTTGATCCAATCGTTGATCGTCTCCGCAACCTCGGTGGTCAGCCGCTCCTGCACTTGCAGGCGGCGCGCGAAGGCGTCAACCAAACGCGGGATTTTACTCAAGCCCAGCACCTTGCCCTGCGGCAAATAGGCCACGTGGCAGCGCCCGTAGAAGGGCAGGAGGTGATGTTCGCACAGGCTGAAGACCTCGATGTCCCGGACAATCACCATCTCGTCGTAATTGACGGTAAACAAAGCCCGCTGCATAAGGGCTTGCACGTCGGCCTTATAGCCGCTGGTGAGAAACTCCATCGCCTTGAAAAAACGTTCTGGCGTCCGGCGCAGCCCCTCGCGCTCGGGATCTTCCCCCAGGCGCTCGATCAAGCTGCGGACGATCTCGTGGTTGTCCATGCAAGTATTGTATTCTGGGGCGTGCGCGGCGCCGTCGTAATCCTATGTTGTCTGTGGCTGGCCGGCTGTGGCGCGCGGGCCCTGCCCGGTCGCGCCGCGCCGCCTTTCGCCGTGACACTCGCGAACCGGCAGCGGGTGACTCTCGAGAGCTTTCGGGGACGGGTGCTGTTGATCAACTTCTGGGCGAGCTGGTGCCCGCCCTGTGTCGAGGAGACGCCCGCGTTGAATGCCCTGGCGCAAGAGTTCCCACAGGGCAAGGTGGTGGTGCTCGGCGTTTCGATCGACCAGGATCCGGTTTCATACCAAACGTTTCTAACCCGATTTCAAATTCACTTCCTCACCGCGCGCGACCCGTCGGCTGACATCATGCATCGTTATGGCACGGTGCAGATTCCGGAAACCTATATCATTGACCCGCGCGGCCAGGTCCGCCGCAAACTGGTCAGCGCCGCCGCCTGGACAGCGCCGGCCATGGTCCGGTATCTGCGGCAACTGGCGAACGGCGGATAAGGCGTCAGGTGAACGAAGGTTGGCCGCGAACGAGCGGCGCGGGGGTGGCTTCCGTATCATCGAAGACGACGCGGTTTCTGCCCGCTTGCTTGGCGGTGTAAAGGCCGCGGTCGGCGCGGCGCAGCAGATCGTTCCAGCTATCCTCGGGACGCATGGTTGAAACCCCAAAGCTGGCGGTGACACCGAGGGAATGGCCCTCGTAGGCGATTTCGAGCGCGGCGATACGCTCACGCAGGCGTTCGGCGATCTCAATGCCGCGCGCCGCGGTGCGGCCGCTGAGTACGACGATGAACTCCTCGCCGCCGAAGCGGGCGACCATATCGGTGTCGCGCACGCTGCGGCTGAGCAGGCGCGCCGCGGCGACCAGCATGGCGTCGCCGGCGCCGTGCCCGAATTGGTCGTTCAAACTCTTAAACCGATCGAGATCCAGCGCCACCAGGGTCAGCGGCAGCGATTGGCCGCGGCATGATGCCATGGCATCGGCGACAACGATTTCCAGGGCGCCGCGGTTGAGCACGCCGGTGAGCGCGTCAATCCGGGCTTGAGTTTCGAGCTGTTGGCGGAGCCGGGCGGTGACCATCCAGACAAAAGCGAATGCCAGTGCGACGCTGAGCAACATATAGATCGCCACGGCGCCAAAGCGCATTGAGTCGGGAGAGAGCAAGGCGACCGCACTCAGCCGTCGCGTAACCGACAACCCGCGCACCAGAAACAGGCCGGCGATGGTGGCCAGCAGGAGCGCGGTAAAGCGGCAGGCGGAGCGCTCGGCCGCCTGCTCATGCGCGTAGAGAAGCATGATCGCTATGGTGAGCTGCGCGGCGAAAGCCATGCAAAACGCCACCACCGCCGAGACCGCCCCACCCGATCCACGTGCCAGGAGCGACACCTCGGCGGCGGCGCATACCGCCATCAGGAACCAACCCCAGCCAAGCGCGCTCGAACCCGGCAGGGAATATTCGGCCACGCCCTGGGTCAGCAACACCGCGCTGAGTAACATGACACAGCGACCGAGGACAGCCACCCATCCCAGGTAGTAGACATCCCCTTGCACCACCACGATCACCCCGATTGCGGCGCACGCGTAGGCATAGGAGAACCACGACAGTCCTTGAAATCCCGCCACCCGCCGGCCCATGAGCGACAGGCCCAAGCCGCAACTCAATTGCAGCACAAGATTGGCGAATAGCAGAGTGCGAATATCCATGCGCGCCGCCACAGTATGACACGGCTTTCAGCGTTGAAAAGCCGAAAGGGCGGAGTGAGCTCGCGCTCACTCCGCCCCCGGGTTACGGTTAGATGGATTTAGAACACGATCTTGGCTTGGAAGGCGATCATGCGCGGCGCACTGTCGCCGCCGTTGGCATCGCCCAGCAGTCCATTGTTGGGCGCGGCCATCGATGAGATTGCGTCGGGACCCGACGTCAGCGTGCGATTCAAACCAAGCGGATTGCTCGCAGTCACTGCCGCAGGGATGAAAACGTTACCGGTGGTCGAGGGGTTGGCGAAATTCGGATGGTTGAAAAGATTGTAGGCTTGAACGTCCAGATGCAGGTTCATGTGCTCTGTCACTTGGAAACTCTTACCCAAATCGAAGTTCGTCCATTGGAACGTCGGGCCGCGCAGGTTGGTCCCGTTGTTGCCAACGAACTGACACGTGGCGGCGTCATTGGCCTCCGTGCCGGCCTTGAAGTTATAGCAGGACTTGGTGTTGCCATCATAGATCGAGACAATGGCCATCGGGTTCAGCCATTGGACAGTGTCCGGCTGAGTAATGCCCGGCAGCCATTGACCCTTGGCGTAGGGGGCGACTCCCGGCGCGACAAAGCCGTCCACCACGCC
>DATNFK010000012.1:0-26348 GCA_035606395.1 Terriglobales bacterium | reverse complement strand
CTGTGCCCCAATCCGGCGTCGCGCGGCTTTGATTGGCGCGGGCCCCAGCGCGGCTGTCGCCGCGCGACCCGCTTGGGCGCGCCGCCGGAATGGGGACCCCTGTGCCCCAATCCGGCGCCGCGCGGCTTTGATTGGCGCGGGCCCCAGCGCGGCTGTCGCCGCGCGACCCGCTTGGGCGCGCCGCCGGAATGGGGACCCCTGTGCCCCAATCCGGCGCCGCGTATTGATTTTCAACCGTGTAGGTCATAGTTTCGGTGCCATGAATGCGGCTAAACATTTCCCTGCCCTGCACGTGGACCACGATTGATTTCATGACCCAGCAGTCGTCCGCCTGCTGCATGGCGAAGGTGCCGTCGAAATGGGCGATGTTGGCGAGAAGTCCGCCGCCGAACTTGACCGGGCCGAGACTGTGGAAGCTGCCGCCGAGTATTTGCCCGGTCGCAGGGTTGACCTTGAGTTCGCCGGCGGTGCGGCTCAAGACGCGCTGCATGCGCGAGCTGGGATGCAATTGGGGAGCGGGGGTGAAATGCAGCAGGGTGGCATCCTGGGGGTCAACCGTCCAGGTAAAGAGCGACTCAAATTTCGACATGGGCCAGATCTCGCCGTCCAGATTCAACAGGTTGCCGTCGCCGGCCGCGTCGATACGGCGCTTGATTTGGTTGGCGAGCTTTTGCTGGGCAGCCGCGTTGGCCGGGCGGCCATTGTCGGAAACTTCCGTTTCGATGGGCACGGAGTGATAGAAGCTAACGCGATCGATTTCAGTGTCGTTAGCGGTGGCGTCGGGAGCGCCGGATTGGGTCCAAGTCTCGACCGCGCGCAAATGAAGGCTCGCGTCGTGATGGGGAGCGATCAGGAAGAGCAGCGAGAGGACCAATGAAGGCGGAGACATACAGATTAGATGCTTTGTTTGGTACTATAGTCGGCCTGAGGTTAACTATGCGTCGCATAATCGGTCTCTCCGCCCTCCTGCTGGCCGCGCTGTTTGCCATAGCGGCCGTAAAACCGACTCCCCAAAAAGCGCGCAAGGCGAAGGCAACCGTGACGGGCGGCTTCGGCAATGCGGATGCGATCAGCATCAATGAGCTGAAGGACTATGACTATTTTCTGGCATCGGACCAGCTCGAAGGGCGCAATTTACCTTCGCGGGGATATGACACCGCCGCGCTATATGTGGCGAGCCATTTGTCGGAGTGGGGGCTTAAGCCTGGCGGCAGCACCGAGGGCACGGACGGCCCACTGCAACCTTACTTCATGCCGATTGATTTGACGACGACGCAGCCCAACCCGGAGGGAATGAAGCTGAGCGTCAACATCCCCGCCGGTCGTCCGGGGCGGGGAGGGCGCGGCGGCTTCGGTGGTGGGACGACATTGCCGGCCGGTGTGCATGAAGTGCGCTACGGCTCGGGTTGGATGGTGACGCCGGCGCAGGGACGGAATGCTCCCCCATTGGCGGGAGGCGAATTTACCAATGCCGGAGTAGTGTTTGCCGGCAACGGCTATGTGATCGGGGGACAGAATCCGTATAGCGGAATCGACGTTCACGGCAAAGTGGTGGTAGTAGCGGGAATGCCACCGGCGCTGGTTGCCTACCAGGCGGCGATGGCGGCGGCGCGGGGTGGACGGGGGGCGGCAGCGGGAGCGCCGCCGACCAATCCGATGACGGCCGACGACATGACTCCGGCGCAGTATGCGGCCAAGAATGGGGCGGCGGCGCTGATCAGCATCCCGAACTACCAACAACTATCGGCGATGGCTGAGCGCGGCGCGGGGCGGCTGAACTTTGGGCCCAACGGCGCAAACTGGACGGTGACGAAGTTCGACGCCGCACATGACGCCGGCGTGCCCAGCCTGATTGCCGGCATTGATCTGGTCAACGCGCTGTTTCAAGGCGAGCGTCTGAGCGCCGCACAGATCTTTGACCGCAGCGGCGCCAATGAGGCGCTGCCCAGCTTTGCGCTTAGCCCGGAGAAGACGGTATCGGCCACGATTGCGATCTCGACCGAGCACAACCACGGCGAAAACGTGATCGGCATTCTGGAGGGTTCCGACCCGGTGCTGAAGAACGAATATGTGGTCATGAGCGCTCACCTGGACCATATTGGTTTGGCGAACGCGGCGGCGGATTGCCATCCGAACCCGGTGCTCGCGCCGGGCGATACCACGGCGGATGGATATCCGATTACGAATGCGGTGAATTGTGATGTGATCAATAACGGCGCCGATGACGACGGGTCGGGATCGACCGGGCTGTTGGGAATCGCGCACGCGTTCGCCGAGGGCGCGGCGAAGGGGATGCGGCCGAAGCGGACCATTCTTTTCTTGTGGAACGCGGGCGAGGAAAAAGGCTTGTGGGGTTCGCAGTACTTCAACGAGTTTCCACCGATTGACCTTTCGAAGGTGGTGGTGGACCTCAATATGGACATGATTGGGCGAACCAAGAACGCCAACTCAGTGGATCCGGATCCGAGCCACTACCTGGTGAATCCGGGCGCGGTACTGGTGGTTGGCCCCAATATCAGCAGCAACGATCTCGAAGCCACGCTGGAATCGGTCAATAACAATTTCCAGAAGCTGAAGCTGGATCATTTTTACGATGTCACCGCGCCGGATGCGACACACGACAACCTCGGTCCCAACAAAGTTACCGGGCAGCGGATTTTCTATCGCTCGGATCACTACAACTTCGCCAAGATGGGTATTCCGATCGCATTCTTCAGCGACGGGCTGCATCTCGACTACCACCGCGTGACCGATAGTCCGGACAAGATTGACTTCAATGAGATTCAGCAGGTGTCGAAGACCGCCGCCGCCGTCGCCTGGGTGATCGGCAACGAACCGGAGGGCGCGACGCCGAAACTGAATGCCGAACTGCCGCCGCTGCTCGTGCGCGACATGGCGGCGGCGAAGGCCGCCGGTTGGGGCAAGTTGACGCCGGTGCTGCCGCCGCTGCCGGGCGAGCCGTTTTAGCGGCCGGGCATTGATTCGCGGGGCCCCGCGCGGCTGTCGCCGTGCGACCCGCTTAGGCGCGGCGCCAGAATGGGGACCCCTGAGCCCCATTCCCGGCGTGACATTCATAGGCGCGGAGCCCCACGCGGCTGTCGCCGCGTGACCCGCTTAGGCGCGGCGCCAGAATGGGGACCCCTGAGCCCCATTCCCGGCGTCGCGCTGCATTGTGTATTACAATAGTGGCAGATGAGTACGACGCTTTCAATTCGCTTGCCGGAGGAGCTTGCGGAGTGGCTGCGGGCGCAATCGCGACGCACCGGAATTGCGCAAGGCCAGATCGTGCGGGAGGAGTTGGCGCGCGCGCGCGCCTCCAGTTCCGAGTCCGAACCGCGCCTTTTGCGCCACGCGGGGGTGTTTCGCGGCGGCGACCGAGATGTTTCGGTGCGTAAGGGATTTTCCGAGCATTGAGGGCAATTGCGGACACCGGATTTCTGGTGGCGCTGGCGCGAGAGAATGACACGCACCACGCCTGGGCGCGCCAGGTAGCATCACGCATACGCGGAGCGGCGCTGACCTGCGACGCGGTGCTGGCCGAAGCGACTTTCCAGCTGCAATCAGCCGCCTATGTGTTGGGGCTGCTAGCGGACGAATCGCTGTCGCTGGAGTTCGACTTGAAACAAGAATGGCCGCGCGTGTTAACGCTAGCGAGCAAGTACGCCGAGCGGAAGCCCGACCTAGCAGATCTTTGTTTAATTCGGATGAGCGAACTGCATCCGGAGCACATGGTACTCACGACCGACCGGAACGATTTTACGGTGTACCGCCGGAACGGGCGCGAGGTGATTCCGCTGGTCGTGCCGCCTCGGAGGCGGTGAAGCGCGGGGGCGCGCGCTATGATTGGCCATGCGCAAGCTCGTTGCTTTCACCACGTTGGCGGCGGTCGCCGGGTTGAGTTTGGCGGCGGCGCCGAAGGCGCCCAACCAGGCTCCCAATGCCGAGGCAATCACGGCCAGCTTCATGCAGGACGTTTTGTACTTCCTGTCGTCGGATGCGATGGAGGGCCGCAATACGCCGTCGCGTGGATTCGACACGGCGGCATTGTTCATCGCCAGCAATCTGGCGCAATGGGGACTCACCGGCGGAGGCGATCCGCCGGCGCTGCGCGACCCCAAGCAAGGGCCGCTGGCGCAGTTCCTGTATCACATTGAACTGCAAAGCTCGCAGGTGAACGCCGCGGCAAGCTCGGTCGAGCTGGCGGGGCACCAGTATGGCTATCAGAGCGACTTCACCAGCACGAATGGCGCGGCCGGCCAAGCCTCGGGGCCGCTCGTGTTCGTTGGACACGGATACGTCGAGCACAAGCAAAACATCGACCCCTACGCGGGGATTAATGTGCGAGGCAAGATTCTCGTGGTTGAGGGGCAGCCGCCGGAGATGGTCGCCTACGAGAGCGCGATGCTGGCCTACTTCCGCGCGGCGCAGAGCGGCGACAGCGGAGCGGCGCGGCCGATCAACGCGCTGGGAGCGGCCGGCAGCGATTTTCTCACGCCGGAGCAGTATGCGGCACAGAATGGCGCGCTGGCCGTGATTCACGACGACGCGCCCAATCCGCTGGCGGCGCTCCTGCGCGGGCCAGCCACGGCAGCGCCCAACAACAGCGAGGCCAATCCCTATCCGACGCCGCCACCCAACGTTCCCACGATGGAGATGACCCGGTTTCAGCCGAAGACAGCCGCGACGGTGCCGAGCATCGTCGCCAAGGCCGGGCTGTGGAACGCGATCCTTGCCGCCAAGAGCGACCCGGCGGCGAGGGCCACGGTGACGGTTGCGAGCGACGTGCGCAAGGCGCGCACCGAGGATGTGGTCGCCCTGCTCGAGGGTAGCGACCCGGTGCTCAAGAAACAGTACGTCATCATTAGCGCGCACCTTGACCACGTAGGGATTGGGCGCGCCCTGAACGGCGACATTATTTACAATGGCGCCGACGACGACGGTTCGGGTTCGACCGGGCT
This sequence comes from Terriglobales bacterium, assembly GCA_035606395.1. Classification (GTDB taxonomy): domain Bacteria; phylum Acidobacteriota; class Terriglobia; order Terriglobales; family SCQP01; genus SCQP01. The sequence continues at coordinate 21,390 of DATNFK010000012.1, read as the reverse complement.
GCTGAATTTGGCCAAAGCGTTTGCGACGGGCCCGCGCCCCAAACGCTCGATCGCTTTTATCTGGCACGCGGGCGAAGAAAAGGGGTTGTGGGGATCGCTTTATTTCACGCGCTATCCGACCATCCCCTTGGCACAGGTGGTCACCGATCTCAACATGGACATGATCGGGCGTTCGCGCGCGGCCAACGACAATAATGCCGCCGACGACCGGCTGACCAAGGCGGACGAAATCTACGTCATTGGCCCGCAGGTATCGAGCGCCGACCTAGAACGGACCATGGACAAGGTCAACAACAGCTACTACAAGCTCTCACTCAACCATTTTTACGATCGCACCGACGACCCGGAGCAGATCTTTTATCGTTCCGACCACGTTAACTATGCCAACCAGGGGATTCCGATCCTGTTTTTCTTTGACGGCGTCCACGTGGATTATCATCAGCCCGGCGACGAACCGCAGAAAATTGATTATCAGAAAATGGAGAAGGTGGCACGCACGGTTTATGCGATTGGATGGACGCTGGCAACCGAGGCGACTCCACCCCGGCTGAACGCGGTGCTGCCACCGGCGCTGGTAAAGGCGATGGCCGGGGCCAAGGCGGGGAATCCATAACAATTATTTGCCGGCGGGTGTATAGGCGCCGAGGATGACGGCGCGGCGGGCGCCGGTGACGCGGGGCAGATTGGCGGGATGGCGGCGGAGGTGGGCGGCACCCAGCACGGCAAACGCCATGGCTTCCTTGGCCTGGGTGGGGACGCCGAACCCGCCGGAGGTGCGCCAGGCGCAGTGCGGCGCGGCTTGGCGCAGGGCTTCCATCAGCGTGCGGTTGTGGACGCCACCGCCGGAAACGATGACGTCGGCCGAGGCGGGCAGGCTGCGGGCCACCGACTGCGCGGTGAAGGCGACCAGGGTGGCCATCAAATCCGGAGGCGGAAGGTCGGGCAGGGCGGCGAGAAAGGCCTCGCCAAACTGTTCGCGGCCGGCTGACTTAGGCGGGCGGCGGCGAATGAAGGGATGAGCCAACAGGCGGCCCAACAATTTCCGGTTTACCGTGCCTTTTGCCGCTAGGCCACCGGCGGCGTCATAGCGTTTCCGTCCCTTGGTGATGCGGGCCATCAATCCGTCCAGGGCCATGTTGCCGGGGCCGGTGTCGAAGCCAGTCACGTCGCCGAGCTTTGCCGCGGGTGGGATCAACGTCAGGTTGGCGATGCCGCCGAGGTTGAGGCACACGCGGTAGCGGCGGCGATGGCGAAACCATTGGTAATCGGCGAAAGGCACAAGCGGTGCGCCTTCCCCGCCCTGGGCGATGTCGGCGGAACGGAAGTCGCTTACGACCGCCACGCCGGTACGCGCGGCAATGGTGGCGGCATCGCCGAGTTGGAGGGTGGCAACGCGGCCGTGGTGAAAAACGGTTTGGCCGTGGCAGGCAATGATGTCGAGCGGCTGACTGCCGCGGGCCGCGATCACGGCGGCGGCGATGCGCCGGCCGAGCGCGACATCGAGGCGGGCTATTTCGGCGGGGGACGAGCGCGAGGAACAGGCGTCGAGTACCGCGGAACGTTCGCGAGCGGTGTAGGCGGTATGCCGCGTGGCGAGCAAACGCGTGCGGTAGGTGCGACCGATGTCGACGACGGCGACATCGACACCGTCGGCCGAAGTCCCGCTCATGACACCAGCGACGATCATGACTCAGTTCCCTTTCAACTGGCGCTGGAGCGCAGCCAATAGATTGAGTGCTTCGAGAGGCGAGAGTCGGTTGAGGTCGGCGTCGGCGAGTTGGTCAACAATCTGCTGGCTTAGCGGCGTGAAAAGCGTCAACTGCATTTCGGTGGACGCCGACCCGGCGGCCACCTCGAGCTCGCGGCTGGTGCGCAGTTCGGCTTGTTCGTGGAGGGCCAAGACTTCGCGGGCACGCTCGAGGACAGCGCGGGGCAGGCCGGCGAGACGCGCGACTTCGATTCCATAGCTGCGGCTGGCTTCGCCCGTTTGCACACGGCGGAGGAAGGCGATGCCGTCGGGTGTTTCCTTCACGGCGACGTGGACGTTTTTCACGGCAGCGAGATGCGTGGCGAGTTCGGTTAGCTCGTGGTAGTGGGTTGCGAATAACGTCTTGGAGGCATTGGTCGCGTGCAGGTATTCGATCATGGCCCAGGCGAGAGAGAGGCCGTCGTAAGTGGCGGTGCCGCGCCCGATCTCATCGAGGATCACCAGACTGCGGTCGGTCGCCTGGTTGAGGATGACGGCAGCCTCGGTCATCTCGACCATGAAGGTGGAACGTCCGCGGGCAAGGTTGTCGCTGGCGCCGATGCGGGTGAAGATGCGATCAAAGACGGGGAGGCGGGCGGCACGGGCGGGAACAAAGCTGCCCATCTGGGCCAGGATGGCGATCAGCGCCGCCTGCCGCAGGTAGGTGGATTTGCCGCCCATGTTGGGTCCGGTGATGAGCAGGATGCGCTGGGTGTCGCGGTCCAGAAATAGGTCGTTGGGCACGAAGCGCGCGCCGTCCTGGCTCAGCCGTTCGACGACGGGATGGCGGCCGGCGACAATTTCGACCGGGCCCGCGGCAATGGTCGGGCGGCAGAACTGATGTTCGCCGGCGATATGGGCAAAGTTGGCGAGGAGGTCGAGTTCGGCGACGCACTGGGCGTTGTTGCGAATGGCGGCCGCCGAGGCGGTGACCTGGGCGCGGAGCTGGGCGAAGAGTTCGAGTTCGAGCGCGCGGCTCTTCTCGTCGGCGCCAAGGATTTTAACCTCCAGTTCCTTGAGCTCCGGGGTGGTGAAGCGCTCAGCGTTGACGAGGGTTTGTTTGCGTTCGTAATCGGCGGGAACGCTGCGCAGATTGGCGCGGGAGACCTCGATGTAATAGCCGAAAATATTGTTAAAGCGAACCTTTAACGATCCAATGGAAGTGCGTTCTCGTTCTCTGGATTCGATGCTGGCGATGGCGCCCTTGGCGTTGCCGCTCAGGGCGCGAAGTTCATCGAGCGCCGGAGAAACGCCGGAGCGGATAAAGCCGCCGTCGGCTACCAGGGCGGGGGGTTCGTCGACGATGTGAGCCGCGAGCGAGGCGCGGAGTTCATCGAGGGGGTCGAGCTTGCAGCCAAGATCCTCGAGGCGCGCAGGGAGGGCGGCGGTGGCCGCGTCGAGCAGCAGGGGAATCTGATCGAGCGAGCTGCGCAGAGCGAGGAGATCGCGCGGGCCGGCGGTGGCGAGCGCGAGGCGGCCGAGGAGTCGCTCCAGATCCTGAATGCCGGCGGCGACTTGACGCAGGCGGTGACGCGCCTGCCAGTTGGTGAGGAGGTAATCGACGGCGTCGTGGCGCGCAAGGATTTCGTCGCGGTTTCCGGAGGGGCGCGTGATCCATTGGCGCAGAAGGCGCTTGCCCATGGGGGTCACGGTCTGATCCATGACGGCGCGCAGCGTGGCGTCGCCATCGCCGGAGAAGATTGGCTCGACCAACTCGAGATTGCGAATGGTCGCGGCATCGAGCACCAAGCCATCGCCGCGCTCGAAATAGCCGAGGCGATCAATGTGGGCGAGGTGGCTGCGCTGCGTTTCCTTGACGTAATGGACCACGGCGCCGGCGGCGGCCTGGGCCCAGGGGTGGCCGGAAAGGCCAAAGCCATCGAGCGAGAGCACGCCGAATTGTTGCGTGAGGACGCCATGAGCGAAGTCGGGGGCCATGGCCCAGGGTTCGATCGAGGTGATGGTCGCGCCGAGGAGACTGATTCCCTGTCCGGCGGCGACGAGAACTTCGCGGGGACGCCACCGGGCCAATTCTTCGTCAATGCGGGATTCGGAATCGCGTTCGGACTTGGCGTCGATTTCAGTGGCAAGGAACTCGCCGGTGGAGACGTCGAGCAGCGCCAGGCCGATGGCCTGGGGCGAGCGGGCGACGGCGGCGAGGTAGGTGTTCTCGCCGGTGGCGGGCGAGAAGGCCGCGGTTCCGGGGGTGAGAACGCGGGTGACTTCGCGGCGAACCAAAGTCTTCGCGAGCTTCGGGTCTTCCATTTGCTCGCAGAGAGCTACTTTGAAGCCCTGGGCGATCAGCTTGGCGATGTAGTTCTCGGCGGCGTGATGAGGGACGCCGCACATGGGGATGGCGGTTCCCTTCTCTTTGTTGCGGGCGGTGAGAGTGATCTGGAGCACGCGGGCGGCGGTGACGGCATCTTCGAAAAAAAGCTCGTAGAAATCGCCCAGGCGAAAGAGCAGGAGGGCATCGGGGTTTTGGCGCTTGGCCTGCTGATACTGCCGCATGAGCGGCGTTTGCGCTTCCCCAGAACTCATCGCCTCTGGATTATAGCCAGTGACGGGCGAACAATATCGCTTTGATTGCTCAAACCGCAGCTATTATGGACCAGATGAGGCGCGCCGCCCATCGCTCTATCCCGCCTCGACTCCGCGTCAATAACAAATTCATCGAGCAAGGGAGAAAAAGTTACAATGCGAACCGGATCCTCAAAACTGCGTTCGGCACGCCTTGTCATTCTTGCAGTCCGGGCCGGGACTGCAATTGCACCAGGACTGTCGGCACAGGCTGCACACTCGCTCTTAGCCGCACCGTCGAAGCCGCCGCAATTAGGTTCACCACCCACGACCATACAGGCCAAGCCTGCGCCCGCAGAAGCGAGGAGCCGAATCCAAGATTCTGTGTCAGCTCCATCCCATCGCCGTTGCTGGATCTTGATTGCCGTGGCATCTGCGGCTACTGCCGCAATCATCTGGGCCGTGCGACACCAAGCCAGCACCATTACGTTAGCTCATGACCGACGTTAAGAGTCAGTTCCGCGAACTGATCCAGTCGCCGATGCTGGCCGAGGCATGAAAGATGGTGCCGGCCTTAAGGCCGCCCGGCAGACGATAATTGCCAATGGCGGCCAACCCCATCGAGGCGATGCAGCCACAGCGCGCGCAATCGGGCGTTCCGCCGAACTGGCAGGGCGAAATGCGCGAATGCAGATCGGCTGAGACCACCGTGGTCGCACGGGCGAAGATGCACTCGCGGGGCGAGGCGGGAGGGTGCGCCAATTCCGCGATCAGGCCGCGCGGCAAATCGAGTTTTGGGTGGAGTTCGCGCAATCTCCCCAATTCGGCAATGATCACAGCACGCTGCGCCGGCGTTGGCACCTCGGTCAGATTCTCGCCAACTTGCGGAGTGAAGATGCTCATCCAGATCTTCTTGATGTCCCGGTTGGCCGACCACGTTGTCACGAACTCCTCCAGGTAGCCGGCGCGATCCATGGCTGATGTGATGGTGCAATGCACGACCATGGATTGACCGGCAATGTTTTTCTGAATTCGTTCGTAAGTGGCGGGCGCGCGCCGAATATTATGATCCGCGGCGAGACCGTCGATGGATACCACCAGTTCCAGATTGGGCAGACCTGCCCACGCCGCCGGGAGCGGGCGAAAGGCGCTGGTGACCACCTGTACGAATACGCCCATCGCCAAAAGCCGGGGCACGATGACCTCGAGCTCGCGGTAGCGCACCATGGGGTCGCCGCCCACCAACGAGACGTGCAGGGGGCGGAGCCGGCGCACCAAGTCGGTGACGCCGGATATAAGGGCATCGCCGCGGAGGTCGTGGAGCGATTTGAGATCGACGCCATCAACGTGACCATTCGAAAAGGCGTAGCAGCCGGGGCAGCGAAGTGGGCACTCTTTGGTGATTTCGATCGAGAGCGCGGGTTTGCGGCCCAGCAGCAAAGCGCCCCATGCTCGAATTACATCGCGGGTCGACACCATGCTATGTACGATGCTTCCACCCGTCGTGCGGTATCCTAAACTTAATCAAAAAGGTGACGCTTACCCTCAAGACGACGCGCGGCACGCACTGGATGCGCTGGCTGATGCATCCCATCGGCAAGACTCTGCTCGGGCTCGCGCTGGGTTTGTTCCTGGTTTTTGGGCTGGCGTTTATTCATTACTATAATGAGTACGCCGCCGTGATCGATGCGCGGTTGAGCGCGCCGATTTTCAGCCAAACGTCGATCCTGTTTGCGGCGCCCAAGTCAGTCGCGGTGGGCGAAGCGCTGACGCCGACCGAGGTTTCGAGTTGGCTGCTGCGGGCCGGATATTCGAACGATCGCCCGTCGCCAGTGGGGACGTTCACGGTCAACGCCGAAACCATCGTCGTTCATCCCGGGCCGGAGGCTTATCACGCCCTGGTGCCGGTGACCATCCACTTTGGAGGCAAGGGCGACGTGGACTCGATTGTGAACTCCCGCGATCAGACGCCGCTGGATCATTACGATCTGGAGCCGGAACTGGTCACCTCGCTGTTCGATGCCAAGCGGGAGAAGCGCCGGCTGGTGCATTATGAGGATCTTCCGCCGACGCTGGTGGCGGCGGTGCTCGACATTGAGGACAAAGACTTTTTCCACCATGGCGCGGTGGAGTGGCGGCGCGTGCCGGCAGCAATGTTTCGCGACGTGAAGAGCCGGCGCCGCGAGCAGGGCGCGAGCACGATTACGATGCAGGTGGCGCGGAATATTTTTGACCTCGGGTCTCAGCGCACGTTCCGGCGCAAGTTGACCGAGACGCTGGTGGCGATGGAGCTGGAAGAGCGCCTGACCAAGGAACAGATTTTTGAGTTGTACGCCAACCAACTCTATCTTGGCCGGCGTGGCAGCTACAGCATTCACGGTTTCGGCGAGGCGGCGGATGCGTACTTCGGCAAGGACGTACGTCAGCTCAACCTGCCGGAGTGCGCGCTGCTGGCGGGAATTATCCACGGACCCAACCCGGACTCGCCGTACCGGCATCCCGACCGGGCTCGCAGGCGGCGAGACGAAGTGTTGGCGGCGATGGTCAAGAACCACGCCATTACGCCGGCGCAACGCGAGGCGGCGACGGTGGCGCCACTGGTGCTGACGGCGGCGAACAGCGATGCAAGCGACGCGCCTTACTTCGTGGACATGGTGCGCGATCGCATCAGCGACCAGGTTTCAGAGCACGACCTCTCCACGGGCAGCTACCGCATTTACTCTACGATTGACCCTGACCTGCAGGCGGCGGCGGCGCGGGCGGTGGCGGTGGGGATGAAAGGCGTGGACGCCGAATTGGCCGAGTTGCGGGCGCACCAACGCCATCCCAGAAAGGGTCCGCAGCAACAGGCACAAGCGGCGCTGGTCGCCATCGACCCGCACACGGGTGCGGTACTGGCACTGGTGGGCGGGCGCAACTATGCCGCGAGTCAGTTGAACCATGCCGTGGCGGAGCGCCCGACGGGAAGCATTTTCAAGCCCTTCGTGTATGCCACCGCGCTCGAAACCGGCCTTCTCGGCAATCTCACGCCGATTACCCAGACCTCGCAGGTGATGGACCGGAAAACAACGTTCGAAGGCGGCTACTCACCGGGAAACTTTGAGAACAAGTATTACGGCGAGGTCACGCTTCGCACCGCGCTGGAACACTCGCTCAACAACGCAACGATCACGCTGGCGGAAGAGGTGGGACTGCGGTCGGTGACCGATCTCGCCCACGCCGCGGGCATCGTAAATGCCCAACCCACGCCCTCGGAGGCAATCGGCACCTACACCGCGACGCCGCTGCAAATGGCGGGTGCCTATACCGTGTTTGCCAATGCGGGCGTGCGCGAGATGCCGCATTTCGTCAACTCGGTGCAAACAGCCGCGGGGGATGATGTATTCAAACAGAATTTGCAACCGAAGGCCGTGCTCGATCCGCGCATTGCGTTTCTCACCACGAACCTGCTGGAGTCGGTACTCGACAAAGGCACGGCAGTGCGCGCCCGCGAAACCGGGTTTGACGAGCCGGCAGCGGCCAAGACGGGCAGCTCACACGATGCCTGGTTCGCCGGTTATACCAGCAATCTACTATGCATTGTCTGGGTCGGGCTTGACGATTACGAAAATCTGAACATCGAAGGCGCGCACGCCGCGCTCCCTATTTGGACCGAGTTCATGAAGTCGGCTGCGAAGCTGCCGGCCTATCACGATATGGAGCCGTTCAAAGCGCCGCCCGGGGTGGTGCCGGAACGCATAGATACGGAATCAAACCAACTGGCGACACCGTTGTGTCCGCCGAGCCAGGTGGAGACGGACTATTATTTGTCCGGTTCGCAGCCGACCCAGATGTGCCGTTTTCATCCGAGCAATCTCACGCCACGGGGCGTGATCGCGGGGACTCTCAACTTCTTCCACATCACGTCGCCGAACCCGGCGCCGCCACCGCCGAGCACGCCGCCTCCGCAACAGATCGTCATTCCGACACCGCAAGCCGAAACCCAGACGCCGGCGCCGACCAAACCACCACCGCCACCGAAGAAAAAGGGATTGTTCGGGAAGATCTTTGGCGCGCTCAAAGGCGGCGGCGGCGGAGACCACTAGGACAGATTATGCCGCCGCCAGTTCGGCTACTCGAAGTCGCGAGGCAGAAGGCGGGGGCTGCCAGCTAGTGCGACCGAGCCGAAGTGGCGCAAGTCGAGTGTAGCAATGGCACCGGCGTTCAATCTCTCGGCGGTTGCCATGATCAAGGCGTCGACCAGCCCCAGCCGCAAAGAGAGATAACGACGGTGGATGCGACTCGCGGACGCTAGGTCGTCGTCGCCATGCCATGCGACATTGAAAGTGCCGGCAGCGAGGCTAACAAGGAGCGCATCCTGGGCGGCTGAGCCCAGCCGAGTTGCGGTCAAGTAGTCCAGTTCCGGCAGAGTGGCGCCCGGCACTATCCAGCCGGCGCGGTGTTTCTCAAAAACGCGCACCATGCTGGAATGGTTGGCTTCGTCGGCATCCAACAGGGCGTACATGGCGCCGGTGTCGGCGATCACGATCACTGCTCGCCGAAGCCCTTCAAGAACTCTTCAGCACGTTGCCCCACATCCGGCAGCCCGCTGCGGAACGCGCCAACAATCCGAGGCAATCGAGTTTTCCGTTGCTTACGGTTGAATTCCGCGATGGCTTCGCGGATGGCGGCTGCCGGCGCTTTTCCGCGAGCCCGTGCCCACTGCCTTAGCTGGTTGTAGTCCTCAGCCTCGAGGTAGACCGTTGTCTTGACCATATATTTACCATATATGGCATCGAGGCCATAATCAAGCCGGCTTGGCTTTGATTGGCGCGGGGCCCCGCGCGGCTGTTGCCGCGCGACCCGCTTAGGCGCGACGCCGGAATGGGGACCCCTGAGCCCCAATCCGGCGTCGCGGCTCCCGCGTGATGAAGGCGGCGAAGACCTGGTTGGAGAGGAGGCGGCCGCGGGGGGTGAGGAGGATGCGGTCGTTCTCGATTGCGAGAAGGCCGTCGGTGCGGAGTTGCTCGACTCTGGGATCGGCACGGTAGGCGACACCACGGTTCAGGCGCAGGCCAAGGAACCAGGCTTCCTCGGCCGCTTCTTCATCGGTGACGATGTGTCCGGCGTCGCGCGGGAGGCGGCCGTCGCGGAGCGGGGCCTGGTAGGCGTCGAGGGTGTCGGGGTTGGCGAAGCGGCGCTGGTTGACGAACGAGTGCGCATCTACACCGAGGCCAAGGTAGGGGAGGCGGGTCCAGTAGCGGAGGTTGTGGCGGCTCTCGAAACCGGGGTGGGCGAAGTTCGAGATTTCGTACTGGGCGCATCCGGCGGTGTTGAGGGTTTCGCGGGCGAGCTCGTAGGCATCGGCAATGAAGTCGTCGTCGGGTACTGCGTGGGCGTGGTAACGCACGCCGCCGGCTAGCAGCTCGGTGCCCAAGCGGCTGTCGGTGTCGACTTCGAGCATGTAGACGGAAATATGGGGTGCGCCGGTCGAGAGTGCCACCTCGAGCGAATAACGCCAACTTGCCTCGGTTTGGTGGGGGAGGCCGGCGATCAGGTCGAGGTTTAGGTTGCTGATGCCCGCGGCGCGCAGGCGGGCGATGTCGGCCAGGATGGTGGCGCGGGTGTGGAGGCGGCCGACGGAGCGGGCTTCGACATCGTTGAAGGACTGGACGCCGAGGCTGACGCGATTTACTCCGGCCGCGACCCAGGCGGCGATTATTTCGTCGCTCATGCTGCCGGGGGCAGCCTCCACCGTATGTTCCGCCGCCGCCTCAAAGCTAAAGTGTTGCTTGAGAGATGTGACGACTAATTGCCAGCCGGGAACGGAGAGCAGGCTGGGGGTGCCACCGCCCCAGTAAATGGTATCAATGACGGCGCCGCTGAGGTTGTCGGAAGTGGCGGCGAGCGCGACCTCGCGGGCGAGGAGGTCGCAATATTCCTGATAGCGGGCGGGGGCGAAGACCTGACTGGCGAAGTTGCAGTAGCTGCACTTGCTGCGGCAGAAAGGGACGGCGAGGTAAACGCCGAGCCCCATTAGGCAAGCGCCGCGGCCGACTGCACGCCGTAAGTCGCAAACCAGGGGGAGGCGCCTTGGAGGCTGCGATTGACCGCTTCGATATTCTCGCGGCCTTTGGTCTCAAGCCATTGTTCAAAGGCGGCGAGTCCTTTTTCAGCGTAGACGGCGATGCCGTCTTTCCAAGTGGCGCGGCCGCAGAGGACGCCGGCGAACTTGACGCCGGAGTCGGTCGCGAGGGCGAGGCTTTGGTTGAACTCGGAGTTGCTGACGCCGGCGCTGAGGAAAATAAAGGGGCGGCGGGCGGCGGCGGCGGCGGCGCGGAAGTGATCGAGGGCTTCGGCCTTGGAGTAGGCCTTTTGACCGGCGAAAGCGGGAACGCCTTCGACGAACTTGGTATTGACGGGGATTTCGACTTTGAGCACGTCAACGGCGTACTGGTCTTTGCTGAATTCGGCGATGCTGGCGCGGACGATTTCAGGCTTTTGTTTTGCGTAGGCGAGACCTTTTTCATCGCCACCGGCGGGGTCGTAGCCGACAAATTCGAGGAAGAAGGGGATGTCGGCGGCGCGGCACTCGGCGCCGACGCGCTCGATGAAGGCGTGCTTGATGTCGTTGACCTCGGCGGAATCGAAGGGGGTGTAGTAGAGAAGGATCTTGATGCAATCGGCGCCATCGGCCTGGAGGCGGCGAACGGAGCAGTGGGGGAGGAGGTCGGGGAGGCGTCCGGGTTGGGTGTTGTCGTAGCCGCTCTCTTCGTAGGCGAGGAGCAAGCCGGCGTTCCTGGCGCGGGCTTTGGCGGCGGGGAGGCCGTACTCGGGGTCGAGCAAGATCGCAGAAGCATAGGGCGTCAACAAGCGGCTGACGGCGACCTTGAACTCTTCCATCATGGCGGCGGTAGTGTTGGCGCCGAGGGCCTTTTTCAGGCTGCCGCGTTGATCCATGGCGGCGGCGGCGATCACGCCGCGTTTGTCGGCAACGGCATTGAGGCCTTTGAGTTTTCCAGGGGTGATTTTCATGACTTGTTTATCTTAGCGGAATAGTTGCGGCCTTCCCAAGCCTCGCCGTAGCGCATGGTGAACTCGATGGGGGCGCGCTGAGCGGCGGCGATTTTGACATCGGCGTAGCTGAACCCGCACTCGGTTTGGAGGGCGGGGGTTTCTTCGGTAGTGGTCCAGCCGTCGCGGGTGAAATGGAGAACGAAGGGCTGATCGAGTTGGACGCGGAGCGTGGCGGGAGCGGTGATGGCCGCGACCTGGCGCTCGCGTTTCCAGACTTCCACGGTTGAGGGCGGTCGGCGGCGAGAGGCTAGGTAGCGCTCGGCGACGCAAGGAATCAAGTCAAATATCGCACCGTCGCCGCGGGAGCGGAGAAGGCGGATATATTCGGCATGCGCCCACATGAGCGGCATGGCGGAACCGGTGGGGCGGCCGTTGAATAGAAACGCGGAGGGCATGTCAGGCTGATCCCAAACCTGCTCGGGGAGTAAGCCGAGGTGGTTGGCAAAGCGCTCGAGCGTTTGGATATAACCGGCGATGTCGCGGCCAGCAGCGAGTTCGTAATGGGCGCGCTCACCGGTGAGCAGGGGCCAGGGTCTTCCTTGCCCCCAATCGGCAAAGGCGGAACCGTCGGCGCGCTGGCCGTAGCCGTCGTGGTTGTACCGCTTCCAGCAAGGGCCAAAGGGAGTGTCGACTTTGAGAACAGCATCAACGACGCGGAGCGAGTCTTCGATAAGAGGGTCGCCGGGCCGGCGGATACCGTAGCGGACGAGTTCGAGGAAGCCGGCATCAACGATATCGCGGGCCGGAAATTCAGATGGGGCACCGGGCGCCTGGTTGTTGATGTGGAGTTCGGAGGTGTCGGGAGATTCGTCGGGGCTGATGCGGATGTAATGGCGTGGCACGGCTTGAAGGAGGCTGCCTTTGGTGGTCACGGTCCATGCTTCGACGTGAGCTTCGAGGAAATCGGCGTATTCGAGGCAGAGTTTTTCGAGTGCATGGCGGCCGTGCGAGCGGGCGAAGTTGGCGGCGCAGACAAGTCCGGCGATGTGAGCGGCCAGGCTGGAGGGCGAGTAGCCGCCAGCTTCTTCCCAGCGTTCTTCGGGCGTGGCGGGGCCATGGCGCATAAGGTAGCCGGCGGCGCGCACGACCATTGGGAAGGGATCAAAATCGCCGAGGGCGCCGCGTTTCCACATGCGCCAGGCAAGGATTATGGGAAACGCCACCTCATCCAACTGAATGCCCTGCCAGTAGGGCGTGCCGTTAATCCAGAAGTTCTGGGCGAAGCCGCCATCGGCGTGCTGCGAGGTGGCGAGGTAGATGAGCGCGCGGCGGGCGGTGTCGCTGTGGCCGGAGGCGAGCAGGCCGGTGGCGCTGTTGACGAGATCGCGCGTCCAGACGAGATGATAACCGCCGAGGTCCTCGTCGCCCTTGGCTTCGCCCCAGGGGATGGATAGCGATGCGATCAGGGCGCCGGGGTAGGTCTTGTCCTCGTGCGAGAGGAGGAGGCTGACGCTGCGACGGTAAAGTTTGCCGCCGTCAAAGGCTTGGGCCTCGAGGGGCTGCCGGTGCGGCAGAGTGCGCGACCATTGCTGGAGGAAGCGGTCGCGATTGCAGGCAAAGTCGGTATCGAGGCTTTGCAACAGCGTGTTCACGGCGGCGTGCTGGGAGTCGCCAAAGCCGATGCCAACGGTAAAGTCATGCTGGCGACCGCGCTGGCCTAAATCGAGCTCAGCGAAGAGGGCGATGTTGCCGTCGAGGGCATTGTCGAAGGCGAAGGCTGGCTGGAGATGGTCGGCCAAGTCGCTCCATCCGTCGCTGGCACCGACGAAGCCGGCGGAGGCATGGCGGAGAGGAACGGTCGAGCCGATGGCCAGCCAAATCCCGTCGCGCTGGGCGAGTAGCAGGCAGCGGCCCGCGGATTCGATGACCCAGCCGTTGTTATGCCAGCCGATGCCGCCGAGGTGGGGCGCGCAGAGAACGTAAGCGCGCAAGGTGTGGGTCAGCGCAGGGGCGATGGTCAGCGAGGTGTTGATCAGCACGCAGGCGAGGTGGGGGTCGGCAATGATCTGTTTGCGGCACTGGAAACGGCCCTGACGGTCGTCCATTGTGACGCGATAACCGAGGGCGGCGCCGGCTTCGGGAGAGTTCGACAGGTTCTCAGTGGAGGAGTCGAGGTCGCGACGTTCGCCCACCATGAACGTCGAGCCGTCGCTGAACAGGTATTGCAGATCTCGCACCTGGGGGCGGTCCACGGTGGGGAAATAGATCTCGGTGAGGGTGCCCTGGGCGAGGGTGAACCAGACGCGGCTGGCGGCGGAGTAGGCGGCGCCGACGGCGTCCTTGGCGCCGCGGGTCCAGCGCGGAGGCATGCCGGGAGCACCGAAGGCGGGGGACTGGCTGGGAAGATCCTGCATCAGCCGTTGGCCGGCCCCATCTGCTGGTGGAGCAGTTCGAGAATGCGGTCGCGCTTGACGACGCCCTGGACGGCGCCGCCGGCGAGGATGGGGAGTTGGCCGACGTTGTTCACGGTCATTTTCTGGAGGGCGGAGACCAAGCCTTCGGTGGGCTCGACGGTGGCCATTTGCGCACGGGGGACCATGACGTCGGCGACGCGGGTGGTGGCCCATGCGGCGCGGGGGATGCGGTTAAGGTCGGCGGCGGTCAGGATGCCGAGCAGGTGATCGTCGTCATCCATCACGAGGCTGGCGCGGTAGTTGTGGGCGTGGGCCAGTTCTTCGATGAAATGTTCGAGGGTGACATCGGGCGCAACGCGGGGGAAAAAGGGCGAACCGAGGTCGCCGACGGTGAATTTGGCGAGCGCGGTCTGAGCGGCGGTGGCGCGCCAGCTTTGCTCGGCGGCGCTGAGGAGGAACCATCCGATGAAGGCGAGCCAGAGGCCGCTCAGGGCGGCTCCCTGGAAAAACTCGAGGACGCCATAGAGAATGAAGGCGAGGGCGCAGAGCTTGCCGACGCGGGTGGCCCAGCGGGTGGATTTCAGGAAGTTCTTGTTGGCGGACCAGAGGATGGCGCGCAGGACGCGGCCACCGTCGAGCGGGAAACCGGGGATCAGGTTGAAAATCGCGAGGACCAGATTGATGTAGCCGAGCCAATTGAGCACGGCCGCGACAGGCGCATGGGGGCCGCCCAGTCTTCCGAGGCCGAGGCAAATGCCGGCCAGCACGAGGCTGAGCAGCGGGCCGGCAATCGCGATCTTGAATTCGGTTATGGCGTCGTCAGGCTCGCGGGTCAACTCACTGACGCCGCCGAAGACAAATAGAGTAATGGCGTGCACCGGCAGTCCATGGGCTCTTGCGACCAAGCTATGGGCGAGTTCGTGCAGGACGACGGAGACGAAAAACAGGATGGTGGTTACGATCGCCGCGGCGGCGACGGTAAAGTCGGACCAGCCGGGGTTAAAGGCGCGGAAGTACTCGCCCAGGGTGAGCCCGATCAGCGCCAGGATAATGATCCAACTGGAGTGGAACTGGATGTCTATTCCGGCTACTCGACCCAGCCGGCGATTGGCGTCCCGCGGCATCACTTTTAGTCTATCAAGCCATTGCCTACGCTATGCTTATTGCTTGCATAGCGAACAGCATTTTACCGGGAGCGCGACGGTGCGCGACCTGGTTATCGGGATGTCGGACGGGCTGACGGTGCCGTTTGCGCTGGCGGCCGGGTTGTCGGGGGCGGCGGTGTCTACGCGGATTGTGGTTACGGCGGGGCTGGCTGAGATTGCCGCCGGGTCCATCGCGATGGGGCTGGGAGGGTATCTCGCGGCGCGGAGCGATGCCGAGCATTATGCCAGCGAGTTGGCGCGCGAGGAGCGGGAAATTATTGAGCGCCCGGACGACGAGCGGCGGGAAGTGGCGGAGGTGTTTGAGCAGTACGGCATGAGCGATGCCGAGAGCAACGCCATTGTCGCGGCTCTGGCGCAGAGGCCGGTGGCGTGGCGGGACTTCATGATGCGCTTCGAGCTGGGGCTTGAGGCTCCGGAACCGGGGCGCGCGCTGGCCAGCGCGGGCACCATTGCGGGCGCGTACATCGTCGGCGGGTTGATTCCGCTGGCGCCATATTTTGGCTCGGTGCCGGTGGCGACGGCGCTGCGCATTTCGATCGTGGTAACAGGTGTGGCGCTGCTGGTATTCGGCTTCGTCAAGGGTCAATTCACTGGCGCACCGCCGCTGCGGAGCGCGCTGCAGACAGCCGTCATCGGCGGTGTGGCCGCGTGTGCCGCGTTTCTGATTGCCAGGGCGATTTCATGAGCGCCGGTTTTCGGGCGGGATTTGTGACGCTGTTGGGGCGTCCGAACACGGGAAAGAGCACGCTGGTGAACGCGCTGGTGGGCAGCAAGGTGGCGATCGTCACTCATCATCCGCAAACCACACGGACGCATTTGCTTGGAATCGCGAACCGGCCCGAGGGGCAGATTGTGCTGGTGGACACGCCGGGCGTTCACCATGGCCGAGGGCATCTCAGCCGGGAAATGCTGCGCAGCGTGCGCACCGGGCTCGAGGGCCGGGACCTGTGCCTGTTCATGGCGGACGTGACGCGCAAGTTTGGGGCCGAAGACCAGTTGGCGCTGGATCTGTTGCGATCGCCGGGAGCGCCGGCGTTTCTGCTGCTCAACAAGGTGGACCTGCTGCCGAACCCCGAAGCGGCGCTGCCGATTATTGACGAGTACAAAAAGCGGCATGAGTTCGCCGAGGTGATTCCGATTTCGGCGCTCAAGAAGAAGAACCTGGATACGCTGGTGCAGCAGATTATCGCGGTAATGCCGGAGGCGCCGCCGTTTTATCCGGAGGGGCAGGCGACCGACCAGCCGGAGCAGTTCATGATTGCCGAGTGCATTCGCGAGCAGGCGATGCTGCTGACGCGGGAGGAAGTGCCGCATACGCTGGCGGTGCGGATCGAGCGGGACGAAGTCAAGAAGCAGCGGATTGGGCAATTGCGCGTGCTACAGGCGGTGATCCTATGCGAGCGGCCGGGACAGAAGGCCATTTTAATTGGCAAGAGCGGGGAGATGATTCGGCAGATCGGCACGGCGGCGCGGCAGGAACTCGAGATGCAACTCGATATGCGGGTGTTCCTGGAGCTGCACGTTTTAGTGCGGGACGAGTGGCGCAATAATCCGCGAGCTGTAGCCGAGCTAGATTACCGCAAAGGCGGATGAGACTTTACGGGCGACGGGGCTCTTTTGCCTGGAGCAGGCGGTTGAGTTCTTTCAGGAACTCGTTGACGTCCTTGAAATCCATGTAGACGGAGGCGAAGCGGACGTAGGCGACTTTGTCGAGCTGGCGCAGGCGTTCCATTAAAAGCTGGCCGATGGCGTGGGTGGTGACTTCGCGTTCGGGGGAGTCTACGACCAGGCCTTCGGTGTCGTTGACGATGGATTCGAGCTGGGCCATGGAGATGGGGCGTTTTTCCGAGGCGTGGAGCAGGCCAGTAAGGACTTTCTGGCGTTCGAATTTCTCGCGGCGGCCGTCTTTCTTGACCACCATGTAGGGGATTTCGTCGAGACGTTCGTAGGTGGTGAAGCGCTTTTCACACTCGAGGCATTCGCGGCGGCGGCGGATGGCTTCGCCTTCCTTGCTTTCGCGCGAGTCAACAACGCGGTCTTCCAAGTGGCCGCAAAACGGGCATTTCATACGAACGAGTGTACCGCAGGCGGGCGATTAATCAGTCCGAAGGGCAGTCAATGGGTCAACATGGCTGGCGCGGCGGGCAGGCAGAAATCCGGCGGCCATGGCCACGGCAGCCAGCACGACGACGGCAGCGCCGAGCGCGATTGGGTCGTAGTATTTCATGCCGAAGAGGTTGACCTGGCTGCTGACCACCTTGGCTCCGGCGAGGCTGAGCGGGATGCCGATCACCAGGCCGAACAGCACCAGCACACCGGTTTCGCGCAGGATCATACCGATCACCGAGCCTGGTTCGGCGCCGAGGGCCATGCGGACGCCAATTTCCGGGGTGCGTCGGGCAACGCCGTAAGCCATGACGCCGTAGAGACCGATGGCGGCGAGCAGCAAGGCCAGGAAGCCGAAGAAGCCGCTGAGCTGGGCGAGCAGGCGCTGGGTGGTGAGGGTACCGGCAATCAAGGTTGTCAACGGATCAAGAGGCGAGCCGGCAAGGTTAGGGTCAACCTGTCGCAAGGCGGCGCGGATTCCGGCGGCGGGTTCGCCCGACGCGCGGACAATGATCTCTTCGTTATCGCGAGTCGAGCCCGGGAACGGATGGAACGCGGAGAAAAACATGCGCGGCCGCACTTTCTCGGCCGGGGTGTTGTGCTTGATGTCGGCGGCGACACCCACCACCGTGTACGTGGCACCGAGATCGTCGGGGTAGAGATCGTGGAGCACGGCGCCGACCGGGCTGCGGCCGGCGAAGAACAGGTTGGCCGCCGTCTGGTTAATAACAGCGGTGCGGGGGCCGGTTTCGTCCTGTGGGCCGATGGGGCGGCCCATGAGAATGGGATCTTGCAGAGTTTCAAAGTAGCGGTCGCCTACGGCATCGCAGCCGACACCAATACCGGGGCGACCGTTGGGGGCTTTGAAGCCGTCCACGCCAACGGGGATGCCGCAATCGCTTCCCTCCATGACGCCGTTATCGCTGAAGCTGACGCTGCTCACGCCGGGCACATTGGCAAGAGCGGCCACGGTCTTGCGGAGTACGGCGTCAGCGGCGGCGCCCTTGTAACCGGCAGCGGCAAAATCGAGGCCGACTTCGTAGAGGTGATCGGGATTGAAACCGAGGGGCACGTCGCCAAGATTGGCCAGACTGCGCACGAACAGCGATGCACCCAGCAGCAGCACGAACGAGAGGGCAACCTGGCCAATGATGAGGACTTTGCCCAACGAGGCGCGGGTGCGGGCGGAGCCGCCGCGTCCCTGGGCTTGCAGGGTGCGATTCAAGTCCTGATGGGCCATGCGCAGCGCGGGCGCCAGGCCGAAGAGGAGGCCGGTGAGGACGCACAGTGCGGCAACAAAAGCGAGCACGCGCCAGTCGGGGGCGAGGCTGAGACCGACACCGTTGTCGCCGGCATTGACCATGGCGAGCAGCAGGCGCTCGCCTCCGATAGCGAGCGCCGCGCCGAGAAGGCCGCCAATGACGGAGAGCAGGACGCTCTCGGTCAAGAGTTGGCGCACGATGCGCTTGCGGGCCGCACCCAAGGCCAGGCGCACGCCGATCTCTTTTTCGCGCGCGGCGGCGCGGGCGAGAAGCAGGCTGGCGAGGTTGACGACGGCGAGCAGCAGAACCAGCCCGACCAGGACGAAGAGCGTCAGCAGGGCGCTGCCGAAGTGGCTGCGCACGGCCGAGGTGCCTTCGCCGCCGGGCGATAGTTCGAGATGCTGGTCGAGCAACTGGTGACGCTGCTCGGGGTTGGTGGCGGCGCCCGCAATCTGCTGAACGAGTTGCTGGAAGATGACGTTGCTGGCGGCCTGGGCCTGGGCTTGGGTTACGCCGGGCTTGCGCCGGCCGATGACCTGGAGCCACATCAGGCGGGAGACGCCGGGCGCATCGTGGAGGCGGTCGAACCCGGGCGTTACCTGGCTGGCCATGGTCAGAGGCACATAAAGGTCCGGCGATTGGCCGATGTTCTCGCCGTTAAAATCGGGCGGCGTAATTCCGATCACGGTCAGGGCCTGACCATGAACGTGAAACACGGAACCGACGGCGGAGGGGCTGCGGTTGAAGCGCCGGGTCCAGTAGGCGTAGCTCATGACGGCGATCGGATCGGCGCCGATGACGGTACCTTCGCCAGGCGCGAAGGTGCGACCGCGGTAGGCGGGAACCTCGAGTCCGGAAAAATAATTGCCACTGACCTCTTTCATGCGGGCGCGCTCGTCGGCTCCGTTCCACTGCACGTGAACGCCTTCGGTGCCGGACTCGGCGGCCATCAACGCGGAAAACGCCGTGTCGCGGTCGCGCAGGGCGGTGTATTCGGTGTAGGCAAGCAGGCCGCGGCGGCCGCCGGAGCTACCGTTTTGCATGCCCATGTCGGAGGGGTCGGTGAGCAGGGAGAGCTGCTCGGGATGACCCACCGGAAGCATGCGCATCATGGTCGCGTTGACGAGCGTGAAGATGGCGGTGTTGGCGCCGATACCCAAGGCCAAGGTGAGCAGCGCCACGGCGGTAAAGCCGGGCGCACGCAGCAGCATGCGCACGGCGTAGCGAAGATCGGCGAGCATGATTCTTAGACTACGCCCACTGAAGGAGGTTAGCGTTTAGTGGATGTATTTTGCGTACCAGTCGAGGTAGCGCTGTTCGCGATCGCGCTGGAAGCTGGGGCGGGTGATGCCGTGCCATTCGTCGGGATAGGCGATCAACTGGGTGGGAATGCCGAGGCTCTTCAACGCCTGGTACATCTCCTGGCCGCCGGTCAGCGGCACGTTGGAGTCGGAGGTTCCGCCGAGAAACAGGGTCGGGGTCTTGATCCGATCAGCATGTAAAAAGGGATAGGAGATTTTCTGGTAGGTGGCCCAGGCATCCGGCTTCCAGGGCGGGCCAATCTCGAAGTCGTACTGGATGATGTACTGGTCGGTGCCGTAGAAGGCGACGGTGAAGGCGGTGCCGGCGCCTGAGGTCGCGGCCTTGAAGCGCGAATCGCTGGCAATCATGTAGTCGGTGAGGATGCCACCATAGCTCCAGCCGCCGACGCCGAGCCGGTTGGGATCGGCGATGCCCATGGCGATGACCTGATTGACGCCGGCTTCGAGGTCCTGCACCTCGAGATGGCCCCAGTCATCGGCGATGGCGCGGGCGTAAGCGGTTCCCCGCCCCGAGCTACCGCGGTAGTTCATGTTGAGGACGGCGTATCCGTGCGCGGCGAAGAGCTGGTTCTCGTAATTGAAACTGTGCGCGTCCTGGCCGTTGGGGCCGCCATGGATGCGGAGCAAGAGCGGAATTCTGGTGCCGGCGACGTAGCCGGCGGGCGTGGTCAGCAGGCCGTGAACTTCGGTGCCATCCTGACTCTTCGCAGAAATCTCCCGCACGCTGCCGAGGGCGAACTGACTGAACAACGCATCGTTCTGATGGCTCAGCTGCCGGGGATGGTTATCCACCAGCGCGTACACCTCGGTGGCGTGGTTGTCGCCGGCGACGAGGGCCGCGGTACAGCTTCCGCCGAAGGTGAGCGAGGTGACCATCACCGGCGGCGGCATGAGCTTGTCCACGGCATGGTCGGCGACCGAGACCAGGGCGGGGTAGACGGAGCGGTCGTCGGCGACGAGAACCTCGACCGACTTGCCATCGGGGGTGAAGTGCGGCGCCGACACGCCGCGGTCGAGGGAGGTGCTAAGGATGGTTGGATCGTCGGTGGCATCGGTGTCGACGATGGCGAGGCGCTGCTGCACGTACGCGCCCCACTTGTTGGCGTCGCCTTCGAGGAAGGCAATTCTGGAACCATCCGGCGACCAGGCGACGCGCGAGTCCTCGGCGTAATCCTTGGCGGTGGTGAGCGCCCGTTCGGTGGCGCCGGGGCGGGCGGGGGCGATGTAGACCTGCCCGTCGAGTTCGCGATCGGGCTCGGGGTCGTGATTGCTCATGAAGGCAATGCGGGTGCCATCGGGAGACCAGACCGGGTTGGCTTCGTTGTAATCATCGCGGGTCAGGCGTTCAGTTTTTTTCGTAGCCAGATCGAAGAGGTAAATATGGGTATGGCGGTCGTTAAGGAAGCCGATCCGGTCTTCCTTGAACTTGTAGCGGTCGATCACGATCGGCTTGGGCGGATCGTCGGGCTTGGTTTCGGGCGCCGGTTCCTGCACCACCAAGGCCAGACGCTTGGAGTCGGGCGACCAGGCGTAGCTTTCGAGCGAACCCTTAACGGCGGTCAACTGCTGGGCTTCGCCGCCCTCGCGATTGAGCAGCCACACCTGGCTGCCTTTGGCTTCGCCGAGGCGGCTGGAGGTGAAGCTCAAATATTTATTGTCGGGCGACCACCGCGGCGACGACTCCGAGCCCTCGCTGTTGGTCATTTGCAGATTTTCGGAGCCGTCGTAGCTCGCCATCCAGACGTGGGAGTGATGCTTGTCGGCCTTGGCGTCAATGGTGCCCACGGTATAGGCGACGAAGCGGCCGTCGGGCGAGCACTGCGGGTCGCCGACGGTGCGCATGCGCGCCATGTCGTC
>DATNFK010000011.1:0-99033 GCA_035606395.1 Terriglobales bacterium | reverse complement strand
CTCCGCCACGCTTCGCCGCAGCCGTCGTGGCGCTCCCGCCGGTGCCGCTTCTACCGCCATTACAGCGCTGGCCACTTTCATCCTCCCAGTCTGGCGACCAAGGGCGTCTCAGTCCAGAAGGGCTGTCACCGTACGCTTACGTTCGGAGCGGGAGCGGGATTGACGATATTCACAGCGCTTCAAACCATTGCTTGATCTTAAGCGCCATAAGCTTCCGGCGCTGTTCCAGGAAATCGTCGTACTGAGGCATGGAGCCGTCCAATAGCGATTCGGGCAGACAGTTTGCCTTAAGGTTGCGGCGCAGATCCTCGATGTCGGTGATGCCGCCGTATTTCTTCGGACCGCCGTCGCACTGCTGACGAAGCTCGTTGAAATAGACTTCGGGCGATTTGTCTCCAATGGAGATGTTGATCTCGCTCTGGGCGAGCACGAAGTTGGCGATCTGATTGTAGCGGCCCCGTGCGAGGCCCTGCTTTTTTAGGTGGTTCTTTGGGAAGACGTGATGCATGTCCACGCGATTCATCAGTAAATCCTGCACGGTGATGTCGCGGGATAGGAAGCCTTTGTCTCCGAGTTTGACCTGTGCGGCCTTGTAGGCGAGCATGTAGGGGCTTTGCCCTGATGAGGTTTCCATCAGTTGGGGCAACATCCCCGTCCAGAACGACGCTGGGAGTTCGGTCTCAACAACCGAATCGGCATAGGCTACCAGGCCGCGGGCTTCGATCTGGCGAATGTCTACGTCAAATGCGGTCTCGGGGCTGCCGGTATATCGCCCGCGCAGGCTCGACATGGCGTACCAGCGGCGCACCAAGCGTTCAAGGTGATGCGCGGGGACCTTTTCCATCCGACCCCGGAGGAACAGGATGTAGGCGAAATTGACCGCGTTTTGGCCGCCGATGAGGCCGGGGACAATGAAGCCAGCAGAGCGCAAAATCATGATGATGCGTTCGAAGTGGGTTTGGTTGATGAACTGGAGGATACCCTGTTTGAGCGTGGCGAAGGAGTTCTCGGCGATGGCAGCTTCGTATTGCCGCGTCTCGAAGTTGCGTCCGGAGAGAAGAGCTACCAGATCCGCCAACTTGCCGCGGCCGAATTGAGCGCCAAATGCAACCCTCAGCATGTCTGTGTGGTTAGGGTCGTAGATGTCGTCGTTTACGTCCTTCAGCCAACGCATCTTAGCGAAAAAGGCTGAAGCGGCGAATCGGATGTCATTCTTCTCGATGACGGCAGCGAACTCTGGGGTGATTCTCAGACGACAGAAGCAATCGATGGCCTTCCGGAGCATGTTGCCGCCGTATGTTTCATTGGCGGCTATCTTCGACATTACGAAGTCGGCTTGGGATAGTCCCGCCCCTGCGGAGTTGACCCGAATGAAGATCTCCGTGACGGTCTCGATGTCGAGGTCTTCGGCAATCTCGATCAGACCAACATGATTGTTGGTGATTTTCGTCAGATTGTGAAGGACTTTCCCCACCTGCTTGCGGTCGGTGGCGGGATTGTTGGCGGTGTAGCTGTCCGTGAGTTCGATTAAGTCCGCTTCTGGCGTGAAGAAAGTCGCTATGTCAGCAATCCAGGCGACGTTCTTCGCAATGACAGGATTCAGAACCTCGAATTTCTCTTCCACGGGATGGAAGGCGATCCGAATTCGGACAGTTTCGTAGTCCTCGGTTAAGACCTCCCGGCCAAGAAGGCCCGCCATCAGCGCGGTAACGCGCTGCTGGCCATCGATCAGTATCCGCTTTCCGGCCGACATTGTGCCATCCTTGAGCTTCACATTCGGATTTTTCCAGGCGATCAGGTATCCCACAGGAAAGCCCTTGTATAGAGAGTCGAGCAAATCGCGAACCTTGCTTGCTTCCCAAACAAAGGGACGCTGGATCTCCGGGATGGCGATCTCACCGGATTTCACCCAGGTGAGGAGCGTTTCAATCGGATGCGGGGTGACGGAATATCGCTGGGGCATGTTCTACGGGACTCCCTTCGGCAGATTGTCCAACAATCCTTCA
Organism: Terriglobales bacterium; assembly: GCA_035606395.1. Classification (GTDB taxonomy): domain Bacteria; phylum Acidobacteriota; class Terriglobia; order Terriglobales; family SCQP01; genus SCQP01. The sequence goes on along the minus strand of DATNFK010000011.1, from coordinate 97,027 downwards.
GCATTTTACGCGACCGCAAGAACTTCCCCGAACGCGGCGCTTTCGCCGAACGCCGGACGTTCTGCGGTTCCCACAGTCACGAATTGGGAACGAAACCACACGCAGCCCACCTACAGGGACTTGCCCAAAGTCATCAAGCTCCAGGGCTACAACCCGCTACATGGAGCCGGCACGCAACCCAAACGGCTGGTAATAACGAGAACGGCTCGACTCTAGGGCTGACGCAAAAGGCTTACGCGGTGATGATCGGCGTGCCTTGGTGGCAACTCGCCGCATGGGAGTAGGGGCGGAAAGCACAGCAAGTTGCGGGTATCGTAGGGGAGCAGCCTAGGCATCGTCGCATTCCAACTGGAGCGGGTTTGGCCCTGCTTCCGGCTGAAGGTCGCGATTGACAATCTTCAGCCGCTAGGTGCAGGCTACTTGATCTCAATCTTCACTTACACTCTGGAGCCTATGCGTGCCGTCCGGACAGGTCCCGGCACTCCTTGATTTGCGGGAATCAGCATTCGGTGGACCTGGCAAAGTTTTAGCCCCGGCCCAACCAATCGGCCAATTCGGTAGCAAGGTCGAGTGCTAACCCTGAGCGTCGCCTCGCATCAGGGCGTCGCGAAATCGCAATCGGAACATCGCCGATAGAGCCGCTTGCCATGAGCATTGAATTTGCGATGACGTCGGCCCCCTCGATGCCAAGAAGTTCACGAAATGGCTCAATGTAGTTGAGAACGCTAGTCGATATACTTTCCGTGATAAAAACGATCGCTCTGGGATTCCATTCCGAATGTTCAAAGAGGATGTGGCGAAGGAGCGCAGCGCTGGCCTCGCGTTGTGCATTGGATAGAGCAGTTCCTGGGTTTCCAGTTGGCGGCGCGACCTGGTAGAGGTTGGCCCATCCGTGCTCTTCATGCCACAGCGAGTTGTGGGCGTCCCCGCGCTCGCCAAGGCGGTTCATTGTGATAGCGATCACTTCCTCGAACCTGGATCGGGTCCGAAGTCCACGAGGTGCCCGCAGTCTGGGATGGACTCTCCAATGCATCGGCCTGGCACATTCGCTATCAAGCAGTGTACATCGCAGATAGGGATGGCTGTAGCACCCTTCGGGTTCAAGGATTCGCGAAATAATTTGTGTCCGCTGGTTAGCGTCGAAGGCTTGGTTCTTGGTGAAATCAATGGGCCAGCCGTTGACCGCGCGGCCTACGAAAACGATGCCGGAATATAAATCTCCCTTCAAAGGAGCAGCACAGTTGTACGAGGGCCCCACTTGCATCCCACGCGCGGCATCTGATAGAAGCGTGTTGTAAAGGGTCAGGCATTGCTGGCAAGCCATGGTCGTCCAATTCGCCTCTCGCCAGGATAGTCTAGATCACTCCCGCTACATGTTTTAGCACGGTCCATAAATGCAGGGAGAGGGCTTATTGCCGTCGCGAACATGAAGGGCATCTTCGCCCACTAGCGCAGAAATCGTGCTGCAACCCACAGATGGGCGGCGCTGCGGAGTCGGAGTCGTGCGGATACGGACGATGGATTTCTTCGGGAAGCGTTGGAATAATAGGATTCTAAGTGCTAGGCCTGCTACGTCTTCCCTCGCGAGCATTGCGGGTTCAAACGTGCGGCTGCGGGCCTGCGAGCCGATACCTCATGATTACCATTTGCCCAGCCGTCCGTCCAATACGGCGATGACGAATAAATGGCGCGTGGCGCCTTGGGCATTGATGTTGATTGCCGCCGCTGCGGGCGCGCAGCAATCCCCTGCTCCGGGCACGCGGTTCGATGTGGCATCCGTGAAACCCAATCATTCCGGGGTGGAGGGGGCGCGGCTGGCGGTCAACCCTGGGCGAGTGGCGCTTGAAAATGTGGACTTCAAGACGCTGATCCGGCTGGCATTTCATGTGCCCGAGGCGCAGATGCAGACTCCCGCCTGGGCGGCGAGCGCCCGCTATGACGTTATCGCGACTACCGCGACGCCGGTTCCGGAAAACCAAATACTTGCGCTGCTGCGGCCGTTGCTGGCCGAGCAGTTCAAGCTGGCTAGCCATTTTGAAAACCGGTCCCTGCCGATTTACGCCCTGGTCGTGGGCGGCTCTAGTCCGAAGCTGCAGGTCGCGGCGACCGCGGTGCCGTTTAAGTCGTGGAGTTGGCCGGGTGGCGCCCATGTCGAGGGGAGCGGCGATCTCGCCGATTTCTGCGCGGCGCTTTCGCGCTGGAGCGATCGCCCAGTCGTGGACGCCAGCGGACTCGCCGGCAATTACAGTTTCAAGTTGGAGTGGCAGCCGACAGATCCCAACGCACCGGCCTCTTCCCTCACCCGTGCCGACGCGGCGCCGGTGACCATCCCTAAAGGCGCACGGCCGAGCGTCGCTGCCGCCGCAGGCGATCTCGCGCCGGGGCTTCCGTCACTGTTCTCAGCCGTGCAGGAGACCTTGGGGTTGAAGCTCGAAGCGCGCAAAGGGCCGCTGCCCGTCCTCGTCGTGGACCACCTCGAAAGGCTCGCCGGCGAAAAACCGTAAAAAATGGCATCCGCTATTTGATTTCAGGCGTTTTGTCTATATGGTCGACAACCAGAAGCGTGACTTTCCCCTTTTCAGGTTTGATGGTCAGGCCGAGATCATCCAGCGCCTCGGAGAGGGTGGGGAATTCAGATGGATCAGGATCAACGGTTGAGACTTCCTGCTGGGGGGATCGGAACCTCAGATTGATGTCGTACCTGCTGTGAAGCCCAGTATCGTCGTTGACGGTGGTTTGCACGACCTCTGTCAAGGCTTCGCAGATCTGGCTGATGGTGGCGTCGCGGGCGAGGATTTGTAATCCGGAAGCGCTGCCGCCAATCACTACGTTCACCGGGCTGGGTTGAGCGGAGCGCGGCCCGTGAAGGTCCTCCAGCAGCGGTGCCACACCCGGAACGTGGGGCTTGATTTTGAGCCCGCGCTTGGAGATGGTGACGGCGTAGACGGTGGCGTCCTGCGTGCTGTAATGAAATTTGAATCCCAATTTTTTGCTCAGCAGACTCCGGTACATGACTCGAAGCTGTTCATCCGTCGCGCTGGGGGTCGTTTCCGCCTGTATGTCCAACAAGCTGTTTGGATTTGAGCCAAAGCGGATCAAGACGAAGGGCGTTTTGTGCGCATAGCTGACGATTGCGCTGCTGGTAGCGATCCACATGACGCGACCGCCTGAGCGCCGGGGAATGGTGGGACTCAGCGGAGGCTTGGCGAGGCGCACTGACGCAACGTCAAACGACAGGGGAGCGACATTTTGTGGCGATGCGCCCTTTGGGGCGGCTAGTGATGCCTGGGAGCGCGCCAGAACTGCTCCCAGTAAAAGGCAAACGCACAATCTGGACGCTCGCTTTAGCGGCGCGTTCACAACTGCATGCTACGGCGATCGAAAGGCCGCGGTCAAGCAATCGGCTGGCGCCGGGCGCCGCGCGGCAAAGCCGTGCGACCCGATTGCGCTCGGCTTGGGTGGCTCAGCGAGCGCGTTTGCGGCGGCGCTGCTCGCTCGCCTTCATGACTTCGGTCATGTCGGCCACCGGGCGTATCTCGAAGGTGTTGCCGTATTTCAGCGCCGGGTGTTGGCCGATAAGCTGGACGGCGTGGTTCATGTCTCTCGCTTCGAGAATCATGATGCCGCCGAGCAGTTCCTTGGTTTCGGCATAGGGACCGTCGGTGGTGGCCACTTTGCCGTTCTTCCAGGAGACGGTCAGGGTCGCGTCCGGTCCCTGAATGCCTTCGCCGCCGACCCAGTTCCGCTGGGCGCGGAGGTGGTCGTCGTACTCGAAGCAGGTATCGAACATGGCGTTTCTCTCGGCTTCGGTCAAGCCGTCGAACTTGCTCTTGTCGTAATAGCCAAAGCAGAAATATTTCATGGTCGCTTACTCCTTGCTTCCCTTCGCTTCGGGTTTGAAGAAAATCGGCCACACCTCGGCTGAGACGCGGCAGGCGGCGGCGCTCTTGCGCGCCCATGCGATGGCCTCGTCCATATCGGCAGCTTCAATCACCCAGAAGCCGCCGATGTGCTCCTTGGTCTCGGTGTAGGGTCCGTCGGTGACGACTACCTTGCCATCGGGCTGGCGTCGTACCGTTTTGGCGTCCTTCGCCGGGCCGCGACCGCAGGCAAATTTGCGCTTGCCGGCAGCGATCATTTCGCGATTGAGGGCGTGGATCGCCTCGATTGTATCTGCTGATTCGGAGGAGGGGTCGAAATCGTCAGGGTGGTAAATAGCGAGCATGTAGTGCGGCATGAGGTCTCCTTTTTTCCTTTTTTGTTTCGAGAGCAACTTGCTCTCTTGCCCTATAGTCGCCGCGGCAACGGAATATCGACAGTGTTTAAAGAAATTATTTGAGCTGGCGCAAGCGCGCTTGCAGGAATTGGCGCTCCGGCTCCTGATGAGTCAGCGCCAGGGCTTTCTCGTAGGAGGTTCGGGCTTCGGCGGTCCGGCCGAGCCGGCGGTACAGGTCGGCGCGGGCTGCATGGGCCAGATAGTAACTGGCCAAAGCGCCGTTGTCGAGGAGCGCGTCAATATGGCCGAGGCCGGCCTCGGGTCCATCGCGCATGGCGAGGGCCACGGCGCGGTTGAGCATGACCACCGGGGTTGGCTGAAGGCGGAGCAACTGGTTGTAGAGCGCAACGATCTGGCGCCAGTCGGTGGCGGCGACCGATGCCGCTTTGGCGTGAACGGCCGCGATCGCCGCCTGAAGGGTGTAGACGCCGGCGGGGCGGGATTTCAGGGCGGTTTCGACCAGCGCCACGCCCTCGGCGATCTGATCGCGGTTCCAGAGGGCGCGGTTTTGATGTTCGAGCAGGATCAGCTCGCCGGCGGGCGAGGTCCTGGCGGCGCGGCGGGATTCCTGGAGCAGCATCAGGGCCAGCAGGCCGTGGACTTCCGGGTAATGATAGGCGCGGGCCCCAGCGCGGCTACCGCCGCGCGCCCCGCTTAGGTGCTGAAGCTCGGCAAGGCGGCGCCCGAGGCGGATTGCCTCGCCGGTTAACTCGGCGCGGATTACCTCGGCTCCGGCCGCGGCCGAGTAGCCTTCGTTGAAGACGAAGTAGACCACTTGAAGCACCGCGGCTAATCGCTTGGGCAGCTCCTGCGGAGTCGGCACCTCGTAGGGGATGGGTGTCTCGCGGATCTTTGCCTTGGCGCGGACGATGCGCTGGGCGAGGGTCGCCGGCGTGATCAGAAACGCGCGGGCGATCTCCTCCGTGGTCAGGCCGCAGATTTCGCGGAGGGTGAGCGCGACCTGCCACTCGGGAGGGAGCGCGGGGTGGCAGCAGGTGAAGATGAGACGGAGACGGTCGTCTTCGATTTCTTCGGTATCGATTTGTTCGGCATTCTCGACGCGCGCTTGCAGGTGGGCCATCAGGTCTGCCTGGACCCCGGCAAAGCGGGCGCGGCGGCGGATGACGTCGACGGCCTTGAAGCGCGCGGTTGAGATCAGCCAGGGACGGGGCTTTTCGGGAATACCGGTCCGGGGCCAGGACTCCAAAGCGGCGGCGAAGGCCTCGTGCATGGCCTCTTCGGCGAGATCGAGATCGCCGAGGAGGCGCACGAGCGTGGCCAGAACCCGGCCCGATTCGGAGCGGTAGAGGGTGTCGATCAGCGTGAGGATGGCCGGGCTGATCTCGTCGGGCAGGGGCGACGCCATGGAGGGCAACGTTTATTCGACGTCTATTCGCTCGCTCTTGCCAGGGCGGCGTTGATGGCTTGCTGGAGTTGGGTGGCGAAGGTGTCGGGGACGAAGCCTTCTTCGCGGTAGACGACGGTGCCGGCGGGGTCGAGGATCAGGGTGGTGGGGAGCGAGTCGACGCCAAGGAAGGCGGCCAGGCCGCGGTCGAGCCAGGGGTCGAAGGCGGGCGGGTCGCCCCATTTTTGTTCGGCGATGAAGGGGGCGACTTTGGTGGGGTCTTCGTCCTCGTTCACGGCGATAAATGTCACGTTGTGATTGGTTTCGTATTGCTTCCTGAGCTGCTCGAGGATGGGGTGCTGCACCTTGCAGGGTTCGCACCAGGTGGCCCAGAAATCTACCACCACCACTTTGCCTTTGAGATTGGCCAGGGAGCGGGGTTGGTGGGTGAGATTCGTCAGGACGAAGTCCTGGGGTTTGGTCGCGTCTTTATTAGCGTCGGCGCCGGGGGTGAGCGAGGCTTGCTCCTCGGCGTCGCGGGCGGCAGCATCGTCGAAGCGCTGTAGGATCAAGTCGCCGAAGCCGCGCTGACTGCCGTTGTGCTGCGAGGCGTAGAGGGCGCCGGCCTGGGCGCGGAGTTTGGCCCGTCCGGCGATGGTCGAGCCGGGGAGGGCGAGGGCCAGGGCGAATGTGTCAATCGCCTGGGGGATCTTGGCTTCGGCAACGTAGACGTTGGCGAGGTGTTCGGCGGCTTCCTCGGTTTCGCCTTGCTGGAGGCTGCGGACGAGGTCGGCTTCGGCTTCGGGGTACTGGCCGAGGGCCTGGGCGGCGGTGCCCTCGAACAGGGCGGCGATCGAGCGAAGACGGCTTAGGTCGAGCCGCCAGCGGACGGGGCCCATGGCGGGGGGCGGGGCTTCGGTGGCTTTGTCCTCCACGAGTTTGGCGAAGGTCTTCGCTTCTTGCGAGGCCAGGCGGCGGTCCGCGGGATCGGTTTCGAGCAGCAATAGGTTCAGGACCTTGACGCGCTGGCTGAGGTCGGCGGGGTCGAGGGCTTCGAGCTTCTCGTTGTAGACGAGGACGCGGCGGTCGTCGGAGAGCTGGGAGGCGTCTTGAATGATGGTGTTGTAAATGTCGGTGAGGACGTCGGGCGCGGCGGTGGGATTTTTGGCGACGTAACTCTCGAGCGCGCGCATCTGTTCGCCGGGCTCGGTGATGGCCATGATGGCCTGGAGATCGTCGGAGGGTTTGGCGGGCGCCGGGGTCTGGGCTTGCAAGCCGGCCAAGCCGATCAACGACAACAGAACGGCGGTTCGAAGCGATAGCACGTTCTAGCTATTTTGCATCATTTACGGGCGCGGGCCCCAGCGCGGCTACCGCCGCGCGACCCGCTTTGCCGCAACGCCGGAGTGGGGACCCCACCAGCCCCTCTCCGGCCTTGCGGCTCTTTATTGGCGCGGGCCCCAGCGCGGCTACCGCCGCGCGACCCGCTTAGCCGCAACGCCGGAGTGGGGACCCCTGCAGCCCCTCTCCGGCCTTGCGGCTTTATTGGCGCGGGCCCCAGCGCGGCTACCGCCGCGCGACCCGCTTTGCCGCAACGCCGGAGTGGGGACCCCACCAGCCCCTCTCCGGCGTTGCGGCGTTATCGGCGCGGGCCCCGGCGCAGCTACCGCCGCGCCGCCCCGCTTGGGCGCGACCGTAACATAAATACTGATATATATTTTTATGTCGCTGTTCTGAATTGCGTGATGGAGCGAGGGCGATCAGGCCGGCGGCAATAAGCGTTCGTAGAGGCGCTGGAATTCTTCGAGGTCGTTGTAGGTGATTTCGATGGTGCCGCGGTTCTTGCGTTTGGACTTTATAAGGACGCGGGCGCCAAGGGCGCGGGCTAGCTGCTCTTCGGCATCGCGGATGTTGGGATCGCGGGGGGGCTTGGGGGCGGCTTCGGGCTTGGCGTCGTCTCCCGTGGCGCCGGAGACGTGCTGCTCGACCTGGCGGACGGTCCAGTGGCCGGCGACGATTTTTTGGGCGAGGGGAAATTGGCGTCCGGCGGGGAGGCCGACCAGGGGGCGGGCGTGGCCGGGGCTGAGTTCGCCGCGCTCGAGCATTTCAATCACAGGCTCTTCCAGGCTGAGCAGACGCATGGCGTTGGCTACTGTGGCGCGGTCTTTGCCGGTTTTCTGGGCGATCTCCTCTTGATTAAGGTTGAACTGCCGGCGCAGGGTTTGGTAGGCGCGGGCTTGCTCGATGGGGTTGAGGTCTTCGCGCTGGATGTTTTCGACAAGAGCGACTTCGGCCGCCTTGGCGTCGCCGTAGTTGGAGATGAGGGCCGGGATTTTTTCCAGGCCGGCGGCGCGGGCGGCGCGGAAGCGGCGTTCGCCGGCGACGAGGGTGTAGCCTCCGCCGGCGGTCTGACGGACGATGATGGGCTGGAGCACGCCCTGGGCGCGGATGGATTCGGTGAGCTCTGCGAGGGCGGCGGCGTCGAAGGTGCGGCGGGGCTGGTTGGGGTTGGGTCCGGCGATCTGATTCAGCGGGATGAAGCCGATTTCGTTGTCGCGGACTGGGGCGCGCGCCGGAGCGGGCGCTTGAGACGCGGCTGCATTGGCGTTAGGGCGGGAGGGGAGGAGGGACTCAAGCCCACGTCCCAAGGCTGGTCTCCGGCTGGGAATTGTGGCCGGCGGCGGGTTTTCTGGTTTGTTCACGTTCGATCACCTCGTGGGCAAGCTGCAGGTAGGCTTCGGCGCCTCGGCTGCGCAGGTCATAAATAAGAGCGGGAAGGCCGTGGCTGGGGGCTTCGGCCAGGCGGATGTTGCGTGGGATAACAGTCTTGAAGACGCGATCGCCGAAGTGCTGGCGGAGATTGTCGGCGACCTGGCGGCTCAGGTTGGTGCGTTCGTCGAGCTGGGTGAAGAGGACGCCCTCGATTTCGAGGTTGGGATTGAAGTTTTCGCGGATGGAGCGAACGGTTTCAATCAACTGGGCGACGCCTTCGAGGGCGAAGTATTCGCACTGCATGGGGACGATCAACCCGTCGGCGGCGACCAGGGCGTTGAGGTTGAGGAGGTCGAGTGCGGGAGGGCAATCCAGCAGGATGAAGCCGAACTTTTCGCGTAGCGGGGCTAGAAGTTGGAGAAGGCGCTGCTCGCGGTCGGGCTCGTTGACCAGCTCGAGGTTGAGGCCGACGAGGTCGCGGCTGGCGGGGAGGATCTGGAGGCCGTCCATCGCGGTGGGGAGGAGGAGTTCGGGGAGGGATTCGGCGGGGATTTCACCACGAAGGCCGTGGTAGAGGCTGAGGCGGTTGGGGTCGGCGGGGTAGCCGAGTCCGCTGGAGGCGTTGCCCTGGGGGTCGCAGTCTACTAAAAGCGTGGGAACCTCGGCGGCGGCGAGCGATGCGGCGAGGTTGATGGCCGTGGTGGTCTTTCCGACGCCGCCTTTTTGATTGGTGATGGCGAGGATGCGGGCCATGGAAGGGAGTGTAGCTGAAGTCGGTTAAACGTTGGAAGAATAATTGGGATTTGTTGTCAAAATGTTCCACGTGGAACATTACCGATGACAATGCCACGTTCGCTGGCGCCGGGCAGGCGGTGGAAGGAAGACCACTGCCAGTTGCGGTAGGTTTCCTGCCATACCTTATAGAGTGGTTCAGTGATCCAGAAGGCGGCAATGGTGGGGGACTTGTACCAGTTGGGAAGCCAGCGCGGGCACTCGGGCATTTTTTCGAGAGCTCGGATGGTAATGATGTCGGCGGGGGGCGCGGGCGGGTCGTTGGGAGCGGGGCGGCGGGCCAGGAAACGGTTTTGGACGGAGGCGTTTACGCCTAGATTCGATGCTACCTGCCCTAAGAACAATGCCTTTTTGCCGGTGGATTCGACCAACGTCGTTTTGAGATGAGGGAAGGCGAGGGCCAACGCCAGGCCGGGGAAGCCGGCGCCGGAGCCGATGTCAACTAATGATTGGGACGCGAGGGGGAGGATGGTCCCGAGAAAGAGGGATTCGCCGAGGTGGCGGCGGGCCAGGGTTGCGAAATCGGCCGAGCCGACGAGGCGCATGCGCTGGTTGGCGTCGGCGATCTGGCTCAGGTAGTGCGCTAGACGGGCTTCCGTGGCGCTGTCGGTGGTGCGATATCCGTATTCAAGAAGTATCGTTTTGAGATCGTCTTCCACTATGTATCCACTATGTATCCACTGGGTGCATTGTAGTACGCCTGTTAGACTGAGACTAACCATGCTCATCGTAATGCAGGCTTCGGCGACGCCGGAACAAGTTCAGAACGTTTGCGACCGTATTGTCTCTTTGGGGTACCGCGCACACGCCATCGCCGGGGCGCAGCGCACGTCCATCGGAATTACCGGAAATCAAGGCGCGATCGAAGGCGGAGGGCTCGAGGAAATGCCCGGTGTGGGCGAGGTGATTATCGTCACCAAGCCATACAAGCTGGTCGGGCGGGACCTCAAGCCGGACACCAGCGTGATTCGCTTTGCCGGCTATACCGCGACGATTGGCGGACCGGAGCTGGCGATCGTTGCCGGTCCGTGCGCGATCGAGACGCGGGAACAGGCATTTGAAACGGCGCACGCGGTGCGCGCCGCGGGAGCGCACTTCTTTAGGGGCGGAGCGTTTAAGCCGCGGACGTCGCCGTATTCGTTCCAGGGGCTGGGCGAAGCCGGGTTGAAGATCATGGCGGAGATCCGGCGGGAGCTGGGGCTGCTGATCATCACGGAGGCGGTGGACGAAGCCTCGCTCGAGCTGGTGGACGAGTACGCCGACATGATTCAGCTTGGGGCGCGGAACATGCAGAATTTCGCGCTGCTGAAGCGGGCGGGACGGGCGCGGAAGCCGGTGCTGCTGAAGCGAGGACTTTCGGCCACACTAGAGGAATTGCTCATGGCGGCGGAGTACATCATGAGCGAAGGCAACTATAACGTGGTGCTGTGCGAGCGCGGCATTCGCACCTTCACAGACCACACACGGAACACGCTGGACCTGAGCATTGTGCCGGCGGTACAGCGGCTCAGCCATTTGCCGATCCTGGTCGACCCGAGCCACGGCACCGGGAAGCGCGACAAGGTGGCGCCGATGGCGCGGGCGGCGGTGGCGTGCGGGGGGGACGGGTTGTTGATCGAGGTGCATCCGCAGCCGGAGGCGGCGCTGTCGGACGGGATGCAGTCGCTCTATCCGAAACAGTTCGCAGCGCTGATGGACGAGATTCGGGCGCTGGCGCCGATTTTGCACCGGCAAGTATTGGCGCCGCTGGGTGAGCGGACTATGGCATCATCTCGTTAGCGGCGTTCGGCGCGGGGTTATGAGAACGGTATGAGCTGGCTGCAAAGCAAACTGGCGAGCTACTTATGGTGGACGTTTCCACGCGGAAGCCTGGAGTACGACATCATGGTGGGCATCATCCTGGCGTTTATATTCCTCACGCCGCGACATTTCTTCCGGGACCAGCCGCGTCCGGCGGGGTCGAGCAATGTGGCGTTCGCGAGACTGATTGCGCCTGCGCGGCGATAACGGCGATCTATGACGGCGAAAAAAATTTCCGCAACGATCGCGGCAGTGCTCGTGGTGCCACTGCTGGCGGCTGGAAGCTGGCGGCATCGGCATCCGCAAGCGGCGCCGGCGGCGCCGACTAATCTGGCCGGCGTGCTGCAGGCGCTCGACGACGCGGCGCCGAAGATAACCTCGGTGAGCGCCGATGCAGCGGTGGCCGACTATACGGCGCTGGTTCAGGATACGACGCGCAGTTCGGGCACGCTCTATTTCAAGCAGACGAAGCAGGGGCCAATGTATGCGCTGGACCTGAACCATCCGGCGGCAACGGCGAAAAAGGTGGTCTACCGCCAGCAGACCCTTTATGTTTACACGCCCTCAAGCAAGCAGGTGATCAAGTACGCGCTGGGGGATAAGCAGGACCTGCTCAACGAATATTTACTACTCGGTATGGGCTCCCGCGGGGACGAGCTAACGCGCAATTTCAACGTGACCTACGGCGGCCCGGAGACGCTCGACAACGTGCCGACGATCAAGCTCAGTTTGACCTTGCTGCATCCCGGCAACAGCAAGCTGACCAAAATCGACCTTTGGTACGACACACGCAACTGGGTAGCGGCGCAGCAGCAAATCTGGCAGGTAGGCGGCGATTATCACCTGGTGCACTTCAGCAACGTCAAGCGCGGCGCGCGGCTGGGCGACGATCTTTTCTCGACCGACTTTCCCGGGGCGACGGTCGTCACCGCCAAGTAAGCCCTCGTTCGGCGATTGCTTATTGAAGGGTGGTTCTTCTACAATGGCTGCGGCGCGGTGCGCCGGAGGTGGGGCATGGAGATCTCGGTCAGGAAGTTCGATTTACTCAGCGAGCTGCTGCTGCTGCAAGGCGCCATTGAGCGGAAGACGACGATGCCCATCCTGGCCAACATCATGGCCGAGGCGATGCCGGATGGACGCCTGCAATTGGCCGCGACCGATCTCGATCTGGGGCTGATCACGTCGTGCACCGCGAACGTCAAGAAGAGCGGGGGCTGCGCGCTGCCGGCGCGCAAATTGCTCGACTACATCAAGCTGCTTCCCGACGCCGAGCTCTCGATGAAGCGCCTCGAGAACCACTGGGTACAGATTCGCTGCGGGCGCTCGAACACCCGCCTAGTGGGCATGTCAAGGGAGAACTTTCCCGAGGTGCCGGAGTTCCCCAACACCGGCGTGGTGAAGATTCCGGCGGCGGCGCTCAAGGGCATGATCCTGAAGACGATTTTCGCCATTTCGACCGAGGAATCGCGGTACACGCTGAGCGGGGCACTGATGGTGCTGAAGCCGCACTCGCTGGCCATGGTCTCGACCGACGGCCATCGGCTGGCGCACATCGTGGACGAATCGATCGCGCTCGAAGGCGTGGCGGCGGAAATAAAGGCGCTGGTGCCGCGGAAGGCGATGGCGCAGTTGCAACTGCTGCTTGATACCTGCGGCGACGAGGCGTCGGTCGAGTTCGCGCAGAGCGAGACGCACCTGTTTTTTCGGCTTCCGCACGACAGCAGCGGATTCATGCGGCTGCTGTCGGTACGCAAGCTGACCGGGCAGTTCCCCAACTATGAAGCGGTGCTGCCCAAGGCGAAGCTGCAGTCGGTGACGCTGCACCGGGAGGAGTTCCTTGCCTCAATCGAGCGGGTCAGCCAATTTGCCGACATGCGCACGCACGCGGTGCGGGTGAAGATGGAGCCGGGCAAGATGAACGTCGCGAGCAGCGGCAACGAGGGCGAGACGGACGAGGAGATCGATATTGATTACACCGGCGATCCGGTGGCGATCGGATATAACGCCAAATATTTGAGTGCCTTTCTGGAAGCGGTGACGAGCGACGAGGTGCTGCTGGAGTTTAAGGACGACAGCTCGGCCGGGCAGCTTCGCCCACTGGCGACGGACGGTCCGCAGTACCGCTATGTGATTATGCCGATGCGGATTTGAGGGGCTCCGAAAGAGTGGCTAAACCCTTCATTTTTGGCTACTTCCGTGGTATTCTATAGAGACTTGTGAGTACCAAAACCATGGCCCCGCCTGTTGCTGTCGAAGACGAAAAAGATTACTCCGCCAGTTCGATTAAAGTGCTGGGCGGAATGGAGGCGGTACGCCTGCGTCCGGCGATGTATATCGGGTCGACCGGTGAAATGGGATTGCACCATCTTGTCTATGAAGTAGTGGACAACTCGGTGGACGAGGCGCTGGCCGGCTTTGCCACCAAAGTAGAAGTCACCATTCACACCGACAACTCGATCACCGTGGTGGACGACGGCCGCGGCATACCGGTGGACACGATGGACGTGGACGGGGAGGTGCGCGGCGCGGCGGAGATCGTGATGACCAAGCTGCACGCCGGCGGCAAATTCGATTCGTCGAGCTACAAGGTCTCGGGCGGATTGCACGGGGTCGGCGTGAGCTGCGTGAACGCACTCTCGGAGACGCTCGATCTCGAGATCTGGCGCGATGGCCACACCTGGCAGCAGAGCTTTGCCAAGGGTGAGATTCTGGGACCGATCCAGAAATTGGGTAAGACCTCGAAACGCGGGACGAAGATCACATTCAAGCCCGACACAACGATCTTCACGGTCAGCGAGTACAACTTCGATACTCTGGCGAACCGGCTGCGCGAGCTGAGCTTTTTGAACCGCGGGCTGAAGATTTCGCTGGCCGATGAGCGCGGCGACGAGGAGAAGAACGTCGCGTTTGAGTACACCGGCGGCATTACCGAGTTCGTCAAGCACCTGAACCGCGGCAAGCAGACGCTGCACGACAAGCCGATCTCGATGGAAGGGTCGCGGGATATTTCAGGCGGCGTTTTGCAGATGGAAGTGTCTCTTCAGTACAACGACAGCTACTCGGAGACGCTGTTCAGCTTCGCGAACAATATCAATACGGTCGATGGCGGCACGCACTTGTCGGGTTTCCGCTCGGGGCTGACGCGGACCATCAACAACGTCGGGCAGGCGCTGAATCTTTTCAAGGACCTGAAAGAGAACCTGACCGGCGACGATGTGCGCGAGGGGTTGGTAGCGGTGGTGTCGGTCAAGCTTCCGCAGCCGCAGTTCGAGGGGCAGACGAAGGGCAAGCTGAACAGCGACATCAAGGGCCAGGTCGAGGCGCTGATCAACGAGAAGCTGGGCGAGTTTCTGGACCACAACCCGCAGGTGGCGCGGCGGATCATCAACAAGGCGATCGAGGCGGCGCGGGCGCGGGAGGCGGCGCGGAAGGCGCGCGATCTGACGCGGCGCAAGGGCGCGCTCGATTCAGGCGGGCTGCCGGGGAAGCTGGCGGATTGCTCGGAGCGCGATCCGGCACGGTGCGAGATTTTCATCGTCGAGGGAGAGTCGGCCGGTGGCACCGCCAAACAGGGGCGGGATCGACGGTATCAGGCGATTCTGCCGTTGAAGGGGAAAATTCTCAACGTGGAGAAGGCGCGGTACGACAAGATGCTGGGACACGAGGAGATCCGGGCGCTGATCACGGCGCTGGGGACGGGCATTGGTCCGGCGGTCGAGGATCTTGACTACTCCAAGCTGCGGTACGCCAAAGTCATCCTCATGACCGATGCCGACGTGGACGGAAGCCATATCCGCACGCTGCTGTTGACGTTCTTTTTCCGGCACATGAAGGTGCTGCTGGACAAGGGAAACATTTATATTGCCCAACCGCCGTTGTACCGGATTAAGAAGGGCAAGAGCGAGCAGTACATCAAGGACGACAAAGAATTTGTCAGCGTGATGATGAAGCGCATCACCGAGGATCGCAGCCTGCGCTACGGCGAAGGCGGGGCGGAGCTGAAGGGCGCGGCGCTGGCGAAGTTCCTGGTGAACTTGAGCGAGTACTATACGCATTTCGAGAAGGCCGACCGGCGGCTGCGGCATGCGCAGATCACGTCGCTGGTGATCGGGGCGGGGCTCGAACGCAAAGCGGATTTCGAGAATGCGGACAAGTTGCGGGCGCTCGAGGCCGAGGTGAAGAAAGTCGCGGGCGTGATGGCGACCAAGGTGGTGCTCGACGAGGAGCACAACTTGTGGGAGCTGCGCTACACCGACAACAACCATTTGGAACACGTGGTCAACGCCGAGCTGGCGCTGCTGCCGGAGTTCAAGCAGGCGGTCAAGACGGGCAAGCTGATTGCGGAACATAATCATCCGCCGTTTTTGCTGGCGGATGGCGACGCGATGCCGGTGGAGCGTGAGAATGGACGGGATTTGCTGGAGTTCATCCTCAACGAGGGCAAGCGGCTGTTCAGCGTGCAGCGGTACAAGGGGCTGGGCGAGATGCGCAGCGACCAGCTTTGGGAAACCACCATGGACCCGGCGAAGCGCACGCTGCTGAGCGTGAAGCTCGAGGATTTGCTGGCGTGCGAGGAGATTTTCTCGACCCTGATGGGCGAGGAGGTCGCGCCGCGGCGTGAGTTCATCGAGCGCAACGCGCTGGATGTGAAGAACCTGGATATTTAAGTGGCGCGGTGCGGGCCGCCGGCAGCGGGCAAGTAAGCGCGGCGGGGCGTTTCGCCGCTTAGCGCGGATCCAACGCCTTCGCGAGCAGCGCGTCGAGATCCAGCGCTGAGGCTTGCTCTTTCAGATATGCGCGATCGAGGGCTGGGCCTTGCACAACTACGATACCGAGAATGTCGCGCCATTGACGGTCGGAGGTTTCACCGCCCAGCCGGAACCATATTAGCTTTTGCAGGAGAATGTCTTCGGCGGTATAGAAGTAAAGCGCAGATGCGCCGCCGATCTGGCGAAGGATCCGGCGGTCCATCTGCTGGCGATCGAGCTTGGAATGGGCGATGAAGAAGTCGACCTTGATGCCACTCGGCTCGTGAATAGCGTTGACCGAAGTGCCGCTGCGAATGGCCGCGGCAAAGGTTTGGGCGTCGAAATAGAAATCGGCGCCGAGCGCGGCTGCCAACCCAGGGACACGGGCAATGGTGATATCGACCACAAAATCGATATCGAGCGTCGACCTTGGCTCGCCCGCGTAGGCGCTGGCGAGTGAGCCGCCGATAAGATACCGGATCCCGCAGCTCTCCAATGCGGCCGCGACCAGAGTGGCAACTTCGAGGATGCTGTTCACGCAGATTCGGACCAGCTTGCGTGCGCAATTTCAGGGTAGGCAGCGCGGGCAAGCCGGGGGCCGAGGGTGAGCAGCGTCAGCCGCAGGAAGCACTCCCGCTCGCTCGCCTGGGGATGGCGATCGCGGATGCCGGCCAGCGCCAGTTGTCGTACATCGTCGCAAAGTTGGGCGATGAGCGCGAACTTTTCCTGCGGCCCGAGCGCACGCCAGCGCGCAATTTGGCGGTCTTCCATAAGTGCGCTGGTGTCGCGGGACAAGATCGCCAGCCTGGATTCGGCTTCGCCCATGCACCCAGTATAGCGGCGCGGGATGCGATTTCGTTGGATTGCCGCCGGAATGGGGACCGCTGAGCCCCAATCCGGCGTGACATTGATAGGCGCGGGGCCCCGCGCGGCTGCCGTCGCGCGGCATTGATTGGCGCGGGGCTCCACGGTGCAAACGTCGCGGCTCCCGCGTTTAGCTTGGCTCGGCGGCGGCGCGTTCGAGGGCGGCGATGTCGAATTTTTTCATCTTCATCATGGCCTTCATCGCGGCGGGATGGCGGAGCAACTCGCCGATTTTGGCGGGCACCACCTGCCAGCAGAGGCCAAATTTGTCTTTCAGCCAGCCGCATTGGATTTCCTGGCCGCCATCGGCGGTGAGCTTCGACCAGTAGTTGTCGATCTCTTCCTGCGTCTTACATGCGACAACAAACGAGACGGCCTCGTTGAACTTGAAGTTCGGACCGCCGTTCAGGGCAGTGAAGCGAAGTCCATCCAGTTCGAAGGAAATGGTCACCACGCCGCCCTTGGGGCCGGGGGCGTCGCCGGAATTTTTCAGCTCGCCGGTACGGCGGGAGTTGGGAAAGATCGATAAGTAAAACTCGACCGCTTGTTCGGCGTTGTCGTTGAACCAGAGAAACGGCGTGATGGAGCTTTGGATTTGGCTCATGTTCCCAGTATGTCGCGGCTACCGCGGCGCGCCGATTTCTTTTTCGGGCGGGTCGGTGGGGAAGGGTTGGCCTTTGACCAGGATCTGGTCGAAGAAGTCGCCGGTGTTGGTGAAGACGCTGATCCAGGTGCGCCAGAGGAGCGAGTCGTGGATTTCGTCGGGGTAGACGATCAGCTTGTAGGGGATGTGATGCTGGCGCAGGAGCGGGACCAGATTGACTGTCTGCGTGAAGGGCACGTTGCGGTCGTCGTCGGCTTGCAATAAGAGCACGGGGGATTTCCACTTGGCGATGTCGGCGACGGGCGAGGATTGGTAGGCGGTCTGGGCGGCGGTGCCGAGCGCGCCTCCGACGCGTCCGCGCAGGGCGCTGAAATCGTGGACGCCGGCGTAATCGGAGCCGGCGGCGAAGATGTCGGAGTTGCGGGCAAGACCGAGCGCGGTCAGGTAGCCGCCATAGGAGCCGCCCCAGAGTCCGATTTTCGCGGGGTCGACGTTCGGCAGCGACTGGAGGTATTTGGCTCCGGCGACGACATCCTGATATTCGGAGGCGCCGCGAGCGCCGACGTTGGCGGGGTGCTGGAAGGCGCGTCCGTACATGATGCTCAAACGGTAGTTGACCGAGAGCACGACGTAGCCCCGGCTGGCGAGGTAGAGGTTGGCGGCGTACATGTAGTTGTAGGCGTCCATGGGGTGGAAGCCGAGGAGCATTTGGCGTGGCGGGCCGCCGTGGGTGAAGATCAGGGCCGGACCCTTCCCGGTGCGATGGCGGGGCATGAAGAGTTGGCCGTGGATCACGAGCCCGTCGGCGGCGTGGAAGGTCACGTCCTCGGGCGCCACCATTTGCGCCGAGGGATAATCGGCGGGCATTTCGGCCGAGGCGAGCTCATGCATGGCGCCGCCCGCGATGAGTTGCGGCATGGCGGGGCGGGTGGCGGTGGCGCTGCCGAGGCAGAGAATGAATTTGCCGTCGCCGGTGACGATGGGGGTGAATTCGACGCCCTTGCCGGGAGTTAGTTCGACCGGGGCTTCGCCGCCGGCGACAGGGACTTGCCAGATGTGGCGGCGGTCGACATCGTTTTCATTGGAGGCGAAAACGATGTGGCCGGCGTCGGGGGTGACGGCGTCGCCGATGAATGAGTACTGGCCGGGCGTGAGGAGGGTTTCTTTGCCGCCGGAGGCGGGGATGGAGTAAAGATGCGGCCAGCCGTCCTGCTCGGAGGAGAAAATGATGCGATTGCCGGCGAACTGGAAGGCGTCATCCTGCCACTCGCCTTGGGGATAGGTGCCGGCGGGGTCGTTGGGACTTTGCCAGATGGCGCGAGCCTGGCCGGTGGCGGCGTTCCAAACTTCGATGGTCCAGGTTTGGGGCGAGACGATGCGAATGAACGCGAGGTTCGAGCCGTCGGGCGACCAGCGCGGCAGGGAGTCGCGGTAGACGGCGGGATCGGCGTAGGTCAGCGTATCGTCGCCGAAGGTGTAGATGCCGACGAGCGAGTAGTTACCACGGGTGCTGATGAAGGCGATGCGTTTGCCGTCGGGCGACCACTGCGCTTCGCGGTTGTCGCCGCGAATGTAAGCGAGGGGATGGGCGGGCGCGGCGCCGGAGATCGGGGCGATCCATAGCTCGTGGGCGCCGCTCCAGAGGGCGCGCTGGCCGTCGGGGGAGATCTCGATGTCTTCGCATCCTTCGAAAGCGCAATTCATGTTGCCGAGCAAGCGGGGCGCGCCGCCGGAAACGGATTGCGCCCAGACTTGCTGCTGGGGGCGGGTGATGTTACTGGTGGGATCGGCGACTTCGCCGGCGGCGTTGGTTTCGCTGCCGCGGGCGTAGACGACGGTTTGTCCGTCGGGGGTGAGGCGGAGGCTGGCGATGGGCATGCCATCATCGCCCTGATAGTGGGTGACGGCGCGGGCGGCGAAATCGGGGCCGGTGGCGATCCACACGTTGCGCTCGCCGCGTTTGTTGAAGACCCAGGCGACGCGCTCACCGTGGGCCGCGGCGGTCAGGCCGTAGGGATAGGGATAGCTGAGCGCCTGCCGCATGGTGAAGCCCTGGCCGAGGGCGGGCGCGGCGGCAGCAAGCAGCAATGGCAATCCAAGTAATTTGAAGTTCATGGGAGCGATTCCTCCAGTGTGGCGATGGGCGCGGGGAAGATGGGCGGGCGCGGGGGCGGCGGGGCGAAGCCGTAGAGGAACTCGAGGATCGGGGCACAGGTGCGTCCCTGGCAGGGGCCCATGCCGCAGCGGGTGTGCAGTTTGGCGGCGCGCCAGTCGTTCATCGGCGCGGGCCCCTGCGCGGCTTCACCGCGCGCGCCGCTTGCGCCGGCGAGCTGCGACTGAGTGACGTCTTCACAGCGGCAAATGATGGTCTCGGGTTTTGGCAACTGGCGAAGCTCGGGGCGGAGCTCGGTGACGCGGGCGAGACGTTCGGCGAAACGGCGGAATTGTTCGCGGCGCTCGAGCAGAGCATGAGGGACGGCCGCGCGGGCGATGGCGAGGCCCGCAAGTTCACCCTCGGCCTGAGCAAGATCGATACCGCCGATGGCGGTGGGCTCGCCAGCGCAGTAGACATCGGCGACGGTGGTCTGCTGGCGATCGTTGACGACAACGAAGCCGTTTTGTGTGGCGCAGCCGAGGAGTTGGGCGAGCTCGGTATTGGGGACGAGATGGTATCCCACTGCGACATAGTCGCATGGGAGGGTGCGCCCGGTGTTGAGAGTTACGCTGCCGGGCGCGGCGGCGATGGGCCAGGTTCCGGCGCGGGGCCGGACACCGCGCAGGCTGCGGGCGAGAGCGAGGCCCTGCCCCCATTTTGAGAAAGGGAGTTGGGCCAGGAATTTTGCCTGATCGCGGGCCGACGCCTGATCGCAGAGAGCAAGGATGGAAGCGCCATGATCGCGCATGTAGGCGGCGACGGCGACGAGCAAGGGGCCGGTTCCGGCGATGACAATGCGTTTGCCGGCGATGGGCAGGCCGGCTTTGACGAGCGCCTGGAGGCCGCCGGCGCCGAGGACGTGGGGCAGCGTCCAACCGGGAAAAGGGAGAAAACGTTCGCGGGCGCCGGTGGCGAGTAGCAGGCGCTTGTAGCGGAGGCGGACGATTGCGCCGGCGCGGATTGCGGTGAGTTCGCCGGGCTGAGGCGCGTCGACGACCCGGGTCAGGGGCAGGAACTGGACACGGTTCGGAATTGGCGGATTGCCGCCGCGCCAGATTTGGCCGCCGGGGGTGGGGTTGTCGTCAACGATGGTGACGCCGGTACCGTTCGCGGAGGCGGCCGCTGCGGCGGCGAGGCCGGCGGGGCCGGCGCCGACGATCAAGAGGTCGGTCGCGAGGTGGGGGACGGGAGCGGGCGGCGCGCCGGCGAAAGTTTGGCAGGCGAGTTGATGCGCGACGCCGTCGACGGTAGCGCGGCACTCGAAGCATACGCCCATGCCGCAGAGCGGGCCGCGACTTTCGCCGGAGACCGAACGGCGCGTGGGGATGCCGCGGGCGAGGGCTTCGGCGGCCAGCGAGTGGCCGTCGGGGACGTCGATCGGCGTTCCATTAATGGTGAAGCGCATGGCTATTGGAAAAACGATCGGGGAGGTAGGGTTCGGGAGGGATGGCGCTGGCGCTGCCGGTGATGTGGTCGGCGATCAATTCGCCGGTGGCAAGCGAGGTGGTGATACCGAGGCCTTCGTGGCCGGTGGCCAACAAGACATTCTCCGACCAGGGCCCGATCAGCGGGAGGCTGTCGGGCGTGGCGGCGCGGAAGCCGGTCCAGACGCGGAGGGCGGAGAGCGAGGCGAGGCGTGGCATGTACAGCGAGGCGCGGCGCAGCATGCGGGCGAGCAGGGCGTGATCGACGGTGGTGTGTTCGGCGTCGAACTGGCGGGAGGAGCCGATGAGGATTTGTCCGGTGGCACGGGGCTGGGCGTTGAAGGCGACCGAGTCGCCGTCATGGGAGTGGGCGCTCTTGAGGTAGCCGAGCTCGACGAGTTGATGATGCAGCCAGCCGGGATAGCGATCGGTGATGACGAGGTGACCTTTGCGCGGGCGGATGGGGAGGCCGGGCGTGAGCGCTCCGGCGCCGGCGCCAGCGGCATTGACGACGTGTCCGGCGCGCAAATTGCGAAGATCGGTGACGGGCGGCGCCAGGGTGACTTTGATGCCATTGCGCTCGAGCAGAAAGCGGGCGGCGCAGGGCGGGTAGACGACGGCGTCGCCAGGGACAAGGAGTCCGCCGCTGAGCGGGGCGCGAAGATTGGGCTCGGCGGCGGCGAGCGCGCGCGGGTCAAGGATTTCGGTGGCGACGCCACGGGCGGCATAGTAGGCGTGCTTGCGACGAACTTCATCCATTTCAGCGGTCGTGGTTTGATCGTCGTCAGCGACCCAGACGGTTCCGCTCGATGTGTACTCGACGGTTTTCGGCAACTCGCGCACCAATGCCTGCCAGAGTTGTTGCGAGTAGCGGGTGAGGGCGAACTGGGCTTCGGAGTCGTCCATGACGACGATGTGGCCCATGCCGGCGGCGGTGGCGCCGCCGCCGATGCCGTGGGCGTCGAGGACCTCGACGCGCAAGCCGCGGCGGGCGCAGGCGTCGGCGCAGGAGGCTCCGACGACGCCGGCACCCACCACAATGACGTCAGGAAGCGACATGCATGTCAGGCGAGCGGGATGCCGTCGCGGAAGGGATCGTGGGGATCGCGGAGAAGCGTCGCTTCGGCGGTGATGTAGGCGCGTCCGGTGATGCTGGGGTAGAGTGCGCCGTCGCGGAGAGCGACGGTACCTTCGAAGACGGTGTCAAGGATGCTGGCCTGGCGCCAGATTCCACCAGGGCGCAGCTTGCCATCGGCATGCAGGCAGGCGAGCTTGGCGCTCGTGCCGGTGCCGCAGGGCGAGCGGTCGTAAGCCTTACCGGGACAGAGAACGAAGTTGCGGCCGGCGTGGCTGAGCTCGATGTGATCCACTTCGGGATGCGTGCGGTTGATGGCCTGGCGTACAGCCCAGGCGAAGGCAGTGAGTTCGTCGACGTGGGCGAGATCTATCACGTTGGGGTACTCGAGCAGGTAGAACCAGTTTCCGCCCCAGGCGATGTCTCCGGTGACGGTGCCATAGGCGGGCACGTCAACGGAGACGTTGGCGGCGGCGCGGTAGCTGGCGACGTTGGCGACGGTGACATCGCCGGAGGCGTGAAGCACGGTTTGCACTTCGCCGACCGGGGTTTCGATGCGGTGGGGACCGGGTTTGATGCGCTTGAGGTAGGCGAGCGAAGCGACGAGGCCGATGGTGCCGTGTCCGCACATGCCGAGGTAGCCAACATTGTTAAAAAAGATAACGCCGGCGGCGCAGGCTGGATCCTGAGGTTCGCAGAGGAGGGCGCCGACGATCACGTCGGAGCCGCGGGGTTCATTGACGACAGTGGAGCGGAAGGAATCGTGACTGCGGCGGAAGCGCTCGAGGCGGGCGGAAAGGGGGCCGGAACCGAGGTCGGGTCCGCCTTCGATTACGAGACGAGTAGGTTCGCCGGCGGTGTGGGAATCGAGAACTTTAATAGGATTTAGAAGCATGGCGATGGTATATTGTATCCATATGGCGAAATCCGTCACGAAGAATATTTGGCAGGGAGTTATCCCGGCCGTCACTACGCAATTTGATCGCGACCTGAAAATCGAAATGTCGAAGTGTGCCGAGCATGCGCGTTGGATGTTGGATTCGGGCTGCACGGGTATTGTAGCGCTGGGATCGCTGGGCGAAGCGGCGGCGCTGGAATTGGGGGAGAAGCGGGAGCTGCTATCCACACTGGTTAAAGCGGTGGAGGGGCGGGGGCCGATGATCGCGGGCATTTCGGCGTTGACGACGAAAGAAGCGGTGGCGCTGGCGCGGGACGCGGAAGCGGCGGGATGCGCCGGCCTGATGGTACTGCCGCCGTACGTCTACAAAGGCGATTGGGACGAGATGCGCGCGCATGTGGCGGCGATCCTGCGGGCGACAAAACTGCCGTGCATGTTGTACAACAATCCAGTCGCGTATGGAACGGACTTTCTGCCGGAGCAGATTGCGACGCTGGCCGGGGCGCACGAGAATTTGCAGGCGGTGAAAGAATCGTCGACCGATGCGCGGCGGGTGACGGCGATCGGGGCGCTGTGCGGTGATCGCATCAAGATACTGGTCGGCGTGGACGATTGCGTGGTTGAAGGCGTAGGCGTCGGCGCGGTGGGATGGATCGCCGGCGTCACGAACGCGCTGCCGCGGGAGACGGTGGAGATGTTTGAAGCGGTGCGACGCGGCGACAAGGAGCACGCGATGGCACTGTATCAGTGGCTGCTGCCGCTGCTGCGCATGGATACGGTTCCGAAGTTCGTGCAGTTGATCAAGCTGCAGCAACAGGAAGCGGGACACGGCAGCGAATGGGTGCGTCCGCCGCGCCTGGTGGTGTCGGGCGCGGAGCGCGAGCACGCGCTGGCGATAATCCATGCGGCGCTGAAGACGAGGCCGACGCCGGTCGCCGCGGGCTAGAGCGGGAGCGGCGAGCGATATTCGGAACGATTTTTCGAAGAGGTGGGCAGGGATTTCTCTACACTAGCTGAATGGCGACCACCTTTCATGCCCTGAACCCGGCGACCGGAGCATCGCTGGAGCCGGAGTTTCGTTCCTCATCCTTGGCCGAAATTGAGCACGCCTGCCGGGCGGCGGCGCTGGCGGCGCCGGAGTACGGGCAGCGGAGCGGGGCGGAACGGGCGCGTTTTCTGCGCGAGATCGCGGTGCAACTTGAAACGCGGCGCGAGGCGCTAGTGGCGCGCGCCCAACTCGAGACCGGCCTGACAGCGGCGCGGCTGCAAGGGGAAACGACGCGCACGGCAAACCAGTTGCGCCTGTTTGCCGAGGTGGTGGAGGAAGGTTCGTGGGTGGATGCGCGGCTGGACCGGCGTATCGCGGCGCAGGAGGGAGTTCCGGAAAGGCCGGACCTGCGCAGCATGCTGCGTCCGATGGGGCCGGTGGCGGTTTTTGGCGCGAGCAACTTTCCGCTGGCGTTTTCAGTGGCCGGCGGAGACACGGCATCGGCGCTGGCGGGGGGAAATCCGGTCATCGTGAAGGCGCATCCGGCGCACCCCGGGACGAGCCGGCTGGCGGCGGAGGCGATCGAGGCGGCGGTGGCGGAGTGCGGCTGGGGCGCGGGCGTATTCGCGATTTTGTACGACGCGGGCATAGAGGTTGGATTGGCGCTGGTGCGGCATCCGGCGGTGCGGGCGGTGGGCTTCACCGGTTCGCTGCGCGGCGGGCGGGCGCTGATGGATGCGGCGGCGGCGCGGCCGGCGCCGATTCCGGTGTTTGCCGAGATGGGCAGCAGCAACCCGGTGTTTATTCTGCCGCGAGCCATGGCGGACCGCGGGGCGGAGATCGCGCGCGGGCTGCACGCTTCGGTCACGCTGGGCGCGGGGCAATTTTGCACCAAGCCGGGCCTGGTGATGGTGGCGCATGGCGCGCCAGGGGACACAATGCGGGGCGAGCTGCAGCGCGCCATGGCGGCAACGCCCGAAGCGCCGATGCTGACAGCGGGCATAGCAGCGGCGTTTCGCGCGGGAGGCGCGGCGCGGGGAGAGTTGCGGGGGGTGGAGCGCATGACGAACACCGGTGCGCTGTTGTTTGAGACCGCGGCTGAGCGCTTGCTCGAGTCGCCGGAGCTGGCTGAAGAACTCTTTGGGCCAACCACGCTGGTGGTGCGGCACACGCCCGCCCAGTTGCTGGAGCTGGCACGCAGCCTGGAAGGACACCTGACGGCGACGGTGCATGGAACCGATGAGGACTTGCGGGAAAACGCCGAGTTGCTGCACGTACTGGCGGCGCGGGTGGGGCGGCTGGTGCTGAATGGATTTCCGACGGGCGTGGCGGTAACGCATGCGATGGTGCATGGCGGACCGTATCCCGCGTCGTCGAGCGGTGAGACGTCGGTTGGCACGCGCGCTATTCTGCGGTTTGTAAGGCCGGTATGTTTCCAGGACGCGCCCGAGTTTGCGCTGCCGCCGGAGTTGCAGGATGCCAATCCGCTGGGCATCGCGCGGCGGCTGGATGGGCGGATCACGCGCGACCCGGTGCGGAAAGTGTTCCGGCGGCGGCGGACGAAGCCGGCGGGGCCGCCGGTTTCGCGTTAGGGTCCAACCAAATGCCGCTGCGGACTCTTTACCGCCGTCTGCGCGGCGGTTGGCACCGGGCGCAGTCGGCGGCGCGCGGGGGACGCGGTGTTCTCGTGCGAGCGGCCGCGGACTGGCTGGTGCCGGTGCATCCCGAGGGTTGGGAGGATCTCAAATACTGGCTGCGCTACGAGCAGCCCACCATGGCGGCACTGACCCGCGTGCTGCGGCCGGGAATGCAAGTGCTCGACGTAGGCGCCCACCACGGGGTCTTCAGCCTGTGCTGCTGTGCCCGCCGGCATGCCGCGAGCCGCATCGTCACGGTCGAGCCATCGCCGGCGGCTTGGCCGCTGCTGGAAAAAAACCGTTCCGTGTGCGGGTCACTTCCCTGGGTCCAGGTGCCGGCCGCCGCCGGCGCCGCGCCGGGCGAACTCACACTCCATACAGGATTTGTGGACATGCTCGTGATTGACAACAATCTCCATCCGGACACGGAGGACGCGGTGGTGCGGGTCCAAGTCGAAACACTGGACAGAATTTGCGAGCGCCTGGCGTTGGTCCCGGACCTGGTGAAACTCGACGTCGAGGGTTATGAGGCCGAGGCGCTTGCGGGCTCGACCGCGATGCTGGCGCGGCATCGGCCGATTTTGATTTTGGAGTGGCACTGCGGCATGCTCCGCCGGCGCGGCGTCGATCCGGTTGCGGCATTGGGCCCCTTGCTCGCCGCAGGCTATGTGTTTGAGGCGTACGAACATCCCGAACTACCGGCCTTCACCGCGGATCGCATTGACCACCTGCCCGCCACCGATATCTACCGCCTGGTGTGCACTCCGCCGGTCCAATAATGGGCGCGGGCCCCTGCGCGGCTGCCGCCGCGCGCCCCGCTTGGGCGCAACACCGGAGTGGGGACCCCAGCAGCCCCTCTCCGGCGTTGCGCCACGCGAGGGCCGCGACCATCGTTGCCGGGGGATCCGCGGCCTTTCGCGCCAACTTCGCCCCGCGGTGCAAACGGCGCGCGACCTGCGTGCTGGTTAGCCGCGGGCGGCGCGGCGTTGTTCGAGAAGGGTGCGGAGGGAGCGACCGGCGGTACGGATGTGGCGATCGAGGAGCTGGCAGGCGGCATCGACGTCGTGGGCGTGAGCGAGCTCGAGCAGGCGCTGATGCTCGGCGATGGCGGTCTCACGGCCTTCGGTTAGGAACAATTGCAGGCGGGTGTAGCGTTCGCCGTTGTTATTGACCGTGCGCAGCAGGGCATTGAATTGGGGCAAGTTGGCGCCAGCGTAGAGGGCGGCGTGAAAATGGTGGTTGAGGCGTCCCCATCCGCCGATGTGGCTGGCGTCATCGAGGTCGCGACGAAAGCGCTCGTGCAGGCTTTCGGCCACAGCGAACTGGGCGGCGGTGAGGTTGGGAATGGAGGCGCGAAGAACTTCGGATTCCAGCAAAGCGCGGATGCGGAAGAGTTCCTCGATCTCGCCGGGGGCCAGGGCGGAGACTACGGCGCCGCGGTTGGGATTGATGTCGATCAGTCCCTCGGCGAGGAGTTCGCGGAAGGCCTCGCGCACCGGGATGCGGCTGACCTGGAGTTCGGCGGCAATGGCGTCCTGACGCAATTGTTCGCCCTCATGCAGCTCGCCTAGGATAATCTTGTCGCGGAGCTTCTCGGCAACGGCTGAAGCCAGTGACTGACGTACGATCGGGCCTCGGGACATGTGGTTGGATTATAAGCGAGAGACACTATGATGCAATGCACGATTCGCGACATTTATGGGCGCGGGCCCCTGCGCGGCTACCGCCGCGCGTCCCGCTTAGCCGCAACGCCGGAGTGGGGACCCCTGCAGCCCCTCTCCGGCGTTGCGGCGCTTTATGGGCGCGGGCCCCAACGCGAAAGCCGCGCTGGGGTCGCCGGACGCGGAATTCCGAAGGGCGGCCCCATGGGTTTTGCCCTTGCACTTATGATTTTACTTGCCCTGCCGGCCCTGGGGCAGGTGAGCGCTTCGCTCTACACGGCTCCCAAAGGCGGGCTGGAGTGGCGGATGATCGGGCCATTGCGCGGGGGAAAAAGCACCTCGGTGGTTGGCGTGCCGGGAAATCCCGCGGTTTATTACATGGGAACCGCCGGCAGCGGGGCCTGGCGGACAACCGACGGCGCTCGCACCTGGCAGAACGTTAGCGACGGCGTGCGGCTGACCGGGATTGGCGCTGTTGCGGTGGCGCCTTCGGCGCCGTCGGTTGTTTACATTGGCGCCTCCGGCCAAGGGGAGCGCAACGGGCTGTACCGGTCCACCGATGGCGGCGAGACATTCACGCTGGTGGCGCTCGACGGACATGCGGTGGCGGCGATTTTGATTGATCCGCATAACCCACGGGTGGTGATGGCGGCATCGTCAGACGCCGGGCTGGTGCGGTCTAGCGATGGTGGGGCGAACTTTGCTACGGTGCTGGCGCCGGATGCGGCGATGGCGGGTAGCAGCGCGCTGGTTTTTGCGCCGGGGGATCCGCGCGTGGTGTATAGCGCCGGCCGGGCCCGCGGGGCGCGGGGCGGGAGGGTGGCGGCGGCCACGGCGACGCCCGATCCCCCGATTTACCGATCGAGCGACGAAGGCGCGCACTGGGTGGCGACGGCGAGCGCCGGTTTGCCGGAACGCGGACGGGGCACGGTGGCGCTGAGCGTGGCGCCAGGGTTTCATGGCGCGCGGCTTTATGCCTATATGGCACAAGGGGTTTTCCGGTCGGATGACGCGGGCGGACACTGGCGGCAGACGACGACTGACCCTCGGCTGATCGGAGGGGGGCAATTCCATGACATTCAAGTGGATCCGACGAATGCCAACGTGGTGTACGCGACCCAGACATCGTTCTACCGTTCGACTGACGCAGGCGCGACCTGGGAGTCGTTTACCGGGGCGCCGAGCGGGGATGACTTCAACTACTTCTGGATTGATCCGACCAATCCGCTGAATATGGCCCTGGCGGTGGATCAGGGGACCGAGGTCAGTATGAACGGAGGGCACACCTGGACAACCTGGTACAACCAGCCGACAGCGCAGCTCTATAACGTGACGACAGACCACCAGTTCCCGTTCTTCATGTATTCGTCGCAGCAAGACAGCGGGACGGTGGCGGTGCCGATCCGGAGCAACGCCGGGGAGATCACCTACCGGGACTGGTATACGACCAATGGGTTTGAGACGGCACGGATTACGCCGGACCCGCTGCATCCGAACGTGCTGTACACAACCGGGTGGTACGGCAGCATTTTGCGGGTCGACCATACTACTGGACAGACTCAACATGTCTTCGAGCGCAACTCGGAGTATCGGGAGGCGGGCTCGCCACCGATGGAGTTTTCACCGACTGACCAACATGTGCTTTATGTAGGGACGCAGTATCTTCTGCGGACCTCGGATGAGGGCCGACATTGGACGGCGGCGAGCCCGGACCTGACGGGCGGGAGCGGTGCTATATCGACGATCGCTCCGTCGGCCGTTTCAGCAGGGACGATTTGGGTCGGGACTTCGTCCGGCAAGGTACAGCTTACGCGTGATGATGGGGCGAGCTGGACTGACGTGACCCCCGCCGGGTTGGCGGGCGGAGTCGTCGAGGTCGAGGCCGGACATAATGACGGCAACGTGGCATACGCAGTGGTTTCGGAAAGGGGTGGACGGGGTGGACGAGGCGCGCCAACCGCTGCGGGAGCGGTTGCGCCGCCACAAATACTACGAACGTCAGACAGCGGCAAGACCTGGCAGCCGGTCGTGGGTGGATTGCCCGGCGTGACAGTTCACGCGATGCGTGAAGACCCCGTGAAACCTAACCTTCTCTTTGCCGCTGTTGATTCTGGAGTGTTTGTTTCGTTTGATGCGGGAGGGCACTGGCAGAGCCTGGAACTGAATTTGCCCAATGCCAGTTGCCGGGATCTAGCGGTCGAACAGAATGACCTGGTGGTTGCAACGTACGGCCGCGGGTTATGGGCACTCGACGACATCGGATTATTACGACAATTGTCGGAAACGACCGGGACGGAGGCGGCGCGGCTGTATGCACCGACGCCAGCAATTCGGTTGCAGTGGGACACCTACACCGACACGCCGTTGAATCCGGAGACGCCCACCTCTGAGAATCCGCCGGATGGGGCAATTCTCGACTATTATCTGCCCGCCGGTATGCCAGGTGGACTGAAGCTGGAGATTCTGGACTCGGCCGGCCAAGTCGTGCGGATGTTCACGGACCAGGGGCCGGCGCGATTGCCATACGAGATCAACGTTCCCGATTACTGGCTGGCGCCGCCGAGCGTACTGCCCAACCATGCTGGGGAGAATCGGTTCGTGTGGAACCTGCGGTATCCCGACCCTCCTTACTTGCTGTACACCTATTTCGGCGTACACACGGACTACTTTGAATACACGCTGGCCGACCACGCCATACCGCACAACACCCCCTGGCATGAGCCGCAAGGTCCCCTGGTGCTGCCAGGGCAGTACCAGGTACGGCTGACGGCGGGCGGACAGACGTTGACCGAGCCGTTGGTGGTCCGGCTCGACCCGCGGCTAACGTCTGTGACGCAGCATGACCTGGAAACCCAGCTTGCCGCCGCACAGGAACTGGTCGCCGGCCTCCATGCGACCGTGGACGGTTATGACGCGGTCGGCAAGGCTGGGGGGGACCAGGCCAAGGTGGTGATGACCGACCTCGGGAATCTGGACCGGGACCAGGCGCGCATTTTGATCGGTGTCACGCAGGCCGACGCCGCACCAGGACAGGAGATGCTGCAGACTGTACACGAGCTCTGTGTACGATTTAACACAATTGCAGCCGACTGGAACCGCACTAGACCGGCAGGAGCGGCTGGCTTGACGGAGCTCCACTGTGAATCATTACCATAACTTTGTGGAAAAGCTGTGGCCTGGTTGTGGCAGCGCTCGAATCGCCGGTTTTGATGCGCAAGGAGGCGCGGACTGGCTGCCTTTTACACAGGGTTTCGTATTATTAATGCTTTTACAATGAACTACTTGACTGTGATTTCCGCAGAACGGCCGCGTCTACGGCTACTGTTTATGTATTTACTTGTTTAATTGGTGGTTTTAGTAGAAGAGGTGGCCGTGATGGTCATGTGATGGTTAATCTGTAACTCATCTTTCACCATGATGATGCTTCACAAACGCGCAGTTGTTGTTGGATCTGGCCCTAACGGCCTGGCGGCTGCGATTGTTTTGGCACAGAACGGGTGGCGGGTAAGGGTCATGGAAGCCGAGTCGCGGTGGGGCGGCGGGACCAGGACGGAGGAGTTGACTCTGCCTGGGTTCCAGCATGACGTTTGTTCAGCAGTGCAGCCGATGGCGGTGGCAACTCGGTTCCTGCGTTCGCTGCCGCTGAATCAGTTTGGTTTAAGGTGGATCAATCCTCCATTGGCGCTGGCACATCCCTTGGAAGGCGGGCGGGTGGCAGTACTCGCGGAATCGCTGGAAGAGACCTGCGCAGGGCTGGGTGAGGATGGTCGCAGGTATAGAAAGCTGATCGTACCGGTGGTGGCGAGCTGGCCGGCGATCGAGCGCGATGTATTGGGACCAATAGGATGGCCGCGACATCTGGCTGCGATGTCGCAGTTTGGCGTGAGGGCGCTGCCTCCCGCGAGTTGGACGGCACGGCGATGGTTTAAGACCGAGGCGGGGCGGGCGCTATGGGCGGGGCTAGCCGCACACTCAGTGCTGCCGCTCGAGACCTGGGGATCGAGCGCCATCGCGACAGTTTTGGGGGCAGCGGCGCACCGGGCGGGTTGGCCAATGGCGGAGGGCGGGTCGCAAGCGATCGCCGATGCCATGGTCGGGTACCTGCGGTCGTTGGGTGGCGAAGTATTGATCGGGCAGCGGGTGGAGAATCTAGGTGAGATCGAGGGGGCGGAGATCGTGATGTGCGACACGTCGCCCGAAGGTTTGTTGCGGCTGGCTGGCGACCGGCTGCCGGCGGGATATCGCGCCGAGTTGCACCGGTACCGGCGGGGAGCGGGAGTATTCAAGTTGGACTGGGCGTTGGCCGGTCCGATTCCGTGGACGGCGAAGGAGTGCAGCCGTGCGGGAACCGTGCATTTGGGCGGAACACTGCGGGAAATAGAGGCTTCGGAGCGGAGCCGGAGTGAACCCGATCAGCCGTTCGTGCTGCTGGCTCAGCCTAGCCTGTTCGACCCGACGCGGGCACCAGAGGGACGGCACACGGCCTGGGCGTATTGCCATGTTCCGAACGGGAGCACGGTGGATATGACGGCGCGCATTGAGCGCCAGGTGGAGCGGTTCGCGCCGGGATTCGGGAAATTGATTTTGGCGAGGTCGGCCTGGGGACCGCGGGCGATGGAAGCGCACAATGCCAACCTGGTGGGCGGGGATATAACGGGGGGGAACAACACGCTGAAGCAAATGTTCCTGCGGCCGACTTGGCGCCGGTACGGAACGCCGCTGAAGGGGGTCTATTTGTGTTCGGCGTCAACACCGCCGGGCGGCGGCGTGCACGGGCTTTGCGGATATTACGCGGCGAAGCGGGCGCTGGCGGAAGTTGGTTCGAGTGGCGGGTGACTTCCACGCTGGCCGCCGCTATCATCGTTCATGCGGATTTTGATGACATGGGTGCTTGTGCTGGCCTGGGCGGTGGCGGCGGGGGCGCAGCAAAACCCGGACTTCACGCGTGAGATCGCGCCGTTTCGCATCGCCGACGGTCTTTATTATGTGGGCAGCGCCGATCTGGCGGCCTACCTGGTGGTGACACCGCAAGGCGACATCCTCATCAACAGCAATCTGGAAACATCGCCACCGCAGATCGCCCGCAGTGTCGCGGCGCTGGGCCAGCGCCTTGGCGACATCAAGGTGTTGTTGATCAGCCAAGCCCATTTTGACCATGTTGCCGGCAGCGCCGAGATGGTGCGCCGCACCGGCGCGCGTTACATGGTGATGGACGCCGACGTCGCGGCGATCGAATCAGGCGGCAAACGGGGCACGCCGCGGCCGGATTTCACCACCTATCCGCCGGCTAAGGTAGACCGCATATTGCACGACGGGGACACGGTGCGGCTGGGTGGGACCGTGCTCACCGCCCACAAGACCGCCGGCCACACACCGGGATGCACCACGTGGACGATGCGCGCGCGCGACCGGGGACGCGAGTACAGCGTCCTCATTCTGGGCGGGCCCGGCAACAACCGGGGCACCCCGCTGGTGGGAAACAAACTTTATCCCGACATTGCCGCAGATTTCGCACACGGGTTTGAAACGTTGCGCGCGCTGCCGTGCGATATTTTTCTGGGCGCACACGGAGCCTATTTCGGTCTGGCGGCGAAGCGGGCCGCATTGCAGCCGGGCGGCCCCAACCCCTTTGTGGATCCATCTGGTTGCAGGACTGCGATCACACAGGCGCAAACGTATTTCGAGGCCGCACTCGCGCGGGACCGGGCGGCTGCGCGTTGATCCTAGTTGGGCTGGGGGCGGCTGGCGGAGAGGACGACGAGGATCGGTTCCGGCGCCCGAGCGCTTACCAGCTTCAGGCCGAGGGCGTCAGCTAGCTGCAACATTGTTTGAGAGAGGGTTTGTCGGTTGGCCGCGTCGGAATAAGTCTTGACCTTGAACTGATAGGTCCCATTGAGGCCAGTTTCATCCACAACGACGCGATGCGTAACGCTGGAAAAAACACGAGCCATATCGGCCATGTTCATAGCCTCGGCGAAGCTACCGGTACCGTCAGAATAAAGCATGTGAGGTGCGGCGGTATCCGTCGCAGGCGACAGCTGCCTGGGCCCTTTATTAGCAAGGCGCAATTCATAAATCGGGAGGGTGCGGGTACTGAGTTGCACCCGGAGTTGGAAACGATCGGCCAAAAGTCTGCGGGTCATCTCCCGCGCAATTGGGAGATTCTTGGCGAGATCAGGAGTGTTCGGCGCTGTCCGCGTTTCTACGGCCCAGCGCTCGCTATTCATCCAGTCAGTCAAGCCTGAGACTTGAGCGTCGGGGTTGTCAATGTTGTACGCAAATTGGATGAGGCCGGCAAGCGTGGCTGCGCCCGTCCGCAGACCAGCGGGAGTGACATCGCGGACGTCCGAGAATCCGGACATTCCACGTCCTCGAGGCGGTGCGGGTTTGATGGAGACTACATCGAAAGTCCGCGGCGATTGCAGAGTCACGGGCACTAACATCGCGACGAGCAGGCAGGCTTTCGCTAACATGCGGCCATTGTAGCCGAAAGGTATTAGGCGAGGGCGACTTCGATTTTGCTGTGTTCGGCGTCGAGTTTGGTGATGCGGAATTTGCGGACTTCGCCGGACTTGAGTTCCACGCGCGGCGTGTCGGGCACGGCTTCAACGCGGGCGGGTTGTTTGGAGACGGCGCGGAGTTTGGCGGCGAAGGTTCCCTCTTCGATCTGGCGCACGGGGGCGGTGGCCGAAGGGCAGGAGGCTTCGATGCCTTCGTCAAGCTGCACGCGTCCTGGGAAGGCCTTGACGACGCGGCCGCTGATGACTTCGTCCACCGCGTGGGCGGCGACGAACTTGTCCATTGCCGTTGGCTCGAGCTGTTTCATGCCCAAGCGGAGGCGGCGCTTGGCGCGATCCATCTCCAGCACCTGGGCGCGGACAACATCGCCGAGCTTGAGCACAGCGCTGGGGTGTTGGATGCGGTCGACCGAGATGTCGCCGATGTGGACCATGCCGTCAACGCCTTCGGCGATTTCCAAGAAGGCGCCGAAGGGCTGCAAATTGCGCACCTTGCCCTCGACCACGTTGCCGACCTTATAGATAGTCTCGGCATCGGCCCACGGATCGCCCAGAGCTTGTTTGAGTCCGAGCGAGATGCGGCGGTCCTTAAGATTGACGCCGAGCACGACGGCTTCGACCACTTCGCCGACCTTGACTGCATCCTCGGGCTTGCGGATGCGCTTGGACCAGGACATTTCACTGATGTGGATAAGGCCCTCGACGCCGGGCTCGATCTCGACGAAGGCACCGAAGTCGCTGGTGCGGGTGACGGGGCCGCGCACACGGGCGCCGACCTCGTAACGTTCGCCGACGCCGGCCCAGGGATCGGGCGTGAGTTGGCGCAATCCGACGGACACGCGGCGCTTGCCGCGCTCGATCTTGAGCACTTTGACGCGGACGGGCAGGCCGAGGCTGAGGAGCTGGCCGGGTTCGGCGAGGCGGGTCCAACTCATGTCGGAGATGTGGAGAAGCGCATCAATGCCGCCGATGTCAATGAATGCGCCATAGGTGGCGAGGCTCTTGACCGTGCCCTCGACCTCGTCGCCTTCCTGGAGATGCTCGAGGGTTTGCTTCTGGGCTTCACGGTGTTCCTGTTCGACGATGGTGCGGCGGTCGAGGACCAAGTTTTTCTCGTCGGGCTGGCGGGCGATGCGGCAGCGAATCTGCTGCCCGACGAGCTTGTGGAGCTGGTCGGGATCGGGCACGCCGGTTTTGGAGAAGGGAATGAAGCCGCGCATGCCGACGTCGACGGTGAGTCCGCCTTTGACGGCGCCGGTGACTTTGCCGCGCAGGATGGTGCCATTGGCGAAGGCGGCGCGGGCATCTTCAAGATTGCGGGGGCGGTCGGGGGTAAAGGGCGTGAGTTTGAAGCTGCCTTCGGGATCGCGTCCTTCCACGACGATTTCGACGGTGTCGCCGGCGTGCAGTTCAGTCCCCGGGCCTTGCGAGCGCCAGAGATCGAGGGGCAGGACGCCTTCGGCCTTGGCGCCGATGTCGACCAGAACAACGTCTTCGCGGACCGAGACCACTTGGCCGGACCGGTGTTCGCCGGGGGCGGGGCCAGCCTTCTCGGCCGGTGATTCGTGCTGGGCCTCGTAGGCGGCGAGCAGTTCGGCGAAGTTGGCTTCGGGTGCGTCGAGGGAGGAATCGGCGGGAGGCGGGTTTAGGGAAGGATCGAGTTCAGGGGCGGAGGAGGGTTCAGGCATGGGCGCAACTTCCTATGGAACGGGAGGTGAACTTAATTTTACAGGAAAAGCCGGCTTATCGGGTATGGAACCGGGGTGAGGCTCGGTGCGTATAGTTCAGCATGATCTGGCAGGATGTTCGGTTTGCCTTACGGTTGCTGGCCAAGAGCCCGGGGTTTGCCGCGATTGCGGTGCTGACGCTGGCCTTGGGGATTGGCGCGAACACCGCGATTTTCAGCATTGTTAATACAGTGCTGCTGGCGCCGCTGCCGTACCATCAGCCGGACCGGCTGGTGGTGCTGCATGAGAGCAGCCGCGACTTCAGCCGGAGTTCGATCTCCTACCCGAATCTTGAGGACTGGCAGCGGATGCAGCGGTCGTTCACCGGGATTGCCGGCTATCGCAGCGACGATTTCGTGCTGGCGGGAGCG
This sequence comes from Terriglobales bacterium, assembly GCA_035606395.1. GTDB lineage: Bacteria > Acidobacteriota > Terriglobia > Terriglobales > SCQP01 > SCQP01. The sequence continues at coordinate 61,432 of DATNFK010000011.1, read as the reverse complement.
GGACAGAGCCAGCAGCCGCAGCACCTGGCGGGAGAAACCGTGTCGGCCAATTTTTTTCAGGTGCTGGACCAACCGTTGCTGGCGGGGCCGGGGTTCACGGCGGCGGAGGATCGCAGCGGCGGGCGTCCGCAGGTGGTGCTGAGTTACGGGCTGTGGCAATCGCGATTCGGCGGGGATGCCCATCTTGTCGGGCAGACGCTGCCGATCAATGGCGAAAGCTTTCTGGTGGTTGGAATCTTGCCGCGCGGCTTTTGGTTCAGCGACGATAATGCGCAGGTTTACACACTGCTTGGACAGTGGATGCCGCTGCTGCTACACGACCGGGGAAACCATCCGGGGATGCGGGCGCTGGCGCGATTGAAACCAGGAGTGACGCTAGCTGAAGCCAAGGCCGACATGAACGGAGTGGCGCTGCAGCTTTCGGCGCGCTATCCCAAAGACGACGGCGGGCGGGGCATCGATACACGGCCCATGAAGCAGAACCTGGTGGAAGATTCGCAGGCCTCGTTGTGGATGCTTCTGGGCGCGGTGGGGCTGGTGTTGTTCATCGCGTGCGCGAACGTCGCCAACCTGCTGCTGGCGCGGGGCGCGGGACGGCGGCGCGAACTGGCGCTGCGGACGGCGCTGGGCGCGGGCCAAAATCGCATTGTGCGGCAATTGTTAACCGAAAGCGTGGTGCTGGGTGTGGCGGGTGGCGTATTGGGGCTAGGACTGGCGGCGCTGGCGGTGGCGGCGGCGCCAAGCTTGATTCCCGGGGACCTGCCGCGGCTGGGGCAGATCAAACTGGACGGCATGGTGCTGGGCTTCACGCTGGGGATCTCGCTGCTGGGGGGATTGCTCTTTGGATTGGCGCCGGCGCTGCAGAGCCGGCGGGCCGACCTGTTCGGCACGCTGAAAGAAGGCGGGCGTTCGGCGACGGGCGCGAGCCACCGCACGCAGAACGCGCTCGTCATCGGTGAATTGGCGCTGGCCTTGATGCTGCTCGCGGGAGCGGCGCTGCTGATCCAAAGCCTGGGGCGGCTGTTGCGGGTTGATCCGGGGTTCGAACCACATCACGCGGTGACGATGCAATTCGCGCTCTCGCCCTCCATCATGTCGAACAATGAGGCGATCGCCACGGCGCTCGACACGCTGGAGGAGCGGGTGCAGGCGGTACCGGGCGTGGTGGCGGCGGCGGAGACGACGCAGGTGCCGCTGAGCGGGAACGATAGCGAGTCGGGATTCTGGAAAGTGGGCGAGCCGCAACCTTCGGCCGATCACATGCCGTCGGCAATGCAGACGTTCGCCGGGCCGGGGTGGATTCAAGCGATGGGAATTCCGCTGGTGCGCGGGCGATTCTTCAACCGGAATGACAACCGCAGCCATCCCAATGTGGTGGTGATTGACACGGTCATGGCGCATGACGTTTTTCCGGGCCAGGATCCGATTGGACGCGCGCTGAACATGGTTTTTATGGGCCAGGAGACGGTGATCGGAGTGGTGGGACATGTACGGACGTGGGGGTTGGGTCGAGACGATACCGCGACCATACGAGATCAGATGTACATGCCGATTGATCAGGTGCCGATGCAATTTATGACCGCAGGCGCGCAGGGGATTTCGCTGGTGGTGCGGGCGACGGGCGATCCGATGGCGGTGATGCCAGGGGTGCGGGCGGCGGTGGCGGGCGCGGGCAACGACCAGCCGGTATATGGCGTGACGACGATGGACGCGATGATCGCGTCGTCGCTGAGCGCGCAGCGGTTCATCATGACGCTGCTGGGAGGATTCGCACTGCTGGCGGTGGTGCTGGCGGGCATTGGAGTGTACGGCGTGCTGGCGTATACGGTGGAGCAGCGGCGGCAGGAGGTGGGCATCCGCATGGCGCTGGGCGCGGCGCCGGGCCGGGTGCGCGGCATGATGCTGGGTCGCGGGATGCGGCTCGGGATCATCGGCGCGGCGATTGGACTCGGCGGTGCGATGCTGACGACACGAACGCTGGCAGGCGAACTGTATGGAGTCAAGCCTGACGATCCGTTGACGCTGGCGGTCGTGACCGTGTTGCTGCTGGGGCTGGCGGCACTGGCGAGTTTCGTTCCGGCGGCGCGGGCGGCACGGGTGGATCCGATGCTGGCGCTCAGGGATGGGAACTAGCCAAGAGGCGATCGGCGACAGCGGCGGCGGCGCGGGTGGCAGCGACATCGTGGACGCGCAGGATGTGCGCGCCGGCGAGAAGGGCGGCGGTCGAGGCGGCAAGCGTCGCGGGAAGGCGCTGCTCAGGCGCGCCGGGGCCGAGGAAGGATTTTCGCGAGAGCCCGGCGACGAGGGGCGCGCCGAGCGCGTGGAGCAGGTCAAGACCGGCGAGTACGGGGAAGTTTTGATCGAGGTTCTTACCAAAGCCAAAACCAGGGTCGAGCGCGATTTGATCGGGCGCGATGCCGGCGGCGAGGGCGCGGTCGCGGATGGCGGCGAGCCCGGCGTGTACGGTCGCGAGCGGGTCGGCGAGATCGGGAAGGCGGTGCATGGTTGCGAAATCGCCGCGGTGGTGCATGAGAATCGCGCCGCAGCCGGCGCGGGCGAGGAGGGGGGCCATGGCGGGATCCTCGAGCGCGGTGACGTCGTTAATAATATCGGCGCCGGAGTCGAGGGCAGCGGCGGCGGTTGAGGTGTGGCGGGTGTCAACCGACAACAAGGCGTCGGGAAAGGCGCGGCGCACGGTGACGAGAGCGGGTAGCAGGCGGGCGGCCTCGTCGGCAGGCGAGAGCGGAGTGGCGCCGGGACGGGTGGATTCGGCGCCGAGGTCGAGAATGTCGGCACCCTGGTCGAGGGCGGCGCGCGCGGCTTCGACAAAGTTGGCGCCTAGACGACTCGGGGCATAGAAGGAATCGGGGGTGAGGTTGAGAATTGCCATGACGCAGGTGCGCTGGCCCAATGCGAGGGCGCGACGAGCGGTGCGCCAGGGGCGCAGAGGGCGGTGGAAGTTCATGACGGCGACGCTGGGCTATTATAATGACCCGCATGACATTGGTAACGGGAACCAAGCTTGGACCCTACGAAATCCTTGGCGCGGTGGGCGCGGGCGGGATGGGCGAGGTGTACCGCGCGCGCGACACGCGGCTGGCTCGCGATGTTGCGGTGAAACTGCTGCCGCAGGCGATGGCGAAAGACGCCGATGCGCTGCGGCGGATGGAGCAGGAGGCGCGAACGCTGGCGGCGCTGACGCATCCGAACCTGCTGACGATCTACGATTTTGGGACCACGCCGGAGGGGACACCGTACTTAGTGTGCGAGCTGCTGCGCGGCGAAACGCTGCGGGCGCGGATGGAAACGGGGCGGCTGCCGGTGCGGGAGGCGATCGCATTGGGCGCGGGAATTGCCCGAGGGCTGGCGGCGGCGCACAGCCGGGGGGTGACGCACCGCGACCTCAAGCCGGAAAATCTTTATTGCGGCGAGGACGGGCGGATCACGATTCTCGATTTCGGATTGGCGCGGCTGGCGGTGGCGTCCGGCGCCGAAGCGCAGACGATGGCGGGCGCGCCGGCGACGGAAGCCGGCATGGTGCTGGGAACAGTTGGTTACATGTCACCGGAGCAGGCGCGGGGGCAGGGCGCGGACGCGCGCAGCGACATCTTTAGTTTGGGCGCGGTGTTGTACGAGATGTTTAGTGGGCGGCGGGCGTTTCAGGGGCCCAGCGCGGCGGACACGCTGAGCGCGATCCTGCGCGAGGAGCCGCCGGAGATTGAACTGGAAAACACGGCGCTGGGCGCGCCGCTGAGCCGGATTGTGCGGCACTGCCTGGAGAAACTTCCGGCGCGCCGCTTTCAGTCGGCCGACGATCTCGCCTTTGCGCTGGAGAGCGTGGACGCGGCGCACTCGACGACGTCGCTGCAGGCGCTGGGGGCGACGGCGGCGCCAGGCGGCAGCCGGCGGCGGCTGGGGTTTGCGGCAGAGGGTACGCTGGGTCTGTTGGTGGTCGCGGCCGCGAGTTGGATGTGGGCGGCGCGCCGTGCGCGGGCGGCAGAGGCGCCGCCCAGGTTTGAGCGCCTGACCTATCAATTGGGCAGCTTCCGGTCAGCGCAGTTTACCAATGACGGAACGGAGGTGCTGGCGACGGGAGCGATGTTCGGCGATCCGCGGACTCGCGCCTTCTCAGCGCGTTTGGACGGGCTTGGGTTGCAGGCGATGGGGAGCGGAATTGAGCGCGTTCTCGATACAGCGCCGGGTACGGCGGCGGTACTGCAGAATCAATACAAGGTGATCGCCTATCAAACCGCGGGCACGCTAGCGCTGATGCCGCTGGGGGGCGGAGCGCCGCGGCCGTTACTGGAAAACGTTGAAGATGCGACATTCGTGCCGGGCAGCGCCGACGCGGCGGCACTGGCGATTGTTCGGTATCATCGCGAGTCGCAACGCAGTAGTTTGGAGTTTCCGGCGGGGACGGTGCTACTACAGAACAGCGGGTGGTACTCGAGCCCGCGGTTCTCCCGCGATGGAAGCCTGCTGGCGGCGTTGGAACATTCCGAAGCGGGCGATGATGCCGGGAACGTGGTGGTGCTGGACCGTCAGGGTCGGGTGCGTTTGCGCGGCCCTCATTTTGGCTCAACCCAAGGGTTGGCGTGGTCGCCGGACAACAAGGAGGTTTGGTACACGGCCAGCACCAAGGGCATTGACCGTGACCTGTACGCTCTGCCGCTCTCCGGAGCCAATCGCCTGTTGTTGACCGGTCCGTCGTCACTGACGTTAGACACTGTGCTGGGCGACGGGCGGGCGTTGGTGACGAGCAGTACGGATCGTGAGACGGCGCTAGTGGTGACCGGCGATCATCCGCAGCCGCGCGACTATTCAGTGCTCGACTGGCCCGACACGAGCACAGTTTCGGCGGATGGGAAGAATTTTCTGATCGGCGATGAGAATGCCGGCGCCCGCTATGCGACCTACCTCGAAACCGCGGCCGGATCGGCGCCACTGCGGCTGGGCGATGGCGACCCGCACGATCTTTCTGACGACGGTCAGTGGGCTCTGAGCTGGGTGCCGGAAACGAACGGCAAGCCTTGGCAGCTTTGGTTGTTGCCCACCGGCGCAGGCATGCAGAGGGCGTTGACGCATGGCGATGTGGCGTGGTTAGAGGCAAGGTTTGTTCCCGGCCAGCACGCGATTGTGGCCGATGGGTTCGAGCCGGGAAGAGCGCGACGGGCGTACTTGGTGGATTGGAACGGGACGATGCGCGCGGTCACTCCGGAAGGCGTCACGGGCCATCTGCCGACACCGGATGGAAAGTTTGTACTCGGGCTCAATGGTGACGGCGCAGCAGCGTTGTATCCGCTGGCGGGCGGTGCACAGCAGCCGCTACGGATACGTTTCGCCACTGCGACGGGTCAGACTTTACCGACGGCGGCGCGGTTCGCGAGCGACGATGCGCATCTATATGTCACCCAGCCCACAGCCGATCGAAGCCTTCGGGTACTACGGCTGGACCTGGTGAGCGGAGCCGAACAACCGATGTTCACGCTTTCCACCACCACGTTGCCCGGCGCCGGGCCGCCGGTCCTCATGGGTATCTCGGCCGACGGGAAGAGTTAGGTCTATAAATACGAGACCTTGCTCTCGACGTTGTATGTGGTCAGCGGATTGCATTCGCGGTAGCGTTTGGCGAAGGGGTCCGACTCTGAGAAAGCAAATGCTGGAGCGCTTTCATTTCACCAAAATCGTTACCGTCGTCGTATGTGTCACGCCGGTGCTTGAAGTGACGCTCAGTGTTTCCTGATAAGAGCCGCCAGGGGTGCCGAGGGCGTGGGGCGGAATGAGGCTTTGCGCGCAGGCGCCGCCGAATGCCATGGCACCGCAAAGCAATGCCAATTTCCATCGCCGACGGCGCGTCTCGGCATCAGCGGCAATAATCCAGAGCGCGAATAGCGGCGCCGTGGCCGCCAAAAGCCAGGGTGACAGACCCGCGCCGGGCGCCACTGGGCTGGCGCCGCCCGCCTGCGTGGTAACAATCAAGACGCTCGTGGCGCTACTGCCGCCAGCAATCGTAACGGTGGACGGTTGGAAATAACACGACAGGGTTCCATTGCCGTCATTCGGCGCAATCCGACTGCATTCCAGAGCGAGCTTCTGGCTGTCGCCGGCGACGCTCGCAAACGAAATTGTGGTCGAACCCGAATCTCCGGCGTTGACCGTGATAGCCGGTGACCCAGAGGGCGCAGCGACGGTGAAGTCCGACCCTATTCCGCTAAGAATCACTGCCTGGCTGCCAGCGGCGTCCACGATATTAAGCCCTCCGGTTCGGTCGCCGGCGACAGTCGGGCGGAAGCCGACCATTACGGCGCAGCTCGCACCCGGCCGGAGCCAGGAGCCGCACGCGCTAGCCGCAGTGAAGTCGCCAGTGGCGGCGATGGAGCCGATGTCGAGCGGGTTCGCGCTTGAATTGGTAATCGTGACGTTCTGTACGGCGCTCGACTGACCCACGCCGGTCGGCGTAAACGATAGGCTGGCGACGTTCAGTTGGGGCGCTGGCTGACCTAGACTCCCCCGGAGCGCGATTTCGGCCATTACTGCGGAACTATCGGTGCTGTCGGTCCGGTTTACCTTGTTTCCGGACAGCCATCGCGAGCCGCTCGACCGCACCAACGCCGCGCTCCCCGCCAGTGACCCACTGATCGCGATCGCGCCGGTAACATCGCCGAAAACCTGGGGCGTCACCGTTACAGATACGGTACATGTGGCGCCGCTGGCGAGTGAATCGCCGCAGGTGGACGTTTCGGTAAACTCTCCGCTAGCGGTGAGGGTGAGCCCGTTGATTGTTTGGCCTGAGCTGTTGATAATCTCAGCAGTCTGGGGAGCGCTTGTCTGGCCCACAGTCAAGTTGCCGAACCGCAGCACCGCGGGCGCCATGATCACTCCGTTCGGACTTCCAAATCCGTTCAGCTCCACCACCTGCCGCGGGCTGGCCGCGGAGCTGTCGCTAACGGTGAGCGTGCCCGTCCACTGACCCAGAGCTGTGGGTACGAAACTCACGGAAATGTTGCAGGTTGAGCCCACCGCCAGCGAACTTCCACAATTGTTAATCTGCGTGAAACCGCCCTGCACCGAGATCGCCGCAATGGCGAGCGCCACGTTTCCGGTATTCGTCACGGTGACGGCTTGCGGTTGGCCCGCGAGGGTCACGTTAGCGGCCGCAATTGGCTGACTGCCGAAGGAGAGCTGGCTGGGAACGAGGCTGGCGTCCGCACCCTGGCCCACGCCGCTCAGCGCCACATCCAATTCCCCATTGGCGGAGTTGAAGATTTGCAGACTCCCGGTACGCGACCCGGGCGTACTTGGCTGCATGGAGACGCTGACCACGCAAGTGGCGCCCCCCGCGAGGGCTGCGGCGGCGGCACTGGCGCCTAAACACGTTGTGCCCGCCACACGGAAGTCGCCCAGTGCGGTTATGGCCTGAATAGTGAGCGGCCCTTCGCCGCTATTGGTAATCGTCAAAGTTTGCGCGGGCGAATCCGCGCCCATTGGTTCCGAACCGAATGAAATCACCGCCGGCGCCGCGCCGATCCCGGCGCTAATTCCCCGGCCCATCAGGCTGGCCGTGGCCTGGTTCGTGCCACTGCCGTCGCTCAAGGTGAGCGAGCCCGTCTCCTGCCCCAACGTATGGGGCTCGTAATCCACCAGCAGTTGGCAACTCGCGCCAGGCGCCAATGCGGCGGTGCACAGATTTGATCCGATTGCGAAGTCGCCCGCCAGTTGCGCCTCGAGTGTTACCGCCGCGGTTCCCATGTTGGTCACGTTGACCGTCTGTTGCGGCGAGGCCGATCCTACCAACGCGCTGCCAAAATCCAGCGTGGATGGCGCCAGCAGGAGTTCAGCCACGCCCGCCCCCGCCAGCATCACCGTCTGTGGCGAGTTGGCCGCAGAGTCAGCGACTGTGAGGGCGCCAGTGACCGCCCCGGTGGCTGTGGGCGTGAAGGTGACATTGATGGCGCACGCGGCACCGGCCGCCAGTGCGCCGCCGCAATTGTCGTTTTCCGCATACGCCGCCGGCGAGACGGTCACGCCAGAGACGTTCAAGCTCGCGGATCCGCGATTGGTGAGTGTGACGGTCTGAGCTCCCGAACTGGTATGGAGCGCCTGGCTGCCGAAACTCAGCGAGGTGCTGGAGACCAACGCGCCGGGGACGATTCCGGTCGCGGTCATCGGCACCGCCTGTTCTCCCAGGCTATCGGCAATGGTCACGGTGGCGGCATCGGCACCCTCAACGCTGGGTTTTACCGCGATCGCCGCGGCACAGCTCGCACCCGCCGTCAAGGTCGCACCGCACGCGCTGGCACCGGTGGTAGTAATTGTGAAATCGCCCGCTGTCGCCGGCAGCGTCAACCCTGTAAGCGTGGCCGTGCCGGTATTCGTAATCGTCAATGTCTGTGCGTAACTGGTGCTGCCCACCAAACTGGGTGGGAAGGTGAGGACTGTTGGAGAAATGGAAATGCCGGCTGCAATCCCGCTTCCATCCAAGGGGAGCGTTTGGCTGCCACCGCCTGAATTGTCGGTCAGCGTCAGCATTCCTGTTGCCGGCCCCATGGCAGTGGGCGCGAAGACAATTCCGAAGGTGCAACTCGACCCCGGCTGCACGCTGACGCAGCTTCCTGCCAGTTCAAAGCCTGGGCTCACCGCCGCGTTCGAGATCGTCAGCGCCGCGTCGCCGGAATTGGTGATCGTGACCGGCAGAGCGGCACTATCGGTGTTCAAGGGGACGCTGCCAAAATGGATCGCCTCCGGGCCCAGCAGCACGCCGGGGCTGACGCCTATTCCCGCCAGCGCCACCGTAGCCGGCGAGTTTACCGCCGAGCTGTTCACGGTGAGAACCGCCGCACGTCCGCCGGTGACGGAGGGGGTAAACACCACGCTAATTGGGCATTGCGCCCCGGCAGCAAGCATTGTTCCACAAGCCGAGGACCAGCTAAAATCGGTGCCATTCGCGCCACTCAGCACAATGGAACCGAGCGTGGCTGTGGCGGTGCCGGTATTGCTGATCACCACGGTCTCGGCGGCGCTGGGGGCAGAAATGGGCTGACTTGCAAAGTTGAGACTGGGGCGATCCGCGCTCAGGCTGGTCGGCGGCGGCGCCACCGAAACCTTGCCGGAGGTACCGTTAATGGCAGAGTTGCCGATATCGGTAGCGGTGACGGTCTGGGTTCCGCTCGTGCCAAAGGTGGCTCCGACCACATCTGCGCCGTCTACAAGGGCTATATTGGCTGGAAGCAGCGCCGCAGGATCGCTGCTGGTGAAGTGCACCGTACCGCTGTAGCTGGTGGCAGTATTGCCAAAGCGATCACGAGCCGCCACCCCAATTGCGGCAACCGACCCAGCGGTCGCCGACGGCGGAGCAGTAACTAGAAGCGAGGCCGCCGCCGCGGCGCTGATCACAAAAGATTGGCCCGTCATTCTGAGCCCGCCCGAACTGCTGAGGGAGAGCAGATAGCCGCTGCCCGCCGTATCGATCGCGATGCTGAAGGTTGCCGCCCCGGCTTGCAAGGTCTGTTGCGTGCTGCCCGTGAGCACTGCTCCGCCAGGGCCCCCGCTCAGCGACAGAGCGACGGTGGATGTAGAATCAGACGCTTCGATATTCCCGAAGGAGTCCTCAACCTTGACCGTGATGGAAATGGGCGCGCCTGCGGTGAAGGAACTGCCCAGCCCCGCCGCCACAAGGGTGGCCGCACCTCCGGGTGCGTTCGTCAACGTGAAGCTCGCCGGCGCCACGATGCCGCTCACCGTCGCGATTATCGAATAAACGCCGGCCACGGTGTTTGCGGTCGCGGTTACGCTGGCAACGCCGCTTCCGTTGGTCGTGGCGGAGACCGCGCTCAATGTCGCGCGGGCTCCGTTGGAGCCTGGAACCGCTGTGAACGTGACCGTCGCGCCGCTCACCGGGTTACCGAATGCGTCATCCACCGTCACACTTAGCGGCGCTCCGAATGCCGCGGCCGCGACTGCCGATTGTGGCGTTCCGCCACTGGCAGTCAACGCGCTTGCCGCGCCCGCGGTGTTGGTCAGTGCGAAGCTCGCCGGAGTTGCGATGCCGCTCACCATCGCGGCAACCGAATAAGAGCCGGCCACGGTGTTTGCGGTCGCGGTGACGCTGGCAATGCCGCTTCCGTTGGTTGTGGCGGAGAGCGAGCTCAGTGCTGCGCGGGCTCCGTTGGCGCCTGGAGCCACCGTAAACGCGACTGTCGCGCCGCTCACCGGGTTACCGAAGGCGTCGGCAACCGTGACGCTTAGCGGCGATCCGAATGCCGCGGCCGCCACTGCCGATTGTAGCGTTCCGCCGGTGGCTGTCAGCGCTGCGGCTGTGCTCGCAGTGTTGGTCAGGGCGAAGCTCGCCGGAGTTGCGATGCCGCTCACCATCGCGGCTACCGAATAAGCGCCGGCCACGGTGTTTGCGGTCGCGGTTACGCTGGCAACGCCGCTTCCGTTGGTCGTAGCGGAGAGCGCACTTAGTGTTGCGCGTGCTCCGCCGGCGCCTGGAGCCACGGTAAACGCGACTGTCGCGCCGCTCACCGGGTTACCGAAGGCGTCGTTTACTGTCACACTTAGCGGCGATCCGAACGCCGCGGCGGCCACCGCGAATTGCGGCGTTCCGGCGGTGGCTGTCAACGCTGCGGCTGTGCCTGCGGTGTTGGTCAGGGTGAAGCTCGCCGGGGCTGCGATGCCGCTCACCGCCGCGGCAACCGAATAAGAGCCGGCCACGGTGTTTGCGGTCGCGGTTACGCTGGCAACGCCGCTTCCGTTGGTTGTGGCGGAGAGCGCGCTTAGTGTTGCCCGTGCGCCGCCGGTGCCTGGAGCAACCGCAAAGGCGACTGTCGCGCCGCTCACTGGGTTGCCGAAGGCGTCGTTTACCGTGACGCTTAGTGGTGTTGCGAATGCCGCGGCCGCCACTGCCGATTGCGGCGTTCCGCTGCTGGCGGTCAGCGCTGCCACTGCGCCTGCGGTGTTGGTTAGAGCGAAGCTCGCCGGGGTTGCGATGCCGCTCACCGTCGCGGTTACCGAATAAGCGCCGGCCACGGTGTTTGCGGTCGCGGTTACGCTGGCAACGCCGCTTCCGTTGGTCGTGGCGGAGAGCGCGCTCAGTGTCGCGCGGGCTCCGTTGGAGCCTGGAACCGCCGTGAATGTGACCGTCGCGCCGCTCACCGGGTTACCGAAGGCGTCGGCAACCGTGACGCTTAGCGGCGATCCGAATGCCGCGGCGGCCACTGCCGATTGCGGCGTTCCGCCACTGGCTGTCAACGCTGCGGCTGTGCCCGCGGTGTTGGTCAGGGTGAAGCTCGCCGGGGTAGCGATGCCGCTCACCGCCGCGGTTATCAAATAAGCGCCGGCGATGGTGTTTGCGGTCGCGGCTACGCTGGCAACGCCGCTTCGGTTGGTTGTGGCGGAAAGCGCGCTTAGTGTTGCCCGTGCTCCGCCGGCGCTTGGAGCAACCGCAAAGGCGACAATCGCGCCGCTCACTGGGTTACCGAAGGCGTCGTTTACCGTGACGCTTAGTGGTGTTCCGAATGCCGCGGCCGCCACTGCCGATTGCGGCGTTCCGCCACTGGCTGTCAACGCTGCGGCTGTGCCCGCGGTGTTGGTCAGGGTGAAGCTCGCCGGGGTAGCGATGCCGCTCACCGCCGCGGTTATCGAATAAGCGCCGGCCACCGTGTTTGCGGTCGCGGCTACGCTGGCAATGCCGCTTCCGTTGGTTGTGGCGGAGAGCGCGCTCAGTGTCGCGCGGGCTCCGCTGGAGCCTGGAACCGCCGTGAACGTGACCGTCGCGCCGCTCACTGGGTTGCCGAAGGCGTCGTCTACTGTCACACTTAGCGGCGTTCCGAATGCCGCGGCAGCCACTGACGATTGCGGCGTTCCGCCGGTGGCGGTCAACGCTGCGGCTGTACCTGCGGTGTTGGTCAGGGTGAAGCTCGCCGGGGTAGCGATGCCGCTCACCGCCGCGGTTATCGAATAAGCGCCGGCCACCGTGTTTGCGGTCGCGGCTACGCTGGCAACGCCGCTTCCGTTGGTTGTGGCGGAGAGCGCGCTTAGTGTTGCCCGCGCTCCGCCGGCGCCGGGAGCCACCGCAAAGGCGACTGTCGCGCCGCTCACTGGGTTGCCGAAGGCGTCGTTTACCGTCACGCTTAGTGGTGCTCCGAATGCCGCGGCGGCCACCGACGATTGCGGCGTTCCGCCGGTAGCCGTCAGCGCTGCCGCTGTGCCTGCGGTATTGGTTAGCGTAAAGCTCGCCGGTGCGATGCCGCTCACCGTCGCGATGATCGAATAAACGCCGGCCACGGTGTTTGCGGTCGCGGTTACGCTGGCAACGCCGCTTCCGTTGGTCGTGGCAGAGGCCGCGCTCAGTGTCGCGCGGGCTCCATTGGCGCCTGAAGCCACCGTAAAGGCGACTGTCGCGCCGCTCACCGGGTTACCGAAGGCGTCGTCCACCGTGACGTTTAGCGGTGCTGCGAATGCCGCGGCGGCCGCCGCGGATTGCGGCGTTCCGCCGGTAATTGTTAGCGCTGCCGCTGGGCCTGCGGTGTTGGAAAGAGCGAAGGTCGCCGGGGTTGTGATGCCGCTCACCGTCGCGGTGACCGAATAAGCGCCGGCCACCGTGTTCGCGGTCGCGGTGACGCTGGCAACGCCGTTGGCACTGGTCACCGCCGTTCCGGCGCTAAGGGTTGCGCGGGCTCCGCTGGTGCTGGGAAGCAGAGCGAATGAGACGGTGGCGCCGCTTACCGGGTTGCCAAAGGCGTCGTTCACCGTCACGCTGAGGGGCGCTCCGAATGCCGCGGCTGCTACTGCCGATTGCGGCGTTCCGCCGCTGGCTGTCAACGCGCTTGCCACGCCTACGGTGTTGGTCAGTGAAAAGCTAGCCGGAGTCGCGATCCCGCTCACCGACGCAGTAACGGTATAGCCGCCGACGGCTGTATTTCCAATGGCGGTCACAGAGGCTTGGCCGCTACTGTTGGTTGTCGCCGAACCGGCGCTCAGGATCGCGGCCGCGCCGCCAGATCCCGCGACCACGGTGAACGTGACAGTTGCGCCGCTGAGCGGATTTCCGAAGGCGTCGTTCACCGTCACCGTTAGTGGATTTGCGAACGCGGTGGCCACAACGGCGGTCTGCGGCGTGCCGACACCGGCGCTTATGGCAGCGGCCGCACCCGCCGAGACATTGGCGGTGATCGAGCCCGTCATAGGTTGGGCATTGCTGGCCAGACTTAACGTCGCCTGGTGCGCTCCGAGGCTGGTGGCGAGCGGCAAGATCTGGATAGCGAAGACGCAGCCGCCGCGTGGCGCCATCGTGACCGGAGCTGGGGCCGACCCACAGGTATGGACGCCGGACAGTTCGAAGTCGCTGCCACTGACCGCGGCGGCGACTCCGGTCGCGTCGACCAGCCCGATGTTCGCCACCGGCACGCTCGCCTCGCCCGCAGCCGCACCGGCGGCGACCTGATCGTCGGAGAGCATCATCGCCGGCAAGGCGAGGCCGGTGCGGTCGAGTTCGACGATACCAGCAGAGTCCGCGATGTAAAGGCTTCCGCTGGAACCAACTGTGATATTACCCGGTTGGCTCAATGAGGCTGCCAGCACGGTCGCGAGTGGAGTACAGCAGATGGCCGGTGGCGTTGATGCGTTTGGGATGCGCTCGACGGTGCGGCTGGCCTGGTCCGCAACCAGCAAGTCGCGATCGGGTTCCAGGGCCACACCGCTGGGCAGAGCCAGGCCGTTGTTCGCATTGGCGAGAACGGTCACGCTGGTGGCGGGGCCGGAACCGCTCCAGCTTCCGGCTGGGATCTCGTACACGTCGCGTGCGGCGGGGTCGGCGACGTAAAGGTTTCCGGAGGAGTCTCCGGTAATCTGTTGCGGCTGGTTGAAACCAGTCGTGCGGGCGAGGTCAGCCACGTCAGTTGCAGACCCGCCCGGGCTGACTGAGGGGTTGGCCAGTTCGTAGATCTCAGCGGCAGCAGTGTCATACACGAATAGGTTGCCGTTTCCATCCGTGTAGGTTGCGGCGGCGCCGTTGAAGCCGCTGGGGGTGATGTCCGCCGCCGTGCTGGCGCCGGCAAAAAGAGCACCCAGATGGCCGTCGGTCAGATCGGCGAAATAGAGGTTGCCGCCGCCGTCAATGCTGATGCCCGCGAGCCGATCGGTGCCATTGCCGGTAAAGTTCACGCTGGCAAAAATGCTGCCGTTCTTATAGACCGAAGTGCCGCTGGTTGAAAACACCACACCGGCGGGATCGACCACGACACTGCTGGCGCCACTCGGCAGTGCAGTCGCAGCAATCGCACCGGCGGATGCGAGGACCGGACCGACGCCCTCGCCGGACAAGAACATGTGGAAGACGCCCCCGCTCTGGCTGACGATGGTCAGCTCGCCCCGCCGCAGGCCCGCAGCCTGTGGAGAGAAGACAATGTTCATGTTGCAAATGGCCAAGCCAGTACCGTGGTCGGCGAGGTACCGCGCGCACCCAAACGGGTTGAACGTGCTGGCATCGGCCGGATCCTCGGTGAAGTCGGGCACGCTGGTGCCTTCGGAGGTGAAGGTGATGGAGCTCAGCCCGGATCCATTGGTAGTTATAGTCAGTGGAAAACTGCTACTCGATCCGATCCCAGCCCCAAATTGATTGTTCAGCGTGAAAACACCGGAGGAAACCGCCCCGCTCGCGCTCGCCGTCACCGTAAACGATCCGGCGGTGCCGTCGCCGCTGGCGATGATGGAGGCGAAGCCGGCGCTGTTCGTGATCGCGCTGGGCGCGCTCAGATTCGCGCCTGCACCGGCGCTGCCCCAATTAACCGTGAAGTTCACCACGACGCCAGAAATGGGGTTGCCGAAGGCATCGGTGGCGATTGCCTCCAATGGCGCCGCGAAAGGGAGCGTAGCAATCGCCGACTGGGAATTGCCGGCGGCCGCCCTAACCGCATTGAGGGCGGCGGCACTCACGGCAAAGGAAGTTGAAGTTGCGGTTATGGCGCCAGCGGTGGCGGACATGGCATAGCCAGCTCCGGCGAGATTGACGCTCGGACTGAGGGTTATGCTTCCCCCGCTGAGAGTGCCAGCTACGGTTCCATGCAGGGTGTCCCCGCCGGGATTCTGACCGGCTGTAAGGCTCAAAGTGACGGTGGTACTGTTATCAGCGACCTCCGGGTTGCCGAACGCGTCTTGCTCGGCGACAGTTACCGAAATGGCCGTGCCCGCAACCACTGCCGCCGGTGGTTCGGTAGTGAAAACCAACTGCGCCGCCGCACCGGGCAAGTTGGTCAAGCTGAAGGTAGGCGTGGCGGTAATTCCGGGGGTGGTAGTTGTAATAGCCACTGAGAAAGCCTGCCCGCGTGCAACGCTGTTGGCGTCGAGCGCGAGCGTCGCCAGCCCATCATTGCCAGTCACTGCACTGCAGGACGAGCAGAGGGCCGATTCCCCGCCTGCGGCTTGGCCAGGAACCGCCGTGACGCCCACGCCCGCCAGCGGATTGCCGCCCGCATCGGTCGCCTCCACAACCAAGGAGTAAGGACCATTGGCCGGCCCGGATCCACTGCTTCCCGCCGCGCCGTTCACCGACACGGCCACTAACCGGCTGGCCGCCACCCCGGCACCTGTCAAGTTGATGGCCGCTGCCGCAGCGGCGGCACCGGTGAACAAGGGCTGCACCGTGGAGTTGTGTGGTCCGGTGGTCGTCGGCAGAAAGTTGAGCGCCAGCGTGCAAGTTCCGCCCGCGACCACCGGCTGTTTGCGGCAGCTGTCGCCCGGGGCGGACTGGTATTCCGCGTCCCCGATCTGGTACGAACTGAACTGGAGCGGCGCGCTACCGATGTTTGTCAAGCTCAACTGCTGAGCCTTCTGGCTGCCATTGACCGCCTGACTGCCGAAAGCCAGCGTCGCATTGCCGGCGGACAACAGGTCGAGTGCGCCCGCCTGGCGGTCGGCCGTAAGAACGTCGCCGTAAGCGGCCACCGCCAATCCCTCAATGGCAAAGGCGGGCTGTGGCATGGTGTAGCTCGCAGCCGGCGTGCTCGCCACGGTGCCATTAGTGGCGAGGAATTCACTTACCGTCGTGCCAGACTGCACCGAAAAGTTTTGCCCGACGGCGTAGACATCGCCGGCGGCGTCGAGGGCGAGCGGTCCGCCCAGCAAGGCGTTATCGTCAAGGTAGGTTGAGATCACGCCAGTCGCGGCGTCGCGGCGGGCAATTCTAAACTGTGCGGCGGAGGCATCAAACTCTAGGAAATACAGGTTCCCGGCGGCGTCGCACGCCAGGCCGCCGGCGATATTGGTTTCATTGGGAGATTCGCCATTGTTGGTGCTAGGCACAAAGGCGTAGGTCTCCACTCCCGACGGCGAAAACTTGTCAATGACCGCTGCCGGATAAGGAAAGTACTCTTCAATCGTTTCTAACGCATATACGTTACCGCCTCCGTCTACAGCCAATAAGCCGAAATCAGGGACAGCGATGGACTGTCCGTTATTTTCGGAGAGCGGATTGGAGCCAAACTCGGTCGAAGTAACGGCGCTCATATTCAAACTGGTGATCGCGCCTCCGGCGTTGGAAAACTTGAAGAGATCTGAAACCCCGACGGGTGATGCCCCCGACGTCCATGCAACATGAGACGCTGTGCCTACGGCATAAATATTTCCAGCCCCATCCATGGCCACAGAGTAGCGAGCGGAGACAAATGTATTATCGGGAAACGAGGGCGAATTGGCCGGCCCGGTGCAGGTCACGGCCGAGCGGTTGGCGATCGGCGCTCCGCAGAGGGCAAGGAAATCGGCAGTAGCGCCAGGTCCCGGCCAGGTCGCTGATCCATTCATTACAAAGTACACGTTGGTCCCGTCGGTGGCCAACCCGGTTATTGGGTCGGCTTCGATGTTGCCGAAGAAATCGGGAGGGCCATACGAGACGCGGGAGGCGGTGAGCGGATAGGTTACCTGCCCGCCCGAGCCTAAGCCTTCAATATACGTGGTCTGGACAATGGCGCCGGACGAGCTGATCAGTTCGACGGCGCCCTGGCGCTGGCCGGGGTAGCGCGGGTTGAAGTCCACCGTGACGGTGCAACTTTGGCCGTTAAGGTAGTTGCTGCCTCCCGTGCAGGAGCCCGGTGAAATTGCGTCCTGGGTGAAGTCCTTGCCTCGAGACCCCTGGGTGAGTACCGCAACCGCAGCTGCGGTGGATGAGGCGAGCGTCACGCTCCCGGTAAAGCTGAAGGTGACGGTGAACTGCGCGCCGGGTGCGGGGCCATTGACCGGCGCGCTCACCGGATTGACCGGCCCTTGCGCCCGGCACACCGGACCCGCGAGCCAGACCAACGCTCCCAGTAAAATGGCCGCTGCCCGCCACGGCTGCCTGCCACGCGCCCATTGATAGGCGCGGGCCCCAGCGCGGCTACCGCCGCGCGCCCCGCTTGGGCGCAACGCCGGAGTGGGGACCCCAGGAGCCCCTCTCCGGCGTTGCGCCACGCGAGGGCCGCGCCGCATATTTGTCGGGGGCGGGCCGGGGACCCCGGTTCCGCAGCCTTTCGCGCCGACTTCGCCCCGCAGTGCAAACGGCGCGACCGCCGCGTATTGAGTTCCCGCCATTGCTCGCTCCTCTGAGGTGGCTGGGGGGCGCCACGATCGGTAACCTACTTCGCGGGAATTATACCGTATCCGTTTGATCTTTTCGTTGACAGACTTGCGCAATCAGGAGTGAGTCCCGGACTCGGCGACTCCGTTGACCACGCCTCCGGCGCATGCCGGGCTGGAACAGAGGCTCACCTCTCTTCGCTCCAACCCGCAGCGACTCCGCAATGCCGCGTCGCTGCCACCGTCTCCGGCGACGGGAAGACGAGGCGGAATTCACTTCACGGTCGCACGAAACTATAGGCAAGTAGAACACGACTAGCGGGCTTGGGCTTGGAGGACGCGGTTCCAGCCTTGGAGGTCGCGATGGATTTCGACTTGTTGCCAGTCGGAGGAGTGAAATAGGGCGCGAACGCTGAGGGCGGAGGCGTAGCCTAATTCCAGGATCAACCAGCCGCCGGGGCGGAGGCGTTCGCGGGCGGCGGGGATAAGGCGGCGGTAGATTTCGTCGCCTGCGGGGCCGGCGACGAGCGCGAGGTGGGGCTCGTGATCGCGGACCTCGCGCGCCAGCTCGGGCAGTTCGCTTTCGGCCAGGTAGGGAGGATTGGAAACAACCAGGTCGAGCGGGCCGGCGATGCCGGCTAACAGGTCGGTTTCCGAGAATTCGACGTTGGCGCCGAGGGCTTTCGCATTGGCGCCGGCCAGGGTGAGGGCGGCGGGTGAAATATCGGTCGCGATAACCCGGGCGCGGGGGCGCTCGAGAGCGAGCGTGATGGCGATACACCCGCTGCCGGTGCCGACGTCGGCGATGCGCACGGTTTGATCACCGGGAAGGAGATCGAGGGCGGCCTGGACGACCAGTTCGGTTTCCGGACGCGGGATGAGAGCGTCGGGGCCGACCGTGAAAAGACGTCCGTAGAATTCCTGTTCGCCAACAATGTGCTGCAGTGGTTCGCCGGCGGCGCGGCGTTCGAGCCATGCCCGCCACTGCAATGACTGATCGGCGGTGAGCTCGGCCTCGGGATGGGCATACAAGTAGGAGCGCTCGCGTCCGAGGACGCGGGCGAGCATCACCTCGGCGCTTATCCGCGGCTCACGCGCCGCGACGGCCTGTGCCAAGGCCTGTTGCAGAGTGGGCATGGGAAGCAAGACGGGCCAGACTCTCGCTGTAGGGCGCGCGGGCGATGCCGTGTTCGGTGATGATGGCGCTCACGTAGCGGTGCGGAGTTACGTCGAACGACGGATTGGCGACGGGGACGCCTTCGGGGGTGATGGCGACGCCGCGCAAGTGGGTTACCTCAGTAGGCGAGCGCTGCTCGATCGGGATCTGCTCGCCCGAGGCGAGGGTCAGGTCGAGGGTGGAGACAGGCGCAGCGACGTAGAAGGGGACCTGATTTTCCCTGGCGAGCACGGCGACCGAGTAGGTGCCGATCTTGTTGGCGACGTCGCCATTGGCGGCGATGCGGTCGGCGCCGACGATGACGGCGGCGAAGTTGCCGGTGCGGAGGAAGTGGCCGGCCATGTTGTCGGTGATGACGGTGGTGGGGATGTTGTCCTGGTGCAGCTCCCAGGCGGTGAGACGCGCGCCCTGGAGATAGGGCCGGGTTTCGTCAGCGAAGACGGCGATTTGCTTGCCCTGTTCGACGGCGGCGCGAATCACGCCGAGCGCGGTGCCGTAGCCGGCGGTGGCGAGGGCGCCGGCGTTGCAGTGGGTGAGAACGCGTCCGCTTTGGGGGAGGAGATCGGCGCCGTGGCGGCCGAGGGCGCGGTTGCAGGCGATGTCGTCATCATGGATGGCGTTCGCCTCGGCAATGAGGGCGCGCCGGGTGGCTTCGACGCCATCGGAGGCGTGGGCGGCGGCGCAGCGGCGCATGCGCTCGATGGCCCAGAAGAGGTTGACGGCGGTGGGGCGGGTGGCGCGAATGGTCTCGCAAATCTGGTCGAACTCCTTTTGGAATTCGGGCAGGGTGTTGGCTTTGGAATCGCGGGCGCCGAGCGCGATGCCCATCGCCGCCGCGACGCCGATGGCGGGTGCGCCGCGCACGATCATGTCGCGGATGCCGGAAGCGACCGCATTGTAGTCGCGGCAGAGGACGTAGCGGACTTCAGCGGGAAGCGCGGGCTGATCGAGCAACTCGACGCCAGCCTCAGTCCATTGGAGAGTCGGGATCATGACTATACTTGCGATGCATCGGCGATGCTGTTGCCGCCGCGGAGCAGTTCCTTGTGAGCGGCGCGTACTTCCTGGGCGCCGTACAAGGCCTGGAAGGGGCAGGGCTCGCCGCGGTGGGCGCGCCAGAGCTGGTTGAGGTTGTTGCGTCCGCCGGCTTCCTCGCGCTCGATTAAGCAACGCACGGCGACGACGTTGAGATTCGCTTCCCAGGCGGCTTCGATGGCGAGAATGGTGGAGGCGGCGGTGGTACAGACATCGTCAACAATCGCCACCGATTGGCCGGCACGGACGATACCTTCGATGCGGCGACCGGTGCCGTGGGCCTTTTCCGCCTTGCGCACGAGAAAGCCGGTGATCGGGTGGGCAGTGGTCGCACTGGCGATGGCGACGCCGACGACGATCGGGTCGGCGCCGAGGGTCAATCCGCCGACGGCTTCGGGTGGCGGATGAAGGCGCTGGAGCTCGTCGAGAAACAGGCGGGCGGTGAGCAGGCCGCCGCGCGGGGTGAGGGTGGTGGTGCGGCAGTCAACGTAGTAGTCGCTGGTGCCGCCACTGGAGAGCTTGAATTCGCCCAGGCGGAAGGAGTCGCGGGCGAGCAGGTCAAGAAGTTCGAGGCGTTCGGCGATGAGTTCCGGCATTAGTGCAGGCCTTGGAAATTGTGAAATCCCTGGGTAGAGACATATTGGGCGGCGAACAACGTTCCATTGTACGCGCAGTGAACGAGCCAACTGGCCATGACCGAGCCGCTCGCTGCGCGCACCGCGGTCAGCGCGACGCCGACCAGCACCAGCACCAGCACCGCGGCCCAGGCGCCGCCGAGCTGGGCAGCATGCATCATGCCGAACAAAAAGCCGGTGACGAGAATGGCGAGGATTTGGGGATGCTTCCATCCGGCGATCCAGTTGATGACGATACGCACGAGACCAAGCAGCCAGCCGGGTTCGGCGATCACGGCGAGAAGGGCCAACTCGAGGAGAGTCAGCCAGGAGAGCCAGGTAAAGGGCGTGAGAGTGAGCAGGCGTTGGCGGAAGCGCCAAAATACCACCCCGAGGAGCGCCAGAGCGGCGACAATTCGCGCCAGCGGACGCCAGGCGCGCAGTTCGTCGCGGGTGAAACCTTCACCAAAGGTTGACAGCAAGGTCGGGTAGAGGAGGCCGCGAAAAAAGAACTCCTCGAAGAAAGGGGCGATGGCGACACCGTAGACAAGAAGAGTCCAGGCGGTCTGGGGTGTGAAGAGGCGGTCCATCGGAACGTCGGTGGGCATGGGCAAAAAATGGCCGGCGGCCTGGCCGGCAATGGCCAGCACAACGCCGCCCACAAGCAAGCCGAGGGCGCTCTCGACTTTCACCGCCCGCCAATGGATGGCGCGCCAAAAGCGAACGCCGCGGGTGCGCGCCAGCCAGGCCCAGGCAAGTGCGAATCCGAGGGCCATGCCCAGAGCCTGACCAACAAGCGAGGTCCAGACCAGCTCGACTTCCGGACCGCGGGGAATTCGCTCACCTAGCGCGCGCACCGCAATCGCCCAGACCAGAAACATGATCACGGTGGCGACGCCGATGGCAAGGACGGTAAACACCACCAACAGGGTTAGCTCGAGGCCATTCCAGGGCGGGTCATGATCCGGAGGCGCGGCGGGCGCGACCGCGCTTTGCAGTGGGAGGATTGGGAATTCGCCGTCCACCCATCCATCGTACTTGATTGCCGCAGGTCCCCGCGCGGCCTCCTGCGCGGCTACCTTATCATGTGGCATGCCCGCGAATACCAAGCCGAAGACCGAACGATGGATGCTTGTTGCCGGGTTCGCGGTGATCTACCTGGTCTGGGGAACCACATACCTGGCGATCAAGGTCGGGGTGGCGGAAGTGCCGCCGCTAATTTTTGCGGCGGAGCGATTTATGCCTGCGGGGATGTTGGTGTATGCATGGTGCCGCTGGCATGGCGTTCCGGCGCCGACCGTGCGCGAGTGGGGTGCGGCCGCGGTTCCGGCGGTACTCATGATTCTGGTTGGGTATGGCTGTTTGTTCTGGGGCGAGACGCGGGTCGCGTCGGGGATCGCCGCGGTGATGCCGGCCACCATCCCGGTTTGGGTGGCCCTGCTGGAAAGTCTTGTGTTGCGGCTGGCACCGCTTTCATGGCGGGTAATCGGCGGTGCGGTGCTCGGCGTGGCAGGGGTTACGTTGCTGGTCGGCCCGTTAGGCGGCGGCCGGACCTTGGCGGCCTTGGTGATTCTGATCGGCGCCCTATCGTGGGCGGTGGGGACGGTGCTGGTGAAGCGGCTGCCGCTGCCGAAATCATCGGCGATGAGTTCGGCGGCGCAGATGCTCTTGGGCGGCGCGATGCTCGCCATCGCCGCAGTGGTCAGCGGGCAAGGCGGCGGGTGGCATCCGCTCGCAGCCAGCCGCGGGGCCGTTTTCGCGTGGCTATATCTGGTGTTGGCCGGCTCGGTGCTGGGGTATTCGGCGTACGTATGGCTGTTGGGGCGGGTGTCCGCGACGAAAGTTTCGAGCTATGCGCTGGTCAATCCGGTGGTCGCGCTGGCGGTCGGGTGGATGTTGGCCGGGGAACGGGTAGGGGCCTCGGCGATTTTCGGCACGATCGTGGTTCTTGCCGGGTTGGGACTAGTGCTGGCGCGACCGTTGAAGAAGGATCTAGCGTCGTCCCCATTGAAGGCGGAGGCCGGCGGTTAGGGCGCGGGGGGCGTTGAGGTCGGCTTCCGGCGTGAGCTCGATGGCGTGGCGGCGATTCCAAAGGTTTTCAACGCCGAGGTAGGGAGCGATCGCGGCCTGATCGAAGTCAAAGCCGCGGCTTAGGAACAGATCGGTGTTCCAGAAGGCGGGCAGCGGGAGTGTGTTCTGGTCGTCATCGAAGTTGGCGCCGCCGAAACGCTCGACCGCGGCCAGCCTGAAGCCGCGCACGCGCCATTCACCGCGTGCGGCGAAGTTGTTGTCAGGCACGTGGGCGACGGCGAGACCGACGAGCGAGGCGACGGGGGCGGAGATGACGGGCGAGGTCAGATGAGTGTACGAACCCCAGAGGGTCAAATTGGAACGCGCTTGCCACTGTCCTTCGAAGGTTTCGCCTTTGGGACGGACACGGCCGAGGTTTTGGCGCTGGCGTGTGATGAGGCTTGGCGTGGTTGAGAGCGTCACGCTGGTGACAAGGTTGGCTACGGTACCGTCGAAGTAGGTGAAATCGAGGCGCACCGAAGTGAGAGGCCGAAGTTCGGCTCCGGCTTGAGCGCCGCGATAGCGCTCGGCGGCGAGCAACGGGTTGGCATTAGTCAGAACGTTGCCGGCGCGGAAGGGGCGGTACAACTCGTTCAGCGTGGGCGCGCGGAAAGACTCATAGGCCGAGGCGCGGAGGGAAAGCCAGGGGCGCACGGCATAAACCGTGCCGAGGGCGGGGCTGGTGGCGACGCTCACACGGGTCGGGAACGGGGTGATGCCGCCGGGCGTGCTCTGGAAGGCATCATAGTTCGACCATCCGTCGCGCCGAAGCGTGGCGGTCCAGCTCCAGGAAGTTAAAGGCGACCAGCGAGTTTCGATGAAGGCGCCACTCAAGCGTTGGCGGCCGTTCTCGGCGCGGCTGGTGGAGGTCGCCGGGGGCGTGGTCTCATTATCAACAGCGGTGATGTGGATGTAGCTTGTGCCGCTTGTCAGGCTCCAGCGTTGGCGGGGGCCGGTGTCGGCCAGAGTCCAATCGAGCGCCATGCCCTGGGCGCGGGAGGGGACTTGCTGTTCGAGGGTCAGCCTTTCGCCGGCGCGCGCGGCGGCGATGGAGGAGAACGTCGCATCGAAATCTTCAGACTGAGTGAAGGCGCTGGCGTTCCAAATTCCGTCGTGGTCAATCACGGCGCGGGCGGCGAGCTGCCGCAGACGAGTGCCGTTGACTTGAAGCGCGGTGCCGTTGCGACGCTGTTCGGCAAAATATTCCGACGACACGGTGAACATGGCGGCGGGCGAGGGGATGTAGCGCAGTTCGGGCGACCAGTCCTGGGCTGTGACGCCGGCGTTGGTATCAATGGGGCCGGGCTGGGCGGCGGGAATGTAGCCGCCGACGTGGATGCCGCGTCCGCGCACGGCGAGCGCCAAGCGGCGAGCGGCGATGACGCCGACGCCGTCGGCCAGGCCGGTGGAAAGGCCGCCGCCGCCGGTGCGCAGATCCAGATGCGTGGCGATGGGCGGAGCAGTGTCAATGCCGATGACGCCGGAGAGCGCATCGTTGCCATAGAGCGGCGAAGCGCCGCCGGAGACGACACTGATTCCGCTCACGTCCTGGTCGGGAACACGTAGCCAATCCACCCAGCCGCCGAAGATGTCATTGAGGGGAAAACCATCGAGCAGAACCAGAGCGCGGCTGGCGCCGCTGGAACCGGTGCCGAGCAGGGCGACGCCCTGGGTGGTGGGGTTGGCGGTTTGCGATGAGTTGACGCGGAACGTGCCGAGCGCGCTGGTCTCGCGCAGGATGGAGTCGACGTTGGCGGGCGCGGCGGTGTGCAGGCGCTCGCTGCCGATCACGGAGACGGCCATGGGGACGGCGGCGGTCGATTGGTTGGCGGCGGAGGCGGTGACGGTGACCGATTCGGCGACGGGGGAGGGGACTAATACGATGCGGCCGGCGTGAGCTGGGTCGACCTCAACTCTTGTGTATCCAGGCGCGGTGACGGTCAACTGGCTGGCAGCGGTGGGCGGGGCCAGACGAAAACGCCCGTCGGCGCCGGTGACAGCGCTGGCGCCGCCGGCAGTGACGGTGGCGCCAGCGACGGGCAGGCCGTTGCCGGCGACTACGATTCCGGAGACGGGTGCGGTTTGGGCAGCCGCCGGCCCAAGAAACGCGGTCAGGGCGAGGGCCAGCAGCGCGAGTTTCATGCAGGAATTTTAGCGCAAGAACCGGAGTGCGCCGGTTTTCAGGCGGCGCTAGACTGAGTTTTATGGAAGCCATGACACGAGCCTGGGCGGCACTCGAGGCGCGCGATCGCGCCGCCGATGGGCAGTTTGTTTATTCGGTTCGCACCACGGGAGTGTACTGCCGGCCGTCGTGCGGGGCGCGGCGGGCACTTCCGGAAAACGTGGCGTTTCACGCGACCTGCGCCGAGGCGGAGCGGGCGGGATTTCGGCCGTGCCTGCGCTGCCATCCTGAACGCGCGCGGGAGGATGCGGCCAGTGTCGCGGCCGCGTGCCGAGCGCTTGAGTCAACGGAACGGAGACCCAAGCTGTCGCAGTTGGCGAGGGCGGCGGGATTGAGCCCGTTTCATTTTCATCGTTTGTTCAAGGCGACGACCGGCGTTACGCCGGGGCAGTATGCGGCTGGGCGGCGTGGGGAACGGGTGCGCGCGGCGTTGGCCGGCTCGCGCAGCGTCACCGACGCGCTCTACGACGCGGGGTATCAGTCGAGCGGACGATTCTATGCCGCCGCACAAGCCACACTGGGGATGGCACCGGCACGGTACCGAGCGGGCGGGGCGCAGCTTGCCATCGAGTTTGCGATTGCGGAGTGTTCGCTGGGCCGGGCGCTGGTTGCTGCCACGCCGCGCGGCTTGTGCGCGGTTATGTTGGGCGACGACCCGAGAGCGCTGGTCGCGGATTTGAAACGGCGGTTTCCGCGGGCCGCGGTGCGCCCGGCGCCGCCGGCGTTTGGCCGGAAGGTGGCACAGGTCGTACGGCTGATCGCGACCCCGGGGCGAGGGATGGAGCTACCGCTCGACATTCAAGGCAGTGCGTTTCAGGTGCGGGTGTGGCAGGCGCTGCGGCAAATTCCGGCGGGGGAGACGCGCTCGTATAGTGAGCTGGCGCGGACGATCGGCGCGCCGGGCGCGGTGCGGGCGGTGGCGAGCGCGTGCGGCGCCAATCCGCTGGCGGTGGTGATTCCGTGCCATCGCGCGCGGCGCGCCTCGGGGGAGCTGGCCGGATACCGGTGGGGCATTGAACGCAAGAAGGAGTTGCTGCGGCGCGAAAGCGGAGCGCGCGGGCCGAAGAAATGATTACGGAAGAGATAGCGCCAGGGGCGTTCCTGCTGCGCGGGTTCGCGCTGGTGGGCGATAAAGTCTTGCGCAGCGAGCTGGCGCGCATTGAAGCCGCCGCGCCGTTTCGGCACATGGTGACGCCGGGCGGCTTCCGGATGTCGGTCGCCATGACCAACTGCGGCGCCTGGGGATGGATCGCCGATCGGCGCGGGTACCGGTATGAAACGCGCGATCCCGAATCGGGGGAGCAGTGGCCGGCGATGCCGCCGGCGTTCGAGGTGTTGGCGCGTTCGGCGGCCGCAGCCAGCGGCTTCGCGGAATTCACGCCCGACGCCTGCCTGATCAATCGCTATCAGCCAGGCGCGAAGTTGTCGCTGCACCAGGACAAGAACGAGCGCGACTACGATCAGCCGATCGTTTCAGTGTCGCTGGGCCTTGGGGCGACGTTCCAGTTCGGCGGATTCGAGCGCACCGAGCCGGTCGCGCGAATCCGGCTCGAGCATGGCGACGTGGTGGTGTGGGGCGGCCCGGCGCGGCTGCGGTACCACGGCGTGCTGACGCTCAAGGCGGGGACGCACCCGTGGCTGGGAAGCTACCGGATCAATCTGACGTTTCGGCGGGCGGCGTGATGTGAGTTTGCGGTCGGTTCTACACGATCAGGATTGCCGCGACCGCGCGCCGGCTGAGCGGCCTGTCCATGGTCGCGAGTTGCAAACCGGCGGCCTGGCTGAACGCGCAAAGATAGTCGTCGCCCCATGATTTCGGCGCCGGCTTGGAAGAGCGTGCCTGCTGGCGAAAGCAAGGCTCGAGCGTTTCCGGTTCGGGATAAAAACTGATGCAGAAGTCGGTGAGCCAGCGATCATAAACCTTCCATGCGTCAGGTTGATTTAGCGCTTCGCCGGCGCCCATAACCGCTTCCTGGCTGAGCAGTCGCAGTAATCCCATTTGCGTGAATCGGCAAAAAAAGAGCCGATCGTCCGCACGCAAGCTTCGGTACCAGCTCCAGGCGGCTCTGTGGCGCTCGTGGACGGGAACACTTAACGCCAGCCAGACGTTGAGGTCAGGGAAAATCGATAAGCTCATAAATGCGAGCATTGTCTATGCGGAGGGTCCCCGGATGCCTGCTGCGCACCGGCGGAACGCGCAGGCGCCGACCACGGCCTGTAGGTTGTTGATCGAGCGCCAGTTTGGCAGCCTCCAGCAACAACGCCTTGACGCTGCGGCCTTGGGCCGCGGCGGAAGTCTTCAGGCGCAGGTAAAGCGGATCGGGAATGTCCACGGTCGTCCGCATGCCTCTAGGCTACCATAAATATGGCTGGCGCAGTCCGATCCGGAGGTATTGGCCACCCACTCCGCATCCGGCGCGACGCCCGCGGAGGGCGTGCTGGCGCCCAAGCCGGGGCGCATCGTTTAACCGTGCCGAACGGTTACACGCGCAGGGTGAGTCCGGCTGCGGTCATAATGAGGCGCATGGACCGGCAGGAGACTTGGAGGACAGCCCTGGTGCAGGCGGACGCGGAGAGCATCCGCTATCGCGGCTACGACATCGGCGCGCTTATGCGGCAGGCCGGCTTCGTGGACGTTGTCTTCCTGCTGCATCGCGGACGCATGCCGAGCGAGGGGGAGCGGGGCCTGCTCAACGCCATTCTGGTGGCGGTGGCCGACCATGGCTCGGGCGCGCCGTCCTGCGCGGCGGCGCGGCTAGTCGCGACCGGCAACCGGCAATCGCTGTCGGCGGCGGTGGCGGCGGGCGTGCTGGCGGTGGGCGACGAGCATGGCGGCGCCGGATCGCTCGCCATGGAGATGATCGCCGCCGGGGTACGGATGGCGGCGAGCGAAGGCATCGCGGTGGCGGCGGCGGCGGATCGGGCCATAGCGGCGGCCCGCCAGGAAGGGAAACGCCTGCCCGGGCTGGGGCATCGCGTGCACAGCGTCGATCCGCGGGTGAAGGTGCTTTTTGAAATGGCCCGCCAGTACGGGGTGGCCGGGGACGGAGTGGCCTTCATGGTCGCGCTGGAGGCTGCCGCCGGGGCCCGGATCAAGCCATTGCCGCTCAATATTGACGGCGCACTAGCGGCCGTCCTGTTCGACCTGGGCTTTCCGCCGGAGGCGGGCAAACTGCTCTTTCTGGTCGGTCGCGTGGCCGGCCTGACCGCCGAAGTGGCGGAGGAATATGGGCGGGAGAAGCCCATGCGCATCCGATTTCCAGTTGTCTACGATGGCGAGCCACCACGCTCGCTGGAATAAATATGGCCACCGCAAGTACCACCCCACGCCCGCTCAGCGAACCGGAACGCAACCTGGTGCCGGAACTGCTTGCCCGCGCCCGAAAAGCGATGCAGGACATTGCGCCCCTGGACCAAGCCGCGGTGGACCGCCTTTGCCGCGCGCTGGCCTGGGTGACATCAAACGAGACCACGGCGGTGCGCTTGGCCAACATGACGGTGGACGAGACCGGCATGGGGGGACGCGAGCCCAGCCGCCGCCTCAAGGCCCTGGGCATTCTGCGCGACGCCCTGCGTCAGAAAAGCATGGGCATCATCGAAGAGGACGCCGCCAAGGGCATCGTCAAGTACGCCAAGCCGGCGGGAATCCTGGCGGCGCTGATTCCGGTCACCAGCCCGGTGGTCACGCCGGTTGGCAGCGCCATTTACGCCCTCAAATGCAAGGACGCGGTGATCTTTTGTCCGCATCCGGCGAGCCGACGCACCACCGGCGAAGTGGTGCGATTGATGCGCATCGCCTTGCAGCGCGAAGGCGTGAACCCGGACGTTTTTCAGTGCGTAGAGAAGCCGAGCCTGGCGCTGACCCAGGCTTTAATGGCGGCCTGCGATCTTACGATTGCAACCGGCGGCCAGCCCATGGTGCGAGCCGCCTACAGTTCGGGCAAGCCCGCCTTCGGCGTGGGCGCGGGTAACGCCACCATCGTTGTGGACGAAACCGCCGATATCGCCGACGCGGCGCGGTTAATCCGCATCAGCAAGACCAACGACAACGGTTCGGGTTGCTCGGCCGACGGCAATCTGCTGGCGGACGCGACCATCCATGACGCGCTGCTGCGGGCGCTCGAGCAGGAGGGCGGCTATCTGGTTAGCCCGGAGGAGAAGGAACTGCTGCGCGCCGCCTATTGGGACGCCGAGGGGCACCGCACGCCCGCCACGATCGCGCGCTCCGCGGCGGTGATTGCAGAACGCGCCGGCATCGCCCTGCCGGCAGGCAAGACGTTCTTTCTGGTCGCCGAAGACAAGATCGGCAAACAGCACCCGTTCTCCACCGAGAAGCTGGGGCCGGTGCTGGCGGTGTTCCGCTATGACGGCTTCGATCAGGCGCTCGCCATGGTGGAGCGCATCCTGGAGACCGGCGGCAAGGGGCACTCCTGCGGCATTTACTCCTTCGACGACAACCACATCCACCGCCTGGCGCTGGCAGCACCGGTCAGCCGCATCATGGTCCGGCAGGCGCAGTCCAAATCGAACGCCGGCACATTCACCAACGGCATGCCGATGACCTCAAGCATGGGGTGCGGCATATGGGGAGGCAACATCACCAACGAAAACCTTTCGCTCAAACACTACATGAACGTCACCTGGGTGAGCCGCCCCATTCCCGAGGACCGGCCGACGGACGCCGAGCTCTTCGGGGAGTTCCACAATTCCGAGATTTTCTGAGGTCGCCCATGTCCAACACCGCCGCCGCGAGTGAGGCCACGCCGAGCCTGGCGCCCAAACTACCCGCCAAGTCGCCGCTTGACCCGACTCCGCCGGGCGAGCGCATTGCCGCCTATGGACTGGCCGCCTATCTGGAGCGCATGGGAGTCGAGGTGGTGTTCGGCCTTTGCGGCCACACCATCATCGCCATGCTGGATGCGCTGCGCCAGAGCCGCATCCGCTACGTGTCGGTGCGCCACGAGCAAGTCGCCGCCCACGCCGCGGACGGTTACGCGCGAGCTTCGGGCAAGCCCGGCGTGCTCCTGCTGCACCTGGGACCGGGGCTGACCTGCGCGGCCACCGGGGTGGCAAACGCGGCGCTGGATTCCATCCCCCTGGTGGTGATTGCCGGCGATGTGCCCTCGTATTACCACGGCCGCCATTCCCATCAGGAAGTGAACCTGCATCAGGACGCCGATCAATGGCAGATCTACAAGCCATTCTGCAAGCGCGTCTATCGCGTGGATCGGGCGGCGGATTTGCCGCGAGTGATCGAGCGCGCCTTTCACCTCGCCCAGAGCGGCCGGCCGGGGCCAGTGCTGGTGGATGTGCCGATGGACGTGTTCTCGGCCGACCTGCCGGCAGACGCCTTCGCGCCCTCGTCGGCCGCGATCGAGCCGCCCACGCTGGCGCCGGCAACGGCGGAGCGGATCGCGCGGGCGCTGGCCGCCGCCGAGCGGCCGGTGATCTATGTCGGCGGTGGAGTGATCGCCTCGCACGCAGCTCCGGCGCTGCGCGAACTGGCGGAGGCGTTGCAAGTGCCGGTGGCGCACACGTTGATGGGCACCGGCAGTCTGCCTACTTCGCATCCCCTGTTGTTGGGCATGACCGGATTTTGGGGGACTCCGATCGCGAATGAAATGTGCCGCACCGCGGACCTCATCCTGGCCGTGGGCACCCGCTTCGGCGAAGCCAACTCGAGCTCCTGGGATCCGCGGTACAGTTTCCAGATTCCGCCGACTCGGCTGATGCAGTTGGATATTGACGCCGCCGAGATCGGGCGCAATTATCCGGTCGAGCTTGGCGCCGTGGCCGACGCTCGCCTGGCGCTGGAAGCGATAGCGGCCGCGGCGCGCGAGCAGGTTCGTCCGGCGCGTCCGCATCTCGTGGCGAGGATCGCCGCCGGCCGGCGTGAATTCGCCGCGCACTGGAGCGATTACTGGAAGTCGGACGAATATCCCCTGCGACCGGAGCGCATTCTCAGCGAGGTGCGCCAGGCGCTGCCGGAGGACGGCTTCATCGTCACCGACGTGGGCTGGAATAAGAACGGGGTGGGGCAACAATTCCCGATCACAGTGCCTGGTACCTTTATCACCCCCAGCGGCCTGGCCACCATGGGCTTTGGCGCGGCCGCGGTGCTGGGGGTGAAATACGCCCAGCCGGGGCGCGCGGCGCTCTGCCTGATCGGCGATGGCGGCTTTGGCGCCAACCCTTCGGTGGTCGCGACCGCGATGGAGGCAGGCTTGGCGGTGGTTTGGGTCATCATGGACAATGCCGCGTTCGGCACCATTGCCGGACTGGAGCAAATGCATTACGGAAGCGAGTTCGGCTGCGTGTTCGAGAATGGAGGCTCCTGCTATCGGGTGGACTATGCCGCCATGGCACGCGCCTGCGGCGCGCGCGGGGTGAACATCACCGCCGCCGCCGAGCTGGGCCCGGCACTGCGCGAGGCGCTGGCGTCGCCCCTGCCCACCGTCGTCCAGGTGGCGATGCAGAATGTTCCCACGCCGACGCCCGGCTACTGGAACATCAATGACATTTATCGCCCGGGGCGTTAAATCCGGCGGCGCCGCCACCGCCGCCCCGGCGCTGCCACCGCCGCTGTGGCGCTCGTGGACGGTCTGGTCCGCCGCCGTACTTTTCTATCTCTTCGCCTATTACGTGCGCGTCTCGCCGGCGGTGATGACGCGGGAGCTGATGGGCGCGTTCGGCATCGGCGCCGGCAGCCTGGGCACGCTCTCGGCCACCTACTTCTACGCCTATGTGGCGATGCAGATTCCCACCGGCATCCTGGTGGATTCGTGGGGAGCGCGCAAGTTGCTGGTGGTGGGAACGCTCTCAGCGGCGCTGGGCAGCCTGATCTTCGGCTGGACCGGCAACTTCGACGTCGCCTGCCTGGCGCGGGGACTGGTTGGCGGAGCGACCGCCGTCGCCTGGGTGGTCACGCTGAAACTTATCACCCACTGGTTTCCGGCGCGGCGCTTCGCCGTGCTTTCCGGACTCAGCCTTTTCATTGGCAACCTGGGCGCGTTAATGGCGCAGATTCCGCTCCGCATGCTGGTCGAGCGCTATGCCTGGCGCCCGGTCACCATCGCCTCGGGCGCGGTGCTGCTGCTCATGGCCGCGCTGGCGCTGCTTCTGGTGCGCAACGACCCCACGGAGGCCGGCTTCGACAGCTATGCTCCGCCGGTGCTGCGCGCGAACGCGCACCGATCGCTGACGACGGTTCTGAAAGGCCTGGGAAATCTTTTCCGCTATCGCAACACCTGGCTTATTTTCTTCGCCCAGGGCGGCTTGCTGGGCCCGGTGCTGGCCTTCGCCGGATTGTGGGGTCCGGCCTACCTGTCGGCCCGGTATGGCCTCTCACCCGCTTCGGCGGCGGGCGTGGACTCGGTGATTCTGCTTTGCTTCGCGGTCGCCAGTCCGCTCATGGGCCAGTTCTCCGACATGATGGGCCGGCGCAAGCCGCTTTTTCTAGGCGGCGCCACGGTGGCGGCACTGGGCTGGACGATCATGTTTTATTTCCCCGGCCTGTCGCTGGACGCCTTCATGGCGGCGGCGGGGGTGACCAGCTTCGCCGCCGCCGCCATCATTCTCGGCTTCGCCTTCGCCAAGGAGTCGGTGCCGGAGCAATATTTGGGTACCATCTCGGGGCTGGTCAACATGAGCAATCAGATCGGACCCATGCTGCTCCAGCCCGCCATCGGCTGGATGCTCGACCGCCACTGGGACGGAAGGATGGGCAACGGCACACACATCTACAATCTGGAGGCGTTTCGCGTGGCCTTTGTACTCATGGTGGCCTGGTCGCTGGTTTCGGTGGTCATGTTGGCGTTCACCCGCGAGACCTACTGCCGCCAATCGGCATGAGGAGGATGGCCATCACGCGCGTAGACTAGGGGCATGGCGACGGGCCACAGGAAGGTGGAGAGCGCGGGCGCTCGCGGCGAGCGACCAGGGGCGGGGGGGGAGCATCCACCGAACAAGCCCATTCTGGAACAGTTGGCCCGCATCACCGCCAGCGCCACTTTCCACGGCGCAGGCAGGCTGCGCCGCTTTCTCGAATTCATCGTTACCGAAGCTTTGTCGGAACGCAAGGACCAGATTAAGGAATACGTGGTCGGCGTATCGGTGTTTGACAAGCCCGAGACGTTCGATCCCCGCACCGATCCCATTGTGCGGGTGCAGGCGCGACGGCTGCGAGCGTGGCTCGAGCGCTATTACCGGGAGGAGGGCGCGGGCGGGGAGCTCATCATCGAGCTTCCCAAGGGCGGCTACACTCCGAAGTTTCGTTCCAGTCCGGCGGCGCCGGCGGGAACTTCGCTGGCCGCCGTGCTTGCCAGCCGCAATACGGTCGTGGTGCAGGCGTTCGGGGACAACAGCCACGGCGCCGATCTCGACTACTTTTGCCGGGGATTGCACCAGGAGGTGGTCAGCGCCCTGGTGAAGCTGGAGCACGTGCGCATCCGGGCGCTGCATCCGGTGGGTGACCGCGAACTCGGCCTGGCCGACTGTGGCGCGGCGTTGTTCGTCGCCGGCGGCGTACGTCGGGTGGGCGAGTTGCTCCGCGTCACCCTCCATTTGGCCGACAGTGCCAGCGGCTGCTATCTATGGTCCGACAGCATCGAGGGCGAGGCGACCGATATGTTCGGATTGCAGCGCCAGGTTGCGCGTCTGCTCGCCGCGAAGGTCGAGGGCGCGGTCGGGGAAGCGCCGGGTGCGCGGCGGGGCAGCCGTCCGGCGGAGAACCTGGCTGCCCGCAACCTCTACCTGCAGGGCCGCTACCATTTGAACCAGCGCACCGAGGAGGGCCTGCGGAAGGCGGTCGAGTTCTTCGAACAGGCCATCCGCGAAGACCCGCAGTACGCACTGGCGCACAGCGGACTCACCGACGCCTACTCGCTGCTCGGCCATTACGGCGTGCTCGCCCCCGGCGAGGTCTGGACCAAGGCCGCCGCCAATGCCGCGGCGGCGGTCATGCTGGACGCCAACTCGGCCGAAGCGCATACCTCGCTGGCCCATGTCAAAGCCAGCCAGGACTGGGACTGGGCCGGCGCCGAGCGTCAATTCCGCCACGCGATCACGCTCGACCCCGCTTACGCGACGGCCCACCACTGGCTCGCCATGAGCTGCCTGGCGCCGATGGGGCGGCTACAGGAGGCGTTAGACGAGATGCTGATTGCGCAGTCGCTGGATCCAGTGTCGGCCATCATTGCCCGCGACCTGGCACGCATCTACTGCTACCGCCGCGAGTTCGACCTGGCGCTGGAGCGCTGCGACCACACCATCGAGCTCAACCCTCACTTTGCCGGCGCGTTCTGCACGCTGGGATTCGTTCAGGAGCAACGCAAGGATTTCGAGGAGGCCATCGCGGCCTGCCAGCGGGCCATCCAGCTCTCGCCGTCCGCGCCCCCGGTGCATAGCGCCCTGGGCCACGTCTATGCCCTGGCAGGCAAGCGCCGGCACTGCCTGGAGGTGCTGGAGAAGCTGCGGAGCCTTGCCCTCGGCCGCTACGTCTCGCCGATGGAGTTCGCCTCCCTGCATTTCGCGTTGCGCCAGAATGATATCGCCTTCGACTGGCTTGCCAAGGCGTGCGAGGATCGGAGCTTCGAACTTCTCACCTGCAACGTTGATCCGCGCTACGACGAGCTCCGGCGGGACCGCCGCTTCGTCGCGGTGGCGCGCAATTTAGGATTGACAGCGGATCGCCGGCGTCCCTCGACCGCGCGCTAAGAATTTTGGCAGGGCCTGTAACCGTTCGCTACCGTTAAACCCTTTCCAAACGGCGTTGCACTGCTATATTCCAAAGCGGTTCGCCAGAAAACCGCCGGGTTGCTGTCGCACTGCGCGAGTTGAGGAGACTTTCCATGCGAATGATTTTGACGATCGTCCTTCTGGGGTGCTTGGGTTGTCCGATAGCAATGGCGCAGTCGGTGGCGACGGCGCAGATCGCGGGCACGGTCAAGGATGCCACCGGCGCCGCCGTGCCCGGCGCGGTGGTCATGGCGACGCAGACCGCGACCGCCTTCACCCGCGCCACCTCGACCAGCGCCAACGGTTCCTACACACTCTCCAACCTTCCCATCGGCCCCTATACGGTGCGGGTGACCAAGACCGGATTCAGCACCTATACGCAAACCGGCATCGTGCTCCAGGTGGCCAGCAACCCGACCCTCAATCTGGTGCTCAAGGTGGGCGGGGTGGCGCAGGAGGTGCAGGTGTCCGCCGACGCGGCCATGATCGAGACCCATGCCACGGGGGTGGGCCAGGTGGTGGGCGAGCGCGCGATCACCGAACTGCCGCTCAACGGCCGCCAAGTGACCAACCTCATCCTGCTCACGGGCGCGACCGCCCCGGCGGCCGGCGGCGATCTGAACACGAACAAGAACTATCCCACCCAGACCATCTCGGTGGCGGGGGGACAAATCAACGGCATCGGCTTCATTTTGGACGGCGCGTCGAACAACGACCCGTTCAACAGCCTCAATCTGCCCTTCCCCTTCCCCGACGCGCTGCAGGAATTCAAGGTGCAGACCAGCGCCCTGCCGGCCCAATATGGCGCCCACGCCTCGGCCGCCGTCAACGTGGTCACCAAGTCGGGCAGCAACAAATATCACGGTGATCTGTTCGAGTTCGTCCGCAATGGGGCGTTCAACGCCAACAATTTTTTCAACAACGCCCGCGGTCTGCCGCGTGACAGCCTGAAGCGCAACCAGTTCGGGGGCACGCTGGGCGGCCCCATTCGCAAGGACAAGCTTTTTTTCTTCGGCGGTTACCAGGGCACCATCACCCGCTCCGACCCCACCGATCGCAGCTCGACCGGCGTCACGCAGGCGATGCTGGGTGGCGACTTCACCCAATTCGCCTCGGCCCTGTGCCAGGGCAAAGCGGTGACGCTGGCGGCGCCTTTCGTCAACAATAAAATCAATCCCAGCCAGTTCAACTCCGCATCGCTCGCCTTCCTCAAGCACATTCCGGTCTCCAGCGATCCTTGCGGAACGCTCAACTACGGCATCAGCCAAAACAGCCACGACAACCAGGTTATCGGCCGCGCGGATTACACGGTCAGCTCGCGGCAGAGCATGTTCTTCCGCTATTTTAACGCCCATTACGTGCTGCCGGTGGGCGCCGGCGCCGCCGCCAATATCCTCGAAGCCAACCAGGTCGCGCAGAACGACCAGACGCAAACGGCGGCCTTCGGCGACAACTACACCATCAGCCCCACCGCGGTGAACGTCTTCAGTCTGTCGCTGGCCCGCACGTACGCGTATCGCACCATCCCGCCCTATCCAACTCCAGCCGAACTCGGCATTCCGGTTTACAGCCCGATCCCCGGTTTCATGGGCATCAGCGTCAGCGGAGCGTTTTCGCTTGGGGCCGGCGGCACCAACCCCGGACATTTCAACTCCACCGCGCCGCAAATCGCCGACGACCTTACGCTGGTGCGGGGGCAGCACCAAATCCAGGTCGGGGTGAGCTGGCAGCACGCCATCATGAACACGGTCAACAACCGGCCCACCAACGGCGCCTTTAGCTTCGGCACCTCGTTTACCGGCCTGGGCATAACCGATTTCCTGCTGGGCGACTTGAGCAACTTTCTTCAGGGCAACCCCGACTGGGAGAATGACCGCGCCAACTTCCTCGGCGCCTATGCCCAGGACTCCTGGCGGATGAGCCCGCGGCTCACGCTGAGCTATGGCGTGCGCTGGTCCCCGCTGCTGCAGCAATATAACTGGAGCAAGAATCGCTGGGTGGAGAATTTCGACCTGAGCAAATTCAATGCCGGCATACGGAGCGGGGTGTATGCCAACGCTCCGGCAGGGCTCACATTCCCCGGCGATCCCGGCTATCCCGGGACCCAATATTCCTACGACCGGAAAAAAGACATGGACCCGCGCGCCGGAGTTATATGGGATCCGACGGGCAGCGGACGCACCTCGATCCGTGCGTCATGGGGACTGTTTTTCGACCAACCCCAGATGTTCTTTTACACCCGCATGTCGAACAATCCGCCGTGGGGCGCCTCGATCAGCCTGCCCAACCCGGTTGGGGGATTTTCCAATCCCTGGCAGGGTTACCCCGGCGGCAATCCCTGGCCGGCACTGGCTGCGGTTGGCCCCAATATGCCGTTTCCGCAGGAGGGCGTGTATGTCAACGTGCCGCTCCAGGTCAAGCCCACCTATGTCGAGCAGTGGGATCTGAGCGCCCAGCACCAGCTCGGAAACAGCGATGCCATCACGGTCGACTACCTGGGCAATGAGACCACGCATTTGTGGCTGGGTACGGAGCTCGATCCGGCGGTTTACAGCGCGAGCTGCGGCGTGAGCCTCGCGACTTACAAGAAATGCCTGGGCACGGCAAACCAGCGCCGCGTCCTGTTCGAACAGAATCCGGCCCAGGGCCAGTTTTTCTCCACCATCGGAAGCGTGGACGACGGCGGCACGGCGAGCTACAATGCGCTGCTGGTCAGCGAACAGCATCGCCTACACAGCGGCCTCAGCTTTCGCGCGAATTGGACCTGGTCGCACTGCATCAGCGACCCTGCCACCACCGAACTCACCGGGCCGACCTACGACAACCCCGCCAATCGCCGCATGGACCGCGGCAATTGCGGCTCCGACGTTCGCAATGTGTTCAACGCGTCGATGGTGGGCGATGCCCCGTGGCATTGGAGCGGCGTCGCAGCGGCGCTGAACGACTGGCGGCTGTCGGCGAATTTCAGCTCCCGTTGGGGACTGTTCAGCACCGCCACCCTGGGCGGCCCGATCACCGATCCCGCACTCAACGGCATCGGCAGCCGCGCCAATACCACCGCGAATCCGCTTCTGGTTCCGATGACCACGGTCGGCACGCAGGGCAACCTCCAGTACGTGAATCCCGCCGCATTCACCGTCCCCGCCTTCGGCACGTTCGGGAATGCCGGCGTATCCACCATTCCAGATCCCGGTTTCTGGAATCTCGACACCGCCCTGTCGCGCGTGGTGAAATTGGGTGAGAGCCGCAGTATGGAGCTACGCTGGGAGATGTTCAACGCGCTCAATAACGTCAACCTGAATGCGCCCAGCGCCGGTTTCGGGGGTTCCAACGTCGGGCAGATCAGCAGCGCCGGCGACGCGCGCGTGATGCAGTTCGCCCTGAAGTATGCTTTCTGAACCGATGATGAAGAAGCTACTCCTGGCCGTCACCTGCTGCGCTCTATTCTGCCCGTCCCTGCCGGCGCAGGCTGCCGGGCAGGGCGGCTGGCCCAATTACGGGAATGATCCGGGGGGGACGCGCTACTCGTCGCTGCGGCAAATTACGCCAGCCAACGTGGCCGGGCTCGGCGTGGCGTGGTCCTATGACACCGGATTTAAGGACCGTAGTTTCGAGGCCACACCGCTGGTGGTGGCGGGGATCATGTATGTGACCACGCCCACCGAGCAGGTGGTGGCGCTCGACGCGGACACGGGGCGGCAGCTGTGGAAGTTCGATCCCCACGAAACCCGAGAGCGGACTACGCGCGGCGTTTCCTACTGGCCGGGGGACAGCCAACATCCGCCGCGCATCGTGCTGGCGACATCCGGCGACGGGCGCCTTATTGAACTCGATGCCAAGACCGGCGAGCCGGTCCCGGAGTTTGGTACGGGCGGCAGCGTGGTAGTGCGCGAAGGCTTAGCGCCGGGCATGGACGGCGGCGGCTACGGCTTCACTTCGCCTCCGGCGATTTATCGCAACCTGCTCATTCTCTCGCCCGATCTGCAGGAGGGACCCAGCCACGGATTGCCGGGCACCGTTTCCGCCTTCGACGCCATCACCGGCAAGCTGGCCTGGCGATTTTTCCTCACCGCCCAACCCGGCCAAACGGGCGGCGACAGCTGGGGACCGGACGGCGCGAAGGATCGCTCGGGCCCGGCGGCCTGGGCGGCCATCACGGTTGATTCGCAACGGGGTTTGGTCTTTGTCAATACCGCCAATCCGGCCGATAGTTATTACGGCGCCGACCGGCCCGGCAATAATCTTTTCGCGAATTCGCTGGTCGTGCTCGACGCCGCCACCGGCAAACTGAAATGGTATTTCCAGGCAGTGCACCACGATGTCACCGACACTGACATGGCTGGACCGCCGGCGTTGCTGCGCGCCGGACCCAATGGCACTCCGGCAGTCGCCACGCTGACCAAGTCGGCAATGTTGTTCATTCTCGACCGGGACAGCGGCAAGCCCATTTTCGGAGTTGAGGAAAAGCCGGTGCCGCCGAGCGACGTACCGGGCGAGCACTCCTCGCCGACCCAGCCTTTCCCGGTGCTGCCGCCACCGCTGGCCCGGCAGAGCGCCACTGTGGCCGACGTGACCACCGTCACGCCGGCTTCGGAAGCCTATTGCCGCCAACAATTCGCCGACTACAAGTCGCTTGGGCCTTACACACCCTTCCTGCTGGAGCCCACCTATAAATTTCCTTCCTCAATCGGGGGCGCGAACTGGGGCGGCGTGAGCTACGATCCGGCGCTGGGATACATCTTTGTCAACACCAGCGATTTGGGCAACAAGGGTCAGATGGTATCGTCCAGCGCCATGCCTGCCCGGGGCCGAGGCCGGGGCCGGGGACCGGACGCCGCACCGCGCTCAGCGACGCGGGAAGTGATGCCGTACCGCAATCCCGACGTGGGCCAGCGCTTCGTTGATACCAACGGCTTTCCCTGCCAGGTGCCGCCGTGGGGCCAGTTGATGGCGATCAACGCGCACACCGGCAAGATCGCATGGCAGGTGCCGCTCGGCGACTATCCGGAGTTGGACGCGCTCGGGGTTCCGCCCACGGGGGCGCCCAACATCGGCGGGAGCGCGGTGACCGCCGCCGGACTGATATTCATCGGCGCCACCCCGGACGGCGACTTTCGCGCCTTCGACGCCCGCTCCGGAAAACTGCTCTGGACGACGGCTCTCGACGGCTACGGCCTGGCCAGCCCCATGACTTACAGCGGGCGCAGCGGCAAGCAGTACGTGGCCATCGCGGTGGGCGGCGCCGGGAGCCTTCGTGGCGTCCGCCATTTGGTGGACAGCGCCCCGAACCGGATTGTTGTTTTCGCCCTGGGCGGACGGCCGGCAACCCAGGCGCCCGCGGCCAAGCCTGCGCTGCCGAAGCCCGCGCCGACTGCCGCGGCGCCGACCGGCTCGGCAGCCGCGTCGCTGCCGGCTGGTCCAGGGCGCGACCTTGTTGCCCAGGCCTGCACCGCGTGTCACGGCCTATCGACCGTTACCAACGTACGGGCAGACAAGGACGGCTGGAACGCGACCGTCAACGAAATGGTGGGTCGCGGCGCCCAGCTTACGGATCAGCAATTGGCGACCGTGGTAGCGTATTTGGCGAAACACTTCGGCCCGCACTGAGCCGCGCGCAGGACTATGCCTATGGCATTTCATCGCACCTTCGTTGGGGTCACGACCTTGTTGACTGCAGGCGCCATTGCCGGCTGGTCCCAGCAGGCGGCATCGCCGGCCCGAGGCCAAACCGCGACAGCGCTGAGCTATCCAGCACCCCAGGGCGACGCCAGCGGCGGCCGCGGCGGCCGCGGGGCGGCCCCCACTCCGCGCAACATGAAGACGCTCCTGGTGTGGGCGGATACCCGCAACGGCATCGCCCAGCACGACTCCACCTCGCACGCCGCCGCCGTGATTGCCCGCCTGGGATATGAAACAGGAGCCTATTACACCTATATCCGCACCGATTCCGACATCATCTCCTACCATCCGCTCATGACTGATGGCAAGCCCGCCAGCGGCGGCCCCAGTCTCGCCAACGTTGATGCCATTTTTTTTCTGGGCCACCGCGAGGTTCCCATCACCGACGCGCAAAAAGCCGAGCTGCTTCACTTTGTGCATGACGACGGTAAAGGGTTCGTGGCCGCCCATGTCGCCTCCACCGCCTGGATGTCGTGGCCCGAATTCGGCCAGCTCCTGGGCGGACGATTCGATCAGCATCCCTGGGGCGAAACCACCGCGCCGGTGGTAGTCGAGGATCCCGGTTTTCCCGGAATGAAGTTTTTCCCCCGCGTTTTCTCGTTCCACGACGAGTTTTACCAGATCAAGGACTTCTCCGCCGCCGACAGCCGCATTCTCATGCGTTTGGACACGGACGGGCTCGACATGTCGCGGCCCGGAGTGCAAGCCGCCGACGCTCCTTATGCCATCACCTGGGCCAAGAACTACGGCAAGGGGCGGGTGTTCTATTCCGCCCTCGGGCACGACGCCGCCACCTGGGACAACCCCGCGATTCAGCGCATGTGGTTTGCTGCCATCGAATGGGCGCTCCGCGACGTTGACGCCGACGTCACGCCCCGCCCCGTTTCGACTACCATCCCGCCGCCGCCCACCCGCGGCGGCCGCGGAAGATAGGCGGGCTGCGTGCTGACGCGGCGTCGCATGATTGAGCTGACGGCCGCTTCGGCTGCCGCCGGCCTGGTCCCGCAGCGTGCCCAGCAGCGGCAATTCGCCCCCGGCTCGCGCCATCCCGCCGCCATGGACGGCATGCCGGTGCCCCGCCGCCCCGGACGCAAGAACGTGCTCGCCTGGGGCGACGTGCGCAACGGCTTTCAGCACGACTCGGTCTCGCACGCTTTTGCCATCATCGAGCAGCTCGGCTACGCTTCGCGGCTCTACGACACTTATATCCGCACCGATTCGCAGCTCATCACTCAACACGGGCTCTTCGGCAGCGACGGCCAGGCGGTGTACGGCCACGATCTCAACGACTTCGACGCGATTATCTTTTTCGGCGTGCGCGAAATTGATCTTACCGCGCAGCAGCGCGCCGACCTACTCGCGTTTGTACATGACGACGGCAAAGGATTTGTCGGCGTTCACACCGCCACCACCGCCTTCCTTTCGTGGCCGGAATTCGGCGAAATGCTCGGCGGGCGCTTCGTCAGCCATCCCTGGAATGTGATCGAGGCGCCGGTGGTGGTCGAGGACCGCTCGTTTCCCGCCACCAGCTTTCTACCCCCGGTGTTCAATATCCGCGACGAAATGTACCAAAACCGAGGGGTCTCACGCCGCGATGTGGATGTGCTGCTGCGTCTCGACACCAGCCACCTCGATCTGCGCCGGCCCGACATTGTACTGACTGACGGGGACTTTCCGCTGGCGTGGGCGAAGAAATATGGGTCCGGCCGCGTCCTCTATTCGGCGCTCGGCCATGACCGCACCACCTGGGACATCCCTGATGTCCAGCGCATGTACTTCGAGGCGCTGAAGTGGGTTCTCGGCCTCAATGGAGATCCCGGCATTGCCCCGCATGCGATGCGCGCGGCGCATGGGCAGCCGCAAGCGCTTGCCGCTCCCCTGCCACAGTGCTGGCCTCCGTGGGCTGCCGCGAAATAGGAAGCGCGACCCCGCGTCAGGGTTGGGGCGCGGCCACACTGGCGGGAGCGCTGCGCAGGGTGATCCTGACATTGCGGGGCTGGTTGGCCCGGGCACTGGCGCCCCAATCAATCTGACTCAGCTCCAGGGTGCCCTCGCTGCCGTCCGCAGCCAATTGGTAGAGCAGTTCATCGCCGCTTCTGAGATAGTTGGTGACCGGCACGACATCGCCGTCGCGAGTCACGAGCAAAGTGACGCCGCGCGGCCAGGCTTGGTTGGCGTTGGTCGCGACGTTGCCGGCGGCGGCGTCGCCGGAAGGCTGAAGGTAGCGGGTCGGCTCGCCGAACAGATGCCAGCCGGGCTCGGGCCTCGGCGTCAGCGCCGGCCGCACGGTGTCGGGCGCAGCCAATCGCGGATGATTCTCCGCCAACTGCGGGACGGAGAGATCGTCCATCACGCGCAGGGTGAGGCGCACCTCGCCTTTGAGTTCGGGGCGGGGACCGCGCGCCGGCAGCATGGCGACCTTCCAGGGCCAGAGCGGCGGTAACATCCATTCGATCACATCGCGCTCGGCATGGCCTTTGCCAAGGATGGCGCCGGTGCGATTCACTTTGTAGCCCGCCACCGAGATTACTTTGGCCGACAGCGGCACATCGGTGCCGGGCAAGCCCAGGCGGTCAATGGTCAACAGCAGATCGCCCTTGCCGAACAGGCGTCCGGGCTCGTGGGCGCCCTCGAGGTGGCCCACCAGGTAGGTGCCGCGCGGAAACACCGACTGGCCGAACTCCTGCAACGAGCGCGGATAGCACAGGAACGGATCGCCGGCGCTGGCCGTGGCGGATGAAAAATCGGGCTCGGTCATGGTGCATTGCAGCAACGTTCCCGCCGGCACCAGCAGATCGCCCGACTGCGCCGCCGCCAGCGCGGCGCCAAGGCCCAGGGTCAACAAACAGGTCGTGATCGTAGTCACTCGCATTGAAAGCCTCCCCTTTGGATCACTCCACTCAGTGACCCATATAAATGCCAGTCTAGGCAGCCAACCCGGCATCCCAAAATCGGCGATTCACCTTAGCTCCCCGCGTGAGGGTGGTTCGGATGGGACCAGGCGATGCAGACATGCAAGCCATATCGGACCGATAAAATGGTATGGATGAAGAAGACGCTCAACACTGACGGGAATTTGTTGGCAGAGGCGCGCGCGAGTTGCGGCGCGGGAACCGATACCGAGACGATTCGGCGCGGGCTCGAGGCGCTGGTGCGCGAGGCGGCGATGGACCGCCTGATCGCTTATCGCGAGCCGGATGCTCCCGACACACCACGGAGGCGCGAGGCGGTTCCGGCGGCGAAGGCGCGCCGGGCGGCGCGATGATTCTGGTGGATACGTCAGCCTGGGTGCGAACACTCCGCGGCGTGCCCGCCTACCGCGACGGCTTGGCGGAATTGCGGTATAAGAAGGCGCTCGGCGGACATGAGTTCGTTCACGTCGAGGGTGGAAGTTCGGTCAGTAAGAATGTAGAAATCGCTCGCCGCCGGCGCGGGTGAGGAGCTTTCGGTCGGGAGGACGAGGCTAGGGGCTGGGATATAATCCTGTTCCGGAGCATGCGGTTGAAACTACGACGATGGTGGCTGCCCCTGTTGGTGCTGGCGCTGACGGCGGGGCGAGTGTGGGCGCAGGGGCCGCCGTTCCAGACCGATGATCCGGTGCCGGTGGACCTGCATCATTACGAGTTCTACATTTTTGGGGGTGCCGACGGAACACCGGTGGAGATGGACACGACCGGGCCGGCGTTCGAATTTAATTGGGGCGCGGTGCCGCGGGTGCAGCTACATTTCGTGCTGCCCTGGGGCAGCATTTTGCCGGCGGCGGGAAATGGGCCCTCGGCGTTTGGTCTGATCGATTCCGAGATCGGGGCGAAGATCGCA
Source organism: Terriglobales bacterium (assembly GCA_035606395.1). Taxonomy (GTDB): domain Bacteria; phylum Acidobacteriota; class Terriglobia; order Terriglobales; family SCQP01; genus SCQP01. The sequence continues at coordinate 17,574 of DATNFK010000011.1, read as the reverse complement.
TTCGTCAAAGAGTCGAAGTACGTGCCGCAGATCGGTTCGTTCACCATGTTCGAGATCCCGACCGGGAGCTATGCCCGCGGGCTGGGCGTGGGCAAGGTCTGGTACAAGGTCCCACTGTGGGCGCAGAAGAACATCGGCAAGTGGCTGCTCGACGGCGGCGGCGGCTGGACGTACGTGCCGCAAACGGGATTCCGAAATTTTCCCTATGGCGGTTTCCTGCTGAAGTACACGCTGGGAAAGCAATTGCAACTTGGGGGCGAGGTATTTGCCCATGGCGCGGAAGGGGAAATTTCGCCGGAGTATCGCGGATCGACCCTGATTGATTTCGGAGGCTATTATTCGTTTCCGCACAATCCGAACCGGCAGTTCTTGTTTGCCTATGGTCACAGCGTGGCGGGTCTGAGCGAGAACTACGCCTATGTCGGGCTGTACTGGACCTGGGGCAAGGATAACGACAAGGGCGGAGCGGGAGCGCCGAGTGGCGGATTCGAGCCGCCGCAGTTGGGGCCGGTGCGCGGAATCCGAACATGGAATTAGCCAGCCACAGCTTGTGGACAATGCTGCACGGCCTGGGCTTCGGAGCGTTGTTCCTGCTGGCGGGATCGGGCGCGCTGGTTGAGCTGCGGCGGCGCTATGTTGGAGGCGGGGTTGAGAGGATTGATGCGGGCTCGTCATTTCTGCGCAACTACCTGGGCGTGATGGCGCTCGCGGCGTGGGCGGCGGTTCTCAGCGGCGCTTATATTGTTTATCCGTGGTACCGTGCGAAGCCCCCGCTGGGTACGACCGACCTAGCTGGATATCCGCAGCGGTTATTGCAGTCGGCTGCGACGACTGCGGGTTGGCACTCCATCGGCATGGAATGGAAAGAGCACGTCGCGTGGCTGGCGCCGATCGCGATCACAATGGCATGGGCGGTGGTGAGGCGCTATGGCGATAGGCTGGGGGAGCAACGCGGGCTACGGGAAGCGGTGCTGGGTTTTGTTGCGTTGTCGTTGGTCGCGGCGGGCATTGCCGGCTTTTTCGGCGCGATGCTGAACAAGACAGCCCCGGTGACGGGCGGCGCGAGAATCGAAATCATGGGGCACAAGTAAAGTGAAGGAAGCCGAGATCACCAACGGCGGCGGCGCGGCAGCGTTGCTAGCGGCGGGGATGGGGGCACTCGCGCTGGCCATCCTGGCCGACGGCACCGACCATTCGCCGGCATTGCAGAAGCTGATGACTTTCTATTCGCCCACTGGTCCGCTCTCCGGCGTGACGACAACAGCGCTTGGCATATGGCTGGTGAGCTGGTTCGGATTGGAACGCGCGTGGGCAGGCCGCGAACTTAATCTAAAGCGCATCACCACGTTCGCGCTCGGGCTGACGGTGCTGGCGATGGTGCTAATGTTTCCGCCGGTCAGCGATCTTTTTTAGGCTCTCCTGCCGCTTGAGCGCATGCACGGCGAAACGGAGGTCTTGAGCAGTGGTTTCAGGCCACGACCTCAGGTGCATGGCCCGATTCTACGCTTTCAGCAGGATTTGGTGGGGAGCCAGTGGCCGACTTCGCGGAGGAGGTCGGCGCGGGGGATGGGCTTGGTGAGGTAGCCGTCGAAGCCGGCGTCAATGGCTTGTTGGCGGCCGCCAGGGAGGGAGTAGGCGGTGATGGCAACGGTGGGAATGGTGTCGAGTTCGTGGTCGCCGCGGATTTCGTGGAGCACGCCCAAGCCGTCGAGATCGGGCATTTGCAGATCGAGGATCACCAGATCCGCGCCGTCCTTGCGTAAAACGGTCAGTGCCTCCAGGCCATTGTTGACGGTAGTTACCTCGTAGCCATATGCCGTGAGGCTGGCCTGCAACAGCTTTCGCATGAGGCTGTTGTCATCCGCTACTAGAATCCGCTTAGGAGCCGATTTGGATTGAGTGGGCACACTGCACCTTCTTAGCTAATTTGTCATGCAATTGGATTGCCGCACAGCGGTGGCAGACCGGCTGGCGAGGGGTAAGCTAAAGATAAACCGGGCTCCCTGGCCCAGCTCGCTTTCAACTTCAATGGTGCCGCCCTGGCGCTCAACCAATTGTTTGGAGATGGCTAAGCCCAAGCCAGTGCCGGACTTACGCGAGTTGGCCTGAGAGTGAACCTGGCGGAAACGCTCGAAGATGAAAGCTTGATCCTCGGCCGCGATGCCCACGCCTGAATCGGCAACAATCACTCTTGCCAGTGGCATTGAGGTGTCAACCAGCTCGGTAGAAACTTCGACCACCCCATCTTGATGGGTAAATTTGACCGCGTTACTAAGGAGGTTGAGCAAAATCTGCCGCACGCGGAGAGGGTCGGCACGCACCCAGAGCCCGGGTGTGAGCTGGTGGCGCAAGGTGATGTTCTTGGCTGCGGCCAGGGTGCGCATGGCGTCAAGCGATTCTATCACAGAGAGATTGACATCAACATCTTCCAGGTTGAAGGGCATGGCGCCGGCTTCGATGCGGCTGAGATCGAGGATGTCGTTGATCAAGGCCAACAAGTGCTCACCGCTGCGGTGGATACTTTCGGCGAAATCGCGCTGCTCGGGGTTGAGCGGGCCGCCAATCTCCTTGGCCAGTAAGTCGGAGAAGCCAAGAATGGCGCTGAGCGGGGTGCGGAGCTCATGGCTCACGCTGGCAAGAAAATCGCTCTTGAATTGATAACTGCGCTGCAACTCGGCGGCGCGGACAGCGGCCTCGCGCTGCTCGAGTTCCAACTCGGCGCGGCGCTTGCCTTCGCTTATGTCGGAGAGCACGCCGTCGGCGAGCAGAGTGCCGCCCTCGTTGTAAACATGCACGCCCTGGGCTTGCAACCAGACCCAACGTCCATCGCGATGGCGGAAGCGGAACTCGGCGGCCATGGGGGCGTGGCGGTCGTAAAGGTCGAGAAAAGCGGCATCGAGCGCGGGGCGATCTTCGGGGTGTACGCGGTCGAGCCAGAAGGATGGGCCGAGGGCGGTGGCCTCAAGGTCGGTAAAACCGGTGAGGGAACGTATTTGAGCCGAGATGAAGGTGAAGATACCCGCCCGCGAGCGGGTCCACACGGCGGCGGGAACATTGGCGATTAAGCGGTCGAGAGCTTCCTGGGCGCGGCGGCGCCTGCGCACTTCGCGGGTGAGCAGGAAGTAGGTCAGCAGCAGCAGGCCGAGACTGATGATGCATGCGGACCAGAAGCGGCGGGACCAACTGGTTTGAAAATCACGGACCACGCCCTGGCGCGAATGCAAGACCGCGGTTTCAGAGTTGATTGCAAGGGCGGCGCGCTGGCGCACTGTCTGGGCCAGGTCCAACGCCGGCGTGGAAGCGGCCAGGGCCAGGGCTTGGCTATTTTTACCAGCCAAGCTGAGCGCGATTTCGTGATCGAGGTCGGCGGCCTTGGCTTCGACAGCGGCGCGCAGCGAAGCAAGGAGTGCCTTCTGGTCGCGATTGTCGGCGGTAAGAGCGTCGAGCCGGGCAAGACCGGAGCGCGCGGCGGCCAGTTCGTTTTGATAGGTGGCGAGCCGTACGGCGCTCGGCTCATGCAGATAGTGCTGCTGCACGTTGGTAGCAGTGGCCAAATGAATTTGCAGATCGTCGAGCGCCAGTAAAACTTGCTGGCTGTGATTGGCCCAGCCCAAGGAGTTGGCCAGCCCACGAGCGGAACGAAAGGCGGCGAAGTAGGTGACAATCGGCAGGGCCAGGGCCAAGAGCAGCGCCAATCCGGTGACGTGTTCTGTGCGCAGCTTCAGCATGGGCGAGGCGCGGCGGCGGGCAAAATTTCATTGAGCGCGCCGCTGCGGTAACCTTGCAAGTCAAGCGTGACGTAGGCGAAGCCCAAGTGTTTGAAGACCTGGGTCAGCCGATCAGCCATGGAAATATCGAGAGCGCGCGGTAACTCGTCGCGCGCAATTTCGATGCGTACGAGTTGTTCGTGGTAGCGGACGCGGACCTGACGGAAGCCGAGTTGGGCGAGAGCAGCCTCGCCGGCTTCGATACGGGCCAAGATTTCGGGGGTCACCGCGATGCCGTAAGGAACGCGGGAGGAGAGGCAGGCGGAGGCGGGGCGGTCCCAGACATCGAGCGCGGCGGCGCGGGCGAGGGCGCGGATGGCGGCCTTGTCGAGCGAGGCCTCGAGCAAGGGGGCACGGACGCCATGCGTCTGGGCGGCGCGGTGGCCGGGGCGGAAGTCGAGCGAGTCGTCGGCGTTGACGCCATAGACCAAGGTACGAAAGCCGGGGTGGCAGGCGAGCTCCCGCTCCATCCGTTGGAAGAGTTCGTCCTTGCAATGGAAGCAGCGGTCGCTTGCGTTTCTGCGGTAATCGGGATTGTCGAATTCGGCGGTGGCGATGGTTTCGCAGGGGATTCCGTGAGCGGCGGCAAAAGCGAGCGCCGAGCGTAACGCCTCACGCGGCAAGCTCGGGGAATCAGCGATGAGGGCGAGCACCTGACCCGGCACTGTCTGCTGGGCGGCGTAGGCGAGATAGGCGGAGTCGACGCCGCCGGAGTAGGCCACCAGCATGGGAGCGCACTCCTTCAAGATGGCAGCGAGTCGTGGGTCGAGTTGCTGAGGAGGGGCGGGCAGGTCCGCATTCAGCACCATCTCTCCATTATACGAATCCTGTAGACTAATGGCTTGCGCGGTTTGATCATTATCAATACCGGTCCAGGGAAGGGCAAGACGACCGCCGCCATGGGCACCGGCCTGCGCGCCGTGGGGGCGGGACTGCGGGTGCTGATGCTGCAGTTCATCAAGGGCTCGTGGCACTATGGCGAACTGGATGCGGTGGAGAAGTTCGGGCAGCAGTTTGTAATGCGCCAGCTGGGGCGGGGCTTTGTCAAGGTGGGGGCGGAGAAGCCCGATCCGGAGGACGTCCGGCTGGTGGAGGCGGCGTGGGAGCAGGCGAAGGAGGAGATGTCGAGCGGGCGGTGGGACATGGTGATACTGGACGAGATCAACTACGCGATTTCCTACCACATGCTCGACCCCGAGGCGGTGGCCGCGTACCTGCGCACCAAGCCCGAGGCTCTGCACGTGATTCTCACCGGGCGGAACGCGCACCCGACGCTGGTGGAGCTGGCGGATACAGTCACGGAAATGCGCGAGGTAAAGCACGCCTATCAGAAGGGCATCCAGGCGCAGCGGGGGATCGAGTACTGACATGAGCTGGTTTCGGCGTGAAGAACAGCCTTTGTCGCCGGTGCCGGACAAGCATGTGCGCACCGAGGGGCTGTGGCTGAAGTGCGAGGGTTGCCGCAACATCATCTGGAAAAAAGACCTGGCGGAGAATATGCAGGTTTGCCCGAAATGCCAGCGGCACTTCCGCATGGATGCGCGCAGCCGGTTGACGCTGCTGTTTGACGACGGGCAATTTGAGGAACTCGACGCAGGGCTGGCTTCGTCGGACCCGCTGGAGTTCGTTGACTTGAAACCGTATCGCGAGCGGCTGGCGGCGGCGCAGCGGGCGACCGGCATGAATGACGCGCTGCTGTACGCGCGCGGACGCCTGGCGGGGCGGGCGGTGATTGTTTGCGCGATGGAGTATGGGTTCATCGGCGGGAGCATGGGTGCTGTGGTGGGGGAAAAGATTACGCGCGCCATCGAGGCGGCGGGCAGTGCGCGCGAGCCGCTGATTATTATCTCCGCGTCGGGCGGGGCGCGGATGATGGAGGGCGCGGTCAGCCTGATGCAGATGGGCAAGATCGCGGCGGCGCTGGCGCGGCTTGACGACTTGGGCGTGCCGTTCATTTCAATTCTCACCGACCCGACCACAGGCGGCGTGACGGCGAGCTACGCGATGCTGGGGGACGTGAACATCGCCGAGCCGGGAGCGCTGATCGGCTTCGCCGGCCCGCGCGTTATCGAGCAGACGATTCGGCAGAAGCTGCCGGCGAACTTTCAACGCAGCGAGTTTTTGCTGGAGCACGGAATGCTGGACGCGATTGTGCATCGCAAAGACCTCAAGCCCTATCTCGACCGGGCCCTGGCATTTTTGCAGGCGCCGGCGGCGCAGTGACCGCGGCCGAGAGCGTGGCCTACATTTACGGTTTGGGCACTGAGCTGCGGCCGGGGCGGAAGTTTGACCTGACGACGATCACGGCGCTGCTCGAGGCGCTGGATCACCCGGAGCGGCGGTTCGCCAGCGTGCATGTGGCCGGAACGAACGGCAAGGGCAGCGTGTGCGCCATGGTCGAGTGTGCCGCGCGGGCGGCGGGCTGGCGCACCGGGCTATACACTTCGCCGCACTTGCAGCGTTTTCAGGAGCGCATTCGGATTGCCGGCGATGAGATCGACGATGCGGCGCTGGGGACGGCGGCGACGCGGGTGCGCGAGGCAGCCGAGCGGCTGGAGACGGAGGGAAAGTTGGCGCGTCCGCCGGCATTTTTCGAGGCAGCCACAGCGGTGGGATTCTGCGCTTTTGCCGCGGCCGGGGTCGAGCTGGCGGTGGTCGAGGTAGGCTTGGGGGGCCGACTGGATGCGACGAATGTGATCATGCCCAAGCTCGCGGTTATCACCGCGTTGGGCATGGACCATGAGGCCTATTTGGGATCGAGCCTGGGAGAAATCGCGGGCGAAAAAGCGGGCATTCTCAAACCTGGGGTGGGGGCGGCCATCTCCGCGCCGCAGTTGCCGGAGGCACGGGCGGTGCTGCGCGCGACGGCGGAGGCGGCGGGCGTGGGGCTCGAGTTCGTCGAGCGGGCGGCGATCGAAGCGGCGCCGCGGACGCGGCTATTGGGCGAGCATCAGCGTGAAAACGCCGCGGTGGCGGCGGCCGTTTGCCGCGGCTTGGAGGCGCACGGGTTTGCGGTTCCGGAGGCGGCGGTGGCGGCCGGACTGGAGAATGTACGGTGGCCAGGGAGACTGGAGCAGATCAGCTCGGCGCCGGATGTGTTTCTGGACGGCGCGCACAACCCATTGGCGGCGCGGGCGCTGGCGGCGTATCTCGATCAGCGCGGGGGGGAGCCACCGGTGCTGATTTTCGGCGCCATGCGCGACAAGGCGGTCGAGGAGATCTGCGAAGCCCTGTTTCCGCGGGCGCGGGCGGTGGTATTGACGGCGCCACGGCAGGCGCGAGCGCTGGCGCCGGAGGCGCTGGCGGGCGCGTGCGGCAGCTTCGCACGGCGCTGCGAGATTGCCGCCGATTACAGAGCGGCGCTGGCGCGGGCCCGGAAGATCGCGGCGGAGGCGCCGCCGACCACGGCGATATTCGTGACCGGTTCGCTGTACCTGGTGGGCGAGGCGCGGGAGGCGAGCGCGTGAAGGAATGGTTTTCGCGCGCGCGCTCGGTCGGGATCTACGCCCCGCTGTACGCACTGGCGACGGCCGGCTACGGCGCGGTGTCGATGGCATGCTCGCGCTTTGACGCCAGCGGCGCGCGCCAGCACCGCATTGCGCGCGCGTGGGCGCGCATGTTGCTGCGCATCGCGAGAACGCGGGTGACGGTTGAGGGCGGCGAAAACTTGATCCGCGACGGCGGGTCGGTGATGGTGTGCAATCACCTGAGCTATATGGACGTGCCGGTGTTATTCGCGGTGCTCGATTTGCAGTTCCGGATTTTGGCGAAGAAGGGGTTGTTCAAAATTCCCTTCCTCGGCGGGCATTTGCGGCGATGCCAGCATTTGCCGGTGGACCAGTCGAATCCGCGCGCGGCGCTGCGCAGCCTGCACACATCGGCGGCGAGCGTGGCGGAGGGGCTGCCGCTGTTTGTGTTTCCGGAGGGGGGGCGCAGTTTTTCAGGCACGCTGCAAACATTCGCGGCGGGCGCGTTTTATATCGCGGTGCAGGCGCAGGTGCCGATCGTCCCGATGGTGCTGGTGGGCACGTTCGAATTGCTGCCGCCGACGACGGCCCATCTGCGTCCGGGCGCGGTGCGGCTGATCATTGGGCCGCCGATTGCGACGCAGGGGATGACCCGCGCCGACGTGCCCGCGCTCAGTGAGCGGACGCGGGCGGTAATGGCGAGTTATCTGGCGCGGTAAAGCGCCCGCCCAATCAATACTTGCGCCGGCGGCGGCAATTTGACACCATCGTGTTTTCAGGGAGCCAACCTGTCGCACGAACAAGTAGCACCACCAACTGTTCCCGCAGCCGAAGGCGGAGGCGCCCTGAGGCGGGTGTTCCGCCGCTTGCCGCGGCCGATCAGCGACTTCGCCCGCAGTTGCGAAACGGATCGCGTATTCCGCTCCTATGTGTGGTGCGCCATCGCGATGCATGTTTTCGCGCTCCTATATTTCGCCATGTACGGCTTGCTTGGCATGCTGTCGCCCGACAAGGAGGCGATTTGCTGGCCGTTTTTTGGTAACTGCTGGAGGTTTCGACTCTCAGATCATCAGCCGTTGGAAGTGCTGTTGGCCTATGGCGCCATCGCCGTTTTGACGCTCATCGCGCGCGCAGCACGGGATTATGTCAGCACATGGTATGGCCTCGCGTTGCTGAATGTTTGGCTTGCCGGCATCGTCGCACTCGATTACCGGATGCGATCGAACGAAGTCTACATGTTGCTTTGGCTGAACGCGGTGGTGCTGCTTTGGCCCCACAAGCGCTATTCCGTGCCGGCCATTATCGTCAGTTTTTATTGGTGGGCGGGCACGTTAAAGCTGAATTACGAGTGGCTGTCGGGCGCCAGCCTGTACGGGCATCTCGCGATTGTGCCGGCGCGACTGACGTGGGTGGCGTGCACCTATGTCGTCGGCATGGAGATGGGAATTGTATTGTTTCTTTTGAGCGGGCGGAGATGGGTTAGAAACACGGTATTGGCTCAGCTCGCGGCCTTCCATTTGGAGTCGTTGACACAGATTATTTGGTTTTACCCGCTGTTGATGGCGGCCGTGCTGGCTTGGTTCGTCATTGAGAATGCGTTCGGAGCCAGGGCCGGACAGGGGACGCGGCTGGATCAGTTCCTGAAAGGCAAAGCGCCGGTTGCCACCTATGTGCTTTGCGCCGTGTTCGCGGCCTTTCAGCTCGCGCCGTACCTGTATAAAGGAGACAAGGAGCTTACCGGCCAGGGCAGAATTTTTGCGCTGCACATGTTTGAATCGCGGCAGGAGTGCGCCGTTACCGCTACGATTCATGCCGGCGGCCAGCCCGCGAACACGGTGGACTTGGTGGTCCACGATTTGCCACCGCGGATGGTGTGCGACCCGCTCATTTATTTCGACAGAGCGTCGAATATCTGTAGAGGCAACCAGGACGTTCCCGGCTTCGACATTGATCTGAAGATGGTTTCGAAGCGCTCGACCGCGCCGCAATACACGACGATCATTGATGATCCCGGCTTTTGCAGCAAGCACGAGAAGTACAAGATTTTCGGAAACAATTCCTGGTTGAAGTAATCGCCGGTCGCGCGCTCACTTGCGAGCGGCGGGGGCAGGGGCGCAGGCCAACGGCGCGGGAGCCGGCGGCGCGGTCAGGCCGGCGGGGAGATGCGCGATTTGCGTTTTCCAGGCGGTCAGGGTGCGGTTGTAGGCGGCGCAATCGGTTCGCCAGGTGTCGAGCTGGGCCTGACTGGGGGCTTCGTCGAGACCGACTTGCGAGGTGCTCACGATCGCATTGAAGGCGGCGTTGAGAGCCGAGAACGACTGCATGGCGCCGGGAGCCGCCGGAGCGCCGCGTCCGCCGCGGCCACCGGTGCGGTCGGCGGCAACGCCGCCGAAGGCCGCGAGTTGTGATGCGAGCGAAGCCTGTGGATTGGCCGCGAGCTGCTCACGCAGGGAGCGCACGGCATCGTTGGCGGCGAAGCTCAACTTGGATCCTTGATAGGCATCCATCATGAGGCGGTTCTTGGCGGCGAGATCGGCGGTGACCTTGGGGCCGTCGCCGACGCGCGGGTCATTGATAACGCGCAGAGTTTGGGTGAGGACGCGGCCATCCACCGTGAGTTTGAGGGTGTAGACGCCGGGGATGGCTTGCGGGCCGTGGGGGCCGGGAGTGACGTGACCGCCGGGAGCGACGTTCATTTGGTTTTCGAGATCGAGGCTGAGCGCGGGCGGGTCGTCATAGCGCAGATCCCAGTGCGTGCGGTTGGTGCCGACGGCGGTGGGAAGCGCCAGCGAGGCGGGCGTTGCCACCCAGTAGCTGGGATAGGGCCAGCGGGTGGGGAGCGTCGGCGGCGTGCTCGACATGGTGCGCACCAGGCGGCCCTGAGCGTCGAAAACCTGGAGGGTGATGGCGCCGGTGGGCGGCTGGCTGAGGTGGTAATAAAGAATCGCGCCGTAGGGCGGATTGGGAGCGTGCGGCAGCTCGGGGTTCAATGGCTGATCCCAGTTGTCGCTGACGCGGCTGCGGATGGCGTCACCGGGTTTAAAGAAGTATGCCGGCGCGGCGGCGATGGCCTGGGATTTGGCAGCGACTTCGCGCAACGGTGTCGTGTCGTCGAGTACCCAGAAGCTCCGTCCGTAGGTGGCGATTACGAGGTCGCTCATGTGATCGTCGGTGTGGAAGACCATGTCGCGGATCGAGGTCGTGGGCAGGTTCTGGCGCAGCGATTGCCAGTGGTCGCCGTCGTCGAAGGAGACGTAGACGGTGGTTTCCGTTCCGGCGTAGAGCAGGCCGGGTTGTTTGGGATCGGCGCGGACGACGTTAACCCAACTTCCGGTAGGTTCGCCGCTGGGCAGACCGGTGACGATTTTGGTCCAGGTTTTGCCGGCGTCGTGGGTGCGCCAAATCTGCGGGGTGTTGCCCTCGGTGCCGGCCGCGTGGCCGGAGAGGTAGGCGGTGTTGATGTCTGTGTGGCCGGCCTCGATGGTGTTGAAGGTAATCCCGGCGGCGTCGGTCAGGTTGCTGACATTGTTCCAGTGCAGGCCGGCGTCCATTGAGTTATAGATCTGGCCGTTGCTGCTGACCGTCCAAAAGACGCCGCGCTTGACGGTCGAGATGGCGAAGTCGTTGATGAAGGCGCCACGCGGAGCGCCGCGGCCGCCGCCAGGGTTGGCGCCCGCCGGTTCGGGCGGCAGCGGGGTGCCGCAGGCGACGGTGGGTTGGCCCTTTTCGGTGGTGAGGTCAGGGCTGAAGGCCTTCCAGGAATGGCCGTGGTCGTGGGTGACCATGAGGCACTGCATATCCATATAGATAGAGTGTGGATCGAACGGATCGGCGCGGCGCCAGGAGTCGCGGCTGGCGCGGTACTTTTCGGTGTCGGTGCCGAAGTTGGGAGCTACGTTTTCCCATTGGCCGCTGGTGAGATTGATTTTGATGAGGCTGCTGCCGCCGCCGGCGGCGCCGTATCCGACGCCGTAGACGATATTAGGATCAGTCGGGTCGGCTGTGACGGTGCCGAACTCGGAGGAGGGCAATGGCATCCAGTCAACTTCGGAGACGTCGCCCACGTCGCCGCGATCGCGGAGCATGACCGCGCCGGTGTCTTGCTGGGAGGCGAGCATCCAGTATGGATACCGGTTGTCGGTGGAGATATGGTAGAACTGGCCGACGGGCAGGGCGTAGTAACTCGACCATGAGTGTCCGCCGTTGAGGGTGACCGCGGCACCCTGGTCAACGCCGAAGAGCATGCGCTGGCCATTGGTGGGGTCAATCCAGATGTCGTGCATGTCTTCACCGCCCGGCGCGCCTTTGAAGGGAGTGAAGGTGGCGCCGCCATCGCTCGAGGCATAGGCGGCGGTGCTGAGGGAGTAGACGCGGTCGGGGTTTTGCGAGTCAACCCAAACGCCGCAGATGTAGTCGCGTCCGCTGATACGGCTGTCGTCAACCGCCATGTGAGTGAAGGTCGCGCCCTGATCGTCGGAACGGTAGAAACCGGAGCCGCCGTTCACGCCGGCGCCGACGACGTAGATGCGCTGGCCGTGGGTGTGCATGGCGACGGCGACGGCGGTGCGGCCGCTGTTGAGCGGGAAGGCGGTGACTTCAGTCCAGGTCTTGCCTTCATCGAGCGATTTGTAGAGATGGGTGTGGCTGGGGCCGGCGACTGCGCCGCGTCCGCCGCCGGCAGGGAGCGGGTCGCTCTCGGTTGTCGCAAAGATGACGTTGGGGTCGTCGAAGGGGGAGGAGAGGTCGCGCGCGCCGGTGGCGTCGTCGGGATGGAGCACGTTGGTCCAGGTGTCGCCGCCGTTGTCGGTGCGGAAAATGCCGCGCTGGGTGCCGGTGGTTCCGGCCATGGTGGCGACGATGACGATGTTGGGGTTGGTCGGGTCGACGACGATCTTGGGGATGCGACGGGTGCCCTCGAGGCCGATGTGCTTCCAGGTCTGGCCGGCGTCGGTTGACTTGTAGATGCCATCGCCGTCGGTTCCGGTGGTGGCATTGGCGACCGCATCGCCGGAGCCGGCGTAAATGATGTTGGGGTCGGAAGGCGCGACCTGAATGGCGCCAAAGCTGTCAACCTCGGTGATAGAGTCGGCGACGGGGTGCCAGGTGATGCCGGCGTCGGTGGTTTTCCAGATGCCGCCTTGCGGCATGCCGGCATAGAAGGTGCCGGGCTGGCCGACGACTCCGGTAACGGAGGCAACGCGTCCGCCATGGAAGGGTCCGACGTTACGCCAGCGGAGACCGGAATAGAGATCGGGGCTGACGCCCTGGGCGGCGAGGCCAAGACTCAGGCCCAAGCAAAGCAGCGAAACGGCAAGAACGGCGGGTGGGATGCGGCGCATGGAGAAACCTCTCGTCATGATGGAATTGAGATATCGCGTCGAGTGATACACCCCGTACTATACACGCTGGCGCAAGCGGCGGCGCAAGCGCGCTCGCGGGGCGTGGCGCGCGCTGTCCGTGGCCGGCCGTCGCATGTTTGATGTAGCACAATATTACAAATATTGTGCTACCATTCCGGCAAAGGGAATGATGTGGCGCAGGCGCATTCAATTCGGCAACGCCGCCTTGTCAATAAAACCTCAGCGTCCCCCGCTGTGGACAATCGCGCCCTCACGGACGCACTCTCGATCGCGCATCAGCAAGGGCTGCTCTCAGGCAAGCGGACGCTGACCGTGCGGGGACGCATGCCCGCGCTTCTGGTTGCGCAAGCGAAGAGAAAGACGGGAATCCAGTCGGATTCCAAGCTTCTGGAAGCGGCCCTCGCAAGTCTCGCGGTGCACGACGACTACGCTGACTGGATTCTCACCCGGCGTGGCGCCGTGAGCAGGGACATAGACCTTGAGTTCTAAAACCCGGTTGGGGCAGTCGCTGCGCCGACTCAAGCCGGAAAAGCAGCTTCGGCAACTCAAGTACCGCGACCGGTCGCGATTGCAATTCTTGCCAGAGCTCAGGCCACCCTTCCCTAAGCTTCTGCTGGACACGACTGTCTACGTTGACATCTTGCAAGGAAATTTTCCCGAAAGCGCGGCGCGGGTCCTACGCGCCGCGAGTCTTTGGCACTCCAGCGTGACGGAAGCTGAACTGGCGGCAATGGCCGGATTGCTGGAGCCGTCCCATCCCGACACGGCAAGCGTCATTGCGGAAGTCGAAGCATCCATCGAACAGCGGCCGGCACACCGAATCCTGACGCCTGACCGGGAAATATGGCGTGACGGCGGCATGCTAGCCGGGTTGCTGGCGCGGCTGCAGCGGTACGGAAGCATCGAGCGACGCAAATTGTTGAACGACGCCCTCATTATCCTTACGGCGGGCAAGCATGGCTGCACGGTACTGACGCGAAATGTCGCCGATTTCGATCTGCTCGCACAGCTCGATAGGCGCGGGCAGGTGGTGTTTTATGACCGGAGCGCCTGAAACGGCGTTCTGATATTCTGGGCCGATATGAAGGTGGTATCGCGGGAGGAGTGGCTGGCGGCGCGGAGGGAGTTGCTGGCGCGGGAAAAGCAGCTCACGCGCGAGCATGACGCGGTGGCGGAACTGCGGCGAGCGCTGCCCTGGGTCAAGGTCGAGAAGAATTACGAGTTCGAGGGGCCGGACGGGCGCGAAACGTTGAGCGAACTGTTCGCGGGACGAAGCCAATTGATTGTCCGTCATTTTATGTTTGGGCCGCAGGCCGCGCAAGGGTGTGTGGGGTGCTCATTCGCTTCCGATCACGTTGACGGCGCGCTGGTCCATCTCGAACACCGCGATACGACCTACGTTGCGGTTTCGCGGGCGCCGATCGCCACGCTGGAGGCGTTTCGCAAACGCATGGGATGGAAGTTCAAGTGGGTTTCCTCAGGCGGCAGCGATTTCAGCTATGACTTTCAGTCGGCGTTTACGCCGGAGGAACTGGCGCAACCGGAGTTGTTTTACAACTTCGAACGCCGCAAGCAGCCGTTTGTCGCCGAAGACCTTTCGGGCCTGAGCGTCTTCGTCAAGAACGGCGCGGGCGAGATTTTTCACACGTACTCGTGTTACGCGCGCGGTGACGAGGGTGCGCTGGGCACCTATTTCTACCTGGACCTGACGCCGAAGGGACGCGACGAAGGCCCCAACGGCAACTTAAGCGGCTGGGTCAAACACCACGACAAGTACTAAAAGTCGAACTTACGGTCGAGCGCGCGGCCGGAAAATCACTTGGCATCCATTGAGGAATGGAACGCGAGTGGCGGCAGGAGCGCAACCTGGGGGCGATGCTGGTCCTGACCGGATGGGTGGCACTGACGCGGCTGGCGCTGGTCGCGGCGATGCCGGGGGAGCCCGACTCGGCGCTGTTTCCAGTAGGGCTTTGGCGGTGGGTCACGGCTGGACCGTTGGCGACCCGCGTTTATGACCGATCGTTTTCACCCGGGTATTACTGGTTGGCGGCGCAGTTGGTGCGCTGGGGCCATATAGAGGTCGGCAAGTACATTGTCTTGCTCAACAGCATCAGTTTAATTGCCGCCTTGGCGATGGCGCCACTAGCGTATCAAGCGGCGCGGGCGTATTTGCCGTCGCTGACCGCTTTTTGGGCAAGCTGGATATGGCTGCTGTCGCCGGCGGTGTGGTGGTTGGGCATGGAGGCGCATCCGCAGGCGCTAGGAATAGCGCTGGCGCTGGGCGCGTTGGTATTGCAGCGGCATGCCATCGAGCGTGGCGGCGGTTGGTGGCTGACGGTATATGGCGCACTCACCGCGGCCTGGCTAGTGCGCTGCGATGTGGCTTTTCTTTATGGGGCGTTTCTGACGCCGTTTGCCGTGCCAGACGCGAGTGGGAGGCGCGCGGCGGCCGACTGCCGACTGGGGTTTACGCTGGCGGCACTCGCGGCGAGCGGTGCGTCATTTTTGGTTTTGCGCCGGGTAATAGTGGGTAACTGGCGTGCAGCAAGCGGTGCCGAGCCGGGAACGCTGCGGCAGATCAGCAACTTTTTTGGCCAACTTTCGCCGGCCCACCAGGCGCTTCCTTTCCTTACCGCGGGCGGAGTGGCGGCGACACTGTTGGCGCTGGCCGGAGTCATGTGGCTGCCGCGAAGCACGCGCCGGCGATGGGTTGCCATCATTGCACTCTGGTCGGCGCCGGCGGCTGTGTTTTGGATCGTTGTGCGCGGCAACAACGTTCGTCACGTGGCGCTATGCACGCTGCCCCTGTTGTGGGCGGGCGCGGCGGGCTGGGCGGGTTGGCGGATGCCCCGCCGCGTGCGGTGGCACCCGGTGGCGGTGATCGCAGTAGCGGTGGTGTTGCTTGACTGCTTCTTGCCGGTAAGCGCCAACCTGACGCTATATCCGACGGGCAACGTACCGGGGGCGGCGAGAGCACTGCGTCTGGAGGAGGCGTCGATGCTGAGCCTGGCGAAGCAACTGGCGCGAGCGCCCGGGGGCCGCTGTTATTTCGGTTCGTACACGAGTGCCTACCTGCTTTACGACGTGGTGGCGCTATGGGCGGCGAAGCCGTCGGCCGGTCGCTTGCGCTTTGTCGCCGATATGCCGGTGACCAAGGTTTGGACAACTCCCTCGCCGGTGCCTCTGGTGTTGCATGATGTGTATTCGACCGGCGAGTACTTGCGAGCGCAAGCGAATTGCCAGGAAGCTTACAGTCTGGAGTACAGCCGAAGTGGCCAGCCGCTCCATCCGCTGTCATTGACGTGGCTGAGGTAATCAAAATTGCCACTTGTACAAAGGATCGGTTTACCCGCAAAATCAAGACCGGGTGCCGCACAAGCTAAAAAATCGGATTGTCTGGCCGGTGGTCGTGGTGGCGGCGTTAATGGTGGCGGCGCCGGCGCAGAGTGGGAGCACTGCGGCGGCAACGCTGAGCCGGGCGCACGCGATGCACCAAAAGCTATTGCAGGAGCCGGTGAGCGAGCGCACGGGGGCGGAGTATGAAGCCATCGTTACGGAATTAGCGCCCCTATGGGCCGATCCGCAGGCGCCGGATGCCGACAGCGCGCGCTATCAGGCGGCCAATGTTTATATAGACTGGGCCCGCGACCTGCATGCCTCGAGCGCCTATACGAAGGCGGCGCGCGTGCTGCTCGATTTGCTGCACGCCTCGCCCTACAGCAGCTTTCGGCGCAATGCGGAATGGGCGCTGGCGCAGATACAGTACTTTCATCTGCACCAAGCCCAGGCGGCGGCGGTGTGGCTGAGGGATTTTGAGAAGCGTTATCCGGCGGATCCGCGAACCGCGATCGCGCACAAGGAGGTGCGGGGCGAGAAGGTCGCCGAGCCGGAATACTTTGAGGCGAGCGGGGCAGGCGCGGGCGTTGGCGCGGGCGCGGCCGGCGTTCCGGCTCGGTTGATGGCGGCGGCGAGCGAGCCCCAGCAGGATTTGGCGGTTAGCATCGGCAACGTCAGCGGAGTGCATGTATTCACCCACGCCAGTGCGACCACGGTGGTCGTCTCGTTGCGGGGCGAGGCCGACTTCACGCGAGGGGCGGTGGCCGAGCGGCACCTGGTTTATTTCGACGTGAGCACGGCGGGCGCGCCGACGCGCCCAGGAGAACCGGCGCCGGCGTCGCTGAATGTGGGCGATGGACGTGTGGCGCTGGTGCGGGTGGCGAAAAATTCGAAGCTGCTCACGCGGGTGGTGATTGAAACCATGGGCGGCGCACGGGTGGACGCGGGGAGGTTTTACCCGAACCCGGCGCGCTTAGTGGTGGCGGTCGGCGCCGCGGGGACGGGGGCGGGCGCAGCGGTGCCGGTTACGCCGGCAGTACCAGAGGTGGTCAAGGCGCTTGCGGCACCCCCGGCTGATAGCCTGGCGGATGGAAATTCATCGCTGACGCGGGCGCTGGGATTGAAGATCGGCCGGGTGGTGATCGACCCCGGACACGGCGGGCACGATTCGGGAACCATTGGGCCGACCGGAATTATGGAGAAAAGCGTCGTGCTCGACGTTTCGTTGCGATTGGGAAAGCTGCTGCGTCAGCGGTTGGGCACCCAGGTGGTATTCACGCGCGACGACGACACGTTTATTCCGCTCGACGAGAGAACCGCGATTGCCAATCGCGAACATGCCGATTTGTTCGTTTCCATCCACGCCAATTCGAATCCGGATCATCAGATGCGGGGCATCGAGACGTATTACCTCGATCTCAATAACAATGCCCAGGCGCTGGCGGTGGCCAAGCGCGAGAACGCGTCGGGGGATCAGGACATCCACGAACTGACGGACATGGTGCGGAAGATCACGCTGAATGACAAGATGGAGGAGTCGCACGAGTTGGCGCGCGATGTTGAGCGCAGCGTGGTTGACGCGACCGACGAGGCCAATCACGGGGTGCTGACCGCACCATTCGTGGTGCTGATCGGGGCGCAGAT
>DATNFK010000010.1:0-11548 GCA_035606395.1 Terriglobales bacterium | reverse complement strand
CGGCGCTACGTTCCGCGGCGGCCTCCGACGGCAAATCAAAAGCTTCTTCCCGATACCTTGTCATGCTGAGTCCCCATCTCGCCCTGCTCGGTAATTATCGCCAGGGAAACGGTCTCAGCTACATTGACACGGAGGGACCGCCGGACCAAGTCTGGTAATGATCTCTGGAATACCTGGCTCGTTAGCGCAGTCGTCTGATCCGCAGACCGATATATCAAGCTGTCCAGAAGCCCGGCGCACAGGTACCGCTCGACCTCCGTCGTGAAGTTGTTCAGCCAAGTTCTGAGCCTCGCGGGGTGAATTCCTTCCCAAATCCCAGCGTGGATTAAAGCATGACTGCGTTCCACTACCTGCTCGTAGAACCGCATTCCGCGTGGCGGTACGTTAAATGTCATAGGCCACCAGATTTTAACCTGCACGCAACTATTCGGACAGAGAGCAAGGGCTCCAGACCTGGAATTCCGTTACCATGGTCCCATGATTCGCGCAAAACTGCTGGAACCGGCAGTTTGAAACATCGAGCACGCTCTTTTCAATCGCGCTGCCACTGGGAGTGGGGGTGACCGAAACCGATTACCCATGTGAGTGGTCAGACACCAGGCTCGAACAATACGAGATTCATGTCATCCGCTCCGTTTCGGCTTCCGCAACTTCGAAAACTACCGCCTGCGAGTTAAGGTACTATGCGGTTGAACCATCCCGGGTCCTGCTGGTCCCCCGTTGTTGGCGTAGAGCCGCGCGCCGTCTACCAGTTTGGGCGACACCCTGCATTCCTGGTCAGAAGAGATCGCCACCATGTGGCGCTTCAGCCGCAATAACGGCATCACCGAGGGGTTTCACACAAAAATGGAACTGATCAGCCGTCAGGCTTTCGGCTTCCGCAACTTCGAAAACTACCGCCTGCGAGTTAAGGTACTATGCGGTTGAACCATCCCGCGTCCTGCTGGTCCCCCGTTGTTGGCGTAGAGCCCCCGCGTAGAGCCGAGAAAAGGCAGGAAAACATTGGTCGGGGCGAGAGGATTTGAACCTCCGACCCCCTGGTCCCGAACCAGGTGCTCTACCAGGCTGAGCCACGCCCCGACGAGTGCGTGCAGTTGATTATAGCCCAGGCGGTCGGACGGCGATGTACCGAGGGTTTGCGGGCTTTGAGGCCAAGTATTTGTCGCGCTAGCGGAACGCGCCGATTAACTGGAAGGGTGCCCAGAAGAAGGGGTGGGCGTAGCGTTCGCGGAATTCGAGTTGGGCGTGGCGGAGCGCTTCGGCGAGGGTGTTGTTCCCTGCCGTCCAATGGCGGTAGAAGCAGGTCATGAACTCGGCCGTGGTGCGGTCGTCCACGTCCCACAGGCTGGCGATGACGGCGCGCGCGCCGGCGTAGAGGAATGCCCGGCTTAATCCGATGATCTCGTCGCCGCCGGCGAGGTCGCCCAGCGCGGTGCCGCAGCCGCTCAGAACCACGACATCGGCGTGCAGGCGGAGGTTGTAAATGTCAATGACGTTCAAGCGTCCGTCGGCCAACTCCAACGCCGAAAAGTAGGGATTATCGGCGCGGAACACGCCATGGGCGGCGATGTGGATCAGGCGGCTGGAGGCGGCCGCCAGTTTCACCGCCGCGAGGGTCGAGGCGGTGCCGCTGAGCACCGTCGCCTCGGGCCAGCAGCGGCTGACAGCGGCGATCTCGCTGACGGCGAAGGCGGGTTCGGCGGCCACCAGCAAGCGCTGGCGCTCGGGACTGGGCGGGCGCTGGCTGGCGAGGGCGAAGACGGCGGCGCTGGGGGCGAGCGACAAACTGTGGTGGTCGAGCAGCGAGGATCCAGCCTCGCCGCCCTCGCCCGCGGTATGCAGCGCGGTGAAGGGGAGGGCGTGGAGCACGCCGTGGGGAATGATCAGAATGTGCCGGTTCTTTATGTAGGGCAGCAGGGGGGCGATCAGTTCGCGCTGGAGCAAGTCGAGATGCGAATCCGCGGCGCGGAGAAAGGCGCCCGCGTTCTGGCGGAAATACTCGCTCTCCATGGCGCGCTTCCCCACCTGGTAGCGGAGCAGGCGCAGGGCGCCCTCGACCGCCGAACGCTCGCCCGGCAGGCGCACCACGCGCAGATCGTGCCGGTCGCCGACGACGGCCACGAAGCCGCTGGCGCAGTGAAAATATTCGATCCAGCTCGCGTCGCCGAGGTGGTGGCGCATGCGCTCGAGAGTGATGCCCGATTCCTGTTCGAGAATGCGGTACTCGTCGTCGGGCAGTTGGCGGATGGCGCGGAGCAGTTGATGCTCGCGGTGTTGGATCGCTTTCAGGACGTCGTCAACGCCGCCCTCGGTGGGGCGGTTGCCACCGGGCTGGCCGGGGTCGAGTTGACGGTAGTACCAGTTAAGTTCCTCGCGCAGGCGGCTGATCTCGTGAACCACGCGGCTGCCCTCGCCCATGCGGGGCTGGATGGCGCCGAATCCGCCCGCCATCACCGAGGCCAGCGAGCGCGACTTGGCGCGCTCCATGTGCAGCCACACCGCCTCCGGCGGGGGCGCGGTTTCGCCGCCGAGCAGCAGCTCGAGGTAGCGCTCGTATAACTGGCTCTTGTCGCGCATGAAGGAGATGCGCAACTCGTCGAAGTTGATGTTGCCGCGCGTGGCCTCGGCCTCACTCATGGCGCGCTCGTAGGCGGCGAGCGCGGTGGCGCGATCGCCGCTGCGCTCGGCCAACTGCCCGAGCAGCATTTGCACCTGCACGTGCAGCCAGGGCGCCTGGAGCTGGCCCAAGGCGGCCTCGGCGCGCTCGGCGGCGAGGCGGGCGCCGGCGACATCCATGGCGGCGGCGCGGGCGCGGGCCGACATGATGCCGGCGTAGATTGCCTTGGTGCGGGTCTGGCGCAGCTCGAAAAACACGCGCGCCCGCTCGCTGAGCTGCATGGCCTCGAAACAGCGCCCGAGCTTGAGAAGCACCACACCGCGGTAGAGGTTGGCCATGTGCACCCAGAACTCGTTGTTGGCGTTGGCAAAGGCCACCTCGGCCTGGCCCAGAAGCTCGAGCGCGGCGCTGTCGTGGCCGAGGAACTGCTCGGCCACCGCCATATTGGTAAGCGACTTGCCCTGCTCGTAGGGCATGCCCAGGGCCTGGAACTGCTTGAGCGAGGAGTGGGCCAACTGGAGGGCATCCTCATAGAGATTGAGCTCGATGCATACATCGGCCTGGTCGAGGTCGCAGAGCGCGAGGTGGAGCTTGTCGCCGGAGGCGGCGGCGGTCTCGCGGGCGCGGTCGAGGGCGCGAATGGCCTTGACGTACTGTCCGCGCAGGAAATAGAGATAGCCGATGTTGTACTCGGCCTGGGCGGCGAGCACCGGCATGTCGTGGGCGAGGGAGTAATCGCGGGCTTCCTGGTAGGCGGATTCGGCTTCCGCAAACCGCGCCAGATTGATGAGCACGACGGCGCGGGTGACGCGGATGGCGGCCCAGGCCTCGTGGTCGGAGTCGCTCTCGGCGCCGCCGGAGATCATGCCGGCCTGGGCCTGGTCGAGCGCGGTGAGCGCGTCGGCGAAGCGATCTTCGCGGAAGTAAACGCTGGCCAGGTTGATGTCGAGCCGGGCGATGCGGTGGCTGGCGCCGCAGCGCAAAAAGCAGGCGCGGGCCTCGGCGGCGGCGGCCATGCTGGCCTCGTTTTCGCCGAGCATGGCCAGGGGGTGGAGCAGTGAGCTGAGGGTGCGCCCGCGCTCGAGATCCATTTCCTTGTCGAAGCGCTCGAGCGCGCCGCGGTAATGTTCGACCGCCAGGCCGTAGTCGCCACAGGCGAAGGCCACGTTGCCCCAGGCCCGTAGTGCCAAGGCCTCGTACTCGCCGACTCCGGTGGAGCGGGCGTGTTGCAGGAGGGTTTCCGCGAGGGGCGCCATGCGGGCGGGCTCGACGCGGGATTCCTGGGCCAGGAGCTCGGCCAACTGGGCGAAATACTCGCGCCCGGGCGGGCCATGGGCGGCCACATAGGCGCGGTATTCGGCCGGCTCGGTCAAAACGCGCAGGCCGATCGCGGACGACGTTGCTATGCCATCACCCATAACCAGAGTCAGCTAAGAATAGCAGGGTCCGTTAATAGGCGCGGGCCCCAGCGCGGCTACCGCCGCGCGCCCCGCTTAGGCGCAACGCCGGAGCGGGGACCCCGGCAGCCCCTCTCCGGCGTTGCGCCGTTCAATCAGGGCGTTGCGTTCTGGCTGTCTTCGGCCATGAATTCCTTGAGCTTACGCAGGCAGCGTCCACGGATAAAGCCGATCGAGTTGGGGGTCAGGCCGAGGCGGCGGCCGATCTCCTGGTAGTCGGGTGGCGGGTCGGTGAAGAACAGCCATTCAATGACACGCCGGCAGCGGGGCGAGAGGCGGGCCATGGCGACGCGGACGCTCTCCTCGCGCTCGAGTTGCAGCAGCAGCTCGTCGCCCGCCGGCTGCGAGTCCTGCTCGAGGACGTCGTCGAGCTCGGCCAACTCGACCCAGCGCCGCTGGTAAAGATTTTGCGCCAGGCTGTGGCGGCGGGCTACGGTCGAAAGCCAACTCCGCACCGATTGCGGCTGTTCCAGCCGGCCGAGCGAATCCCAGAGCTCGGCAAAGACGGCTTCGAAGACCTCGGAGGCCTCTTCCCTTCCCAGGCGGTGGCGCCGCGCCACGGCCAGCACCAGCTTTTCATAGCGCTGCACCAACAAGCGCCAAGCGGCGCCATTGCCGGCGCGGCAGGCGAGAACCAGCTCAACGTCGGTGGAGTCGGCGCCGATGGCACTGGCCGTCTTGGGAGCTGGTTCCGGGGACTTGCGCAATTTCACCTTCGCTCGGGCGACCAGTACAGCTCGGCCGCGTTCCACAACCAATGCGGCGGCAGCAAAGCCGGCGCGGCAGCTTGCAATCCGGTTCGCGTCCCTGACAATATATCCGGCGCGAGCAGCGGAATCAAGGGCAATTGTTGGCGCTCGGTAGCCTGGATGCGGCGGTAGATGCGCAAACGCTCGGCCGGGTCGGTGGTCGCCAGTTGCTGCTGGAACCAGCGGTCGAGGTCGAGTTCCCAGCCAGGCGCCGCCGAAGGCGTGTGGTTCCAGAGGTGAAGGGAGCCCGCCAGCGTCCATTCATTGCTCTCGGTGTTGGGATCGGCGTCGGGAATTTGAACGCCGAGCAGCGCCGCTTCAAAGTCGCGGCGGTGCAGCAGGCGGTCGACGTAGGTGGCGAAATCGACCGGGACCACGGCCATGGCGATGCCGATGCGGCGGAGATCCTCCTGGAGGAAGACCGCCATTTTCATGCGGGCCTGGTTGGTCGCCGGCACCAGAAGGGAGAACGACACCGGCTGGCCCTGGGGGTCGCGCAGCACGCCTTGCTCGCCTTGCCCGACATGAAAGCCAATCGCCGCCAGGGCGGCGCGGGCGGCGGCGGGGTTGACCGCGGTCGGAGGCGTTGGGTCGGCCCACATACCGGAGCTGGGGCTGGTCAGCGATGCCAACGCCACCGCTTTGCCGTCATATACATTGGCGACGAGGTTGGCGCGATCGATGGCCTGGGAGAGGGCGCGGCGGAACTCGGGCCGGGCGAAATAGGGACGGGCGGCGAAATTCAGCACCAGCACTTCGCTGTTCAAGCCGGGTCCGGCGTCCATCATGTGGCAGCAGGGATTGCCCTGGAGGCGGACGAAGTCGGCGCTCGAGACCGGGTCCATGCCATCGAGTTGGCCACGGGCAAACAGGGTGAAGCGGAGATTGGCGTCGGCGACGACGCGGAGGCGGACGCCGTTGACGTAGGGTAAAGCCGCACCCGTGGCATCAGCTTGCCAATAGTAGGGATTGCGCGCCAGATGAACGCTCTGGCCGGGCGCAAATTGGTCGAGCCGGAAGGCGCCCAGGCCCGCCATTTGCGCGGGCGGGGTGGACGGGCCCCAGGCTTGCTGCAATTGCCCGCGCCGGTAGATTGGGTCGAGCAGGTGTTGGGGCAGCATCCAGACGCTGTCGAATAATCGGTCGCCGACGGCGACCGGGGCGGGCAGGTCGAGCTCCACCTCCAGAGGCCCGGTCACGCGGCAGCGGATCGGCGCCCCTTTCACGGTCAGGAGCTCGCGCTCGGGCGCGTCGAGTTTGGGATCGGTGTAAACGGCGAAGCTGAAGGCGACGTCGGCGGAGGTGAACGGCACTCCGTCACTGAATTTTACGTCGCGGCGCAACTCGACTTTCCAAACGCGATCGCTGACTTGCACGACCTTCGTGGCGAGCGCTGGCTCGACTTTCAACGTGCGCGGATTGATGTGCATCAGGTCGGCCTGGGTCAGGCTGCTGATGAGCTGGGAGGCGTTATCGGTGGCGAAAACCGGGTTGAGGGTTTGCGGATCGCTGGCGGCGGCGGCCACCAGTTCCCCGCCCCGGACGCCGTGGACCGGAAGGATCTGGCGCTGCGCCCAGGCGGTCGCGACCAGCAACGCCACGATCATTATTCCAACTCGCGGTATGCTTGCCAACGGATGTCTCGATTGGGATCGTTCTGGCCTCGCGTCGCGACCGCCGGGCTGACGCTCGCGGCTACGCTGCTGCTGTGCTTCGCCCTGGCGCAGTTCACGCCCGGCGATGCGTTCACCGCGCTTGAACTTGACCCCACGGTCCCGGCGGCAGCCCTGGCGCATTGGCGTGCCCTCTACTTGCCTCAGGAAAATTGGGGGCTTCGCTTCGCCCATTGGGTGGGGGATGCGGCGCACGGGCAGCTTGGCTATTCGATCGAGTACCATCGCAGTGTCGCCAGTTTACTCCGGCAGCGGATTCCCGCAAGTTTCGAATTGATCATACTTGGATTGGGACTGGCCTGGGGCGCGGGATTGTTACTCGCTTTGATACCGGCGTGGCTGGGCGAAAGCGGACGCCGGCGCTTTGAACGACGCCTGGGCTGGGTTTTACACGCGCTGGCCGCGGTGCTCACCGCGCTTCCGCTGGGGGTTCTGGCGATCGGCGCGCTGCTGCTGGCTCCGCTGGCGTGGCTGCCGACGGATGCGCAGCCGTCGCCCTGGCTGCCGGCGTCGGTGCTGGCGCTGGCGTTTCTGCCGACGGTTTATTTTCAGGCGGCGCAGGCGCTGGCGCAGGTTCGCAGCCGTCCTTTTTTATTGCAAGGCCGCGCCGCCGGATTTGGTCCGGCGCGTCTATTGCTGCGGCATGCGTTGCCGAACACCAGCGACGTGCTGGTGCCGGTGGCGTCGCTGACGTTGACGCAGGCGCTGGTTGAACTGGTGATCCTGGAGCCGCTGCTGGGATGGCCGGGCATCGGCCAGCTTTCGATTCAAGCGGCGCAGTCGAAGGATTTGCCGGTGCTCTCGGCGCTGGTATTACTTTCGGGCCTGCTGGCCATCTCCGCCAACATACTGTCGGACGCGGTGCAAACCAGGCTGCATCCGCAACTACGGGCGCGGGCGGCGTGAAAAGCCGGCGACAGTGGACGCGCTGGGCGCTGGCGCTTTGGGTACTGCTCGCCGTGATCGGGCCGTGGGCGGCGCCGATCTCGTTCCGAGCCCAGGATCGCGGCCACGCCATCGCGCCGCCGAGCGCCGAGCACTTCATGGGCACCGATGAGTTTGGCCGCGACGTTTATTCGCGATTGTTGCTCGCTACGGGATTGACATCGCTGCTGGCGGTGGCGATGACGCTGCCGGCGCTGTGCCTGGCGCTGCTGGTTGGCATGGGTTCGGCTTTTTCGCCGACGCTCGCCGGGCTCGGCCGCGGGGCCGGCGAGATCGCGCGGAGCCTGCCCTGGATATTCGTATTGGTCGCGGTGCGCGCGGCGCTGCCGCTCGATGCGAGCGCCATGGTCATCGCACTGGTTTTGGTCGCTTTGTTTTCGGTGGCCGCATGGCCGGTGGCGGCGTGGGCGTTTCAAGGAGCGGCGCGCGGATTGATGGAACAGGATTTTGTCCAAGCGTCGGTGGCGCTGGGGGCGACACGATTCCACGTCATGCGCCGACACCTTTGGCCCAACATGCGCGGGTTGGCAGGCACTTATTTCGCGCTGCTGCTGGCCGCCGCCATCGGCGCGGAGGTCAGCCTCGAATTGGTAGGACTGGGTTTGCCCCAGCCCTGGCCGACCTGGGGCAATATGCTCGATCCATTGCGCGACGTTACGATTGCCACGCGCTGCTGGTGGTTGTTCGCACCGCTGTTGGTGCTGGTGCCGGTGCTGCTGGGCCTGACGCTAGCGGCTCACGGCAGCCACGATCAATCGGGCCAGGGCGGCGAGGGCGGCGGTTTCGCAGCGGAGAAGGCGCGGGCCTAAACTCACCGGCTGCCAGCCTGCCGCCTGGGCGGCGGCGAATTCGGCGAGGGTGAATCCGCCCTCGGGGCCGGCCAGCAGCCGCGTGGGTAGCGCAGCCCTGGCCGACGTGGGGCAACATGCTTGATCCATTGCGCGACGTTACGACTGCCACACTCTGTGGGTGGCTGTTCGCGCCGATGATGACCCAAGGTGAACTGATCGGGGGATATTTTTCCACCCGCCGTCGCGCCGTCTGCAAAGCGGGTTCGTTGTTTTTGTAATTGTGTTTGGGCGAGCATGTCATGTACGCTGCGAGACGGTCCGTTCCGTGCTTCGGAGCATCGCGATGATTGGAAGGCTGAAATTCATGCCGGCACTCCTGGTACTAGTGTTGTGCCTCGGCGCCTGGGCACAAACGGCAACGGTGCTGCACAGCTTCGCGAGCACAATGACGGACGGTTACTCACCCACAGGCGGCCTGCTCATCGACCGGTCTGGCGATCTTTTCGGAACCACGTTGGAAGGTTCCACGACGCCGTGCGACAACCATGGGAATGTGATTTATGGATGCGGAAATGTTTACGAGCTTGTGAAAGGGTCGAGCGGTTACAAGGAATCAATTCTCTACAGCTTCGGAAGCAGTTCCCAACCCAACGATGGCGCCAGCCCATTTGCGGGTCTAATCATGGATAATTCGGGCGATCTGTTCGGCACAACGCAGTATGGCGGCGGCTCCGACAACTGCCTTGTAGCCACGGACATCGACGGCTGCGGGACGGTTTTCGAACTGGCTAAGTCCGCCTCCGGTTACACCGAAAGCGTGCTTTACGCATTCACCGGAGCCGATGGAGGCTACCCGTCCGCGAGCCTGACCATGGATTCCTCGGGCGATCTTTACGGAACCACTTACAGCGGCGGCGCCTGCGGCCATGGCGAGGTATTCGAGATGGTCCACTCTTCCGGAGGATTCACCGAGCGCATCCTACACAGTTTCGGATGCACCTCGACGGACGGCTGGTCGCCGGCGGCCGGTTTGACAATGGATGCCGCGGGCAACCTATATGGTACGGCGGAGGGCGCCGGGGACTTGACGGCCTGCCAGGGCGCCGGTTGCGGAATCGTATTTGAACTGGCCAATTCCAACGGCAGCTATAGCGAAAACGTACTATACAGCTTCACGGGCGCGGACGGTTGGCTGCCGGATTCAAGCTTGGTCATCGATACGTCGGGCAGCCTCTATGGCACGACGGAGCGGGGCGGCGCCAACAACAATGGCACGGTATTTGAGCTGGTGAAGGCTTCGGGCAGCTATAGCGAGCGGGTACTGTATAGCTTTGAGGGGCCGAAGAACGGCGACGGCCAATCCCCGGAAGCCGGGCTGGTGCTCGATGCCAAGGGCAATCTGTACGGCACCACGTGGGAGGGCGGCTCGGGCTGCGGCACCGAAGGTTGCGGCACGGTTTTCGAACTGGCAAACGCGGCCGGCGCTTACACGGAAAAGGTCGTGCACCGGTTTGGGCTCACCGCCGGTGATGGCGAAATGCCCGCTACGGCGTTGGTCATGGACGGTGCGGGGAATTTTTACGGAACGACCAACGCCGGCGGCGGCACGAATTCCTCGGGCGGCACTGTATTTGAAATCAATCCAACCGCCATCGCACCTTCCATGATTTTTTCGTCTGCTCCCGTCAACTTCGGCGAGCAGGCGGTGAATATGTCAACTTTGGGGGAGTCCGTCGCGGTTACCAACAGCGGCAGCGCGAGTTTAAATTTTGGGTCGGAAGCGGTGACGCTTTCCGGAGCCAATGCGGCGGATTTCACGGTTGGCGCCGACACGTGCAGTGGGGCATCGCTGGCGCCAATGGCTACCTGCGCGGTGACGGTCGCGTTCAGGCCGTCGATCCTGGGAGATGAAACCGCGAGCCTCAACTTCAATGAGAATGCCACCAGCAGCCCGCAAACGGTCGTACTTGCAGGTACAGGTACGCCGCCACCGGTAGTAACGCTCTCTCCCACCAGCGTTTCATTTTCATCCGAGCCGGTAGGCTACCTAAGCGCACCGCAGACAATCACCCTCGTCAATAGTGGAGGTCCGTTGAGCATCTATGGAATAACCGCAAGCGCCAATTTTGAGGTTCTTTCCAACGGATGTATCGGAACCCCGGAACCAGCGGAAAGCAGCTGTGCACTCAGTGTTATATTCGCGCCGACCGCGACGGGCCCGCTCAATGGAACACTTTCCGTTGCCGATGACGCCTCTGGCAGTCCGCAGACGGTGGCGCTGAGCGGCACGGCAGTTGCGGCGGGGCTGTCGCCCGCCGCGCTGCAGTTTGGGGCGCAGCTTATCGGAGCGACAACGACGCCGGCGACGGTGGAGCTGACCAATGCGGGCGGGGTCGCATTGACAAACATCTCCATCGTCGTCAGCGGCAATTTTGCGGAGACGAATAACTGCGGCGAGAGCGTGGCTGCCGGCGCGAGATGCGTGATCGCAGTGACGTTCACGCCGACGGCGACGGGGACGAGCAACGGGACGTTGACCGTCGCCGACAATGCCCCCGGAACTCCCCAAACGGTCGCGCTTTCGGGGACTGGCTCGGATCTCGTGATCGCCGCGGCAAGCGGTTCCAGTACCTCTGCCACCGTGAGCGCCGGGCAAACGGCGACCTATGAACTTGCGTTGACACCGATCAGCGGGCTAACCGGCACTTTCAACTTGAGATGTACAGGAGCGCCCAACGGGGCTCTCTGCACCCCTAAGACGGCTAGCATCTCAATCTCCGGAGCGACGCCGATTGACGCGACCGTGACAGTGTCCACGACTGCGAGAAGCAATTTTTTGAGCCCCACGGCGTCATTCCCGACTCAGCCCTGGATGTGGCTGGCAGGTCTGGGTCTGCTCGGCTTGGCATCTGTTAGGCTCCGCCGCAAGCGGCTGGCAGCGTCTGTATTTGCGGCGCTCTGCTTGAGCATCGCATGCGGTGGCGGTGGCTCAAGCGGTGGCGGCGGAAGCTTCACCAATTCGGGGACGCCAACGGGGACCTACGTGTTAACTTTTACCGTCGCCAGCGCCACGGGCTCGAGATCCTTACCACTATCGCTCACAGTGGAATGACCTGAGATGGAAGTGACATGCCCCCCAAAACTGAGCCAATTGAAACTATAGGCTCCCTCCGGTTGACCTGCTACCCAACTTTGGTCCAGCCGAGACCAGAGGATTTGGCCTTGGCGTGGCGGAAATGGCCGGTTTTAGCGGTCGTGCGAGTCTCCAGTGACTCAAATGAGAACCTCCGATAATCGGGTGGTTCCCATGGAGTCC